>NZ_CP124747.1:5355000-5955000 GCF_041860085.1 Schlesneria sp. DSM 10557
GCGACAACTTGACTTACGTCTTGTCGTCACGAAAATGTTAACTTGGGTTTGTCCGCTGGCCACACGTTGACTGATCATGTGAAAGTCTTTCGACTTTCCTGATCGTATTGTCACAAGCCTTAAAGGACTTGTTAGACAAGGTCTTCATACGGCCAGCAACCACATCATACGAACAAAACTGATTCTCAAAATCTCTCCAACCATGTTTTCAAAGATCTGTTCCCACCGCAGTTGCGTCGCGTTTGTGTTGCGTTCGCGTCGTTGGCGGGAGGGGAATATTAGCGTCGTTTTTCTGAGTGTCAATCAACCGGGGGAAGTTTTTTTGAGAGTTTCCAAGTTTTTTCAAATCGATCGCGGCTGTATACGAAGAAGCCCTGAAAAATAGGGGTTTCTGCTTTCCTGCACCCACGGCGACATCGACGATAAGGTATGAAAATGGGTGGATGTTTTGATGGGTTCGGCGTGGGAGAGGCCGTTCCGACGGTTTTTGTGCCCGGGAGGGAATCCTGTGGAATAAATGCCGGTGAGGCGCGTCTATAGAGCAGAGGGGCACACCCGCTGCCGCGAGAGATAGAGAACCAACTCGAGTGAAAGAAGATTGAGAATGAAGAAGACTTCCGTTGCACTGATTCTGAGCCTGTTCGCAGTCGGCTGTGAAAACGCTTCCAAGCCTGCTCCCACCAGCGAACCGCCGACCATGCCGCCACACATGACGGCTCCTGCAGGTGCTCCAACGACTCCTCCCGCAACTCCCGAGAAGACGGAAGAAGCCGCTCCTGCTGATCCAGCTGCTCCTGTCACCGAACAGCCCAAGGTAGAAGAACCCGCTCCCGCCGAGCCAAAGGCTGAGTAATGCCTGATGACCAGTGCGCTGGTCATTGGTCTGCCGATCTGATTGAATGAAAGTGGGGATGGAGTCAAACTCGATCCCCACTTTTCGTTTGTCTCGGCCAGGATTGGAAACATCGGGACTTGAGGCAGGCTGTTCGGGGCGGCCAGCAACGCCGCACTCTCATCGCTCATGACTTCCGAGAACCGCTGTGTCTTGTGATGGTGAATACAAAAGCGATGTCGAAACGCCGTCGCTTTGCCTGGATCTGAATCGATTCGAAGAAAATCTTGAGAAGCTTCAGGCTCTGCTCCCTTCCGCCGGGAAGAGCTGGAGGCCTCAGGTGGCGTATCACGGCACTTCCCAACTGGCTGCGGCGCAATTGCAGGCAGGTGCTGTCGGACTGACCTGCGGCAGCGTTGCAGAAGCGGAGTACTTTGCCTCCTGCGGCTTTCACGATCTGCTGGTCACGCAGTCCCCTGTCGGCTCGCAGCGAATTCGAAGAATTGCAGCGCTGTGTGGAACCACTCGTCTGCTGGTGACTTGCGACCACTATGTGCAGGCGCAATCACTTTCCGAAGAATGCGCGCGACAGGGGGTGACGTGTCGTGTGCTGGTGGAACTGAATCTCGGATCAGAACGGGCGGGGGTGCGGCCCGGGCGGGACGCGATTGAGCTGGGCAAAGGGATCGCTCGGCTTCCCAACTTGCAACTGTGCGGAATCACCGGCTGTGAGAGCTCATCCCCTCGGGAAAGCGATCTCTTGTTGGAGAGCGGGCAAGTGGGGGCCGCCCTGGGGGTGCTGGCTCACGCCCGTCACATGTTTGTCAAAAATGATCTGCGGTGTGACACCGTGAGTACCAGTGGGACAGGAGCCTTTCACCGGGTGCTCGCCAGTCCGGCTGTCACGGAAATCCAGGCTGGGAACCTCGTATTAGGAACCGAACGCATTTTTGACGGTGGCAAACCGGAACCACTGGAGCGGGCGCTGAGCCTGCTGGCGACAGTCGTTGGGCGTCCCTCTTTCGAGCGAGCGGTGCTCGACGTCGGGCGAACCGCCATGGGTGTCGGGAGCGGGCTTCCTGTTCTTCGCAGAGGAGCCGATGCGCGCGTCCTTTGTGTCAACTCTGATCACCTGGTCGTCGCTTTGGGGCCCGTCTCAGCAGAATGGAGAATCGGTGATCGAGTCGAGCTGGAAGTCGACGTTCCTCCGCTGACGACCCCGCTTCATCGTCAGATCCTCTGTTTTCGGGGAGAACGCCTGGAAGAGGTCTGGCCAATTCATCGCCACGGAAACCTGATATGATGGCCGCAGGTAACACGACGCCCCACTGGGGTGAACTTTTCAGCGGGAAGGATGGACTGTGACGCGGACATTGGGTCGGACAGGTCTGAGCGTCTCGCCAATCGGTTTTGGCGCCTTCAAGATCGGTCGCAATCAGGGAGTGAAGTACCCGACGCCCTACGAGCTTCCTGACGAAAAGGAGGTCTCTCGCCTGTTGAACGCCGTCCTCGATCTGGGTTGCACGCTCATTGATACCGCCCCTGCCTATGGACTGAGTGAGGCGCGTATCGGTGACGCCATCGGGCATCGTCGCGGAGAGTTTATTCTGTCCACGAAAGTGGGCGAAACATTCGCCGACGGCGTAAGTACTTACGACTTTTCAGAGAGGGGCATTCGCACCAGTATCGAACGCAGTCTGCGCAAGCTGCGGACGGACTTTCTTGACGTCGTACTGATCCACTCGTCAGGGGATGATCTTCAGATCCTTCGTGAGACGCCCGCAGTGGAACTGCTGCAGCAGTTCAAGGACCGTGGAGTGGTCGGAGCCATCGGGATGTCCGGGAAGACCGTCGAAGGAGCCAGGCAGGCGCTCAACTGGGCGGACGTCCTGATGGTCGAATTCAACCTCAACGACACCACCCATGCGGAAGTTATTCAGGCGGCGTCTGATCGTGATGTGGCGATCTTTGTGAAGAAGGGCCTCGCCTCAGGCAAGCTCGCTGCCGAAGACTCAATCCGGTTTGTACTGGGACAATCGGGAGTCACCAGCCTGATCCTGGGGGGACTCAACCTGGATCATTTTCGAGAGAACTGGCGCGTAGGGCTGGAGTCGCGGCGCCCATGAATTCGGGGTGACAGCTGCGGCCGTCATGGCTCGCAAGCGTGATGACTTGCGAGTTCGGACCCTCTTCGGAATCGCTCACGGGACAAGTTCAGGGGGCGATTTTCCAGCCGTATCTGCCGAGTTCAATGACAAGCATGACCACGCCCATGATCAGTGCAGCCAGAGACACGAATAGAAGCGAAACGTAGATATCCGGAGCAGGAGCGTTGTCAGTGTTGCGTGGTGCCATGGAATTTGAACCTTCGTGATCCAGTGATGCTCGATGAATCTCGTTTGTTACAGCTTGGTGGTAACGGTGTCGCCTACGCTGATGGTCATGTTCTTCTGGCGGGAATTCGAGACGATATAACCGACAGCACGATCTGCCTGAACCAGCGTCAAGCGGATGACAGCGACGTACTTGTCACCACGGAAGACGGTCAGAGTGTGTCCGACGACCAGTCCATCATCCGATCCCACCGAGATCTGCACCAGTTCCCGTGAGCTTCGTTCGGCCTTGCGAACTTCGGTGACAACGCCTTCAACAGGTGGAGGTGGCGTTGTTTCGACGATCATCTGCTTGGGATCGGTCGTCAGCTCTTTGGAGGCGAGATACCCCTTCATGACCCGAGTGTCGTTCAGGAGCTGTTCGTATTTTTCGCTCACCTGCTGAAGCTGGATATCGAGAGCGAATCGCTTGTCTTCGGTCTCGTTTCGTTCTTTGACAAGCTCTTCGCGGGAAGCGAACAATTCGCTGTTCTTCGCTCGCTGCAGGTCGGCTTCTTTCTTTCGCTCGATCGCTTCAGCACTGGCCAGGGCGGCCAGGTCACGCTGCTGGTCGAGATCCTTCCGCAGTTGTTTGTTATCCGAATCCAGAGCCGTGACCTGAGCGGTCAGAGCGGTGTTCTGGCCGAGGAATTTCTGATTCTCGTCGGTCAGACGAGCGATCTTTTCTGCCGTGTCCGCACGTTCTTTATCGAACTCGGTCTGCATGTTGGCTGCTTTGGACTTCTGCTCGTTCAGTGCGGCAGTCGCCTTCTTTTCTGCGGCACGCCAGTTGGTCTGAGACGTAGACACCGCCACCGCGAATGCCATGAACATCACGCTCAGGACAAGATGCAGCACGACCAGAATTTTACCGACAGTTGTCATTGTTCTGCCTTACCGATTTAGTTACGCGAAGTACCAAGCTCGTGTTTCGCTCATCGTGGATTCGGTGGAATCTTACGATCCGTAGTCTGAAGTCTCTTCACCCAACTGCGCTTTGAGCAGATTCTGTCGGCGTTGCAGCCGCGCACGATTCTCTTCCAGTCCGGTCAGTTCGTCTTCCAGGGCTTTGAGTTGTTCCGTAGCCGAGAATTTGTCGTTTCTCAGGATCTCTAACTGGTTGGCCCGGCGGTAGCTTTCTTCCCGGCGATCCTGAGCCAGTCTCATCACGTCCTGCGTTTCCAGGGTCTTTTCCGAGAAGCGGTCGCCCACTTCTTTGAGGGCTGCAATCAGCTGCTGGATGTGGGCTTCATACGTCTTCAATCGCATCTGAACTCCCGCGTCGTCCTCAGGAATCGACTTCTTAACCAGTTCCAGAAACTCGGTGAGCGGCTGGACTTGAGGGGAAAGTTCCTGCAGTTTCTTGTTTGCGTCGTCAGCCAATCGCTTGCGGGCGTTCAGGACAACTTCCGCGATGATGGGTGTCTTCGGGGGGATTTCGCTGTCGCTTCTTCGGTGACGTACCGAGTACATCGTTTTTTCGCCCGCCTCGGCGTTGAAAACGAATTCTTTCTGCAGGTCCGCCGACCGCATTTCCCCTTTCCAGTCGGGGCCGCTGTAGGTCAATGCCAGCACGAAAGCCAGAAAGCCCAAGCTGGATGCGGTTACGAAAACCACCAGAATCTTGCCAATGGTATTCATGCGGGGCCTTCTGCCAAAATCGAAAGAACTCAGGCAATACGAACCGGGAAACTGCGAACTGCAATTCTCCCCAACTTTAACGGTTGGAGAATCTTACAGGTCTCGAAAAATCAAAGTCAACAAGAATGTCGGGGGTCGGAAGCTGCCTGGTCATTCACCTGATCCGCGCCGATTTACCCAACAAAAGATGATCCTTCTGTTGTTCGGCAATCGTAGAAACCGTCTTCAGATCGAATTCCCTGAAGGAATGAAGGGGAACAAAAGAGCCGTCACGCTTCCCGCCTGTAGCGATTAAGCCGGTTCACCTGAAGCGGGTTCCGTCTCAATCCGCTTCCAGAGGCAAGTCGCCGTCTTGTTGCTGGAGTCAGTCAGAGATGAGTCAGAGGTGTCAGAGATGAGGTGGATCTCAGGCGGCGGAACGGCGTTGCTTCATCCGCGGGTCAACCTCTTCCTCCTGTTGCTCACGCCGACGTTCTTCCGGTGTCATCATCAAGCGTTTCTCGCGGCGCCAGTAGCGGATTCCATAGTCCACCAAACCGACGAAAAGCAGAATCGTCGACAGTTGGATAAAGAGTTCTCCCAGCATCCGGACAGAATGCACCAGCATCGACGATGGCTCTCCTTGTCCGAGCGACAGGATCAACGGCATCTGGCGTCGCATGTAAAGCCACAAGGCGAACCCCAGTGCAACGGTACGGACGAGACTGATGATGAATTCTGTGGCTCGCTCTCCCTTTGTCAAACTTTGAAGTCGCCAGCGGGGAACCAACGCGGCGGGGCTCCACATCCACCCGGTCTGCATCCAGTTGGCCGCCAATCCCGCCCCCACGAGCGCGGCGAAGAAAGGGATCAGCAACATTAACGCAGTACGTCCCGCGTTGCTCGTGGCCAGTTCGAGTGAGGAACTCGCATTCACTTGAGGAACCGTGATCAGCATCTTCTTAACGTAACCGGCAACGATCGCTGTCGCGGCGGGTGCGAAGGCCCACAGCAACAGGCTGGCGACAAGAAGTAAGGCGGACGCGGTCAGTTCCGGGCTGCGAGCGACATCGCCTTGCTGGCGGGCTTCGCGGCGACGTTTTTCCGTCGGCGGCAGCGAGCGGTCAGAATGGCCATCATCCATCATGGCTCTCAAACCTGGTTAATACGCGATATCAGGTGGGCGCTAACAAGTGCCCTGCGGCATCGAACTTCCTGCGATGCTGTACAAGCCGGCGGGATATTCCCGTGCCAGCTTTTGGAGGTCAACAGCTTTTGAAGGCCTTGGAAACGTCGATCGTGTAACCGGTCATAAAAGCCTGTTCGAATGTGAATGCATCGACGAAGTCACTGAACCGGTCATTCTCGGTCTTTTTCATCTCGCCCAGTTCGATCAACTCGAACACCATCCGTCCGACATCGGCGGTGCAGTTGAGCCCCCATGAGCGAAGGACGACAGGAGCCATCATGCCATAACGGCGTTGGCCCAGAATCTTGACTCCCTCGAGCAATTCGCGAGGCAGAATGTGTCCGCCGGTTTCGCTCTGCTGGTCTCGACCGTACGCTTCTTGAGCGACAGCAAGTGCATCATTGATGAACAGGTAGGCCTGTGGATGAAACAGGAGCTGTGAGCGAGGCAACTTAGTGAGGGGCATCGTTTATTCGTCGAATCGTCTTGAGGAACCCAACGGTCAATCCATCGCGATCTAATCGGCTCGTCCTGGATGAATCCCGACTATACAACAGTTACTTGTTCTCGTAAAAGCCTTCCCGCAAACCGACACTTCGCAAACCGAAGGTTTGGGAAATTGATTCTTGCAAGTGGAATCAATTGAATGACTTGCGGGTTCTGAACTCTTGTTCAAATTCGCTTGATTCCCTTGAAAATCTTACGATCCAGTCGCGGAATGAACAGTGTCCAATGCGAGCTGCCGTTCGGATCGTCTTGAATCGCTCTGGTAAACTCGTGCAATTTGGCATCCAGATTATCAATGACATGCAGCAGGATCGCCTCTGGTGTCATCGGCAACCGCGGGCTTCCAAATTCATACGAACCATGGTGACTCAGAATCATATGCTTCAATCGCCATTCCAGTTCCTGCGGGAATGGTTCGTTGGTCAGCTCAACCACCTTAAGGATCTTTGCGGTCAACATCTCGACACCGATCATGAGGTGCCCCAGCAGCTGACCTTCATCCGTGTAGCTGAAACCGGCAGCGCACGAAAGCTCACGCGTTTTGCCAATGTCGTGCAGGAAGACCCCCGCCTGTAACAGTTCCAGATCAATGTCTGGATAAACTTCGCACATCTTCTCGGCTGATTTCAGCAGCGTGACCACGTGTTCCACCAGTCCACCGGCGTACGCGTGATGGGCCTTCACACCGGCGGGTGTCTCGGCCAGTGCCTGCATAATCGTTTCATCGACCAGGAAAAATTCCATCAATGTTCGCAGATGGAAGTTTTCGAAGCCTAAGAGCGTCGTCCGCAACTGTTCCAGCAGCTGTTCGACCTTCACAGAGGACATTTTTTCAAAGTCCACCGGATCGACAAGGCTCGCAGAAACGGGATCGCAGTGAGTCAGAATGAGTTGCAGGATCCCCTGGAAGAGCTGGACTTTTCCCCGCACGCGAACGTAGGCACCAGTTTGAATTTCGGAACAGGAATCTTCCGAGACGTTCCACATCCGGCCATTGATCATCCCCGATTTGTCACGGAGATCGACGGACAAGTACAGTGCTGCGTTACGGTTAGCTCGAAGTTGCTTGTCGGACACAAGATAGACTTCGTCCACGATTTCGCCGTCATTAAGATCAGTTACAAACCGGCGAGACATAACGGAAGGTCCATTCTGGGCGGGGGCGACAATCGAGCGGGATTGGAATTCTAGGCCCGTCTGTCAGACCTCACAAGTAACCGACCTGACAGCCTGACACTTTCGCGTGCTTCAAATTATAATGCGGCTGACCTTTCAGTCTTCCCGCCGCAACCGAGGCGGCCGCCGCTCACCATCGGAAATGTTATGACGGACACTGACCTGGATTCCGCTGCTTTGCCGAGTCGTTCGTTTGAGAGCAGGCCGCCGCTGGCCGACGACTTGCCTCCGGTCAAGCCCCCGTCGGCAGGTTTCATTGTCCAACTGTTCATTTTCCCCGCTTTGATTGTCCTGGGCGTGGTTGCCATCTGGTGGATGTTTGGTCTGATTGCAGTCGGTGAACAGGACTGGAGAAAGCTGGTTCAGGAGCTTCAAAGTCAAAATCTGCATGTTCGCAACCGCGCCATGTTCGGACTGGCTCAGGTGCTGGAGCAGGATTCACGTCGCGGCGAGCAGGGGCAGCAACTGAGAGGGAACCGCGAAATCGCTCAGGCGCTGGCGGACCAGCTTGTGCTGGAACTTCGCAAGAACTCGACGGCGAAAGAAGCCGTTGCCATTCAGGAGTACCTGACGCGGGCGTTAGGGATGATGGACTCGATTGACGCGGTGGCGCCCGCACTGCTGGTCGCTCTGGAACCGCACAGGGAAGAAGACATTCGCAAAAGTGCATTGGTTTCGCTCGCTTATATTGCCGGCCGTGCGGACGAAGTCGGTAAACCATTAGGCGACAGCCAGATCGTCCAGACTCTGATTGGGACTTCCAGTGAATCGACTCCGATCATCCGCCAGACCTCGACGTTCACGCTGGGGCTGTTCAATTCCCCCGCAGTGACTCAGCAACTGGAGGTGCTGGTTGAAAATCCTGATCGGTTTACGGCGGTGAATGCCGCAATTGGCCTCGCCCGGCGTGGTTCAACAAAAGGCTTCAAAGTCTTCCGTGACGCTCTGACGGAACCACTCGCGAAGAACGACGCGAAGCAACCTGCTGAACAGTCCAGTACCCGCCCAACGCCCTCTGGCGAGTCCTCTTCCTCGGCTTCTTCCACGTTGAACACAGATCCGTTTGGGGACCAGTTCCGGGTTCAAAAGAATGTCCTGAAGGCGGTGACCGATCTCGCGACCCGATTCGATAACGAACAGCGTGAAACGCTGATGCCCCTGGTTCAGCAATTGGCCTCGCAGCATCCCGAGATCCGGATTCGAGTCGACGCCGAGGGAGCGCTGAATTCCCTGAAAGCGGCTGCTTCCAGGAACTAATCGACGGAACGCTTCATGGCTGGTAACAAAAAGTCCGGTCCTCACTCCAGGGAGGATGCCATCGCGGTCGTTGCTGCCATGAAGTTCTGGTCGCGGCTGAGCGAGGCGCAGTCCGCCGTCGAGATCCCCTTCATTCGGCAGGCCAAAACTCCCGCACCCTCCGTGCAACTGTTAATGAATCTTCCTCCGGCCCGGCATGACGATTCGCAGGTCTACTCGCTCAAGATCTCACTGAAGGGGGCCCGGCCCGAGATTTGGAGACGCGTCCAAACCCGTTCGATCTCTCTCGAATCTCTGCACAAGATCATTCAGGTCGTCATGGGATGGCAAGATGCTCATCTGCACGGTTTCGAAGTCCAGTCCACGCGAATCCCCTTGAAAGAGGAGGGGGCCGGCATCGATGAAGCGGGGGTCGAAATCTCGCAGTTCTACTCGGCGTGCTACAACGCATTTCAGTATACCTATGATTTTGAGGACAACTGGATTCACGACATCGTGATCGAAGGCTGCAGTCAGGCGTCCGGTGAAATCATGTTGCCTTCCTGCATCTCCGGAGAAGGGGCCAGTCCCCATGAAGATACCGGCGGAATTCATGTCTGGCGCAGTCTGCAGGCCGCGCTCAAGGGAGCTTCCAAAATACGGTCTGAGGCGAAGGCATTACTCAAAGCTCGCCTGGGTCATACGAACATCTCCCGAGAGTTGAAAATCGAAGACATCAATCACCGGTTGCGAACGGAATTTCATTAGTTTTCTTAACGGCTTAATCGGGCAAACGCATGAAAGTGGACCGTGGGCACGAAGTACTGATCATCAATTGCGGCAGCTCTTCGTTGAAGCTCGCATGGCTTGATGCAGCCACTGGCGTATTGAGGGCCAAGGGGCTTGTCGAGCGGATTGGTGAAATCGGGACGAAAGTCCGATTCACTCTGCAGGATGTCACGATCGAAAAGGAGGTACCGGGTCTGGACCACGGAGCCGCGCTGCGGGAACTGGTAGGGCTGTGCTGGACTGGCGGAGTCCATCCGTCGTCGGTGGTGGCGATCGGTCATCGTATTGTTCACGGCGGCGAATTCTTCAGCCACCCGTGCCTGATTGACGACGAAGTCATCGCCCGGATCAGGGCCTGTGCCGAACTTGCACCCCTGCACAATCCCGCCCATCTGGAAGGCATCAAAACCGCAAGGGATCTGTTCCCTGATCTGCCGCATGTTGCGGTCTTCGACACGGCCTTTCACCAGACTATGCCCGCAAAGGCCTTTCATTACGCGATCCCTTATCAGTGGTACGAAGAATTCAAAGCCCGCAAATACGGCTTCCATGGAACCAGTCATCAGTTTGTCTCCCGGGAAGCGGCTGTGCGTCTGGGACGCCCCGCCAATGACTGTCAGGTCGTCACAGCACACCTGGGGAACGGGTGCAGTGTGTGTGCGGTGAAGAACGGGAAAAGCGTCGATACCAGCATGGGGCTGACTCCTTCTGAAGGGCTCGTGATGGGGACACGCAGCGGTGATATTGATCCCAATCTGACGGAATACATTTCGGGAAAATCGGGGCTGTCGATCCGTGAAGTGAACGACATGATCAACCGAAAAAGTGGACTGCTGGGGATCTCGGGATTGAGCAACGATATGCGGACCCTGACTGACGCAGCCATTGCCGGGCAGCCTCGGGCGGCTCTGGCGATCGAGGTCTTCTGTTACCGGCTGGCTCGTCAGGTCCTGGCCATGTGTGCGGCCCTCACGCGAATTGATGCTCTGGTCTTTACTGGCGGAATCGGCGAGCACTCGTCGGTGGTCCGCGAAAAGACACTTTCCGCTCTGACAATTCTGGGGCCCGAACTGGACCCTGAACGCAATCTGGCAAACGGCATTCAATCTCAGGGACGAATCACGCGTGACGATTCGAACGGTCTGGTCGCACTGGTCATCCCCACCAATGAAGAATGGATGATCGGGCAATTTGCGGTGGAACTGTGTCAGAAGCACGATCAGTAAAGGCTGTCGCCCATGATGAAGAAGACGATCTTCCTCGTTCCGGTCCATGCGGACTGCGGACTCACGACTGTTGCCTTGGGGATGGTTCGTGCCTTTGATCAGCTTGGCGTGCGGGTCGCGTTCTACAAACCGCTCGATCACCAGCGGGAGCGTGAACATGGTCCCGAGAGATCGACGCACTTCGTTCGTACCATCACGCAGCTTCAGCCCGCCCCCCCGATTCCACTCGACCGGGCCGAACGCCTGGTCAGTGCTCAGGAACTCGACCGACTGCGGACGGAATTCATCACGGCCTTCCATCAGTCCACTCCTGACGCCGAGGTCGTGATCGTCGAAGGACTGGTCTCGACCCGCCAGTCGTCGATTGACTGGAACGAAGAACTGGTCGGGATCCTCAGCGCCGACGTGGTCCTTGTTGCGGCCGAAGGGGACCGGTCGAGCGACCGGCTGCGCCATGATCTCGAGACCGCTGCCAGCCCCTACGGCGGCATGCAGAGCGAACGGGTCATGGGATGCATTCTGAACCGTGTCCGACTGCAAAGCGGAGAGACGTGCGAGGCGGCCCGGTCCCGCTATGCCAAGGCCGTTGTTTCCCGGCCGCACGCCGATTTTTCTGTGATCGGGTGCATTCCCTATCACGCGGAACTGACTCACTGTCGGCCTCGCGATATCGCCGCTCATCTGAAGGCTGAGGTGGTCTTCGCGGGGGAAATCGATGATCGTCGAGTCAAACAAATTTCGCTGCTGGCCCGGCGAGTACCGCACCTTTTCTATACCTTCCGTCCGGGTGCCATCCTGGTCACGCCAGCCGATCGTGACGATGTGATCATCGCGATCGCCATGGCGGCTCTGAACGGAATTCCGATCGCCGGGCTGGTCCTGACCGGTGAACTTCCGATCGAAGAATCGGTGAAAGCGTTTTGCATGCCCGGTTTCCAGACGGGGCTTCCCGTCTTCTGGGTTCCCAAAAGCAGCTATGAAACGGCGACGGCGCTCTACGGGATGAGTCAGGAAATTCCCGCCGACGACACGCAGCGAATCCGCTCGGCGATGGAGTTCGCCGCGAGTCATCTCGATGAACGGTGGCTGACCGCACACCGCAGCAGCGATGCCGAACCCCGCATGTCCCCTGCGGCATTCTGTTATCAACTGACGGAACGGGCGAAGCTGGCGAACCGTCGGATTCTGCTCCCCGAAGGGGACGAACCGAGGACAATCAAAGCGGCCGTCATCTGTCAGGAACGTCGGATCGCTCGCTGTGTCCTGATGGGAAAGCCCGACGAAATCCGCCGCGTTGCTCACGGATTGGGACTGGAGCTTCCCGCCGATCTGGAGATCATCGATGTCGATTCGATCCGTGAGCACTATGTTGCTCCACTCGTGGAAATGCGAAAGAGTAAAGGGCTGTCTGAGCAGGCTGCGGCCGATCAACTGACTGATAACGTCGTCCTGGGAACCGTCATGCTGGCACAGGGCGAAGCGGACGGACTGGTGTCCGGAGCCGTCCATTCCACCGCCAATACGATCCGTCCAGCCCTGCAGCTCATTAAAACGAAGCCCGGTGTCAGCCTGGTGTCGTCTGTCTTCTTTATGTGCCTCCCCGATCAGGTCGTGGTGTATGGGGACTGTGCCGTGGTGACGGACCCCGATGCTCAGGGATTAGCCGAAATCGCCATTCAAAGTGCAGACTCGGCGAAGCAGTTTGGCATTACCCCTCGAGTCGCTTTGATCAGCTACTCGACAGGAACCTCCGGGAGCGGTGTCGATGTCGATAAAGTTCGGGAAGCAGTCCGCATCGCCCGAGAACTGCGGCCCGATCTCCTGATTGATGGACCTCTTCAATATGACGCCGCCTCGACACTCGACGTCGCCCAGACAAAAGCGCCGGACAGTGCCGTGGCGGGGAAAGCCACTGTGTTTGTCTTCCCTGACTTGAACACCGGTAACACGACTTATAAAGCCGTACAGCGTAGCGCCAATGTCGTTAGTATTGGTCCCATGCTGCAGGGGCTGAAGCGGCCGGTCAATGACCTTTCGCGAGGAGCACTGATCGACGATATCGTCTACACCATCGCCTTAACGGCTGTGCAAGCCACCCAAAGTTGAGCTCATCGTTCGCTGACATCATCGTTTTCGACGGACGATCGCCGGCGCCAGAAACTGCGGCGACTGAAGGACGTCATTCAGGCTGGTCTCAATTTCCGGCAGCAGTTCATCTCCCGTCTCAGGAAGTCGGCGGGTGATCACGCCTCCCTGGATGTCGCTCAGCACCTGCCTCAAGTCTGCATGAACCCGTTCACGAAACTGATCGACATCGCTGCTGGAAAGGTCGCGGCGGATGAGCGATGTCGTCGGGGAGGAACCCGGTTCATCACTTAAGTGTTCCCGGTGACGCTTCAGTTGCGCGAGTGTTTTTCCTTCTGTCCGGTAGAGCAGTCCATCGACGTAGGCTCGCCGTAGCCGCTTCTGTGCATCGAATCGGTACATCAGATCGTGCCCACGATAAACGAACAGCCAGCCGAGAGCATTGAATCCAACCACGGCCAGTAATTGACCGTCCGGAGAACAGCATTCGATTCGCCGAATCAGCGACACCATCTCGGCCATCAAGTCTTCACGGTCTGATTCATTTTGAGCCATCTGTGCTATCTGCCTTCTTCGGTATCCCGTGCATCTGCATGAGTTTGCGTGATGCTCTGGTTATTCCGCCACTCGTTTCGTGTGACACTATGTCTTTTCGCGTTCTAAGGGCGGCGGTGAGTCAGTTCTCATTGGTATGATACCTGCTCAATTCTGGCGATTGTCCTGATCGATCCTGAAAACTCCATTCACCGTACCCGTGTGCGGTTGGCCGAATCCTGTCAAAGCAGAATGTGAGATTTTCCTATGAGTCCTTCCTCGGTTGACCTGTCTGATCCGCTGTCGTCCGCTGAGTTTGCGGTGATCGACGAACAGCGCAGGGCGGAAATCGATCGGCGTCACGCACTCGTTCGGGACTTGCTGGAACGGGAAGGCTATGCGGCCCTGCTGATTCAGCAACCGGGCAACTTTGCCTGGATCACCGGAGGGCAGCTCAATCAGCGTGGAGGGCTCACCGGCCAGACCGGCGCCGTCTTCGTCACTCCCGACGCTCGCCTGATCGCCTGCAGCAACGCCAACACAGCCCAGTTCTTTGAGGCCGAAGTCTCGGGGCTCGGCTTCCAGCTCAAGGAACGGCCCTGGTTTGAGCCCCGCGGAGTAATGGTCTCGGACCTTTGTCGTGGTCGACGCGTGGCCAGCGATACGGGGGTGAATGGGACCGATGATGTCAGCTTGCTCCTGCTGGGAATGAGGTTGCCCCTCTCTGACTATGAAGTCAGTTCCATGCGAGAGGCGGGGAAGATTATCGCTCATGCGGTCGAGGCGACCGCCCGGGGGATGACGAGAGGTCGTACGGAAGCAGAAATCGCCGGTGAAGTGGCACACCGACTGATCAAACGAGGCGTCGACCCGCAGCGAATCCAGGTTGTGGCCGACGGACGTGGACGCCGTTTCCGCTATTGGAATCACGATCAATCTCCTGTTCATCGCTACTGTACCATCTCCGTGGTCGGACGGTATCGAGGCTTGTTCGTTGGCGCGGCCCGCACGGTTTCATTGGGAGAGCCCCCTCGCGATCTGCTGGAGGCCTTCGAGCGTGCTGCTCTCGTCGCGGCGACGGGCATGTTCTTTTCACAACCGGAATGGGAACTGTTCGAAGTCTGGAGCCGTGTCCGCCGGATCTACGAAAAATCGGGAGCTGCCTCCGAGTGGCAACAGGCGGATCAGGCAGACATCGTCGAGTACGAATTTGGTTCGGTTCCGCTGATGCCCAGCAGCGAGTTTCGCCTCACCCCCGGTGTCCCCATTTTCTGGCATCCCTCGGTCGGTCCCGCCCTGCTGGGAGAAACCGTCGTTGTCACCAAAGAGGGAACCGAGGTTCTCACCCCCGCCACCGACTGGCCCACATTCCCGATCAGTGTCAAAGGGGTGAACGTCAAAATCCCGGCCATTCTCGTCGTGAATAACTAATCCTGGCGCGTGGCTGACGCGGCCTGTTTCCTGTCTCACGCTTTCTCCCGTCTCGTCAGGGGGCGCCAGACTCCCTTGAGCGAAGCCGGGTTCACGGCTGCGGGGCTTCCAGTCCTTCAAAAAAGCTGCTTCCAATCCGGACGATAGTCGCTCCTTCCTCGATCCCGACCTCGAAGTCGCCACTCATTCCCATCGAGAGTTGATCGAGCGACCAGCGGCCGTTGCAGTCCGCTTTCAGTCGGTCTCTCAATTCCCGGAGCTGCCGGAAATACGGCCGGGACGCTTCGGCGTCGTCGCTGAGCGGTGCCATCGCCATCAGTCCTGCAATCTCGACCGAGTCGGTTGTTTGCAGAGCCGGCCAGGCGGCGATCAACTCCTCCGCCGTGAATCCGTCTTTGCTCTCTTCATTGGCGATATTGACTTCCAGCAGGATGCGAGGCCGTCGTCCCAGCTTTTCGGCCTGACGAGCGATCTGCTCAAACAAACGAGTGGAATCGACCGAATGAATCAGGTCGGTCAGGGGCAGGATGTCTTCCACCTTGTTTCGCTGCAGGTGGCCAATCAGGTGCCAGCGAACGGCCGAGTCCAGCACTTCCGCCCGCTTGGCGAGTTGCTGCGGTCGAGCCTCACCCAGCTCCCGCACCCCCAGCAAGATCAGTTCCTCAACCCAGCTCAGCTCGGCATACTTCGTCACCGCCACCACCGTGATGTCGTGAGGTTGCCGGTGGGAGCGTGCGCAGGCCGCCGCCACACGTTGTTGAATCGCCGCAAGATTTTCTCGCAATCGGTTTTTGCTTTCGTCACTCATCGCAGCCTCGTTTCTCCACAGCCTCGATTCACTCGGTTCGGGTACCAGAGCAGGGGGGGGGGCTCAATCTGCCTGCCGCGTGGCGTCGTCCCGGTCGATCAGCAGATTGAGGTACGACCGGGATTCGGCGACCTCAAGACCGAGTGAGCGGGCCAGTTGCCAGATGGCGGACTCCGCCTGCGTCCGTTCCCCCTCCTCGGCCAGGAGTTCAATTTCCAGGAACGATTGTCCCAGCTCCGGGACTTCATCCAGCGCCAGTTCAAAGTTCTGTCCAGACTGAACCAGTCGCAGTATCCGCCGCAACTTGCGCACTTCCCGGACGAAGCGAAAGCCGAGCAGGTCCAGCATCTGACGTAGCTGATCAGTGGCTTGAGAGCCCTCGTCGAATCCGACTTCAATTTCATGGCGCGTTTTCGCCGTGGTGCCGATCACCGCACCTTTATAGGTGACGCAATTCGTGTTTCCGACAGATCGAATCCGCAGCGCCTCGTCCGTCTGGCGAAAATCGCGGGACGGATGGTTGAAGTAACGATCGACGTGAGTCACCACGTCGTCGGCCGTTGCCCCCCGGTTCCGCAACAGCGATTCAATCGATGCGGGATCTTCGATGCGAAACTTCAATTCAACTTCATAGGTCTTGGTCATAGTCACTCCCGGTCGCAGTCTAATCGAGAAATCGTGTTCGGAAAGGGTGCCAGTCGGGTTCGAAATCGGAAGTGACCAGTGACCGACACCGTCGCAGCGCTTGGTTTCGCCCGTCTGGCTATCTAAAATGACGCGGTTCAACATAGATGATTCCCCCGTTTTGTGGAGGGGGCTCAATTCGCTAGGGTCTCCCAGGAAAAAGTACTCTCGATCATGGCCAAAAAGACCATTGCCGATGTCGACGTTGCAGGTAAATCCGTTCTCATGCGGTGTGACTTCAACGTACCACTCGACGATCAGCTTCACATCACCGACGACCGCCGAATCACCGAAGCCCTGCCGTCGATCAAGTCTGTTCTTGATCGCGGTGGCCGCGTGATTCTGATGAGTCATCTGGGACGCCCCGAAGGGAAAGACCCCGCCGAAGACGCCAAGTTCAGCCTGAAGCCCGTCTCGGCCCGCCTGAAGGAAGTTCTGGGCTGCCCGGTTCATTTTGCTGCCGATACCGTCGGTGAAGAAGCCCAGGCCAAGTCGAAAGAACTCAAGAACGGCGAAGTCCTGCTGCTGGAAAACGTCCGCTTCAATAAAGGCGAAAAGAAGGGGGATGCAGAATACGCCGCCGTCCTCGCCGCCATGGGCGATATCTACTGCAACGACGCCTTCGGAACCTGTCACCGGACCGAAGGTTCGATGGTCGCCGTTCCGAATGCCATGACCGGCAAGCCCAAGGTTTGTGGCTTCCTCGTCGAAAAAGAAATCGCGTTCCTGTCGGACGCCATCGCCAATCCCGTTCGTCCGTTCGTCGCCATCCTCGGGGGGGCCAAGGTCTCTGACAAGATCATGGTCATCAAGAACCTGTTGACGATCTGCGACAAGGTCCTGATCGGTGGAGCGATGGCTCACACGTTCACCCTCGCGCGAGGCGGGTCGGTCGGACGCAGCCGCGTGGAAAGAGACAAACTCGATCTCGCCAATGAACTGGTGGCCGAAGGGGGCGACAAACTCGTCCTGCCGCTCGACACCGCCTGCGGCGACGATTTCAAGAGCACCTGTAACAAGCAGGTTGTCCCCGTGGGCCAGATTCCTGATGAAGGGGGCTGGGAAGGGTTCGACATCGGACCGGCCACCATCGCCAAGTACTCGGAAATCATCAAAACCGCCAAGACGGTCATCTGGAACGGCCCGATGGGTGTGTTCGAAATGCCACCGTTTGACGCCGGAACCCGCGCCATTGCCGAGGCGATCGTCGCCAGCGACGCCACCAGCATCATCGGGGGTGGCGACAGTGCCGCCGCCGTTCAGCAGTTCGGTCTGGCTGACAAGGTGACCCACGTCAGCACCGGCGGTGGAGCCAGCCTCGAAATGCTCGAAGGGAAGAAGTTTGCCGCGGTTGAGTTGCTGGATAATAAGTAACCTTCGCGATTGAGCTTATGTCGCTGCGGGATGAACTCCTCATTCCCTAGCAGCGAAAGCGCCCTCGTTAGAACGGAGACATCAGCCTACAATAGGGTTTGATGTCTCCGTTTCTGTTGTGAGAGATGGCTGGTTGTCGAGAGTGACCAGCGGAGTACCGTGGCGGTCGATTTCATTGAAACGTCCTGTGAAAAGCTCCGTGGGTGCCGACCGGGCCTTCCGGGGAACATCCGATGAGGGGGAGGTCGAATGTCTCTCAGTCTCGATCTGGCAGCAGCGCTGAATCCGTTAGTCGGCCAAACCTTCGTTCCGCCGAAAACGGTCTCCGTTTCTGACGCCAGCGGACTGACCATTGCCGTCGACCTGATCTCCGTCGAATCGCTCGGAGTTGCGTGTGAGGAGCTCAGTCTCACGGTCCCCGCTTTGGGAGCCGCCACGCTGGACACCCTGAAAAAATGGGCCAGCGACCTGTGCCGTCGCGTCACGTATCTGCTGGAAAACATCGGCCCGCTCGAGTTCGACGCCCAGGGCCAGCAGGTCATGATCCGCTCAACCCCCCCCGACACGACCACAACCAGCGGCACCCGCTATTACGAAGTGATTCTGTCACTACAGGGAGGCGGCCAGTTCTCCCTCCGCCGCTACCACAACGACGGCACCGGGAACGGCAGAACCCCCGTCCCGCTCCAGATCACCCACGAACAACTCTCCAAACTCGTCAACGACCTGCTCGCCACGATCCCCACCAATCCCTGATCGGCAACCACCGGGACCGTCCATTCCTGACTCGCCCCGACGTCCCCGCACACACCGACCTGACTGCCCCCCGTTGAAAAAAACGCTCCAATGCCACGAGTCGTGAGTCCCCGTCTGCCCAACGGGTAGCACCGGTTGACCGGTCTTCCGCGCTACCGGTGTGCGCAGCACAAGAGGTTTTCCCTCCAAGCCCTTGATGTAGAAAGACGTTTGGAGCGCAGGTGAGTCCCTCCGAGGAACCTCGTGCGGCTGTCGCCGCCCCGGTAGCCGCGAAGCCGCGTCAACCGGGGCTACCCTCCCGAGAGTCTTCCCCGTGGGCTGTTCCCCGTGCACCATACTCAGTGGACGAAGACCGCTGGACGAGCGCGATCCACCACCGACATCCACATTCCCCGCCTCAAATCCGCTCCCGAAAATAATCACTTGAGCAACATGAACAAGTTGAGCAACTTCAAACCAAATCCCTATTTTTCAGGCCCCAATGGAACTTGCTCAAACCTTCAGTAAGTCGCTCAAAATGAACAACTTCCAAACCACTTGAACAACTTCCAAAGTGTGCCGAATTCCATCCGCTGAGTTATCCAACTCTGTCCACATCAATTTTATCAAAATCCGATCCCGACAAACCCGCTCTCGAGCCGTTGTTTCCAATCGATTGGAAGGTGAGATTCACAAGCGACTTTCATCGTGTTCGATCGCATACCACAGCACTGAATTCGTAGTACGACTTTTGACTCCAAGGTCGGATTGAGACCCCAGGTGTCCCGAAACGCGGCCGACGGGGACGTCGGCGGTCCAGGTGCCGACGCAAGAGAGAGCTGATCACTTGGGGCGACGATTCAGAGCGCGCTTCAAGAACCGCCGATTCCTTCATGGCAAAGTGATTGCAGTGTAATGTGGACCGGTGGAGATGAGTACAGTTGACGTCGGGTTGAAGCGGCGTCAACCCTCTAAGAGCCTGAGTCTTTCAATTAGTCTTGGTCCTTTTTTGGCCAGTGAATGGAGCCCCGCACTTGTCATGTAAGTGCTCTGGCTCCGCTGCTCTTGTCTTCGGCGAACAGTTCCCCGGTCATTCAAATTTGGATTGTCGGGCGCCATATGCACTGATCAGCGGTCCTCAGGTTCCCGCGATTCGGGGGCTGGGGCGGGTTCTGGTTTGAGGCCGAAGCCGACGGGGTCCATGTAGCAGTCGGCGGCGAGCCACCAGGCGCGGGCGTAGCGGAAGAGGATCAGGGGCATGATCAGGCAGTAGACCAGCAGGGGGGGCGTCAGGGCCTTGTTGGAGATTTTGGCTCCGTAGTGCAGGGCCATGTAGGCGGTGGTCATCGTGATCACCATGAACCCGTAGTTGAGGTATGTTGAGCCCAGGAAGTAGCCGGGGGCTCGTTCGTACTTCAGCGAACAGTGCGGGCAGTGCGTGTGCATCACCAGCAGTGACTTGAACAGGGGGCCGACGCCGCAGCGGGGGCAGCGCAGCCTCAGGGCTCGACTCATCAATGACCCGGAATTGCTGTCTGCCATGGAAATTCTCCTTCGCTGAACGGGTTGTTCGCCGCATCGGTGTGGCGTGATTTTCGGTTTGTCTGGTTGACGGGTGCCGGCACCGGTGGGTTGGCGACTCGTCCGGGTTTGACGGTTAGTCCG
Source organism: Schlesneria sp. DSM 10557 (assembly GCF_041860085.1). Taxonomy (NCBI): domain Bacteria; kingdom Pseudomonadati; phylum Planctomycetota; class Planctomycetia; order Planctomycetales; family Planctomycetaceae; genus Schlesneria; species Schlesneria sp. DSM 10557. The sequence continues at coordinate 5,375,264 of NZ_CP124747.1, forward strand.
ACTGCTCTGATACGGATTGCTGTGCCCGGTTGTGGTCCTCTGCCATTCCGACCCGAGCCTTGTCGTGCCGTTGGGGTGAGTCATTCACCCGCGAACGAACCGGCCGACCTGAGCGGGTGGCGCGTTTCTGGATTGGACTCGGTGTGTACTCTTTCTGTTGTACAGACTTTCTATTGTACGGTGACTGGACACGAGGCGAAGCGGGAAAGATTGGGGTTGGCCTGCTTGCCGATAGCTTTTCTTGTAAACGGGAATTGCGGGACGGTGATTTCTCGGTGAGGGGAGGAAAAGTTTCTCTTGCTTGGGAGAAGGGCATGACTCGGGGTATAGCTGCGGCTTCCACGCGAGAAATGCGGCGAGACGCCTTCGGCAGCTAACGGCCCCGTCCAATCGCCCCATCCGACACGGCGGTGGGAACTGGCCATCGAGAGGCGGCAGGATGCCGCTTCTACGGCGGTGGATATGATTCCCCGGCATTGATCGACGGAACGGGATTCAGAGCCTATTCTAGTCAGTGCCGTGCGGAGGTGTCGCTTGGAAGAGCGGTTTTGCGCTGTGAATCGAGCCTCGCGTGACGCCCTGACCCACCCTGAAGAGGTTTTCTCTGTGCAGAGACAAAGGTGTCTCTGTGCTCCACTCACCGAGTCGACGCCGTGATCCCAGTTCCTGTTGTCCTGTTCGAAGATAATCATTGTCTGGCGCTGTTGAAGCCGGCAGGACTGCTGACGATGGGGGACCAGACCGGTGATCCGACGCTGGTGGACGTCGCGCGGGAGTACCTGCGTGCGAAGTACCAGAAGCCGGGAAATGTGTTTGTCGGAGTGGTTCACCGACTGGATCGGCCGGTCTCGGGCGTCGTCCTGTTCGCTCGCACGTCGAAAGGGGCGAGTCGACTTTCGGAGCAGTTCCGGGTGCACAGCATTGAAAAGACCTATCTGGCGGTCGTCGAAGGTCGGGTGATTCAGCCGCGCGGTGAACTGCACGACGTGCTGGTCAAGAACCGACACACCAACGTCGTCAATGTGGCTCATCGAGGTGAAGCGGGTCAGGAGTGCGTGCTGGGATATGAGCGTCTGGACCGCTTCGGGCGGTTCACGTTGCTTGAGATTCGGCCGGTGACGGGACGGAGTCATCAGATCCGGGTGCAGCTTTCTCATCAGGGCTGGCCGATTGTCGGTGACCGCAAATACGGATCACAAACGCCTGTCTCCGGTTTCATTGCATTGCATTCGTCCTCGCTGACGTTTTGTCATCCCACGACGAAGGAGCCGATCACGGTGGAGGCTCGTCAACCGGAGTACTGGGACAGTTTGCTGTGACGGATGTTTTGATGGGGTTGAAGGGGAGGGCTTTTCCCTGGTGGTACCGCGGAGCACAGCTTCGGAGAGGATTTTCGAGACAGCGGAATGGTCGGGTTAGCCCCTTTGATGGCCGTTGGGATCTGCGGGACCTTTGGTCGCTCGGCGCGGGGCTTGCTTGGTTGCTTTCGTGAAGCTGGTCCCGGTGGGCACTGCTTCAAGAGAGGACTCTTGAAGCAGTGGCATGGGGGAGTCACGTCGTGTCCGAAGCGTCACTGGGTGATTTTGAGTTCTTTCAGCCACTGCAGGGACTGTTCCTGCCAGGCGTCCCACATGGGGCCCTGGTAGCCGTTGAGGCCGTGGCCACCTGAGGGGAGTTCCAGCAGTTTGCCGGGGACTTTTTGTTTTAGCAGTGCGTTGTAGAAATCGATGCTGTTGTGGATTCCGACCGCCTCGTCGTCTTGGGCGTGGGCGAGGAAGACCGGCGGAGTCTTCGGCGTGATCTGGAGTTCGTTCGAGAAGAGTTGGATGAGTTCCTCGGAGGGATTTTCGCCAAGCAGGTTGGTCTTGGAACCGCCGTGTGTTTTCTCGTTCATCGTGATCACTGGGTAGATCAGGATCGCGAAGTCCGGGCGGCAACTGATCTCTTTCAGGCCCTCATCCCCTTGCGGATCAGACTCACTGAAATGCGTGGCGGCGGTTGAGGCGAGGTGTCCCCCTGCGGAGAAGCCCATGATGCCGATTTTGGACGGATCGATTTTCCACTTGGGGGCTTCCAGACGGACGGTCCGGATGGCTCGTTGCGCATCGTAGAGGGGGACGAACGAGCGACCGGCGGGCAGTCGGTATTCCAGCACGATCCCCGTGATCCCGTGACCGTTCAGCCACTTGGCAATGCCATGTCCTTCGGCACCGGTCACCAGTCCTCCATAACCACCTCCGGGACAGATGACGATGGCGGTTCCATTGGGTTCCGGAGCGGGATGGACGGTGATCCAGGTCTCTTTCTCTTCGAACTGGCCGTCCCCGATGGGGGCCTGTCCTTTCCAGAGCTCAATCCGTTCCCCCTGAGGGGCGTCCTGACCGCGAAGTGCGTCCCCTCCGACAATCAAGCTGAGAATCAGGATGAGGCCGGCGTACCGGAGTTTCACTGTCATCGTGTCGTTTCCCCTGTTCGAACCAGAAGCTGCGGGCGGCGCGTCCGCCTCGATTGAAGGAAATTTTTACGGTCTGGGAAGAATCTCTTCAAACGAGATGCCCAGCTCGGGAGGGGGCGTGAGCAGGCGGGGTGTGAATTCGTCCGTCGTGGGTCAGGTCGCCGGGGGCAGGGCAAACGTCTCGCCGAGATATCGCGGTTTTCGGGATGTCGCGGTTCTGCAGCGTGGTTCTGAGGACCGGCCAACGAGGGCGAGCACCAGTCGGGGAGCGCAAGGGTGAGGGCGTTGCCAATCCAATTCGCTCAGCGATATATTCACAGGGGTTGATGCGGCTGGGAACAGGATGGTCTCTGGACGGATCTTCGCTTACGGGCAGGCGGCTTTCGAGGGAGGCAACTCCGTCGGAAAAGTGCCGTCGCGGGGGAATTCCAGGCAGGCCGAGCGCCTGGGTGGAACAGATGGTGTTGATCATCCAAGGGTTCATTTCCGGTGATGATCGACCTTCACAAGATGACTCACAGAAACGGAAGAAAGTCTCCGATGCGATTAATGACGCTTGTAGGATTGGCTGTAGGGTTGGCGGTGACGATTCCGGCGAATGGCGGAAACTGGCCCAACTGGCGTGGTGCTGGTCAGAACGGGGTCGCCGAAGGCTCAAATTATCCGACTCAATGGAGCGAAACAGAGAATATTGCCTGGAAGGTGACGCTACCCGGCCGCGGATCCTCGACGCCGATCGTCTGGGGTGACCAGATCTTCCTGACCTGCGGTGTCGACGGACGGAATGTGATTCTGTCGTACGACCTGAAGGGAAAAGAAGTCTGGCGTATGATGGTCGGTGAAGAAAAGCCGGGCAAACATAAGAAAGCCTCGGGTAGTAACTCGTCCTGTGTCACGGACGGAACTTACTTGTACGGCTATTTCAAAAGTGGTGATCTGGTTTGTGCTGACCTGAAGGGTAAAGAGAAGTGGATCGTCAATCTGCAGGACAAATTCGGTAAGGATACGTTGTGGTGGGATCTGGGAACTTCGCCCGTCCTGACAAAAGATTTTTGCGTTGTGGCCGTCATGCAGACCGGAGGATCGTATGTGGTTGCTTTGGACAAGAAGACAGGGGAAGTCAAATGGAAGATCGATCGCAACCTGCCGGCTCCAGAAGAAGCGAACCAGAGCTATACAACTCCGCTGGTGATCAATGACAACGGCGGGGAAACACTGGTCATTTGCGGTGCAGACCACGTGACGGCCTATCTGGCGAGTTCGGGTGAGGAAATCTGGCGGGTGGGTGGATTGAACCCCAAGCAGAACGGTTATTTTCGTTCCATCGCGTCTCCAGCCTTTCTGGATGGAATCGTGATTGCTCCTTATGCACGAGGCGAATCCGTGACCGCCATCAAGCTGGGGGGAAAAGGCGACGTCACAAAAACTCACGTGGTCTGGAAGAAAGAAGGAGAAGGTTCCGACGTTCCGACGCCTGCGGTGTCTCGGGGACGGGCCTACATCCTGGGAGACAAGGGAGTGCTGCACTGCGTCGATGTCGCGACCGGAGAGAAAATCTGGTCAGGCCAGACCGAACGCCATCGCACGGGGTTTTCCTCATCTCCGGTCATCGCCGGTGATAAAATTTATATCACGCGCGAAGACGGCAAGACGTTTGTTCTACAGAATGGGGATGAATTCAAAATCCTGGCTGAGAATGAGCTGAACGAGACCCAGACCGTCGCCTCGCTGGTCCCTGTGAATGGGCGGATTCTGATTCGAACTGACGAAGAGCTGTACTGCGTCGGCCATCCCTGACACAGACGTGGTACGCATGCCACTGCTTCGGAGTCTTCGCAGAAGCAGTGCGTTTTTTTGTGGGTTGAGTGGGGCGGGGACACTGCATGACCGATTACGGTCATGCAGTGGCATTCAGGAAATCCCTGACTCCGCAGGTCGGGGCATGGCTGCGCGAACGATTTCGTTCGTATGCTACTGCTTCGGAGTCTTCGCAGAAGCAGTCCGTTTTTTGTGTTGCGTGGGGCGGGGCACTGCATGACCGAGTACGGTCATACAGTGGCATTCAGGAAATCCCTGGCTCCGCAGGTCAGGGCATGGCTGCGCGAACGATTTCGTTTGTATGCTACTGCTTCGGGGTTTTTGGCAACGTAGCGGCTTTTTGTGTTGGGTGCGGGCCGGAGCACTGTCTGACCGAATAGGGTTGTGCAGTGCATGCTTTTATTCGTGACAAAGCGCGAGAGGATTAACTGATGGACCTGTTTCAGCAATATGCCCGCAACATTACCAGGCGTCACTTTTTTCAACAGGGATCGAATGCCGTCGGTTGGGCGGCACTCGCGTCCTTGTTGGGGCAGCCTGCTCAACGGCCCGTTCTGGCTGCCGAGTCGGGGCCCGATCTGGCGGGATTACTGCATCACGCCCCGAAGGCCAAGCACGTGATCTATCTGCATATGGTCGGAGGACCACCGCAGATGGACCTGTTCGATTACAAACCCGTCATGAACGACTGGTACGACAAGGATTTGCCCGAGTCGATCCGGAACGGCCAGCGTTTGACGACGATGACATCGGGCCAGTCTCGATTTCCCATCGCTCCCTCCAAGTTCAAGTTTGAACAGGCGGGGGAATGCGGCATGTGGGTGACGGAACTGCTGCCGTGGACGAAAAAAGTCGTCGACGATATGTGCTTCATGCGGACGATGAACACAGAAGCGATCAACCACGAACCCGCGATCACGTTCATGCAGACGGGAAACCAGAATACGGGACGCCCCTGTCTGGGGGCGTGGACGTCGTATGGTCTGGGGTCGCTGAACGATGACCTGCCAACCTTTGTTGTCATGGTGGCCAATCCGACGAATACAGAGCAGGTCCAGGCGATTTCTGCCCGGCTCTGGCAATCGGGGTATCTTCCCGGAGAGCATGCGGGGGTTTCGTTCCGCAGCAGTGGAGATCCGATTCTGTATATCAATAACCCCCCTGGCGTTCCCAGCCAGATGCGACGGCGAACACTGGACGGTCTGCGGCAGCTCAACGAACAGACGTACGCTCAACTGGCAGACCCCGAGACGCGGACGCGGATTGAACAATACGAGTTGGCATACCGAATGCAGACCAGTGTCCCGGAGCTGACGAATCTGGCGACAGAATCAGAAGCGACGTTCAATCTCTACGGTGACGAAGCCAAGAAGCCAGGATCCTTTACGAACAATGTGCTGCTCGCTCGGCGACTCGTCGAGCGGGGGGTGCGGTTCGTCCAGATCTACCTCAACAACTGGGATACGCATGCGAATGTGGCCGGGCGCCTTCCGAGCCAGTGTCGGGACGTCGATCAGGCCTGCTACGCGCTGATTCAGGATTTGAAGCAGCGAGGCCTGTTTGACCAGACATTGATCATCTGGGGGGGAGAATTCGGGCGGACGATTTATTCGCAAGGGGGCCTGTCGAAAGAAAATTACGGCCGTGACCACCATCCTCGTTGTTTCACGATGTGGATGGCAGGGGGCGGGGCCCGTGGAGGACAGATTTACGGGGAAACTGACGATTTCAGTTACAATATCGTGAAGGATCCCGTCTCGGTCCACGATTTCCACGCGACTGTCCTGCACATGATGGGATTCGATCACGAACGATTCACATACCGATTCCAGGGGCTGGATCAGAAGTTAACGGGGGTAGAGCCAGCCAAAGTGATTCCCGAACTTTTGGCGTGATCCGACGGTGACTCGACTGCGTTGTCCTTGCTGTAGGGGCCACGAGTGGTTGCCCGAAGGACAATTGAAACGAGGAGCCCACACGATGTTGGGACAGCGATCGAATCAGATGACAAAGCTGGGTCTGGTGTTTGGTATCGTACTGGCGGGGATGACCACACTGGCTTCGGCCGGAGAGGTGGTGGACAAGGCCAAGTTTTTTAGTCCGGAAGCGATTGAGAAAGCCAATCGGGCGATCAGCTCGATCGAAAAGTCGTCCGGGCTGGATATTCAGATCGAGACGTATCCGACGGTTCCTGCCGACAAAGCCGAGGCTCTAGCGCGGATGGACCGCGAAGAAAAACAGGAATTGATTCGCGACTGGACCAAAGAACGGGCCAAGGCACTCAAGCATAACGGTGCGTTGATCCTGATTTGTAAGGATCCGGCACGAATCGAAAGCTGGTTCAGCGGCAGTCTGCGGGATCGGGGTTTCAGCCGATCCGACCGGGACGCCATCACCATGGCGATTGTGAGTGGCTTTAAGTCAAAGAATTACGACGAAGCGCTCACTGCGACGATCGGTAAAATCGGGTCTGTCTACTCCAGCCTGAAAGGGACAGGACTCAGGTCAAGTCTGAGACCTTCCGGTTCCACTCCGCCCCCCCCACCGATTCCTCATCGGCAGGTGATCGAGCGTCGGAATCAGATGAGCTGGACGCCAGTCATCTGGGTCGTGGGATTGGTGCTGTTCGGGATCTTTGTGATTTCGATGCTGTCACGGCTGTTCGGAGGGGGAAGTAGCCAGGGGATGGCCGGACCGGGACAGTATGGTCGAGGCCCCGGGTATGGTGGTTATGGCGGCTACGGTGGCGGAGGCGGAGGGGGCGGGTTCCTCAGTGGCTTGGCCGGGGGGCTGTTTGGCGCTGCGGCAGGACACTGGTTGTACGATTCATTCTCTGGACGTTCCGCACATGCTCAGGAACTGCCTCATTCGCAGTCCGATCCCATGACTTCAGGAGGCTCATTCGGTGACGACAACCGTGCACAGGATGCGGGATGGAGCGACGAAGGGAGCAGCACGGGTGGTGGCTGGTTTGACAGTGGAGATGGTGGCGACTTCGGCAGTGGCGGAGATTTTGGTGACGGAGGTGACTTTGGAAGTGGTGACAGCTTTTAGTCCACGTCAGTGGATGTGAGTGATAACCCGAGACCGCTTCTGTTCGTGAGCGGAGAGTTCACGGCGAGGGGGCTTCGGGAAATGGGGAGGTCCGGCACCTGCGTCTCCTCACCGTTGCGTCTCCTGAAGGATTCTGTCCCGTAGCATCGTTTGATGTAAGGCGGGACCATGAGGCGCAAACGGCAGGGAGAAGTGGCATGCCTCCGGGTCAGATCGTCGCATCGGGGCTGGAGTGACGATCGAGACTACTGAGTTTGAATGCGACGTCGTTTGAACGCGACAGGGCGGGAAACCGAATGGCTTCCCGCCCTGTTTGCGTTATCGCACAGTCGATCCAGATCGTTTAGCGCTGGATGCGGGCCGAGCCACCCTTGGCAAAGGATTCGACCTGTTCCAGTGTCGCCATCGTCGTATCGCCGGGGAACGTGGTGAGCAGAGCACCATGGGCCCAGCCGAGCTTGATGGCTTCATCGGGAGATTTACCGCTCAGCAACCCGTAGATGAATCCCGCGGCGAAGCCGTCGCCACCACCGACGCGGTCGTACACGTCGAGTTCGCAGGTTGGTGCGTTGTAGGTCTTCCCTTCGTACCAGCAGACGGCACTCCAGTCGTGCCGGTTGGTGGTATGGACTTCCCGCAGGGTCGTGGCTACGACCTTGATGTTCGGGAGCTGCTTGGCGACGTCGTCCATCATGGCAACGAAGGCGGCAGGGTCGATTTTCGACTTGGCTTCTACGTCGGGGCCCTTCAGTCCCAGGCCCTTCTGCAGGTCTTCTTCGTTTCCGACCAGAACGTCGACGTTCTCGACAATCCGACGCAGCGTCTGCTGAGCCGTGGCAAGCCCGCCGGAGATCTGCCAGAGCTTGGCGCGGAAGTTCAGGTCGAACGAAACGATGGCGCCTGCGGCTTTGGCGGCCTTCATCCCTTCGATGATCAGGTCAGGTGTGGTCGAAGAGAGAGCCGAGAAGATCCCCCCGCTGTGGAACCAGCGAACGCCACCTGCCATGATCGACTTCCAGTCGAAGTCGCCCGCTTTCAACTGAGCGGCCGCTTCGTTACAGCGGTTGTAGAAGACGACGGGAGCGCGTACGCCCAGTCCCTGATCGCTGTAGACAGTGGCCATGTTAGGGCCGGTCACGCCGTCATGCTCAAAGCGCTTGTAGAACGGCTTAACCCCCATCGCGCGAACTCGCTCAGCGATCAGATCGCCGATGGGGTAGTTCACCATGGCCGAGGCGACACCGGTCTTGAGGCGGAAGCAATCCGACAGGTTGGCGGCGACGTTGAATTCTCCACCACTGACGTGAATACGGCATTCCGAGGCTTTACGGAAAGGGATGATACCGGGGTCAAGTCGGTGCACGAGTGCCCCCAGCGAAAGCAGGTCTAAATCGCCAGTGGGGGAAATCTTGAGCATGTTGTCTCCTGAGCAGTTGAAACGTGTATTGGGATTCGCGACAGACGCCCGCGGCGTCGCACGGGATGTGCGCCGGGAATGATAGTCGCTCGACCGATAAAATTCAGCCAATCCGCAGCGTCGGGTTCCTTCGGTGGCCCCGTGATCTCGCGGCGCGTCCGAACAAAGCATCTGGAGGGCTCGCCAAAGTGCGGCGATCTCTGGCCGATGTATTCGAATGCAGGGGTTGCGGATTCGCGTCTGTGACGGGATTCGATGAAGCTGACCTAAACGGGGTCGGAGATGCGGTATCGAGGTCATTTCTCGTGGCGGTTGCTTTTGAAACGACGCAGGACGTGTGACTTGCGCGAGCGACTTGGTTAGTCTCTTTCTTCAATCGTCATCCACTGCACCGGACTACTGAAACGGGATCACACGAATTGAAGAGCGAAACTGAGATGCACCGTCGCATGCTGATCGTTACGGTCTGTTTGCTGTTACTGAATAGTCGACTGGTCCTGGGACAGGACAATGGGGCCTCATTCCTGTCGTTCATCAAGAATCAGGCCCAGACGCTGCGTGCAGGGGACGTCCCCCCCGCGTCGATGGATGACTGGAAGCAGCGGCGCGCTGCACTACGGGAGAACCTGCTGAAGGCGTGGGGTGGGTTCCCTGAGACAGACTGTGACCTGTCTCCGCAGGTGCTGGGGACCTTTCAGCGAGACGGTTACCGCGTCGAGAAGCTGGTCTTTCAGACGCGCCCGGGAGTCTGGATGACGGCCAACGCCTACGTTCCCGATCAACCGGGGAAACGTCCTGCAATCCTGCAAGTTCATGGTCACTGGGCGGGGGCAAAGCAGGATCCGGCAGTTCAGTCACGGTGCATCGGGTCCGTCAAGCTGGGCTATTTTGTGCTTTGTGTGGATGCGTTCGGTTCAGGCGAACGAGCTGTTGGAAAAGCGTTGGGTGAATATCACGGTGAGATGACCGCGGCGACGGTGTTGCCCGTCGGACTGCCTCTTTCCGGACTTCAGGTCTATGAGAATCGACGGGCTGTGGATTACCTGCGGAGCCGGCCCGAAGTGGACCCGGATCGGATCGGCATTACCGGCGCCAGTGGCGGCGGCAACCAGACGATGTACGCCGGGGCGTTTGATGAACGGCTGAAGTGCGTTGTCCCGACCTGTTCGGTGGGGAATTATCAGGCCTATCTGGGGGCGGCTTGCTGCTTCTGTGAGGTGGTACCAGGGGCATTGCGATTCACGGAAGAAGGTGATGTGCTGGGACTCGCCGCGAACCGGGGGCTGATGGTGACCAGTGCGACGAAGGACGCCTTTCAGTTCTCTGTGGATGAGGCACGAAAATCGGTCGCCCGGGCCGAAGCGATCGCGCGCCTGTTCGGTACGTCTACCAAACATACCATCATTGAGTCGCCTCACGATTACAATCAGGAAATGCGGGAAGCGATGTATGGCTGGATGGCGAAGCACCTGAAGGGAGAAGGGGATGGTTCACCCATTCCGGAACCACCCGTGCAACCTGAGCCCCGCGAGATGCTGCTGTGTTACCCCAATGAATCGCGGCCGGACGACTATCTGACGATTCCTCGCTTTGCCGCCACCGAGGCGATTCGCCTGGCGGAACAGCGGCCCGTTCCCGCAGATCGAGCAGAATGGGAGAAGGCTCGGCCCAAGCGAGTGGAAAGTCTGATTCAGGTTCTGGGTGGACAGCCCGAGCGGACGGCTCTTGATCTGGCCGTCGAGCCGGGCAATTCGGATAAGGACCAGAAGCTGGCGTTCAACGTCGAACCGGGTCTACGGACCGTCGCACGCCGCGATCTGCCAGAAAAACCGGGTCGTCTGGCGATCGTGCTGGATCTGGATGGAGGCTTGGAGCGAGCCTGGTCGGGTGATCTGGCGACTCGTCTGCGTGACGGGGGCTGGGCTGTGGTGACTCCTGAGCTGCGAGCCACCGGACAGTTCGCCGATCCTCGGGACAAAATTGGTCACGCACCGGACCACAACACGGCCGAGTGGTCGATATGGATCGGTCGCCCGCTGCTCGGTCAATGGGTCTGGGACGTGCGCCGAACTCTGGATGCCATCGCTGAACGTGACGGTTCCTTGCCGCATGACGTTCTGATTACGGGGCAGGGAACGGCGGGGCTGGTTGCTTTGTGCGCCGCCGCACTGGATCAGCGGATCACGCGAGTGACCGCCGTCGATTCACTGGGCAGCTATGTGACGGATCAGCCCTATCGAACCTTGCGGATGGGGCTGATGGTGCCGGGCATCCTGCGCGACTTTGGCGACGTGGGAGAGATTGCCGCTCTGGTGGCACCTCGACCGGTTACGATTCAGGGGGGAGTCTCGGGGGGCGGCCAGCCGCTCGATACGGCACGCCTGACCGCAGCCTACAGCAGCACCCGGAAAGTGTTTGAGCTGCTGGAAGCACCCAGCGTGCTGCTGCTGCAGGGGGGACGAGACTGATTCGGCCGTTTGCGAATGTTTGCGAAGTGGTTCAGGGAATCGAGTGATCTACCTCTCTGAACCACTTTCTTTTCGATTCGCTCTGCTGGGACAGGGCGGAATGGTCAGCCCCGCGTTCAAGAACGGCGGGGCTTTTTGCTGGACAGAGAGTGGACCTGAACCGTCAGAAGTGGCTCGATCCTGAGTTGGTAGTGTCATTCGAAGTCTGTGCGAGACCCTAGGACACAATGAGAAGCAGGGGTGCACTCGACGCCCGGAGCACCGTCACAGCGACCCCGCCAAGCCTGAAGATGGGAATGCCACTGTATGACCGTCTTCGGGCATGCAGTGCCGTTGCGGGTATCAATCGATGAAAAAAACTCTGCTCTTCCGTGCCCTGCGAAGCAGTGGCGTGCGACCCGAAGTAGTCCTCTTGGCCATGCACAATCGACGGCTCCCACGAGCCAGCCTCTGTCCGCTGCCGCTCCCCGCAATGGGGACGTGGTCGTTGATTGCCGTGAAACCGGGCGTTGTGTCGACTCAGAAAAAAATCACAGGCCGGGGACAGCAGCTTTCCAATCAGAAATGCCCTGCTCGAGGCTTGTTCTGATGGGAAAGGGGACCGTCCCCGACCTGTGAAAGAGTGCGAGACTCAGGCGGCGATTATGGCGCCGATCACTATTTCTTGGCGAAGGGGTGGATGAACAGGTCGAGATACAGGACCAGGGCCATCAGGCAGAGCAGGAAGGCAAAGCCCGCGTATGTCGCCCCGATCATGACTCGTTCACTTGGCCGTCGGCGTGTAACGGCTTCCCAGATCAGGAAGACCATGTGACCACCATCCAGCACGGGGATCGGCAGGAAGTTCAGCACTGCCAGGTTCACGCTCAGGAATCCCAGGAACAGCAACATGGCGATCCAGCCCTGCTGTGCCACCTGATAGGCGGCGTTGGCAATGCCCAGTGGTCCGTGCAGTTCCTTGTAAGAGACGCGGCCTGTCACGAGGCTGCGCAGGGTCAGGTAGATGTTGAGTGCTGAGCTCTTTGTGTGAGCAAACGACATCATGCAGGCCTGGCCCAGAGTGTCGGCTTTCTGGACCAGCTGTTCGGCTTCCAGACCCAGACCGATGATCGGCAGCGGCCATTCGGGATCAGGCTGTGGTTCCAGCTCGATATCTTTCAGCTTGCCGTCTTCCAGAACCGTCAGTGTGACTTTTCGGTCGGGAAGCTGTTGAACCCGCCAGAAGGCAAACGCACAGTTGTTGCGGTTTTTCTTGCCGTCTGCGTCGTCCAGGTTAATGGTGTGGACGGCATCTTTGATTTCGTCCTGGGTCGGCGGAACCGTCTCGCGGCGGGTGAGGCTCAGCTTCTTGATCGGTCCCGGTTTCACTCCCAGCTTCTCGGCAGAGCTACCGGGTTCGACCGAGAGAATGACAGGCAGAATGTGGAAGGCGGCTCCGATCGACGGAATCGACAGAGGTTCCCCTTCCTGAACGGGCTGATCAAGCCAGCCGGGGATGTTGTCGGGGGTCAGCTTCAGGGTGACACTTTCCTGTCCCGCCCCGGTGTTCTGGCGGGTGACAATCACTTCGATCTCCTTACCGGCTCGCTTGGCGAACTCGACAGGAAGCTTCAGCGGATCGATCTGCGTGCCGATGTTCAGGCCATCGAGCACGGCGAGCTTATCGTTCTTTCGCAGTCCCGCTTTCTCGGCAGGGGATCCCTGTCGCACAGCGGCGATGGGGCCGGAGTCCAGGGTGAGGCCGAGCGTACGGAAGAAATTATCCGTGATTGTGATCGTTTCGGTGGTCGGCTCTGGCAGTGTCTCGCCGTTTTCATCCTTGGCGCGCTGCACCGTCACCGTCAGTGTTGCACCGGCGTTCGCAGCGACTTCCCGATGGAAGTCCACGGATGTCGCAACGGGGGTGTCGTTCACTTTCTGAATACGATCGCCGCGGCGGAACGGCGGAGTGGCTCGTGCTGTCGCATGACTGGGAGAGATCTGGTAGACGGTCAGGCTTTCCATCGGGGTGACGCCGATACGGGGATGATTGCCCGACGCGTCTGGATTGACGGTGACCTGGAATGGGGACCCATCAGCGTGAGTTCCCTCAAGCTTCAGCGGACCGGACGAGAGTGCAACGGCGAGCTGCAGTTCCGGGAAAGTGCTGACGGAACTGTCGTTGATCTTGTTGATGCGATCGCCGGCATCCAGTCCTGCCTCCCATGCGGGCATTCCGGGGCGGACATTGCCAATCTGTGAGGGCGATGTGGGAAAGCCCGTTTTGAAGACAATGACGAAGAACAGCAGCGCGGTCAGGACGTTCATAATCACGCCGGCCGAGATGATCGCCATTCGCTGAAAGACGGACTTGGCGACGTAGGACCGGGGGTCCTGAGCGATTTCTTCGTTGGTAAGCTGACTCGGGTCGGCATCATCCTGACCCAGCATCTTGACGTAACCACCGAACGGGATCAGTGACAGGGCGTATTCGGTTTCGCCCCACTTACGGCTGAAGAGGACGGGGCCGAAGCCGATGCTGAATCGCTCGACAAAGACATTGCACCACTTGGCGACGGCGAAGTGGCCCAATTCATGTAAGAAGATCACCAGACCCAGCCCGATCGCCGCCAGTCCGATGTTAGTCAGGTTGTTAAAGATCTTCAGCAAGTCGACTGCGAGGATTTCCATGCTTGCATCTCCTTTCGAGCCCACTCATCCAGCCGAAGCAGCTCCGACAGGGATGGTTGAGCATCGAAGTTGTGTCCGTTCAGAATATCTCCGCAGGCTTGCGGGATCTCTGTAAATTTCAAGCTGCCATCTAAAAAACGCTGCACGGCAACTTCGTTGCCCGCATTCAATACCGCACCGCAGGTGCCCCCACGGCGAGCGACTTCAAATCCAAGTTGTAAAGCGGGAAACGCTTCGAGATCCGGGGGGAAGAATTCGAGCTGGTACGATTGAGCCCAGTTCATCGATGGACCGGAAGCCGTCCATCGTTCTGGGTAGGTCAATGCGTACTGGATTGGTAGCTTCATGTCAGGTGGTGAAAGCTGTGCGAGAACGCTGCCATCAATGAACTCGACGAACGAATGCACGATGGACTGCGGGTGAATCATTACGCCGATCTGGTCGAATTCAAGATCGAAAAGCCAACGCGCTTCGATCACTTCCAGCGCCTTGTTCATCATGCTGGCCGAGTCGACCGTAATCTTGGGACCCATCTGCCAGGTGGGGTGAGCCAGCGCCCGTTCGATCGTGACATCGCGTTCGAGCCGCTCTTTCGACCAGCCACGAAACGGCCCGCCACTGGCGGTCAGCACGATCCGCTTCAGGTCTTTGCGTCGTCCTCCGAGGAGAGCCTGGAAGATGGCGCTATGTTCGCTGTCGACGGGGATTAGGTCTGCACCTGTTCTCGCGGCGAGGTCCATGACGAGCGGGCCCGCGACGACGAGTGTCTCTTTATTGGCGATGGCGACCCGTTTTCTGGCTTCAATCGCGGCCCATGCTCCACGAAGTCCGGCGGCTCCGACGATCCCGCAGACCACGGTGTCCACGTCCTGGTGTGCGGAGATCCGTTCCAGAGCATCAGGTCCGAAGAGAACTTCGGTCTCGCGCGGGAAGGCGTTGCCACCCATCTGCGCGCGGACCGCAGGGTCAGAAATCACGGCGAACTGAGGCTTGAACTGGTGACACTGCTGTGCCAGAGATTCCCAGCGAGCGTGCGCGGTCAAAGCCGCTACCTGCAGACGGGAACCGTGTGCGGCAATGACATCGAGACAACTGGTGCCAATCGAGCCGGTTGCGCCCAAGACGGCGATCCGGTTCATTTCGGGCAGTTCAAAGGGCACGCATCCCTCGCGGGGTCCTGGTGTTGAGGCACGCTTGCCATAACTCACGCCGTCACGGCTAATTGCGAATTTCCTCGAAGAACCCGCATTCTAGGTCCGGAATTCATTCCCAGCAATAGCGACGTGGGCAGATGCGTGTGGTCCCGCGTGGCGTCAGATTCCGAAGTCACGATGGGAAATGAGCGGGCGCGAAGGACTAGTCCAAGTGCGTTAGAATGCCTTTGCCTGACAGCATTGATGCCGGCCACAAGAATGTGACCACATGGATGCGCCCACAGTGGCGATGCCGCTGATTGCCGAGGCGCGCTGCGGTGTCTCCGCATGTGGACGAACATCATTATTGTGCGAAGAAGCTGGGCGCAATGAAGCGGCGGTTCGTATAGATTAGGCGACGCGGCGAAGCGGTACCGTGGACTGCGGGTACGGTCCCATCGGACCCTGCGCGTGTCCATCCCACTGATGTTTAGCGACCTTGTCCAGAATGCGATCTGCGACAGACATTGCGTCGAGTGCCTGCAGGCCGTCGACCAGCGGTTTCTCGCCGGTGACTGCACAATGAACGAATTCACGCAGTTCCTGAGTCAGGGCGTCAGGGCCGCCCGCTTCGACCGGAGCTTCTTCGATTTTGATGAACTGGCCGAAGACGTCCTTCTTCAGTGCTTCCAGGTCGGCACCGGGTTGAGCCGCTCGTTGCAACGGTGGCATTCCGTGAGTCAGGGCAAGTCCTGGTGCATAGCGTTTGACGTCCCGCTGATTCAGGTCGACAGTGACGCAACCGGACGCGGACCAGGCGGTCATTGAGCGAGACACCGTCGGGCTGATGCGACTGGCTGTCAAATCGGCGATGCAGCCGTTCTCGAAGTACAGTCGGGCCTGGGCCGCGTCTTCGTTCTGGCCCATCACGCCAATTCCGAATGCTTCGCAGCGACTCACGGTACTTTTCACCAGTGAAAGGACGAGGTCAATATCGTGAATCATCAGGTCGTGGACGACGCCGATATCAGTTGAACGGAAGGTGTACGTGCTGGTTCGTTCGCACCGGATGTATTTGGGCGACGAGATCAGTTTCTGAGCAGACTGGAAGGCGGGATTGAATCGTTCGATGTGTCCCACCTGCAGCAGTGTTTCGTT
The DNA here is from genome assembly GCF_041860085.1 of Schlesneria sp. DSM 10557. Classification (NCBI taxonomy): domain Bacteria; kingdom Pseudomonadati; phylum Planctomycetota; class Planctomycetia; order Planctomycetales; family Planctomycetaceae; genus Schlesneria; species Schlesneria sp. DSM 10557. Next base: position 5,391,437 of record NZ_CP124747.1, read on the forward strand.
CTGCGTCGCAAGTTCGACGAGTTCCCGTGCGTGCTTGACCGAACCGGCCAGGGGCTTTTCCACGAGGACCGGAATTCCCAGTTCCAGAAAGGCACCGGCTACCTTGCGATGGGCGACGGTGGGAACCACGACAGAAACGGCGTCGACGACATTTCGATCGAGCAGATCGTGGTAGTCGGCGACCCAGCACGTGTGATGCTTGTTGGCGACTTCCTGACCCCGCTGGGCCTGGCTGTCGGCAACGGCGATCAGCTCGACTCCCTCCATCTCACTGAGGATTCGAGCATGATGGCGGCCCAGAGCGCCAACCCCAATCACCGCGACTCGCAATCGTTTCATCGTAAAAACCTGTTTTCCCTGTCGACGCGACAACCTGCTGTGGTGGTTTTCCCGGTCGGCCGATTACGCGGCCTTGGTTTCTTCACTGGCGGAAGGCTTGCCGCGAAGGCTTTCGCGTGCTCGGCCATTCTTGCCTTTGGCGGATTGCTCACAGAAGTTGAGCAATGTCATGAGTTCGATCGGCAGGACCCCGTCGGTCTGTTCCGACAACCGTTCGCGAACTTCTTCCAGCTTGACGTGTTCCCGGAAGATCAGTTTGTAGGCCTGGCGGACCAGATTGATCGCGTTCTCAGAGATTCCACGTCGACGCATTCCGACGACGTTGACCGTGACGATTTCCGGCTTGTCGCTGCCGGCGGCAAGCATGAAAGGAGGAATGTCCTGAGGAGCCCGGCAACCGCCGCTGATAAAGCAGCCCGTTCCGAGTGTCGCGAAGTGGTGAACGACCGAGTTGCCCGAGACAATCGCGTAATCCTGAACGTGCACGTGTCCACCGAGCAGACTGCCGTTGCACAGGATGACGTTGTTGAAGACGTGGCAGTTGTGGGCGACGTGGGCGTTCGCCATCAGGAAGTTACGATGACCAATCCGGGTCACACCGTCTTCCTTGTCGGCTCCGCGATTGACGGTCACTCCTTCGCGAAACAGGTTGTCGTCGCCGATTTCGACTCGGGTTGGTGAACCGCTGTAGCCGATATCTTGTGGCTCGCCCCCGATGACGGCTCCGGGGTAAAACCGGTTTCGGTCACCGATGGTGGTGTGGCCGATCAGCGAGACATGGCTGTCGAGCTTGCAGGCGTTCCCCAGCTTGACGTGGGGACCAATGACGCAGAAGGGGCCGATCTCGACATCGTCGCCGATCTGAGCTTGAGCATCTACTTGCGACAAGGGTGAGATCGTTCGCGGCATGGTGTCGTCCTTGAATTTCGCTTGATCGAGATCACAGTGTTAGTATCGGTGTTTGCCGGGCTGTAGTTCACACAGTTGTCGTGGCGGGCGAGTGCCGAATCTTTCATGCGGCTTTGGAATAGGCCATTTTCGCCGGTTGGCTGACCTGGATCTTCTGGCAGATGGCATGGTTGGTGTTGTGTCCCGAGCGGTAAGCGCGGAAGTGACCATGCACATCGCACCCCATCAGGGCGAAATCTCCGATGCAGTCCAGAATCTTGTGGCGGACGCACTCGTCAGAGCTTCGCAACTGGTTGCCGATGACGCCGTCCGGTCCGAAGATCAGCAGGTCTTTTTCGGTGACGCGTGATCCGTACCCCTTCGACTGCAGCGCCGCCACTTCACTTTGCAGGATGAATGTCCTGGCGAACGCAATTTCGCTGACGAATGTCTCTGGAGAGAATTCATAGGTCAGCAGTTGGGGCTTGATCGGGGAACGCATTCCGTAGTCGAGTTCGTAGCTGATGACGAGCGTTCGGTGGAAGACGGGGCGAACCGAGATCTCTGATTCGTCTGAAGCGGTTTCGGTTCTGGAGCTGGAATGAACAACCAGCAATGGCTGGCGTGCCGTCTGTTCGACCGTTCCCGCTTCGAGCAACGCTTCGACAAAGGGAAGGCAGGAACCATCGGCGCCCGGGGGTTCAGGAGCATTCAGGCGGACCAGGCAGTTATCAATCTGCAGTCCTGCCAGAGCGGCCATGACATGTTCCACGAGGTCGACAGAGGCTTCACCATTGGAGATGGCCGTCCGTCGCTGGCGGGGAACAAGGTTTTCAAGCCGGGCAGGGATCGGCTTCGTTCCGGCGAGGTCAGTTCGCTGGAATCGAATTCCGTAGTTCTCGTCTGCTGGAAAGAAGGAAACCGTGACATCGGCACCTGAAAGGAAACCGAAGCCCCGATATTCAGCAGGGCGGACGAGAGTTCGTTGGCATCTTGGAGTCATGGGTGTCACCCGGCGCTGCATGTCGTCGCAATCAGATCGCGAAAGTCCGCTCGGGTGAGAACGCATCCCCCGGCAACGAGACGTCCAGCGATGGCAGCGCGTATTTGAGAGTGGCCGCTGGTTTGGAAGTTAAGTACGAACGCACAGAGAATGGAAACCGACCCCGGACTAATCCAGGGTCGGGCGATTTTGCGTCCGTCGGTCGAAGACTAGTTGTTCTTCGATGCACCACCTGGGGTTGCGGTACGAGCAGGAGCCTTGCTTGAGGCTGCGTCTGGATTGAACTTCTTGTTGAGGCTTTCCAGAACGGGGGTGGTGATGTCTTCGTTCGGTCGGTAGAAGACGACCTGGCGGTTCATCCCCTGCAGCAACTGCTGTGGGTTCTCGGTGTCGAGATCTTCGCGGTTGAAGCGAATGATCAGGGTGTAGTTGAAGTGATTGGCGTACTTTTCCACCATGGTGGTCACTTCGTTGTAGACCTGCAGATAGATCTGCGATTCCTTCTTCAGGAATTCGCGTGACATCTGGCGGCGGAAGTTTTCGAATTCGGCAGCCTGCTTGACAGCCTGCTGTTCGACCTTGGAATACTCAGGAGCACCTTCGACGAGACTCTTCATCTTCTGCTGGAGTTCGACGATCCCCTTCTGCATGTCCTTGGCTTTTTCTTCGCTTTCGGCGATTTCCTGCTTCAGGTCTTCACGCAGGCTCTCGAACTTTTTGTAGTTCTTGAAGACGTAGGCCATGTCGATCAGGCCTACTTTATGAGGAAGATTGGTGGCGGCCGCGGCCGGTTCCTTGCTCTGACTCCAGGCGTCTCCCGTCAACGCGAGAACACCAGCGAGCAGGGCGATTGCGGATGCCGAAACGATAACTTTCTTCACGGCTGATGCACTCCTTTGCGTGGCCGAACGGACGAAAATCGGTTGTGTCGTGGTCGCGTCTGCTCGGCGAGCCAAATCCCTTGGCTTTCAACCGGCGGACAGGAAGACAATGGCATTTTGCACAGCTAATAAATCTCGTCAATACGAACTGCTGTCGGGATTCACTTTTAGGACTTCCTTTTATCGAAATTGACCTGTTCTGGCAGGATCTGCCGCTGCAATTCGCTTCAAAACGTCCAAAACGAGCTGACAAAGCGAAAGTTTCTCAAGCTCTCTGGGTGAATCAGACCTGCCAACGGTGTAGATTCTTTCACTCTTCAGCCCGTCCCCAGACCTGAATTCAGGATACCATGCGATGCCCATCGTGATCGGAGTGGATCTCGGTACGACCAAAATCACCAGTATCGCCGTCGACACCCAAACTGGAGTTCTGGTTGCCATCGGATCGGCCGCGAATGACGGTCGCGTCACGGCTACCGCAGACGCTGCACGAGGCCACTCCGAATGGGACGCAAAGCAAATCATCGCAGCCAGTTGCCGCTGCCTGGCGCAGGTTGCTGAACAACTGGGGAACCACGTCGGGGAGGTGATCGGGATCGGCGTCACCGGGCAGCAGCACGGAATGCTGCTGGTTGATTCTCACCTCAACCCGGTCTCTCCTTTGATTAACTGGCAGGACCGTCGAGCCCTCGAAATGTGTCCCGAAGGTGACAAGACCTGGCTGCAATCGGCCCGCGAGGCGATTGGAAACGAGGCCTGGAAACGGACGGGATGCTGGCTGCAACCGGGATTCATGGCAGTCACGCTGTACGAACTGGCGAAGCGTCGAATCGTGCCCGAAGGGGCACGTGCGCTGTTCATCATGGACTACTTTACAGCAGTGCTGACAGGTGCCGACCCCGTCACTGAACCTTCGTGCGCAGGAAGTAGCGGCGTCTTCCATGCCCCGACGAGAAATTGGGACGACCAGGCGATCAAAGCTCTGGGCCTGTCACGCGACTGGTTCCCACCGATCCTGGAAGCCGATCAGCAGGCGGGGACGCTCACCGACGAATATGCGAATAAGACCGGACTTCCCGCCGGAATCCCGATCTTTGCTCCGATTGGTGATCACCAGGCAAGTTTTCTGGGAAGCGTGGCCGATCCCACGAAGACGGTCCTCGTGAATGTCGGGACAGGTGCCCAGGTGGCGATGTTCACAGAGGGACTCGATTTTGTCCCCCCCATTGAGCTGCGTCCGTTTCCTGTCAAGGGAAACCTGTTGTCAAACGTCGGTCTGGCCGGGGGCTGGTCGTACCAGGTACTGGAACAGTTCTTCGGTGACGTTGGCAAGCAGCTCTTTCATGTGCCGTCGACCGAAAAGCTTTACAACGTGATGAACGAGCTGGCTACGGCGATTCCGTCGGGTGCGGACGGTCTGCGGTGTGAACCTCGCTTTTCCGGGACGCGACTTGATCCCACTGTCCGTGGTTCGATCACCGGACTGTCGCCGCAAAACTTCACGGCCGGACATCTGTGTCGCGCGATCCTGGAAGGAATGGGCCGATCCCTGCACGAAGGGTTTCTGGCGATTCAACAGATCAACCGGGCCAAGCCCACGATTCTTGTAGCGGCGGGAAACGGCCTGCGTGAAAATCCCCTGCTGGCCGAAATTGTTTCCCGCGCTTTCGACCTGCCGATGCTCTTCACGCGACATCGCGAAGAAGCTGCGTTCGGTGCCGCGTTAGTGGCCTGTGTCGGAACAGGTCAGTTCGACAGCCTGGAAGCGGCGGCCAATCGATTGATCGTGACATCCCCTGATCCGAAATTTTCCGTCTGCTAGTTGCGCGGGCAGCACCCCTTCCTGACGGATTGCTGACCAGGCTGACTAAATAGGCTGACTAAGAAGTCCGGTACGCATGGGGCCGGGGGACATCGACGATGACGGAGTTGTCAGCTTTCGTGCTGCTGAGGGTGCCGACGCAAGGGTGAGTCCCTGACGCTGGGTCGTGGCGATGTTTGAGTCGAGGTGAAGTTCGTCTCGACGGGCGTTCGCCTCGAATGTCATGACGCGGATCCGGAAACCGCCCGTACCGCGATTTTGCAAACATCACTGCGTCCTCCCGGTGACGTGATCTTCCTGTTAGGATGCCGTTTTCCCCTTCCCGTGTTGAAAGATGAGCTATGCGAATTGCGGCGATTCAGACGGATATCAAGCTGGGCGACAAGGCTGGCAATCTGGACCGAATGATCTCTTACGTGCGCGAGACCAGAAAGAATGGCGCCACATTCACCATCTTTCCCGAATGCGCACTGACAGGTTACTGCTTCGACAGTATTGAAGAAGCTCGCCCTTATGCTGAATCGATTCCCGGACCGTCCGTCGAAAAAATGGCGGCCGTGTGTAAGGAACTGGGGGTCTATACTGTATTTGGTATGTTGGAATCCGACGGTAGCAAAGTCTTCAACGCTCTGGCGCTCGTCGGACCCGAAGGGCTGGTCGCCTCGTACCGTAAGATCCACCTCCCTCGTCTGGGGGTTGATCGATTTACCGATTACGGTGACCGCCCCTTTGCTGTCCACGAAATCGCGGGGGTCAAGGTGGGTATGAATATCTGCTACGATGGAGGATTCCCGGAATCGTCTCGCATTATGACCCTGCTGGGGGCGGATCTGATCGTCCTGCCAACCAACTGGCCACCCGGCGCGGAAGGGGCAGGGGATTTCACCGTGAACGCACGAGCGATGGAAAATACTGTCTACTACGCGGCCGCCGATCGAGTCGGTGTGGAGCGGGGAGTGAAGTTCGTCGGCAAAAGCAAGATCTGCGATCCGCTGGGGAAGACGATCGCCTTCGCGGATCACACGGACGAAGAAATCCTGTACGCCGATATCGACGTCACCCGTTCCCGTACCAAACATCTCGTCCGAACAGCGGGGATCAACGAAGTGGATCGGATTGCGGACCGACGTCCCGAGGTTTACGCTCCGCTGGTAGCGCCCCATTCTCTGAAACGGCCCGGCCGCGACTGATTTCCGGAGTATCGGACCACTTGTTCGTGCGGCCAAATTCCATGCCGGTGAGTTTGAAAGTGAGAAAGACAGGTGGGACGGTCACATCGCGGTCATGGACACCCCAAACCAGATTCTGAGATGACATCCGTGACCCCGTTCAGGAGTGGAGCAGACTGGCTCGCTGAACCACGCTCTGGATCCCGTTCGCCTGAGTAGACGTTTGCCTGACTAAAACGTAAAGGATTGAAACATGTGCTGTCGATTGACTCGTCCGAACCGGGTAGTGCCGATTGTGATGGCAGCCTGTTTGTCGCTGGCGTCTTCTTCGTTTGCGGATGACTGGCCACAGTGGATGGGGCCCGAACGCGACGCCGTCTGGCGTGAAAAGGGGATCATTAAGACCTTTCCTGCTGATGGTCCCAAAGTTCGTTGGCGCACGAAGGTGGGCGGGGGTTACGCGGGACCTGCCGTGGCGAACGGACGGGTTTATGTGACCGACAAGCAACTTCCCAGTGGCGAGAGCGATCCAAGCAACCCCTTCAGCCGTGAACGTCAGACGGCCTCTGAGCGCGTCTTGTGCCTGGATGACAAAGACGGCTCGATCATCTGGAAGCACGAATACGATTGTCCCTACACGGTCAGTTATCCCGCTGGTCCCCGCACGACTCCCGTCATCAAGGACGGGTTCGTCTACACGCTCGGCTCAGAAGGACATCTCTTCTGTCTGACTGCGGAGTCCGGCGAGGTCGTGTGGTCTCGTTCGTTCCAGAAAGACTACGGCCGTGATCAGACCCCTGTCTGGGGTTATTCCTCAAATCCTCTGCTGGATGGCGACCGGCTGATCTGTTTGGTCGGAGGAGAGGGGACCGCCGTTGTTGCGTTTGACAAATCGACTGGCCGGGAGGTCTGGCGAGCCCTGGATTCCACCGGCGAACATGCATCGGGGTACAGTTCACCGATCATCGTTGAAGCGGGTGGGAAGCGGCAGCTGATTGTCTGGCATCCTTCCTCCATCAACGGCCTCGATCCGGAAACAGGCAAGGTGTACTGGTCGGTTCCCTTTACCTCACAGACGGGCCTCTCCGTGGCCACGCCGCGAGTCGATGGTAATTTGCTGTTTATCACCGCTTTCTACAACGGCTCAATGCTGCTCAAGCTAGACGAGAAAACTCCGACCGCGACCGAAGTGTGGCGACGCCACGGTAAGAATGAACGTCAGACCGATGCACTGCACAGCATTATCAGCACTCCGATGATCGATCACGGATATATTTTCGGGGTCTGCAGCTATGGCGAACTACGCTGTCTCGATTTGAAGAATGGCGATCGGCTGTGGGCCACGTTCGAAGCCACCAGCGGACGGTCTGCACGCTGGGGGAATGCCTTCCTGGTGAAGCACGAAGATCGTTACTTCCTCTTTAACGAGCAGGGGGATCTGATCATGGCGCACCTGACACCCAAGGGGTATCACGAACTGGGGCGAGTTCACCTGCTCGAACCGACGGGTCCTGCCGAACGACGCGACGTTGTCTGGACGCATCCGGCGTTCGCGAATCGAAATGTCTATGTGAGGAATGACCGGGAAATCGTGTCTGCATCGCTGGCAGAATCGGAATGACCGCCAAGGCGGCGGCCATCCCGGTTCGTCTCCGTGCAGACCAGGGACGGTTCATTTTGACTTGACGCAGCGAAATCCGATGGCATCGTCTTTCGCTGTTTTTGACAGTCCTCGCCGGGCAGAACTGGTCAGGAGCGGGTAAGCGTCTTTCCATGAGCCCCCCCGGATGACGATTTTGCTGGATTCATCCTCGGAGGTCACCGCCGAACCGTCCGCCGGAGCCTGCTCATAGTTGGGGGACCAGGCATCGGCTGTGAATTCCCACAGGTAGCCATGAATGTCATAAAGTCCCCAGGGGTTTGGCTTGAGGACTCCGACCTGCGGATCGTTGCCAGCGGCGTTGCCGGTATGCCAGGCAAATTCATTCAGGATGGATGTCGCGGGCGGAAGATCCGCTTTCGTTCGGGGCTCGTCTCCAAAGCTGTAGCGAGTCTCGGTCCCCGCCCGGCAGCAGTATTCCCACTCGGCTTCGGTCGGCAGGCGAATGGTTTCATCCTGTTCGATCCGTTTGTCCGCTCGCAGCGCCGCTGTCACCTTGCGACAGAATTCATTGGCTTCGTTCCAGGACATACGCTCTGCCGAATTTCGCGGCCCAGGCCAGCGACTGGGGTTGTACCCCATGACGGCGTGAAACAGGTTCTGCGGGACTTCGTACTTCGCGATCGCGAATGCTTTTGACAGTTTGACTTCGTGGACAGGCTTCTCATTCGGTTCCCCTTGGCTGCTGCCCATCTGAAAGGACGCAGGGAAAGAGGCTGTTCCGGGGGTAATCGCCACGAATTCGTCCACGAACGTCTTCAAAAGGTCAGTCGTTTTTTCTTCCTCAGCCTGTAGCCAGCCCGTGGAGTTCCATCCTGGCAGAAAGAATGTAGCGGTGCTGATCAGTGAGAGAAAACGACGACGTCTCATGTTCGTACTTCCTGCAGGGGTGAGAAAACATCAGAGGGCATGTCGAAAATCCAGATCGCCGAATCGGAGATGGCCTGTCAGCGGCATCTCAGACGGGCTACGTTCAATGAAAACATATTCCGTTTGAGTCAGGCCGCAAAGTCGACCGGGTCGTGGAGGCGGTATCTGTTTTCATCGGCTGGGGGGACAGTCGCATCAATCAACGTAATTGCACGCGTCCATCCGTGCGAACCGCGACATTGACAAAAGAGGTGCCCCCCTTCACGATCGTAGTCTTCTGGCAAGTGGTGTTTGAGAATCTCAAAGGAAATTTGACGTGATTGCAGATCGATCGCCCTACTCGAAGTTCAACCTCATTACCGACATGATTGCCGCGGCTGAGGTGATTCGAACGTTCGATCCTTCGGAGGTCAAGGCGACCGCCGAAGAGATTGGCAAGGTAGGGAAGCTGTTGATTTCGGGTGAAGGCTCGAGCCGGATGTTCCCCGCGAAGAGTGCCATTGCACACGCACGACGAAAGGGATGGCCCTTCACCATCGCAACAGAAGCAGGACGACAATCACAAGAGTACGCTCTGAGTGACTGGGCCGTACTGGGGATTTCGAACTCGGGTCGTACGGCCGAAGTCATTCGACTTTTCAACGCCTTCAACGCGGCGGGCCATACCCATCGTTACAGCCTGGCTGCTTTTGCTGAGTCGCCACTGGAAGCGCTGGCTGCTCGCGGTCATGTGCTGAAATGCGGAAAAGAAGGGGCTGTTGCCGCCACGAAAAGCGTTGTGGAACAGGCCTTGTTCTGCCGCGCGCTGGTCGAGGCGCTGGGTGGGGACACGTCACTCAAAGGGCGGCTGCCCAAGCTGGCTGATCAGTTTCTCGAGACGCTGGCTTTGCCAATCGACGCCGAAATTTCGCAGAAGATTGCTCAGGCAAACTCCATCTACTTCTCTGGTCGCAATGACGGTGTTGCCGAAGAGTTGACGCTCAAGACGAACGAAATCACCCGTAAACGGGGGGATTATCTTGAGGGAACTTACGCGGTCCACGGGATCGAAGAAGCGATGCAGGCCGACGATGTCGTGATCTGGATCGATCCCTACGAAGAATCCGAACAGAAGTTCCATGACGTGCTGGTCAAGGGGGTGGGACTGACCGTGATCGCAATTTCCTCGCGACCGACGCTGTTCCCCACGATCCAGATTCCAGACGCTGGGGATCTGAATGTCTTCCTGCAACTGGCGGCTGGCTGGAATCTGCTGGTCGAAGCGGGGCTGCGGCTTGATATCAACATCGACAAGCCCGTTCGAGCCCGAAAAGTCGGGAACGAGTTCGTCTGATGCTCGTCTGCGATTGATCGGATCCCAAACGAAAAGTGCACTGAAGGTGACTCCTCCAGTGCACTTTTTGTTTCGCGAGTTGATCAGCCGGAGGGGTCGCCGCGTACTGCGGAACAACTCTGCTTGTAATTCATCGGGCAATCGCACGTTGGTGTGACAGGTGAAACGAACGCGGGAGCCGGCAGCGGACTCGCCCCCGCCGGACGTTCCGTTTCAGCCAGCGGCACGCATTTCCAGTTCGACCGCGCTGACGGCGACGATGGCGATTCCCAGTTTGTCGGCCAGTTCGATCACTTCCGGCTCGTCCAGAATGATCGTCTTGTCACTTTCGATCGCCAGCACACGGCCACCCGATTCGTGCATGGTCTTGATCGTCTGCAGTCCCACGGTCGGAACGTCGAACCGCATGTCCTGTTTCGGTTTCGCGGCCTTGACGACCGTGAATCCACCTCGGCGGCAGAGTTCGGCCGAACGTCGGATCGCGCGGTCGGTTCCTTCAATTGCTTCCACTGCAATGACGGCCATGTCGTGGACGATAACCGACTGACCGATATCCAACCGACCCATTTCTTTGGCCAGTTCAAAGCCGAAGCGGATGTCTCTCCATTGAGACTCCGTCGGTTTGCGTTTTGTCAGGAAACCATGTTTCACGAGAAGCTCCGGACAGTAATCGAGTGCGGAATCGAAGTAAATCTGATCGCGTTCGAATTCGCGAATCACCGCCAGCAACAGCGTATCATCTTTCCGGTCGCGTTTGGCGTACACCAGCCACATGTGGATCGTACGCCAGTCGGGCATGAGCCGCAGGATGCGGAAAGGTTGAAACAGAACGGTCTTTTCAATTTTTCCCGCCATGACCACACGATCGATGCGGGCCTTCTTGAACAGATTGATGGCTCGCCCAATCCTTGCCAGGGGCGCCTCGACGTAAGAATGGCAAATCGAGCGTAGCTCGGGAGCCGCCATCCCCATCACGCCGACACCATACACATGATGCCCCTGGTCCCGTGCTGCTTCGGCAAATGAAATCGGGAAACGTCCCGCCCCGGCTAACAGGCCGACGCGTCGCGCTCCCACTTTCAGTGATCTGTCGGTGGCTCCATCCATGGAGTCCAAGCCCTTCTAAATTCAGTTCCGTTTCCGGGGACGACTCGTCCTTGAGTTTCCCGGTCCTCAACGGAGATTACTGACCCTTCGCTGTCGTAAAGTCCACAAGCACCGTTCGGCCATCCTCAGCAGGATCGACCACGCGGTGTTTTCCGTCCTCCAGAACTCAATCTGGCTCCAGCACGCGTGAGTTTATCCCGCCGCGCGATGGGTGACCGGATCTGTTGCAGGAGGATTCCCCTTCAGTTTCTGTAGCTCTGCTGCCAACGCAGCGACCTGCTTTTCGAGGTCGCGGAGCTGGTCTTTCATGTCCGGCAGCCGCCGCATGGCGACGACGAGCCGTTTCTGTTCCATTTCGTGCGTCGCTGGTATACCGAGCCAGGTCTCGCCCGCGGGAACGTCTTTCAGAACACCCGCTTTGGCTCCCACTGTCGCCCCTGTGTTCATCTTGGCATGGTCACGCACACCGACCTGACCACCCAGCCGGACATAGTCGCCCGACTGACATGAGCCGGCCAGGCCGACTTGGGATGCGAAGACATTGTGACGTCCGACTTCGCAGTTGTGCCCAATCATCACCAGGTTATCGAGTTTTGTTCCTTCACCGATGATGGTCGGCCCGATGGCCCCCCGGTCGACCGTCGTGCACGCCCCGATTTCGACGTCATCCTGAATCTGGACTGAACCGAGTTGCGGGATTTTCTCGAACCGGCCAGCGGCAAAGCGATAGCCAAAACCATCCGCTCCAATCACCGCTCCACTATGGATGATCACCCGGTTCCCGATCGTGACGTCGTGGTAAAGAACGACATTCGGATGCAGAACGACCTGGTCTCCAATCCGGCTGCCCGCTCCGATGACCACGCCCGGTAGCAGGTCGCAGTCGGCTCCAATCACCACATCTTCACCGATCCAGACTCCGGCCGCGACATGACAGTTCGGACCGATGCTGGCGGTTTCGTGAATGTGAGCGTGGGGCGAGATCCCTCGCTCGGGACGGCTGCGAATCTTGCGGAACAGGGGCAATATTTTTAGGAAGGCGACCTGGGCGTCGGCAACGATGATGCGAGCGAAGCTGACGGAGTCGTCGATCATTGCCGCGACTTTGGCCGGCATCAGTACCGCGCCCGCCTGACAATCCTTCAGGCGTGAAACATTCTTCATGTCCGCGACAAAAGTGACTGCGGAAGGATTGGCCGACTCGATCGCCGCGGCGTCATCGATCAGACGCGCGGCATCGCCGCAGATTGTTCCATCCACCAATGCGGCCAATGATTCCACCGATTCAGTCACGCGGCGTCCTTTCCACGGAAGGCTTCTACGAACACAATCCCTCATGTTCCACACTCATTTTGTAAAAAAGTTTGCCAAATCAGGCAAGAGTGATCATGCAACTGTCATTCTTTCAAAGCCCGTTCGCCGATTCTGCAACCGGTGGACGACTGGCGATTTCGATCGAAATAGGGTATTTCTACCGCCGAAAAGCCCATTCAGTGACCAGAGCAATGGCATCCTGCGCTGTTCCGGCAGTTGGGCGTGTTTGGTTGTATTTTGAATAAGTCCCTTATTTCAGCAGTCTGCGTAAGCTGAATCGGGGAGGAGTCGTAAGCATGTCGGTGCGAGGTATTCGAGGAGCAACCAGCGTAGAGTTCGACGCGCCCGAGGAAATTCTCTCGGCCACGCGAGAGCTGCTGAACGAGCTGCTCCGGGCGAATGAGATCACAGAATTCGACGAAGTTGTTTCCGCCATCTTCACGACGTCGCATGATCTGACTTCGACTTTCCCCGCTGAAGCGGCCCGCGCGATCGGTATGAAACAGGTCCCACTGCTGTGCGCATCCGAGATTGCTGTTCCCAGCAGCCTGCCCCGCTGCATCCGCGTCCTGCTGCACGTCAACACAGACAAGAAGCAGTCCGAAATCGTCCATGTCTACCTGCGCGAAGCCAAGAAGCTGCGACCTGACATGTGCAGTGCTCAGTGACAAACGTGTCCATTAGGCCGCCTGCCCACTCGGCTTCGCCTCCCTGGCATCACGCCGTCAATGCGGTAAGCCTTTTCGATCGAGCCCGCTTTCAAGTTGCCGGTTCGATCATGTCGGGTAGAAGCGGGTCCCTGCTCGCTTTACAACGGAGCCGGCTGGTTTCGTCGAATTGGAAGAACCTGATTATTCCGCCGCCGGTGTGGAGGATTCGGATTCACCCGTTCGGTGCTTTCGCCGTTTGAGAGCACTGATTTCGTCGACGGTCAAAAATCCCCATCTCAGGGTTTCGTCCTGGATGTATTGCTTGCCCAGCGTCAGTGCTGTTCTGGCTTTGCTCAGTTCCATTCCCAGGTAGAAGGCATGTTCGGCGGTCATGGAACCGCCGGTGCTCGCCCGCATCTCGTCGAAGACTTCGTAGGGATCGCTGCCGTGCCAGTAGCCGTCACGATTCATCAGATGAACTTCGCCCCCCTCAGCGAAGACGCGGAAGTTCGGGTCGGTCAGTTGCCCCGCCATCGTCCGCAGGTTCTCGTCCCCGAGAGCGCGTCGTTTCGGGTCCCGGAGCATGACGAGTTGGCCCCCCAGATGTTTGGGCAGGACCCGATTCTGCAGGCTATGTCGCACCAGACGCCGGGCCAGATCGAATTCGCGAACGGCGGTGGTCCCCCAGTTGATGACTTCCGTCGCCAGGACGCTGGCAATCTGCAGCTCTTCGCAAATCGCTGCCAGCAGGAAGTTGACCCCGGCGCTATCGACTTCCGTCAGCTCGGTCAGATTCCCGACTCCCATCATCATCGGGGTTTCGGGAAAGCGACGTCGCGTTTCAAAGTACCGCTGCAGCGACGCGGCAAAACCAAAGCCGATCGGCTCCAGGACAGGATCCAGCCGAAACGATCGCCCCGCCTCGGTCAGTTTCGCAATGGTCCCGTTCCAGGAGTCGAGATTCCGCAGATCGTCCGGGATCACGACAAACTCGGCAGGGACCTTACTGGCCCAGTCGACGTTGGTGCCGTTACAACTCAGGACCAGTTCGGCACCCGCTTCGACGGCCGACTCGACTTCCCTTTGATCAAAGCTGTCGACGGAAACGCGCAGGCCTTCAGACCGCAATTGCCAGACGGCGGCGGCGATCCCCGGCCAGGTTTCACCGGGAATACACCCCAGGTCGATGACGTTGGCGCCAGACTGCTGATACCGAACAGCCTGACTCAGTAGCTCTTGCTCACTCAGCCGCGGGGCGTGGTTAATTTCGGCCAGGATCTCGATGGAGTAGTCGTCGAGTGGCGGGATTGCTCGTTTGCTTTTGCCGAAGTGTTCCGGCAGGTCGAATAGATCCTTGGGGCCACGTTCGAACGGCAGTCCGAACTGGGAAGAGAGCGGCGACAGATCTCCCGTGCACCAGCCGGGGAGAATAACGCGACTGACACCGGCGGGCACCTTCAGTTTTCGCTGCACCCAGTTCACATGCATCAGGGCGGCGACAGAGATGCCGAGTACGGCGATTTCGTAGTCGAAGCCCACTTTCTCGGCGAGTGGCTGAAGAACGACCTTCAACGACGGTTCCGCCAGTCGGCCGGTCACAAAAAGAAGACGTTCGCGCGACATGCGGACCACTGTGCGGCTGTGGGTGATCAAACAGGGATCGGTCAATCAGGATTCCAGACTGACCAAGGTCCGTCCCGATCGCTTCAGGGGCAGCCCAGGTCAATTTTTTATGATTGGACTGCCTGAGTCTTACCGGACGACTCAGGCCATCATACCGAACTACTGAATCAGATACTCTGAAGAACCCTCATCGACGCGGGGTGTCTGTCCCCCTCGCAGCACGCTGTTCCCCTGGAACAGGTTTCGCTGATCGACGGGAAGTGGGTTCAGCCAGTCCGACTCCTGGAACTGACCGCTCTGCGCGTAGGCCGTCAGTGCGTTACGGTAGCAGGCCAGTTCGATGTGTTCCTGCGGAATGCCGCGCTCTTCTGCCAGCTTGGCTGTTTTGGGGACCGCCAGGACGTCGGACTTGCCCCAGTCGGCTGAGCTGTCGACGATCACTCGTTCCGCTCCTGCGACTTGCAGAATGTCGACCATCCGGGCATTTCCCATTTTGGTTCCGGGGTAGATCGTAAATCCACACCAGTAACCGCGATCGAGCACTTCGCGGTAGGTTTCCTCATTGTTGTGATCGATGATGCACATGTGAGGTGAAATGCCATGCTCTTCGATGACATCCATCGTCCGGTACGTCCCCCGCTTTTTGTTGCGATGAGGCGTGTGAATCAGGACGGGCAGTCCGACTTCCTTGGCCAGCTCCAGTTGCAGGCGCAGGAATTTTTCCTCGGTCGCGGTCTGGTCGTCGTAACCGATCTCACCAATTGCGACGACCCCTTCCTTGGTGGCAAACAGGGGAAGGAGATCCATGACCTGCTCGGCGAGTCGTTCGTTGTTCGCTTCCTTGGAGTTCAGTCCGATCGTGCAGTAGTGCCGGATCCCGAACTGCGCCGCCCGAAACCGTTCAAACCCGACAAGGCTCGAGAAATAGTCCTTGAAGGTACCGACTTCCGTCCGTGGCTGCCCCTGCCAGAACGCCGGCTCAATAATCGCCTTCACCCCCGCCGCCGCCAACGCTTCATAATCGTCTGTCGTCCGGGAAACCATGTGAATGTGAGGGTCAATGTAGTTCATATTATCTGTAAACTCCTGTGCCGTGTGGTTTTAATGTCGCTGGACGCACGAGATATTGCACGGGTTCGCCATAGTTCTTAGAATTCTGCACAGGTTGCACGAGTTCCAGAGAGCAGGGACGCCAACCCCGCAGGATACCAAAATGCCACCCGGCCCGAAACCTTCCGTCAGCTACTGGCGCAGCCGAAAGGCCTACGGCTGCTGGATCGGGCCGCAGCAGCACATCCTCGCCAAGGGGCCGGACGACGCCCCGACTGGCGCGACCTACCTCGCCGCCCTGGAGCAATTCCGCAAGCTGCTGGCGCAGGACGCCGGGAAGGGTACAGACCATTATCTTGTTTCTGCTCTGCTAAACCAGTATCGGGCGCACCTTCACGCAACTCGGAAGAGCGGCGTGCCCGGTGTGTTCGAGGTCATGGCCCGCGGGTTCGGGGTGAAGTTCGGGCCGAAGCGGGTCTGCGACCTCAAGCCCTACGACTTCGACCAGTGGCTCGCCAGCCAAGACCAGTGGAACTCCACGAGCAAAGCTCACGCTGCCGCGCTCATCCTCGGGGCGATCAGTTGGGCGAGGAAGAAGGGGTTCATCCAGACCGACCCGCTCACCGGTAGGATCGAGCGGCCCCCGCCGATTCTCCGCGGACGCGACGCCCGCATGTCGGAAGAGCTGATGGACCTGCTCATCAGCGAGTGCTTCGTCAAGGCGACGTAAAACCGCACTAAACGGACCGACAACCCCGGCGTCCAACTGAAGAAGACCGGCTTCTGCGAGCCGTTTGGCAAGTACCTCTGGATGCTCCGCCTGACCGGTGCGAGACCGGGCGAGCTCCGCCACGCCGAGGCGTTCAACTACGAGAGCGGTCGGCTCGTGTTCCGCTGGAACGCTCAGAAGGGCTACATCTGGAAGAACGCCCGGAAGACCCAGCGCGACCGCGTGATCTTCCTCACCCCGGAAGCACAGGCTTACGTCGAGGAGTGCGTGAAGAAGAACCCCGAGGGGCCGATCTTCCGCACGCTCCGCAACGACCCGTGGACGCCGCAGAACATCGCGAACAAGTGGCGACGCTGGCTGTTGCTCAGGCCGAGCGTGAAGGCGTATCTCGACGAGCACGGCATCGAACCAAAGGAGATGCGGACCTACAATTTCCGGCACTCGGCGATCTCGAAGTGGTTGGATGCCGGCGGCGACATCTACGTCGCCTCGCAACTCTTCGGCACGTCGGTGAAGATGCTGGAGAAGCGGTACGGCCATCCCGACATCGACCGGCTGCACGAGCGGTACATGGCATTCGCAACGGCGAACCCGATCACGCCACCGTGGGCAGTTGCGAGCCGGAACAGTTAATTCACCATGTGAGAGAGCGGCGAATGCCACACGTTCTTGTTGCCGACTCGTTCTTGGATGAGGAGCGAAAGGTCTCCTATTACGATGTCGTCCTGCCCTTCTTCAAGATGGCGGCGGATGGTACGCCGATCGAGCACGTCGGAACCTGCTTCCCCATCGGCATCGGTATTTACCTGACAGCAGCTCACAACTTCGAGGGTTTCCAGAAAACCAGGGGGCGCTACAAGCGGCAGTCGCCCGAGAAGACCGCCCCGACAATGGAAGAGATGGTCGAACGTCTCGAGTGGATGAAGGAGGACAAGTTTCTCGAGGGCGCAGATGTTAACTGCGGGGCGATCATCTTCGACCCGGCCGCGATAAGAGAGGGCCAGCTCAAGCCTCTCGGCATCTCGTACGTCACCTCCGTCCTCATGACACTGGACTTCGACCTTGCGGTCCTCTTGGTGCGGGACGACGCTCGGAGGAATCTGGACGGGGAAAGGACACCCATCCCCTGCCTGTCTCTCATCGAGAACCCGCACATCGGCCAGAAGATCGCCGTCGCTGGTTATCCAGGCGCGAAGAACAAATTCAAGCTCACAGAAGTAGATGGAAAGCCGAAGGTGAATTTCGGAGTGTCGCTCGTGGTCAACGAGGGCGAGATCACCGACCTGTACCCGATCATGCGAGACGTTGGACCCGCCTTCTTCCCATGCCTCCAGACCGACATCGACATCGCCCCCGGGCAGAGCGGCGGGCCAGCGTTCTGCAAAGAGACGCTGAGCGTTGTCGGGATCAACTCGATCGGCGGAATTGGCGGTGGGTTGGTGTCGTGGGCAGGCAAGGCGTTCGATGCGGAGTTGTTGACTCCGATCGGACTTACCATCGGCGGCAAGTCCTTGAATGCCGGAGAAGCGACGACCCTCCGCGAACTGGCGGAGGCGGGAATGATTCAGATCTTCAACGAGTAGGCGTTAGCCGAATGACCGGACGTTCCAGAA
Source organism: Schlesneria sp. DSM 10557 (assembly GCF_041860085.1). Taxonomy (NCBI): domain Bacteria; kingdom Pseudomonadati; phylum Planctomycetota; class Planctomycetia; order Planctomycetales; family Planctomycetaceae; genus Schlesneria; species Schlesneria sp. DSM 10557. Next base: position 5,409,489 of record NZ_CP124747.1, read on the forward strand.
GCCCGTGCTCGTAAAATGGTCGCTGCTGTCCCGGCCGAAGTGGCGGCAAAGGTGGTCGAGCGAATCCTTGAGCAGGCTCGCCGTGGTCGGCACGTCTTTCACCTGCTTGACGTTCTTAACCCGCACCAGCGGTAGATCGAAGTCCCTCTCGCACGCATCCGACGCAGCCTCGTGATTGTTCGGGACGAGTCTGAACCCTTTGACCCCTACCAGCGAGATCCCGACCTGCCACGGCGGGTTTATGCCGAGTTGTTGAAGGAGCTGGCAGTCAGCGAAGACATGCTCGACGATGTTCCGCTGAAGTGGCATGTCGAAGAGCAGCCGGTTGTCCTCGTCCGAGTAAGTCATCTCCGGGCGGCGGTGCATCTTTAACTGATTTTGCATGGACACGTAGTCGCCGCCGTAGGCCCTCAGCAAGTAGCCGGCGAGGTTCAGCTTCGTGGCTTCGGCGTGTTTCGTCCAAACGATGCCGTCGGACTTCGTCTTTGGGTTCACTGAAAGGACGGCGCGGACAGTGTCGACGGCTTTCGGGTAGTTGGGCCGCGGTACAGGCTGGAACTGGATCGAGGTCAGCACGGCTGGCAACAGGTCGAAGCTCTCGAACGCCTTGGCGGCCACCTTCTCGGAAAAGGATCGCTGCACTGATACCACGCTCTCGTCCTTGCTGGTCTCCTTGCTTGTGCGTTTCGGCAGAGCAACCGTCTCGATCGTCGCCCTAAACACGACTTCAAGTTGCTCGCTAAGCACCTTCCGCACCTTGTCCCGCTCGGCCTTCGGGGCGTCCGCGGGAACGTTGTACTTCAGGCAATCGCGCCGCTTGATGTCGAAGACCTGCCCCTCGACCTTCCCGAACGCTTCATTCATGACGCCGATCAGCGCGTTAAACGTGAGGTGCCGGGCTGCGTACCCGAGTTCGATCACCACGTTCGTGTTTGGTAGCAGCTTCGGCGGGTCGTTCTCGGTCTTTCCGACGATCGTCAGGTCGCAGAGGAACATGTCGGCGCTTCGGATCTTTTTCAGGATCGTATTCGGGATGTCACACATCCCGGCGACGCCCTTCGTGTCCGAGTCCAACTCCAGGTTCCAGTTGTTGCTTTCGTCCTCGGAGATGCGCTCGCACGCGTCCTTCGCCGCATCGCGGATCAGATAGTGGTTCACCTTTCCGGGGCGGTCGGATTGCCAAGCATAGAAAACCTTGAAGTCCATCTGAGCGTCTCGTGAGCCGTGGTGCGCATCTCGCTCTGATTGTATCGCAGGCCAGATGGACCAGCCAACGTCACCACAGTGGCAATGTCTCCCGCTTGGGCCTACCCCTCGGCCGCCTTGGCGGTGGCGGCATCGACGGCGCTTCCGGCGACTGACCGCCTCGCAACAGTTCGAGCAGGCTGTCCTCCTCGATCAGCAGTTTGCCGATGGAGCGATTCGACCGGAGCTTGCCCTTGCCGACCAGCGCGTAAATGAGCTTGGCGGAGACCGAGCCGTTGAGCCGTTGCACCACCTGGCGGACGGAGAGATAGCTTTTCATTCCACAACCTCGCCTTGCCTCCGCTTGAACACCATGTACCACCGCGCGTGCTCGCGGGCTTCCTTCCGTTCCGCGAACAACCCCTTGGCAGCCTCGCCGATGATGTAGATCGCCCCCAGCAGGAAGCCGCAGGAGACAGTCAGCAAAACGTCGCGTGTAATTTCCAGTTCCATGTTCAGTTCCTCGATGGCTAGCAGAGCCGCGCCGCCTCCCGCTGCGCCAGCTCCTCGTATCGCTCCAGCGCCTCCTTGCACACGTGGTAGAACTCGTTGAAGGCATCGCGCCTCTCCTCCTCCCTGAGACAAGGCGCGATGATCTCCAGCAGGGCCTTCGCCGTCAGGAAGGCCGTGTCATGCCGAAGGTGCTGGCATCCTCCCGCTCCTTCTTGGCCAGCGCTCGCGGAACCGGGAGCATCGAGTACAGCTCGAGCAGCCTCCGGTCGCGCTTCAGGTGCCAGTCCAGCAACCGCACCGTCATCCAGTGCGTGAACCAGTACATCGCCGCCCGAGGATTAGGGCGAACACGGTCATCACGTACATCATCAGCGTGTCTCCAGAGAAAGCGGGCGAGCCACAGCGCCCCGGCGACGACCGCGCCGAGGATCAGCAGGAACTGCCCTTGCCCGCGCTGCAAGGCCCGCAAGTTCGAGGTGATCGTGGTGAAGCACACCGGGAAGCCATACGTCTGCAAGCTGGTTTGCACGTCTAAACAGTGCCGGAGAAAAGTCTCGTATGACGTCATGGGCGGGTTCGCGACACGTTAGCCGGCCGGGGCCAGTCCCCGGCTCCAGTGGCGATCGTTGGAACCGCGTCGAGGCAAGGCGTGGGTGGAAAGAAGGCGGCGGGTCACAGTCCTACGGGATGAACACCGTGCTCGGGACCACCATCGGGGCAGTGCTCTTGGCGGCGATTTTCATCCAGCTCAGCGGCATCGACCCGTCTGCCGGGCATTCGCTTTGACGCAGCAGCTGCTCACCAGCGTCTCTGGCTTCTCCGAATCGATCCGGCACTCGATCGCGTTCTGCCGGTCACGGTCTCCCCGCATCTCAGCCAACGCCCGCAGCACGTAGAACTTGTCCCCGGCAAGGGGGTGCGTCGATTCTTCGATGCTCTCTACGGTTGCAAACATGCGGCGCATCCTAAAACCGTCTCCAAGTCCGGCGCTACCACTTTCATCCTCCCCCGCTCAAACCTCCCTCACTCCGGCTCTGAGCAGAGTGCCCCAGCGCCTCTGCCCGGACGTTCCTCGCGGGGGATGGTTCTGCGAACCCCGCGATGACCGACCGAGCGACGGCGACGAGCAGTGCCAAACCCTCCCAATTCGCTTCAAATTCTTCCGAATTTGCCGACCACGACAGCCCCTTAGTGTGCGAAGCGCCACAATCCACAAAGCCAGCACCGGTGATCGGTTGCGACCGCGGCACCCATGTCGTAACCTTATAGGAGTAGCCTAGCTGCCATGTACGCCTGTTCCGTAGCGGGTGAACTTTACGGGTGAACGGACCCCCGATGTGCGGCTAGCGGTCTGGTCGCGGGGGTGTGATGCAGTTCATCGACTTATTTGCGGGACTCGGCGGCTTCCATGTCGCCCTGCGCCGCTTGGGTCACGAATGCGTCTTCGCATCTGAGATCGACCCTGTCCTCCAGTCCCTCTACGAACTGAACTTCGGTCTCGCCGCTGAAGGCGACATCCGCGAAGTCAGCATCCCCGACATCCCCAAGCACGACATCCTCTGCGCTGGTTTCCCCTGTCAGCCGTTTTCCAAGGCCGGATCGCAGAAAGGCCTGAAGTGTCCCCGGTTCGGCAGCCTCTTCGACAACGTCGTCGAAATTCTGAAGGTGCGGAAGCCCGAGTACATCCTGCTTGAGAACGTGCCGAACCTCGCCCGCCATGAAGGGGGAAAGACCTGGTCTCAGATGCGGCAGCGTCTGGAAGGGGCCGGGTACACGATCGACGAGCACCGATTCTCCCCCCACCAATTCGGCATTCCCCAGATCCGCGAGCGAATCTACATCGTCGGCTCCCGCTCTGGCTTGGAGGACTTCGGCTGGCCCGAAGGGAAGAGCAAGGCCACCACGTCGATCCTGTCGGCGCTTGAGAAGAACCCCGCCGACGCCCGCCCCGTAAACAAGCAGGTGATCGACTGCCTGAACGTCTGGCAGAAGTTCGTCGAGCGGTACCCGAAGGACGAGGACCTGCCAACCCACCCGATCTGGTCGATGGAGTTCGGGGCGACCTACCCCTACGAGGACGAGACCCCGCACGCCGCCGGCCTCCAGCGCCTGTGCTGGACCAAGGGCAGCCACGGGCAAGACCTGCGCGACCTGCCACGTGCAGAGCGCATGCTCGGGCTTCCTTCGCACGCACGCTCCGAGGAAGACAGATTCCCGGACTGGAAGATCCATTTCATCCGCCAGAACCGCGAGATTTACCGGAAGAACAAGGCGTGGATCGACAAGTGGATGCCGGAGATCCTTGCGTTCCCGTCGAGCCTGCAGAAGCTGGAGTGGAACTGCAAAGGCGGGGAACGCGACATCTGGAAGTACGTCATCCAGTTCCGGGCCTCCGGCGTCCGGGTGAAGCGGCCGTCGAGTTCGCCCTCGCTCGTCGCGATGACGACGACCCAGGTGCCCATCATCGCGTGGGAAAAGCGGTACATGACCCCGCGCGAGTGCGCGAAGCTCCAGAGCCTCAGCGAGCTTGAGCACCTGCCCGAAGCCGCAACGCGGGCGTTCAAGGCGTTGGGGAACGCGATCAACGCCGACGTCGTCGAGCTGATTGCCGCGAACCTGCTCGGGCAGCCTCCCAAGTCCTCAAAGAATGGCCACGCGGGGAACGGATACCCCTTGTTCGAACACCGCCGCGCTGTCGGAGCAGAAAAGCTGGCGGGCTCCAGATGACCACAAAGGGGCTCGCGAATGGCTCGGCAGCGTACCGATGAGAAGGTGAATATTCGCCCGGAGGTGAGCATCCTCTCGGTGCTCAAGCACCTCAATTACAAGCCGTGGTTCGCGATCGCCGAGTTCGTCGACAACGCGATCCAGAGCTTTCTGGCCAACCGGGAACGGATTATCGAGGCCGACGGCCCGGATGCCAAGCTGGGTGTGGCCATCGAACTGGACACGTCCGCCGAGGGGCGGATCGTTATCCGCGACAACGCGGCCGGTATCTCCAGCGCGGATTACGCCCGCGCCTTCAAGCCCGCCGAAGTACCGCCCGACCGAACCGGCTTGTCAGAGTTCGGTATGGGAATGAAGAGCGCGGCCTGCTGGCTGGCGAGTGAGTGGACGGTTCGGACCACGGCCCTCGGCGAGGACGTCGAGCGCTCCGTTTCCTTCGATGTGTCTTCGATCATTCAGAACCGGATCGAGGAGTTGGACATACAGACGCGGGACATGCCCGCTGGAACGCACTACACCGAGATCACGCTGAGCGGCATTCACAAGATGCCGCAGGGCCGGACAATCGGGAAGATCAAGGAACACCTGGCCGGAATCTACCGCGCGTTCCTTCGGGACGGCGTTCTGGAGCTGAAGTGGGACGGGGAGCCGCTGGCGTATGACGAGCCCGGGATCCTGTCCGCCCCGTTCTATCGGACGCCGCTCGCCGATCCGATCATCTGGCGGAAAGAGATCGACTTCGACTTCGGCGACGGCCTGCGTGCGTGGGGGTTCGCCGCCTTGCGGGAGCGTGCGAGCGTTTCCTCGGCAGGGTTCGCGCTGTTCCGTCGCAACCGGGTCATTCAGGGGAGCGGAGACGAAGGGTACAGGCCCGAGGCCATCTTCGGGAAATCGAACAGTTACCGCTATCAGCGGCTCTTCGGTGAACTCCACCTCGAGGGGTTTCAGGTAAGCCACACCAAGGACGGCTTCCGATGGGAAGAGCACGAGGAGATATTTCTCGAGTTCCTGCACGAGCACCTGAACGCCGACCCCATGCCGCTGCTTACTCAGGCCGAGGAGCATCGCGCGAGGCCGTCGCGCGGGTCGTTCACGGTCGGAGCAAGAGCGGCAGCCGAAAGAACAGCCGAAGTGATCGAGCGGGACGTGCCGCAGGTGATCGAGGCTCAGATCGAAGCCGGCCCGGACCCCGACCCGCCGCCGACGGTCTTACCGCCGGCGCAAGCGGTGGCGAGCGACCGGACGATCGACGTCGAGTTGCGTGGCCAACCTTGGCGCATTATCATCGAACTTACGACCGATCCAGCCATAGGCGAGTGGGTCAGCATAAGCGACAGGCCGCTGCAGGCCGACGGGAACGTCCAGCGCCGATGCCTTGCAGTTCGTCTTTCTTTGGCGCACCCGTTCACCGACCGTTTCGGCGGGACGGACGTAGCCCGGATCGAACCATTACTTCGGCTGGCTGCCGCGATCGGCCTCGCCGAGACCGCCGCGCGCGAAGCGGGTGTGCAACTGGCGGGAACATTCCGACGCAACATCAATGAGCTGCTGCGGGAAGCGCTTTCCAACCCGTAACTGGAACTAAGTAATGAGCACCGATGGGGCCGATCCTCCTGTCACCGTCGATATCCTGCCTGATGGGGCCGGCAACCCGCCGCCTTGGGACCCGCAGCCGGGGCCGGAGGTCGGCCTGCTCAACCTTCCCGCCGGTGCCCGGAATCAGATCGTAGAAGAAGCCTGCCGGATTCTCAGGCGGTGCGTGGACCCCAACGGCCCGCCGCAGACGCAGACCGGGCTGGCTATGGGCTACGTCCAGAGCGGGAAGACTACTTCGTTCACGACCGTGACCGCGCTGGCCCGCGATAACGGCTACCGCCTCGTGATCGTCATCGCCGGCACGACAGAGATTCTCTTCGAGCAGAACCGCGATCGGATCATCGAGTCGCTCCAACTGGAATCCCGGCCGCGCAGCACGCCGTGGAGGCACATCACCCAGCCCCACTTGCGGAACAACTCCCACATCCAGATCCGCGACACGCTCGCCCAGTGGGACGTTCCCAACGCGATGCCGGAGGAGCGTCGGACGGTGCTCGTCACGGTCATGAAGCATCACCGGCACCTGCAAAACCTCATTGACGTTCTGCAACAGGTCAACCTGCAAAACGTGCCCACCTTGCTGATCGACGACGAGGGCGACCAAGCCGGCCTGAACACTCAGGTGAACCAAGGGGACGAGAGCACGACCTACCGTCGCCTGCTCGACCTGAAGACGGCCCTGCCGCTGCACTCCTACCTGCAGTACACAGCTACGCCGCAGGCCCCGCTGCTCATCAACCTCGTCGACGTACTCTCTCCGACCTTCGCGGAGATCCTGACGCCGGGGGCCGGGTACGTCGGCGGCGCGGATTTCTTCCTGCGAAACCCGACTTTGATCCGCGACATCCCCGTCGCGCAGGTCCCCACCAACCGCAACGTCCTGAACGCTCCCCCGGCCACGCTCACCGAGGCGATGCAGCTCTTCTACGTTGGCGTGGCGATCGGCTACATCAACGGTCAGCCCGAGCAGAACTGCTCGATGATGGTCCACCCATCACAGCGCACTGACCCGCACCGCCAGTTCCACGGCTGGGTGACAACGGCTCGGACCGACTGGCTCCAGATCATCGACCTGCCGGACGACGACCCGGACAAGATCGACCTGCTGGCCCAGTTTCAGCGGGCCTACGACGACCTCGCAACAACGACCCCAAACATCCCGACGTTCGCGCAAGTCGTCTCTCAACTCCGGCGTTCCATCTCGCTCACCGAGATCACGGAGTTGAACACGCGCGGAAACCGCCGCACACCCCAGATCAACTGGGGGCAGTCGTACTCGTGGATTCTCGTGGGCGGTCAGTCGATGGACCGGGGATTCACGGTCGAAGGCCTCACCGTCACGTACATGCCGCGCTCACTGGGCATGGGCAACGCCGATACCGTCCAGCAGCGGGCACGGTTCTTCGGTTACAAGCGGCCATACCTCGGCCTGTGCCGAATCTTCGTCGGGCAGGACGTCCGCCGCGCGTTCCGCTCCTACGTCGAGCACGAGGAGGACGTCAGAGGGGAGCTTGCCACGTTCGCGCAGACCCAGCGACCGCTCTGGGAATGGCGCCGCGAATTCTTCCTCAGCCGCCAACTCCGGCCGACGCGGGACAACGTGATCGACGTGGCCTACCAACGGATGCGGTTCGGAGATGAATGGGTCTACCCGAACGGGCCGCACGACACCGCCGATGCGGTTACCGCGAACGCCGCGCTGTTCAACCAGTTCAGAGCGGCGCATCCGTTCGGCCCGTACAACGGCCTCGACCTTCGGCAGAACAGCCGCCGGAACCAGGTGATCGAGAACATCCCGCTGCAGACCGTGCATGAAGAGCTTCTGACGCGCTACCGCGTCACCCGGCTCGAAGACTCGCAGCAATTCGGGGCCATGCTCCGCCTGATCCAGCTCTACTTGATCGACAACCCGAACGCGACCTGCACCGTGTTCCTGATGGCCGAGGGGAACACCCGGCGCCGCGACTATCAGGACGACCAGATCGTGCAGCTCTTCCAAGGGCGCCAGTACGCTCAGATCAACGGTGCGCGAGGCATCAGCTACCCCGGCGACCGCGAGGTCAGAGGGGCGAACGGCATCACGATACAGATGGGATACCTCGACCTCGGACAGCCGAACGCCCTCGTAGGGCAGAACATTCCCCACCTCGCGGTTTGGGTCCCGTCCAGCATGGCCCGGGACACTCTCTCACAGCCGCAAGGGGGATGACGTGGCCAGACTGGATCTGGTACGCCTCTTTGCGGGGCTGCCTTTTTCCCGCCGGTGACAGTCCCGCCGGCAGGTTTTCCGCACAGCCGCTTCCGGGTGTTCGTTCGTGCTCGGTCGGAAAGGATGCTGCTGGCTGCCCGGCGCTTCTGATCCAGACGGAAGCAGCAGGGCCACGTGCCCCCGTTGGGCCTATCGTGCTCGAGAACCTGTCGGTGCTCCACAACGGGGATTGCCGGATGCAGAACGTCGATGGCGAGGCGACAACTCACCGCTTGTCGGTGATCCGCTGCTGCGGCGAAGACTCCGCACTCCACGAATACTTTCTCCGCGCCCTGTCCCCGGTCATCAGCTCGCTTCCCGCGCGGCCCACGCGAGAGCAGGTCGCCGAGGCAGTTAACACGCTGGTAGAGTTGTTTTCGCCGGGCGTCACAGGCCCCGCGAAAGACCTGCAGGGCCTCTGGGCCGAACTGTTTGTCATCCAGCGGGCAGCCGATCCCGCCGCGTTGCTTCGCGCTTGGCACGTCGAGCCGGAAGACCGGTTTGATTTCACCGATGACTCGCAACGGATCGAGGTGAAGACGGCGTCCGGGCGGGCGCGGATTCACGGCTTCTCGCACGAGTAGCTCCGGCCTCCAGCGGGATGCCGCGCGATGGTTGCTTCGGTCCTAATGGAGCGAGGGGCCGGCGGGCAGAAGGTGAATGATCTGATCGACGACATCCGACAGCGAATCGCTGACCCGGACCTGTTGATTCGCCTCGATACCGTCGTGGCGGCAACGCTCGGGTCGGAGTGGAGGGCAGCGCAGGAGAAGCGGTTTGATCGGCAACTCGCGGAGGAGTCAATTCGTTTCCTCGACGCTCGCACCGTCCCGTCAGTGCCGGCCGGCTTGCCGCCCGAAGTGACCGAGGTCCACTTCCGGGTTGACCTGACGAATCATGCGCTCGACGAACCTGAGGAGTTGCGTGAGGCCGGCGGACTCTTCGCCGCCGCCTTTCCGGGCTGACGAAGTTCAACGGCTTCCCGGACCTGAGATGCGATCGCTGCGGGGTCGCGGACGATGACCGACTCCCAGAACCTGAGCACCATCCAGCCTTCCTCCGTCGGCCGGGAAGTCTGGATCTGGTCCGTCTCGCGATTCCGGCTGATCTTCGCAACCCAGTAGTCCGCGTTGTGTCGCCGGAGAAGCTGCTCCTGCAGCACCGCCCAGTTCCGGCCGTGCCAGAAGTCGCCGTCGGAGAACACCACCACGCGAGCGCTGGGGAAGACGACATCCGGGTTGCCCGGCAGCCCTCGCACGTGCTTCCGGTAGCGGAGGCCAACGGACCACAGTGCGCGACGAAGGAGGAGTTCAGGTTTCGCGTCGCGTTTTCCGTTCGCCTTCTTGGCTCGCGATGCTGCTTCGGAAGAAGGGCTCAGGCCCTTGAAGCTGGGCACCGGCTCAGTGCTGCGTTTGCGAACCTTCGAGGACATCCCTAACTCGCTATGCCCTTTGGCGGAGTGCACGAGTCCCGCACGAGTTCTGCACGGAATCCGTGGAGATCGTGGAAAAAATGGACGGTCGGCGGGAAACGCACAATGACCGATTTTCTCCTTAACCATTTCAAGGATGAGGGTTTAGTAAGTTTCCCCTGACCGTAATTTGTGAGGATCGATGTAGATTGACACAGGCGGCCTGTCGACTTTCTCTGACCGGGTTGCGGCGGGGCGGGTGGACCGGTTGTTCCTGCGGGATTGGCAGGCGAGTCCTTCAGGGGGGGACTCGCTGCCGTCCCGGTGGGGGTCTTGATTGCCAGGAGATGGCGGTGGTTACTGGACCGAGAACTTGTGTACCGTGGTCTGGCGATACGTTTCGCCGGGGTTCAAACGCGTGGTGGGGAACTCGGGGCGATTCGGTGAATCCGGGAAGTGCTGGGTTTCCAGACAGAAAGCACCATGCTTCACTGCGTTTCCTGTTTCTCGCGTCCCCTCCAGATAGTTGCCGGTGTAGAACTGGACGCCGGGCTCGGTGGTGGAAATTTCCAGGACGCGGCCTGACTTGGGTTCGACGATCCGAGCGGCGGGACGAAGCTCTCCGGCGGTTCCGTTGATCACATAGCAGTGATCGTAGCCACCTCCCCCGTTGACCGTCTGATCGATGCGGGTCCCAATTTTTTCTGGCTTGGTGAAGTCCATGACGGTGCCACTGACCGGGGCAAGTTCCCCTGTGGGAATCGAACCCTCGTCGACAGGAATGTACTTGTCACAAAAGAGGGTCAGTTCGTGATCGAGGATCGTTCCGTTGGCGGCGCCGGCGAGGTTCCAGTAGGCGTGGTTGGTCAGATTCAGGACCGTTGGCTTACCCTCGACGGTGGCTTCGTAGTCGATCCGCAGTTCGTTGTCGTCGTTGAGAGAATACGTGACGACCGTCTTGAGGGTTCCGGGGAATCCTTCTTCCCCATCAGGGCTGGTGTACGTGAGTTTGACGCCAGCGGCTTTTTCGTTCTGGAAGGGGTCTGCTTTCCAGAGTTTCTTCATGAAGTGCTCGATTCCTCCATGCAGATGGTGACCGCTGTTGTTTGCCGCCAACTGATATTCTTCGCCGTCGATGGCAAATTTGCCGTGGGCGATGCGGTTGGCAAACCGTCCGCAGATCCCGCCAAAGTAGGGGCCGTTGACGAGAAATTCCTCGGGCGTGGCAAACGTCAGCGTGACATTTTCCAGCTTCCCTTCGCGGTCAGGAACTTCGACCGAGGTAATGATTCCGCCGCGATTGATGATTCCCACTTTCATGCCATGTCGGTTTCGGAGGTTGAAAGCTTTGATTTCCCGGCCGTCTTCGGTCTGGCCAAATGGTTCGGGTTGGACGGTCAGCATGGGTGTTTCCGCGGAATTGGTTTCGGTTTCGATCTCCGGAGCGGGCGTTTGTACGCCGGGAGCGGCAGGATTGCTCACTCTTCCCTCACATCCCATGGCGATCAGCAAGCCGCTGAGCAACAGTCCCGTTGCCAGCCGTGGATACGGTTGTGTTTTCATGGTGCATCGTCCTGGTTCATGTAAGGCACGCCGGTCATTGAAGCCCTATCTTGGGTTTCGGTGACAAGGGATGCAAGTCTCACAGCTCCGTCAAAGCACTGCCTGCAAACTTTCACACCGCAGGGTCGCCGAGGGGGACCTTCCAGCTTGGGAAGAAGGAATTGTCACGCCACCGCCTCGGGGCCCCGTCGTCCCGCTATTCGACGATTGGCTCAACAGGGGGCATCGCAGGGAATCGTGTGCTTCTATTGAAGAAAGCCAATCCGGCCAACGGGGGCTGCAAAAGTTATACGAACAGTTCTCGAACAGGTCGTCCCGCCACGATCTGATGAGGTCGGTTCAGGCCGTCGTGCAGGACTTCTCCCGGCGCAACACCCAGGGCGTGGTACATCGTCGCGACGAGATCGTGAGGAGTCAGTGGTTTGTCGCTGGGGTAGGCTCCGTGTTTGTCGCTCGCTCCGTAAACCTGTCCGCCGCGGATTCCGCCCCCTGCCATCACGCCACAGTAGCAGTACGGGTGATGTTCACGTCCCACGCTGGCGTTAATGTGGGGAGACCGTCCAAACTCACCCACCCACACGACCAGCGTGTCGTCCAGTTGGCCCGACTGTTCCAGGTCGTCGAGTACGGCACTGAAAGCGCGGTCGGATGGAGGAATCAGGTCGTTCTTCAGACGATTGAAATTGTTGCCGTGCGTATCCCAGAAGTTTTGGCCGTCGTTCTGCCAGTTCACGGAGACGAACGGGACGCCGTGGTCGAGTAACCGGCGGGCGAGCAAGACGCTTTGTCCGTGAGTGTTGCGTCCGTAGCGGTCACGTGTTTCCGGTGATTCCTGCTCAAGATCAAATGCCTGTCGCACTGAGGAGGAGGTCAGCAGGCCGAACGCCTGCTGCTGTTGAGCATTCAGGCGGCGCGACATCGACGCCTCATCGACCAGACGGCGCTGAGTATCCATGAGCGTCAGCAGGTTCTGGCGACGGAGCAGACGGTCAGGCGACTGACCTTCGATTAACGAGAGCGAGGGGACTTGCCAGCCGGGGGTGTTCGGGTCACCGGCTGCCAAAAGTGGATCGTACTGTCGTCCCAGCCAGCCGGAGTTTTGTCCCGGGGCCTGACCTCCCGGTGCTGCGGGGTGATAGGCGAACCAGGGGACCGTGACGAACGAAGGGAGTGCCCCCAGTGACGGCCGCAGCTTTGACATGACACACCCGATGTGCGGGGTATCGCGATCGCTGGGAGGAGCCGCATCACTTTTGTTTCTGGGGGGAAGTTGCCCCGTCAGTGTCGTGTGTCCACTGGAGAGGTGGGCAGGGTCGTCGTGACCCAGTGAACGGATCACAGCCAGCTTATCCGCACGTTGAGACAGAAGCTGAAAGTTCTCAGAGAAATTGATGCCGGGGACGTTGGTCGCGATCGTCTTGAACGGGCCTCTCACCGCATCGGGGGCCTCGGGCTTGGGATCGAAGGTGTCCAGTTGGCTCGGGCCGCCCCACATGAACAGCAGCAGGCACCGCTTCGCCCGTCCAAAGCCAATTTCACCTGAAAGAGTCTCGGAGGCGGTTACCTTTTTACCGGCCGTTCCCTGCAGCGCAGCCCAGCTTGCAGCGCCAAACATGCTGGCCTGAATGAGAGTTCGGCGTCCCACCAGCATTCCCGGCTGAGGCAACAGTGCGTCTGTTCTGTAGGGATTGATCATGCAGTACCCGGCAGGTTCAGAGGTTAGTTCAGCAGTGATGTCGTACTGAAGAATTTTCAGGAGTGCGGTGCGGGCTGTTCAGGCAGGTTTATCGGTGGCAAGCGGTGCAGGCAGGACGCAACAGGTTGGGTTGATGCATTGTGGCGGATCATGGCGGGGGAAGTCAATTCCGGCTTGCCAGCAGGCGACGGGGGTTGACGGGTGCGCGAAATTCCGGGCAGCGTGCAGGCGGTGTCACCCCGCACGGGGGTGAAGTTATCGTCGCACGACCGGTGATTGAGCTTCTCTCAGTGTCTGTCCCGAATTGAGGCGTAGTTCCTTCTTGCCGATCTTCAGGATGATGTGGTTTCGGTTAATTTCTTTGACCGTACCCTGAAGTTCCGCGACCGAGAACTCATCCCCCTCGTGCAACTCCGTCGTTTTATTCCGGGAGGCATCGTAGAAGAAGGCACGCTTCACGTCTCCTTGTCGAAAGATCATATTGAGACGCGTGAAGAAGGCTTCATCATCCTGAACGTCCAGCTTCAGCGCCAGCGTGGTCGACTGGGGTGGAGAATCATTGTCGGTGACAACCAGTGGCACGGTCAGTTCACCCGTGGGAATGGCGTCTCCGGGGGCCCAGGTCAATTCCCCGGTACGGTCATTGATTGAGAGCCCTTCAATGGGCTTACCAAGCTTCCACGTGTAGCGGGCCGTCGAGTCCGGGTTGTTGACGAGCTCTGGTTGAAATTTCCAGTCCCGGTTGAGATAGACGACAGGGGGATTCGTGTCTGCCAGTTTGGGGATGGGGTTTGCATCCCGCAGTCGGATCGTGACTGTTTCCGTCAGGACGCCTTGCGGCGCCGACGGGTGCCGAATCTCGATCTTGAGCGGGTAAGCATCCTGTTTCACGTCGTTGCCGGGGCGCCATGTCAGACGACCTGATTTATCGAGTCGCAAGTTTGCGGGGGGATCCCCAACGAGAGAGAACTGCGGTTTTCCCTTTGATGTATCATAGCTGACTGCGTTTAACGTCAGTTCGATTGCCTTGCCCCGTACGAAAGGGCGTTCGGTGATCGGCGCGAGTTGCATCTTGTAGGGTGGTGCGGGCTTGACGAAAATGTTCGCCGAAACGAGCTGGGAAAAGGCTTCCTGAGTCGGTTGTGGCAACCCCGGAATCTGACGAACAAGTTCAACCAGCGAACCCTCTTCGTGGAGGGACGAGGATGTCTGGTCGACGCCGCGGGTCACTGTCCATTTCCCACCTTCCATCTCCGTGACGGTCATGAATTCATTTTCAATGCGGATCTGAAACCCGGGCTCTTTGGGGAAGTCGTCGCCAACTTCGACCTCGATGGCGGTGGCGTCTTCCGGGGTGTCCGCTGTGAGGTTCGTTTGAGGAAACAACGTACGACGCGTCGGGGCATCCACGAGCGCGATCCCCTCGGCCTCGAGCGAGACCTTCATGAACGGATCGCCTTCGACTTCGGGCGAACTGATGTGCAACTGCGAGATACGATGCAGCAGGTTGGTGCGATAGAAGAGATCGAGGAAGCGGACGATTTGTTCGTAGCGGGCTTCGGCTTCGAGTCGAATTCCAACGGAAACGTACTCGTTCCCTTTGAGTGCGCGGCGCGCGGGCGAGACCTTCAGGTCTTCCATTTCGCACAGTTCCCCCAAGTCAGTCAACCAGCGCTGATACAGTCGTTCGGCGTTGGACGCGTCTGGGCGTTTGAGCTTCCCTCCATCGGGTGGCAGACTGATCTGACGCGCTTCTTTCAACGTCTTGGCAGATCGAGCCAGATTCAAGAGCAGGTCGTCCTTCTCGGCGACCGATTTTGTCAGCCGCTCGAGCTGCTCGCTGCGCGCCTGGAAGGGGCCAAAAATGACGGAGTATGCCCAACCGCTGCCCTGCCAGACCACGACGAAGCCGACCAGGATTCCCAGGATGAGTTTTTCGCGAGGTTGCATGATTCCAATCCACGATTCAAAGGCGAGGCAAACTGATCCCGGCGATGTCGAACAGGGGAAGCGGGGCCTGACGAACGGATTCGAGCAGGTCCCGCAGGGTGTCATGGTTTTGCGGCGGGGGGCGACGGCGGTTTCGCGGCAGGGGCGGGTTTGAGTCGTTGCGGGCCCATTTCCATTTCGACTTCAAACCGGTTCTGGTATTCCGAGTCACCCTTGCCGGATGTGATTGGCTTTTGTTTGATGCCGTTCTGGAACTTCGGCAGATCGGCCAGACGCTGAGCGAACTGCTCAGCCTCGAAGCGTGTTTTCGCGTTTCCTGCCGCTTTAATTCGGGCAATGGAATCTCCACTGCCGGGATCGAAGCGGTAGTCGGAAATGACCAGCTTATCGGTCCCTTCCATGACCTGATGAAGTTCGGCGATCTGTTGCAACTGGTTGACGCCCCGGGCACGCCAGTCTTCCAGAGCCTTTGATGCCACGAAGGTCGGTTCACCCTCTTTCAACTGTTCCTTCAGCTTGGATTCCTTGAGCTGATTCTGATTAATCTCGGCGTCGTACGCTGCGAGACTTTGCTGGACCACCGCGGTCCCCGTTGCCAGAACGAGCAGTGCGGCCGCAGCGGCGGCAGCATAGTAGGGCTTGCGGGGATCCCGTTTCGGCGGGGGCTGACGGGGATTCAGCAGGTCCAGTTTGGGCGTGATCGCTCCGGACTGTGTGAACGCCAGTCCCGCCGCAATCGCGTAATGGGAAGAGGGACCTTCCAGCTTTGCAGATCCCCCGGACATTCCGCTTTGCAGAAACGGATCGAATCTCTCCGCAGGACAGTTCCAGCGTTTCGCCAGTGCCGCAGGAAGTTCACCGACATCAGCGTCGTCCCCGATCACCCAGGCCCGGTGCAATGTCCCTTCTGGCAGCCACGCCTGAACCTGAACCAGCAACCGCGAGACCTCGGCCAGCATCTTCGTCACTGGTGGAATGTCGTTGATCGACGACCACTTCACCGCGTGTGCTGCGATCAACTGACGCTGCGAAACCACCGCCAGTTCCATGCGGGCCTGATCTCGTAACACAATCAGGCTGGCCCCCGAAGTCTCGAGCGCCTGTTTTGCCTCGCCGCGCGCAATCAGTTCCGTCAGTGCGAGCGAGCTGAGCGTCAGATGCGTCAGGTCGAGACCCGCCTCTTCCAGCAAGGTGCGAAGCGGGGTAACGGTCGACAGCAGTGCTGTGGCCAGCCAGACTTCTTTCTGTGAGACCCCCGCGCGCAGCGGCAGAGGAAGAAAGTCCAGCAGCAGCTGGTCGAGCGATTGAGCGGTACGTGCTGCGGCCTGAAACCGGACGAGTGTCGGCAACTCGTCATCGGGAACAGAAGGGAGTTCCAGCAGTCTCAGCACGGCGTCTTCGCGAGCCAGCGCCACGACGACCTGTTTGGCGTTGATATTGTGTCGGCGCAGGGTTTCGCGCAGCCACTTCGCGCTGACGGGTTGCTCGGGCCAGTTCACACTGAAACCACCAGCCACCTTGGGGTCGGCCGCGGTCGGGCTGAATTCGATCCCGGTCAGTCGATTTCGATCCCAGCTCAGGGCCAGTAGATCGGCCATAGTATTCCCTCGATGCCCGCAATGCCTGTTTAAGGTGAGACCAGGAGATCGTGTCCGGGACTCGTGTGTTCGTAATATCCAGCCTTCAGACTATGTAAAGGATACGCACGCGGGCGACCCCGAATGAAACTCGCTGCGCGATTTCAGGTCTTCTTCAGGCGAGCCCCGTTTCCGTCTCTTCGGTCAATTACGGCTGCCATTTGGGCAACCACCGGCAGCGACTGCCGATGGTCTCGTGATCGAAGCCTGTTCCCTGGCGGACATTCACTGTCTGTTCTCCTATATCGGCAATCGAAATCCTCGTCAGGGGGTTAAGGAAGAAATCCTGATCATTCTGGCGTTATCCCGGTTGCCGCAACAGGCATAGTCTGCCGCGATGTGTCGACGACAGGCGTATAATCCTGCGAGAGTGTCCGCGAAGCGGGCTGGGGTCTCGCGTTCACTGAGCGACCGTCGCGGCGGTGTCGGGGCTCCCCGCCACTGGAGGTTGCGAGGTCCTGCACCGTCACGGTGTGATGAGAGGAGAGAATCGATTGCGACATAACCCAGGGGCCGCAGCGGTGGGGATTCACCTTGAACTGCGTCGCATGATGACGGCTGTCGAAGAGTGGATGCCGGACTGTTTCTGTGGGTTGTCGTGTCCCTATGAATGAGGGTCGCAGACGGGAATGTGCTCATCGTCTGAGCTGGTACCGACTTGATAGCAGGTTTGGATTTCGGTATCAGTATAATCACTACTTCTCACAGATGGATCGCCCCGTCACTTCGATGGATCGCCACGGCAGGCACGATCTCAACTCACACTCAATCTTGTGTCGTTCACCGTCGCGCGCGTCGATCATGTCGAGCTGCGGCTCGTCGTTCGATATCACGTGTTCTCTCTCCAGAAGGAATCGCACCGATGAGACTTGGCAACCTGACAGGTTTCGGATCGTTACTGCTCGGAATCGTGCTCACCGCCAATTCTGTAGCAATGGCCCAGGCGAGTACCAACGCTGCTGCCGATGCGGCAATCAAAGAACGCGTCGAAGGATTTGTGAAGGCCTACAACAGCCATAACAGTGACGCGCTGTCAGGTTATTTCACGGACGATGCCACGCTGATCGACGTTGAGGGAGCGGTGATCCGGGGCAAGACCTCGATTGCGGCGCAGTTTGCCGAGGGCTTTGCACAGTCGTCGACCTACAAGCTCGATTCGCAGATCGAATCCATTCGTTACATCACACCTGATGTGGCACAGATTGAAGGTTCCTCGTCACACACGGCCCCCAACGAAGCCCCGATCATCAATCGCTTCGTCTCGCTGGTGGTCAAGAAAGACAACGTCTGGAAGCTGGCGGAAATCCGGGATCTTCCTTCCTCGCAGGATGACATTTCTCCCGCCGACCGGCTGGCGGAACTGGAATGGATGATCGGCGAATGGGTCGACCAGGGTGGTGATCTCAAGATTCACTCCGTTGTGCAGTGGGGCGAGAACAAAGCCTATCTCACGCGAAAGACGACCATCTCGGAAGGGGAAGAAGGGAGTCACAGCAGTCTGATGGTTCTGGCCTATGACCCGCAGGCAGGCCAGATTCGTTCATGGTTGTTTGATTCGGCCGGGGGACGAGGCGAAGCCACCTGGATCCGCGTCGCAGATGATCAGTGGGTCCTTCGTGCTGCAGGGAATCTGTCCAACGGACTGCCCAACTCGGCGACTCAGGTCGTCACCATCGTCGGCAAGGATGCACTGAAGACAAGTTCATTCGATCGCATCATTGGTGGAGAAATCGCGCCCGATATTGATGAGATCATGATGGTTCGCAAGGCTCCTGCTGTGGGTGATAAAGCTGCGGCACCCGCCGCCAACAATCCTGCGGCACCAGCGCCCGGAGTTCCAGCGAAGCCAGCCCCTGCGAAATAATTCCGAGCTTTCGGGCCTGAATACTGTCGTTTCGATTGGAGGCCGTTCCGAGTTGACCTGGAACTGCCGGGCCATCGCATTCTGATTTCCATCAACGCTTTGCTCCAGGGTGTCTCACAATGTACAAGCGACTCGCTGTTTCTCTGATGGTCGCGGTCTGCCTGTCATTCCTTACCCCTCCCACTTTCGCTCAGCGTGGGCGACCGGGAGGTGGAGGCGGAGGACGCCCGGGTGGGGGCGGTGGCGGTGGCGGCCGACCAGGTGGTGGAATGTCACATCCGATGGGAGGCATGTCGCGGCCTGGTGGTGGTGGCGGCGGCGGAATGGCCCGCCCCGGTGGTGGTGGGGGGATGTCGCGACCAGGCGGCGGTGGCGGAGGTGGAATGACTCGCCCGCCAACTCAGATGGCTCGCCCCTCGATGCCCAGCCGTCCATCCAATATGGGCGGAATGGTCAATAACCCGATGTCCAATCGTCCTTCGGGGATGTCACGGCCCAGTATGCCCAATCCGGGGATGGGCAATCGGCCGAATATGGGCGGAATGAACAGGCCGAACCTGCCCGGCGGCGTGACCGCCGGAGGTCAGCGTCCCACGATTCAGAATCGACCGAATACTCGTCCAGGTCAGATCGGTGGACCGGGAGGGGGCAACCGTCCTTCCGGAGGAATCGCCGGAGGTGTTCGGCCCACTATTCCAGGTGTCTCGGGGAACCGGCCTGGTGGGATCACGGGGACTAATCGTCCCGGAGGGATTCAGGGAGGGGGAAGCCGTCCGCCAGGTCAGATCGGAAACCGTCCTGGAATCGGAACGGGACCTTCCACGTTGCCCGGACAAGTCGGAAATCGCCCGGGGACTCGCCCCGGTGTCACTTTGCCAGGCCAGATCGGCAATCGGCCCGGCATTGGAAACCGCCCCGGCAGCGGCAGTCGCCCTGGGACGGGTACGGGTGGTCCCTCAACGTTGCCCGGGCAGATCGGCAGTCGACCGGGAACGGGACCCGGGATAGGACCGGGAACTCGCCCTGGTGACATTGGAGCGGGTTTTCGTCCTCCGATTACGACCGGGCCGGGGGGCTCGAATAATCGTCCACCATGGCAGGGGGGAAATCGTCCCGGCGGGGGTGCAAGACCACTTCCCGGACAGATCGGTGCGTATCCCGGCGGGGGCGTGCGACCTCCCATTGGCGGTGGCACATCGCCTGGAAACAAGCTTCCCCCTGGTCAAATCGGTGGGAATCGACCGGGGGGGAACCGTCCCGGTGGGGGTGGCGGCGGCCAGTGGGCTGGAAATCGGCCACCCTGGAATGGCAATCGCCCCGGCGGTGGCGGCCGACCTGGCCTTGGCAACGGCGGCGTTCACGGCAACCGGCCCGGTGGAGGGAACTGGGGTAACTGGAATAGCGGAAATAACATCGGTAACAACGTCAACATCAATAACAATCACAACACCGTCATCAATCGGCCGGAGGCAATTGGGGCGGGGGTTGGGGTGGTGGGAATTGGGGCGGAGGTAACTGGGGAGGCGGAAATTGGGGTGGTGGAAACTGGAATGGCGGTAATTGGGGCGGCGGTGGCCGCTGGGGTGGTGGCTGGGGCGGCCGTCCGTGGTATGGGGGTGGCGGGAACGTCATTAACAACAACTACTATGGACCCGGCTGGAGCGGCGCGAACTATGGAAACTGGTACCACGGGGGTGGAAACTTCTGGGGTGGCTTTGGCGCCGGACTGGTGACCTCATGGGGCGTGAACGCGCTTTTCAACCCAGGCATCGCTTACAGCAGCTACAGCTACTTCCCGTCTGCCTGGGCCGCGCCCGTTTATGGAAGTTGGGGGCTCAGTTCGATCTCATCCGATTGGATGTATGGCAGCTATGCCAATCCTTACATCACACCGGCAACCCAGACGGTGGTCATTCAGCAGCCTCAACCGGTCGTGGTGGAAGTGGGAAGTGCACAGCCCACTACCTCGCAAACCATTGTCGCCTATGACTACTCGAAGCCGATCGACACGACGGCGGCTCCACCCGAGCCGACGGCAGCCGAATCTGCGCAGAAGGTCTTCGAATCGGCGAGAGAAAGCTTCAAGGCCGACGACTTTGGACGGGCGTTAAGTCTGGCCGATCAGGCCCTGGTTCAACTGCCATCGGATCCCGTGCTGCACGAGTTCCGTGCACTTTGTCTGTTTGCGCTGAAGCGCTATGACGAAGCGGCTGCCGTCAACTACGCCGTGTTGTCTGCGGGACCAAGCTGGGATTGGGCGACGATGATCAATCTCTATTCGAGCATCGACGTCTATACAGACCAGCTTCGGCAACTTGAGAATTACGTGAAAGACAATCCCAACTCGGCAGCGGCACAGTTCCAGTTGGCCTACATTTACCTGGCGCAAGGTTCGAAAGAAGCAGCCGGTAAGCAGTTTGGTGAGGTTGTGAAGCTGCAGCCGGACGACACGCTCTCCGCGAAGCTCGCCAAGACCTTGAATCCCACGGAGGAGGTCAAAGAGGTTCAGCGAAAGCTGTCGAGCGAGTCAGTCTCCGTGCCAACGCCGGCTCCTGATGGCGACGGGACAACTCCGGCAGCCGGGGGTCAGGCCGCTCCTCCTCCGCCACCGGAAAAGCTGCAGGGAACCTGGGTCGCTTCGCCCGATCCAAAGGTGAAAATCATCCTCGTTCTCAAGTCGGGCGGCGAGTTCACCTGGGCTGTGACGCAAGATGGGCGTACACAAACGATTCAGGGACAAGCCGGCTATCAGGATGATGTGCTGGTGCTGGGTCAGCAGGAGGGCCCACCGCTGGCGGGGAAGATCACTTATGACGAAGGGAAGAAGTCGTTCTCGTTCAAGCCGCCAGGTTCGGCAGAGAATGTGCCTGGTCTGAACTTCACGGCCGAACAGGATGGAGTTCCCCCTGCCGTCCAGTAATGGTGACGGGAACCGTCCATCCGACTTTCACGACCGTGTGCGATCGCACACGGTCGTGGCGTTTCGGGAGGATCAAAGTGGCTTCATCGTATCCCGGTGAGGACAATCCGCGGCGCGGGACTTACCATCCCGACAAGCGGGACCGACACCGCGATGACGATTCCCCAACAAAGGAGCGACTGATCACGTTTCCGGCTGCCATAGCCAACTTGAGCGCACACGCTGCGGGAGACCGTTCGCGAACGGAGCGGCTTACGGTGTGAAAGAAAAAAGCCAGGTCAACTGGTGCCACCCGGCTTTGTGAGTTCGCTGGAAGAGTGTGTCAGACGATGAACTGCTGGTCGGCCTGGACGATGACGTCATAGGCGGTCGCACTGTCTTCTGCGGCTCGAAGTTCATCCACGAAGCCGGGGGTCTGTAGCAACCGCCCGAGTCTTGCCAGGACGTGCAGATGGGTTCGCGAGTCGCGGCAGACGACCAGAAAGAACATATCCGTCATGACGTGATGAGGGGCCCCGAACGGGATGCCTGATTGCAGTCGGCCAAATGCGATCACCGACTGACCCAGTGCGTCGGGCAGTGGGTTCCGCGGATGGGGAATCGCAACACCGTTCTCGAATGCGGTCGACAGGACGGTTTCGCGTTCCTGAATGGCAGCCAGCAGAGCCGCGGGTTGCCAGACTTCCCAGGTCCGTCCTGCCAGTTCGACGAGGCTTTCCAGGACCGAGCGTCGCGTGCGGGCTTCGAGAGGGACCAGCACCGTTTCGGGACGCAGGAGTGCCGAGATCGGATGGGGGTCTGCGAACTCGGCTGAGCGGTGAGTCTGCTCAAGAACAGCCAATTCGCGATCGGTGTACTCGCGCATTTCCTGTTCCAGCCAATGAGTGATCTCAGTGGGGTGAAACTGCCACTCGCCCGCCATTTTGCGCCCGGGTATACGACCGCGCTGGACGAGTTTCTCGATCTCGCGGCGGTCTCGCCCCAATTGACGAGCCAGCTCTTCGAGGCTGAACCATTCTCGCGACATGTTTCGGCCAAACATTCAAAGGGCGGGAAAAACCGTTGGTGGGAATCTGCAGAAGCAACCACGAGCGATAACAATCGTCACTTGGTTGCGAATCGGCACTCCGTTGCCCAGAACCATTTGCCGAGTTACTTGGGGGCGGTCGCCCGAAGCGACATCCCTTTCACCACCGCATGCGACTGTTCGATCAGGTGTGTGTAATTCGACTTCCACACATTACCCGACCAGACCTGAATGTCAAAGTAACCAGCGTACCCTGCTGACTGAAAGCCTTGAATCAGTTCTGTCAGAGGGAGCACCCCTTCACCTGGCATCCGGCGATCCTGTTCCGAACCGGGCACGCGATTGCTGTCACTTAACTGCACGATGTTGGTGATCGGCGCAATTTCGGGAATACGGCTCAGCAGGTCAGGCTCTTCAAACATCTGATAGGTGTCAAAGGCCAGACCGACGTGTGATGAGCGGATCAGGCCCAGCACATCCAGGGTCTCGTCCAGCGAGTTGAGGTACGTCCACTTTTTGCTGAACTGCCGATGCATCGGCAGCAGCGACAGTGTGACCCCGGCCCGTTCTGCGTAGTCCGCCATCTGCCGCATACCATCCACGACGAGCCGGCGGCTGTGGCGTACGGTATGTCCATGCTTTGACCCGCTGACACAGATCACGGTTTTCGCACCGACGATCTCGGCTTGATCAATAGCCTGCATGCCATCTTCGATGGCTTCCAGATAACTGAACCCGCAACCGCCTGTGAAGCCTCCGGCGAAGGACAGCGATGAAACTGTCAGTCGTGCGTCCGTCAGTGCCTGTGCGGCACGCCGTTCTCCAAAATCAGCAAGCTTGGGTCGCCACAATCCAATCGCATCAAAACCGGCCTGCTTGAGTTGCAAGGCTTCTTGAGCTAACGACCATTGGAATGTAGTGAGCTGACTTAATGACAGTCGAAATGGAGCGATTGACTTGGGAGATGCAGCATATCGGTCTAATAAATTCGGCAGATCGGCGTCCAAAGTGGAGCTTTGAACACTGTGCGGAGTAGTCGGATTGTTCACTCTTGGGTCTCTCAAGAGTTAGGATCGACGAGGATGAAGGGAATGTCCTCGCTGGGATGATGGTCAGGTTCTAAAGTCCCTGACCACACGGGGCAGAATTGTGCCCAACTCTGCGGCGATTGCCAAGAGCAGGCCGCGACTTTTATTGAGATAAGTAATTCGTGTCTGACTTGACGAGCAGATCTGTCTTGACATGCCAATCCAGCAAACTTTTCCGGGCCTGGTCCATTCATACGGAATACCGAATGGTTCTTTCCCGATCCCCGGGGCTGCGTTTCCGGCAGTAATTCCTGCGGGGCCCGGATGGCGCGCAGCGGAGCAACAAGCAACTGCGGAGCGACCCCCAGGATCAGTGATGTCAGGGCTGCCAGTATCCCGGCCACCAGGGCACCACGCCCTCCGGTGAACCGAGTCCGCGCGAGTGGCTGCTCGAGAAACAGTTCCCGAAAGAACCGGATGGCGATCCCCGCAATCGGGATGGAGGCGATGATCCCCAGGAAGATCAGGATGCGCAGGCTTCCATGAGGAACCAGAATGCTCGACAGCGTCTTGATGTGGACATTCAGACCCACGACGATCATCCACCAGCGCCCCCAGAATCCTGCCGTCCACGGTCCCCCTGCACAGCTGATGAGCGAGACCATGAGGACGATCGCAGGGATCACCGCGAAACGAGCGAGTCCCTTGAGGTCTTCCAGATACTCGACGCCACGCCCCCCACGGGAGAGAAACTCGAGTGTCCAGATGACCCCGCCGCACGCGACGAGCTGCACGACCTGGGCATAAACCAGCAGGGACAGGGTTTCCGGCTCTGTGGGAAACTTGGCCCAGCGGGCATCGGGGTGCTGAAGCTCCATCGCCACAGCGATCAGACCAATCCCCAACCACGCGCTCTGCGCAATGACCAGGCTCCTGACCCATACGGGTATGGAGCGACTGCCTGCATTAAATCCACGAACGGCCATCACGGCCGAACGAAGAAAAGCGACCAGGCACAGGACGATCAGCAGGATGGTCAGCGAATCTCCCAGTCCCTCAAACACCACACCGCACAGGCGAGTCAGCGCGATGCCCCCCGCCAGGGGGCCCGACAGCAGGATAAATCCGCATAGCGGACGAGGGGTGATATCGGAACCCGGTGCGTCGTTGTCGAGCAGGGCAACAACTCCCATCCGGCCATACAGTGAGAGAACGATCAGGCCCGCCGCCAACAGGATCAGTTTTGAAGGGGCTCCGATCGACGCCTCCGCCGATTGGGGTTGATAGGCGACGACGAGGATTCGCTTGATCGCGTCGAACTCGGTTGTTGCGAGTGTGTTCATCAGTAACGCGATCCCCAGCCACAACCCGATGGAGGTGAGCCAGTGAAGTTCGCTCTGGTTTCCAGAGAACGTACCTCCTGCGGAGGGGGAACGGATTTCCGTCATTGGCTCTCCCGTCGCGCCAGTGACCGTCGTGGCAGTCACCGTCGCGAGTCGATTCAGCCGACGAAACGCCAGACCCGCTGCACCTGTGATCTCAAGCGACAGTCCCAGCGAGAGGAAATCATTCGATCTGGCGATCAACATCAGGCCCGCCAGGCTAAAAAGAAAAAATCCGTGGTCATTCGCCTCGTTCGGACTGACGGTACTTCGGTCCAGAAGCGCGATACCGGCGAGTAATCCGAATGCGAGGACCAGTCCCTGTTCTGACACGGCGAGCGGGTCATTGATCCAGACGCGATGCCGATGGATCGACTCACTCTGCTCTGTCGTCGTGACGGGGTCAAACCACAAGCAGGCCACCGCGATCAGCACCGCAGCCAGTGAAAATCCTCCCCAGGCGAAACGAGGATGAACCTTGTGGAAATGGCCCCAGACCAATGCGATGCCTCCGGCGGCGAGTAACAGCGTCGGCGGAGTCGGAAGGGGCATGAATGACCTTTTAACGACCTTGAAGAGGATCTGTATTGGAGTTCGCAGGAGGTAAACCGCAGTCCGACAGTCTCGTATTGATGCCGCAGGTGAGCAAGTCACGCGAAGAGGAATCACTCGCCGGAATCTCGACGACTCAGCGTTTCCGGCCGCAGCCGATCCGGACTTTGTCCACAATCAGGGTGGTCACGGGGAGGGAGCAGCTACTCGTCCGGGAAGGCGTGGCCCTCCTCAAACGTGCGCAGACAAGTTACCCGGTCTCGATTGTGAATCTGCATGCCAGTGGTAATCATCTTCGGTCGACATTCCTCAGCAGATATCTGAATAACCTTTGATCGGGAATACGTCAGTGACTTCGCCTCTTCCTTCGCTTCGTGCCGGCATGGTTGGCATGGGAATGATTTTTGACGAGACCTACCGACCGTTCTTTGAACGAACGCACGGCGAAAGTCTGTTCGATCACCGGTTCGGTGTGATCAATGTCCCACTCGTCGCCGTTGCGTCAAAGACGGGGCATCGTGCGGAAGCCTATCGGAAGTCGGCCGGGTCACGAGTTTTCCCCTTCACCAGCTTTTCCGGAGAGGATTCGGTCGAGCAATTAATCGCGGCCAACGTCGATTTCGCGTGCGTGGCAACACCGGATAATAGACACTTCGATGCGGCGAAGAAATTGCTCGAAGCGGGAGTCCATGTTCTGATCGAGAAGCCCTCGGTCCTGGCTCTGGGGGAACTCGAGGAACTGGCCGCAATCGCCAAACGGAAGGGGCTGCTGGCAAAAGTCGTTTACCACAAGCTGCTCGACCCGGATCACAAGAAGTTGCGAACGCTGGTCGCGGATGATGTGCTGCGTCACGTCAACAACGGCTACTGCTCGCTGCTGGAACCCAAGCAGATCTCAGGCAGTCAGTTTTCGGAATGGATCACCGGCCGTAATCCGGGAACGTATGTCGCGGTGCATTACATCAAGTTGATCGACTTCACGTTCGGCGGACGCCTCAAGACCGTGACCGCGACCGGCCAGCGAGGCATCGTCGGCCCCAAGGATGGACCCACCTGGGACAGTACCCAGATGCGGATGATTTACGAGTACGATGATGGTCGTGAAGCGGCGTTCGATATCCACACTTCGTGGGTCACTCCTGACAACTTCCCCGGTTACGTTGAGCAGGAAGTGCAGTTCCGTTTTGACAACGGAATCTGGAACGGACATTCCCGCAAACGAGGCGTGGAATGCACGGTGGAAGGAGAGACACCGATCACCCGCAAGATCACGATGAACAACCACTACAACGGGACGTTCCTCGAGCCGTGGGGTGAGCGATCCCAGCGTGGCTACGGAGTGGAAGTCCTCGAACGGTTCGTACGAGAGCTGGGGTACGTCAAATTCGGTGGCACTTCAAGTGAGCAGCCGCAACGACTGGAACAGATGCAAAGCCTGGCTTACAACGATCTGACGGCGGACTGGCAGACGGTCGCGGCGGTTCAGGCACTCGAAGCCATTCTGGAGCGACAGGCCGCCGGAGAGCCCGATTGTGTGGTGCGTGTCGATCCGCAGCAACGTTCGCTCACACTGTATCGACCCGGTCAGGCTGCTCCCGTCAAGCTGCATTAGCATTCCATCCCGCTCTTGATGATCCTCGTTTCCGGCCAGCCCCGACAAGGGGGACCGGACACAAGTGCAGACAACGACCTCACGTTCCCTCTCCCGGCTTCCCGACCTCAAGCCCGGAGAGGGTTTTCGTTTTACACATTCACTCCCGCTTCCTCTCTCAATGCCCTCCGCGCCAATGCGGCGCCAGGAATGCCGAATCGCTGAACGGCGCGATTTCCCGCCATCAGCCAATCCGACGCACCACGCTCTCCGAAAGTGGCCCGGCTCTCGACGCTCACATCACGGCGAACGGACACGGCAACGTGAGGGCGCTGCAAGTCGTTCGACCTTTTGGCTTTCAGAGTGACAGGGACGCGGTTGAGCCCATCCGGACCTGAATTTCAGCCAAATTCGGACGCGCGGAAAAACATCGCGCGGCGGTATCGGGGTGGCCTGCACGACTATCAGGATGACGCGATCGAAAACACCGCGCGATCGCGAGGTCATTCACGGCACAGGAAGCTGGCAAGTTGTTAGATTCCTTTGTGGGGCCTGATGGATCGGGACAACTGCGGTCAATTGCGATTTCACTTCTTCGCCTAAGGAAAGGGAAACCCATGCTCAGCATCGTTCGAAGCGGGGGGACGTTCGCAGCAACGGTGTTGCTGCTGATCAGCCCGCTTGCTGCAGTTGAATTACAGACCGAAGGGGACAGCGTTGCCTCAGCAGCGCAACCTGACAATGAGGCCAAGCCAGCAGAAGCCCCGGAATCACCTCCCGCGGATGCTGCAGCTGCGGCAGAAGCAGCAACTCCATCAGCAACTCCGGCTGATTCGCCTGAAGCCACACCCGACCGGCCGAGAGAACGTGACCGGTCTGGACGTGGGTGGGGACGCGGTCACCACCACCGCGGACCTCACGGTCGACACGAAGGCTGGGGACCAGGACGAGGTGAGGGATGGGGCCCCGGCCGACATGGGGGACGCGGGCCAGGTCCGTTCCAGCACGGTCGCCGCTTCGCAGGCCGGGGAGACGTGCATCGAGATCATTTCCGACACGAGGCCCACGAGGGATGGGGGCGGGTGGGGGCGAAGTGGGGGCATGGCGGCCCTTCACCGCGTGAATTTGCTCATCGAGGTGATCGCGATCGACCTGATTGTCATTTCGATCGTCACGACGGACAGGGCTGGGGAAGGCCGGAGCGCGGTGGACCGCCGCATCATCGAGGTGATTTCGATCGCGACCGAGACTTGGGACGGAGAGAGTTCCGCCGCGA
The DNA here is from genome assembly GCF_041860085.1 of Schlesneria sp. DSM 10557. NCBI lineage: Bacteria > Pseudomonadati > Planctomycetota > Planctomycetia > Planctomycetales > Planctomycetaceae > Schlesneria > Schlesneria sp. DSM 10557. Next base: position 5,437,655 of record NZ_CP124747.1, read on the forward strand.
TTGGGGGCCACGCGACGGGTTCGGTCCACGTGAACATCACTGGGCCGGGCGAGATGACGATGGTTCACATCGTGAATTCGGCCGAGATCGAGGCCCCCATCGTGGTCCCCGCCACTTCGGCCCGCCACCTCATCGATTTGCTGCACGGGACGGCCGATTCGACGGCCCGCCCCATCGACCCCGATTTGGCGCGCCACGAGGGGGCGGCTTTCGCGAATTCGCTCATCGAGACGGTCGACCTGACTTCGGCCCTCCACGGCGCCCTCATCATCCGCACTCCGCTCACGAGGGGTGGAGGGGACGCGGACCCGACTGGGGCGATCGTGATTTCCGATCGGCTCGAAGTGATACGCACTGGGAAGGACGACGACATGCGGGATACCGAGGGGGACATGAGGGGCCTGACTTCCATCATCACTTCGGTCGATTTCGTGGCGGAGAGGGACACGGATTCGGTCGTGGCCCAGTGAGGCCCCCTCATCGGGTGGCCGAATCGGATCGTCGCGGTGAACGTCATCGACCTGATTTCGAGGGAGACCGCCCGCAACGTGAGTTCCGTGAACAGGAGCAGGGGGAGCGAGGAGATCGCGGACCTGGTCGCTTTTCCGCACCTCCACGGCATGACCGGGATCAGGCAGAACGCGAGGGGTCGCCAGAGCGTGGCCCCCGCGCCGAGAGACGAGATCGGGATCATGGCGAAGGTTTCGGGCCGCCTCATGAGGGGCCAGATGGTCGGCAGGGCGAAGGGGATGCACCTGACCGTCCTTCCCGCCGCCCTGGCTTCCGCGGCTTCCCCTGGGGACCGGGAGGTCCAGGGGGGCATCGTCCTCCCCCGCGCCGCGGTGGTCCGCCTGAAGGCCGTCCGGAAGACGAACGAGGTCCTGGCCACGGGGGGCGACCCCCAGCCGTCGGTGAATTCGACGCCGAAGAGTTTGAGTTTGAACAACGGCCTGTCTAGCGATGACTGGCTGAAAACTTGAGGTTCAGCGTGAAGCCCTGATGATCCCATCGTCAGGGCTATCGCTGTTTCGTGTTGGTGAGCGAACAGAGTTTTCGTGAGGAAGGATGCCGGTGGGAGCGAGGTGCGGGAGTGGTGGTCCATTCCAGAGCAATCCGCTGCGGCGAAGTTACTCGGGGAAGTCGGCGCTGCGATAAACCGGCTCTCCTTCCAGCAGGGTCAGCAGTACCTTGGCCTGGTGGATCTCGTGGCGGGGAATCTCGAACAGATTACGGTCCAGAACAATCAGGTCGGCCGCTTTGCCGACTTCAATGGACCCCGTCTCCTGTTCCTGAAAATTGACGTAGGCTCCGTTAATGGTGTAGGCCGCCAGCATCAGCGAGAGGTCTACGGTTTCTTCCGGGACCCAGGCGAGCCCCGGGCCCTCATTCAATCCTCGTCGGGTCACGGCAATCTGGATCGCTTCGAGCGGGTTCATGGAGGTGACTGACCAGTCACTGCCACAGGCGATCAAGGCACCCGTCTCGGCCACGCTGCGAATGGGGTACAACCAGCGGGACCGCTCCGGGCCCAGAATGGGCTGAGTCATGTTGACGATGTAGAGATCTGCATTCGCCCACAACGGCTGAAAATTGGCAATTACGCCCAGTTTGCGAAAGCGGCCAATGTCCGAAGGGTCGAACAGTTCGATGTGAGCGAGATGGTGGCGCGAATCGCGACGGCCGTTCAGCCTCTGCCCCAGTTCCAGCGCATCGAACGAACACTGGATGGCTCGGTCACCAATCGCATGAACGTGAATCTGAAACCCGAGCCGATCAAGTTCTACAACGAGAGGGTTCAGTACTTCCGGCTCGAAGTTGAGCCATCCTCGCTCTTGCGTGCCACCGAGGTAGGGTTGCAGCAGCGACGCTGTTCGTGACTCGATGACTCCGTCTTCAAAGATCTTGACCGAAGTGGCCCGCAGCCGCCTTCCGCGGAACTTCTCTCGCCATTCGACGAATTGCGGAATCTGAAGCATCTGTTTGGCAGGTTCGACACGCATGGCCGCGACGACCCGGACAGTCAGTTCCCTTGCCCGATCCAGTTCGGAAAGAGCATTGAGGTGTTGTTCCGCGACTGACGCTTCCTGAACCGACGTGATCCCAAACCGGTTGGCGACTTCAAGACCTCGCCGCAATCCCTTCAGATATTCATCGGGGGTATACGGGGGGATTTTGTTGATGACCAGGCGGCTGGCGGATTCTCGCAGGGTTCCCGTCGGCTCACCCGTTTGCGGATCCCGTTCGATGCGTCCACGGGGTGGATCGGGCGTCTCACGGGTGATGCCAGCGAGTTTCAATGCCATCGAGTTGGCCCAGGTCGAGTGTCCGTCGAACGCATCCAGCAGGACGGGGCGATCTGGCATGACTCGATCAAGGAGTTCTTTGCTGGGATTGCCGTCTTCAAGCGTCAGCGGCCATCCCCCGCCGCGAATCCATTTCTTTTCCGGGTGCCGCAGGGCATAGGCTTTAACCGCGTCCTGTATGGCGGCGACGGTCGTCAGTCCATTGATGTCGCATTCACCCAGTTCAATTCCTCCGCCGATCAGGTGGACATGCGAGTCATGGAATCCTGGCAAGAGCATCTTTCCAGCGAGATCGATCTGACGAGTCTGGGGGCCCGTCCACTTCTGGATCCCCGGGCCCGTGCCGACGTAGGCGATCCGTCCTTCTCGAATGGCAACCGAGTCGGCCCAGCTTCGGGCGGCGTCGACGGTGTAGGCCGCCCCGTTTCGAAAAATCAGGTCGGCAGGGGGCGAGGCGTAAGTTGACTCGGCCTCCCGTGGTGCGGCCGACAGGAGGTCGTCAGACGCTGATTGCGCAGGGCAAGGCGAGCCAGGCAACCAGGCCGACACGAAGGCGATGAGGAACAGCGGGTGTGGGAATCGCATGGCGATAGCATTCCTGCGCGAACGGGGTGGCGTTGTGGTGACCGTTTTCCGCCGAAGTTGGAGCACGTGGTCACCGGGTGCTGTTGTTCCTGTCAATGACTCGTTCCAAGTCTTCACTCGACCTTCATCTGGAAAGCCAATGCGAGATAGCTGTCCGTGACACACGGTCCACTGATAAATGGTGATCGTTCTTCGTCGCGCGATGCAGGAAACTCGGGGCAACCTCTTCGCGATGCTGCCAGGATACGGCCGGATTATAAGATTGCGAATGAGAAACATCTCTGGATGTCAGCCGGGTGGAGTTTGTGCGGGTGCTTCTCCCTGAGGTGCGAGCGTTTGTAAAAGAATGTTAGCATCGCCGGAAAGGTGGATGCGGTCTGGTGACGGAGGAAATAACACTTCTGAACAGTGTTGGGGATTTCCGAAGTCAATTCGAGGATTCAGGCGAAACTGATTGGCCTGCGCGTGAGACTGATGTTCATCAGCGGGCGACGCTGGCAGAATATTTTTCTTTTTTTGCGACAGCGAACGAGCCCGTAATCGGTGGCAAACAACCAACCTGAATTTCGTGCAAGTTCCACGATAAGGGCATGAATGTAAGAGTTTAGTGTCGTGTCAGATGATAGCGACGCACGGTGAATGCAGTATTTCGGCACTGTAATTTTCGCCTTGTCTCATTTTTGCATTATCGATACGTTCCGATGCAAGCTCTAGCACGGCTGAGGTCTTGTTCTATTGCGGTAATCGCGGCAGGGAGGCTGCGTCTACATGAAGAACTATTGTCGGGCACTGCGCGAGGCATGGCGTCACTGGTTGACGTTAAGCATTGGCATCCTGTGCTCATTTGCGATGGCCTTTCTCTGGGGCGCTAACATCATTGCGCTCTTTCCCGTGATTGAAACGACAATCCACGGTGACACGCTTCAACAATGGAATATCAAACGGACTGAAGCGGTTCGAGATAAAGTCAATACACTGGCTGCCGAGGTGGAAGCTGTCGTTCTGCCACCCCAGACCGACGAGCACTATCTCTCGATGCGTCTCAAGCGTGATATGCTGCAGACCAAGCTGATGGCCGAACAGGTCAACTTGCAATCGCGTGAGCGACTGCAGCCCTGGCTGGAAGCGTGGCTGCCGACGGATCCCTTTAACACCGTCATTCTCGTGCTGGTACTCGTCGTCGCGGGAACGTTGCTCAAGCAGATCTTCGGCATGGCGAACGTGGTGCTGGTCAACTATGTCTCGCAGAGTATCGCCCGCGAAGTTCGCATGCGAATCTTCAGCAAGGCGGTAACAATGGACCGCACAGGCTTTAACCACTTGGGGATCAGTGGTTTCATGGCCTATATCACTCATACGACTGACGGTCTGGCGCAGGGGATCACCGCGTTCTACGGAGGACTCGTCGCCGAACCGCTACGGATTCTCAGTTGCCTGACACTCGCCATGATTGTGTCGTGGCGGGTCACACTCGCGTCGATGATCTTTGCGCCGCTGATGGTCGTGCTGATGGTCTGGCTGAACCGTCGAATCCGGGGACTTGCGCGGCAGGCCCTCGATCGCTCCCTGGGGTTCCATCATGTGATTCTGGAAGTGTTTGGGGCTCTGCAGACAGTGCAGGCGAACACGATGGAACCCTATGAACGTGAACGCTTTCGGAAATCGACAAAGCAAATGCGGCGCATGGGGGTCCTGGGGAGTTTTTATAACGCCCTCGCCAATCCCATTACCGAAGTCTTCGGTATGTCTGCCCTCTGCACCGGACTGGGGGTAGCTGCCTATCTTGTCATCAGCCAGAAGACACACATCTTCGGTATCCGGATGACGGTCGATCCGATGAGTGTCACAGAGCTGACCGTGGTATTTGGACTACTTGTCGGTGCGACGGAACCACTTCGAAAGCTGTCGGGGGTCATTGGTGGAATTAATTCCGGTTCTGCTGCGGCAAACCTGCTCTATCCACTCCTGGATGCTCAGTCTCGCATTGTGGATCCCCCTGAAGCTACGACGATCTCAATCCCGCATCGGACGATTGAATTCAAGAACGTCACGTTCAGTTATGATGGGATTCACGAAGTTCTGAAGAACGTCAACCTGACGATTCCGTTCGGAGAGCGGCTTGCTGTCATTGGTCCCAATGGAGGCGGCAAAAGCACGCTGATGAACCTGCTATGTCGCTTCTATGATCCGCAGAAGGGGTCCGTCACGCTGGATGGTATCCCGCTGTGCGATCTGGCTCTGAATGACATTCGCAGCCGGATCGCCATCGTCTCGCAGCAATCGGATTTTTTTAACGAGACCGTTCTGCACAACATTCGTTATGGCCGCTGGGATGCCACAGACGCTGAGGTTGTTGAGGCAGCGAAAAAAGCGCGGGCTGACGAGTTTATTTCCGAGTTCTCCTGGGGTTACTACACGAATGTCGGGCCGAATGGTCAGCGTTTGAGTGGTGGGCAACGGCAGCGAATCGCATTGGCCAGGGCCCTCTTGCGTAATTCCGAGATCCTGATTCTGGATGAAGCGACCAACCAGATTGATGTGGAAAGTGAAAAGCTGATCCATGAAGCACTGCTGCTTCATGCCAAAGATAAGACCCTGATCATGATTACTCACCGTCAAAGTACTCTCGAACTTGCGACTCGCATTATTCAAGTCGACCGGGGCGATGTGAAAGACGTCACCCAGACCGTCAATCGCGCCGCCTGATTTCCATCACGAATGCGTACTCGGTGCTCTTGTCAGATTAATAAAAAGCCTTGTCGTGAACCTGTCTGCGGCTCTGCAGGGGCCGTTTATGTTCTTGCTCGCAAAGACCAGTCTGCTGCGATCATCGCGGCCATTACACCTGATCTTGGAAGTCAAATAATGGACAAGGATTTCTCGTTCTCACTGGCTGATATTCCCGTCGCGCAGGAGTATCTCTCCAGCTATCTCGAACGAGTCGCGACCGGGCAGCAGCGGATGGCGCGAAGCCGGGCGGTGATCTGCGGATTGGCACGCAATGTCGAAAAGATCCTGCCCAAATCCATCGCTCGCATCGAGCGACTGGGGACCATGTTCGCGGACTATCGCGTGGTCATCTACGAGAATGATTCGACGGACAATACCAAGCCTTTGTTGCAGGAGTGGGCCCAGGCGAACCCGAAAGTCGATATCACGGTCGAACAACTGGGCGACCCGGTGAATCCCTGTGCCCGCTGTCTGAAACGTGCCGAGCGAATGGCCCGTTATCGGAATGAATGTCTCAACCTCATTCGCGAAAAGTATGCTGACTACGACCATGTGATCGTCGTGGATACAGACCTGGAATACGGCTGGAGTGACGATGGCGTCGCGAACACCTTCGGTCATGAGAACTGGGATTTCGTGGGGTCAAATGGCCTGATTCTGCGCCGGTGCGGCATCGCGTTGAATGCGTTCCTGCAGTACGACGCCTGGGCCTTCCGCAACGATGAAAACTTCACTCAGCTCTCCACTGCAGAAGTGAACTACATGAGCTGGCAGCGCGGCGAACCCCTGGTTCCGGTAATGTGCAGTTTTGGCGGGCTGGGGGTGTACCGGATGCCCGCCTACCTGGCGGGGACCTACTCAGGGCACGACACCGAACATGTCACGCACCAGCAGGTGGCACGTCCGCTCGGGTTCCGCAATGTCTTTTTGAACCCGAGCCAGATCACTTTGTACGGACGCCATCATCGGCGTTCTGATCTCTGGATGATCCCCCTGATCACGGTCGGAACGCGCATCCTCGAATCAGCGCGTCTGGTGGCTGCCCCCTGCATCTCGCGGACATTTGTGGCCGCAACGCACGATCGAGAAGGCGATTCACGCACCCGCAGATTTGGACTGCCCCTCACTACCAATCACTGATCGCAGTGACGATGACCGCGACGGAAGTCAAAGCCGCAGACCACGAGTGATCGAAGAACAGCGTCCAAGGGAGGACACTTCACAATGACATCTCGGTTAATGAAACTCGCGAATCGGTGCTTTTCACGAACTTCAGAGTATCGCCAACTCGAGCCATTGCCGCCTTCCGGTCCTCGCGTTGTGGAAGCGGGCGAATGCGGGTTAATCGACGACGTCCGACGTGGCTGGTTCAACCGCACCAGTGGCGAACTGGCCAGAGGCTTCTCAATCACCGCTGACGATACTGTGGTCGACGTCGGGTGCGGTTTCGGCGATGTCTGTGCCTTTGCTGCTTCCTTTGGTGCCGAAGTCATCGGGACGGATATCGATCCAGACAGGATCGAAAACGTCAAGCGGAAGATGGAACGGTTTGCCCAGACGGGGCGGCCGTTTCAGGGGTATGTCAGCGATTCCAATCCGCTTCCTCTGGCAGACCAGACTGCCACCAAAGTCATTTCGATGGAAGTCATGGAGCACGTCGACGATCCGGCTCAATTTCTTTCCGAGCTTGTCCGGGTCGGGAAGCCTGGTGCCATGTACCTGATTACCGTTCCCGATCCGGTTGCAGAGACCGTCCAGACCAAATTTGCACCGTCGATCTACTGGGAAAAGCCGAATCACATCCGGATCCTCCAGCGGGACGAATTTGATCGACTGATCGAGCAGGCTGGGTTAGAGCTGATCGAGCACACGCACACCGGTTTCTTCTGGTCGATGTGGTGGATTTTCTTCTGGGCCAGTCAGCAGGAGAAGATGACCCCGCAAGGACCGGTGCTTGAGAACTGGACCAGGACCTGGTTCGAACTGCTGCAAATCCCGAATGCCGAAACCGCGATTAATGCGCTCGACGCATTCATGCCCAAAAGCCAGGTTGTGATTGCCCGCAAACCGGTATGAGGGTGTCCGATCAGGACTGTGCCACGGACGCGGAAACGCTCGCACTGAAACCGACACTTAACTCTCGCAGTTGTCCGAAAGAGACAAACCGTTATGGACTGCACTGACGTGACGACTCACAATCACCCTGCAGACGCGCCTGCAGCGAAACGGATGGCCGTGCTGCTGACGTCTTACAATACGGGTGCTTGCAAGGGGCTGAACCTGGGTATCGCGGGTTATTCCCACGACATCGTGGCGAACCTGTTCATTCCACTGCTCAGCCGCTGGGGCGAGGTCTATGTCATTCCCGATCCCCGCAACAATCTGGAAGCGGCCATCCAGGAAATGCGGAATCGAAATCTGGAACCCGTTCATGTCAGTATCCTGCCGTTTCAGGATGTCTGCCTGACGGAATCCGCTCCGAACATTGTCGTCCCCGCCTGGGAATTTCCGGACATTCCCAATGAGGCATTCGACGACAATCCTCAGAATAAGTGGCCCGATGTGGCTGCCCAATGCAAGGCGGTCTTCGTCGGAGGGCCGTTCACGTTCGACGCACTTCGAAATGCGGGGATCACAGTGCCCATGCACATCGTTCCTGTTCCAACACCGGACCCCTACTTCGAACTTCGAGAATGGGCGCCACAGCAGTCTGTCAGCATGGAAATCCCGGCCATGGTTCTGCCCCAGGACATTCCGGCGACACCCGAAAAGGTTCGTCGGCTACCTGCTCGACAGCAGACCAAGCCGCCTCCTACGGGGCTGAAGCGATGGGGGCTGGCGATTGAAGCCGGGATTCGCAATGTGACTCGTTCTGTGGTTGGTTCGTCGCTCTACGAGCGTTACGAGCGATGTCAGCGTGCGTTGAAGGCGGGGTACCATGCGACCCTGAGGCCGACGAAGCTTTCGACTCTTTATCGTACCAGTCCCGAGATCGAGCTGTCGGGCATTGTTTACACCAGCATCTTCAATCCGCTCGACGGTCGGAAGAACTGGTCGGACCTTCTCACCGGCTTCCTGATGGCGCTGGGAGATTGCAAAGATGCAACGCTGGTGGTCAAGCTGGCCGCCAGCCGCCCCGATGCGGCGCAAGGGATTCTCGATTACTACCGCGACCGGAATATTCCTCACCGCTGTAAGGTGATCTTCATTACGGAATTCCTGACGGAAAGCCAACTGCATGACCTGGCCGCGGCCAGTACGTTCTACATTCAGACAACCCGCGCGGAAGGAAACTGCCTGCCGCTGATGAATTACCTGGCGGCCGCCCGGCCCGCAATTTCACCCTGTCATACGGCCATTGCCGACTACTTCGACGATCAAGTCGGCTTCGTGGTCGAATCGCACCCTGAACCAGCCGCCTTCCCGCATGATCCCGAACTGCGTTGTCGGACCACCTGGGCGAGAATTGTCTGGCCGTCGCTGGTGAAGCAGATCCGGGCCAGTTACCGAATGGCCAAGTCGGATCCGGATGCTTACAGGGCGATGTCCACACGAGCCCGCGAACGAATGAATGGATGGGCCAGTTCGGAAGCCGTCTGGAGCCGCCTGAGCGTCGCTTTGGATTCGACGGTTGCAGCGGCGAATCTGGAAGTGACACCACAGATCAAAGCCCGCCGCGCGGCGTAGCGCGTCCCACATCGCTGTACCTGGTTTTGTCGTGCTCTACTTTGAAGGTGCTGAACCGATGAAGATTGATTTTATTGTCCCGGGCTTCAGCAAATGTGGCACGACATCGCTTTGTGCAATGCTTGCCGAGCATCCGGAAATCGGGATCCCCAATCCGCACGATGCCATCATGAAGGAACCCAGTTTTTTTGCCAACGAGTACCATCGTGGGTGGGATTCTTACTGGAAGCTGTTTGATGGTGTCGCGGAAAAACGACTGCACGGGGAAGGGAGTACCGTCTACTCGACGGAAGAATATGGCGAAGTCGTCGTCGACCGTTTGATGGAATATTTTCCTGACATTCGCCTGATCTTTATCGCGCGGGACCCGTTTGCCCGGTTGGAATCGAGTTTCCGGGAGATGCATGACAGCGGATACAAGTACGGGATCGAACCCCCGGCGCGGATCGATGAGGCGCTCAGGACCCTTCCCAACATGCTCAAGGATACGCTGTACTGGCAGCGGATTCAGACCTTCCGCCGCAAGTTTTCCGATTCTCAGATCAAGGTGATGTTCCTTGAGGATCTGGAACGGGATCCCGCCACGGAACTTGCCCGATGCTTTGAATTTCTGGGTGTCGACCCGGGTGTTCAGATCGAATCAACCAATATTCGACTCAATTCCGGCCAGTCAAAACGACAAGATTCGAAAGTTCTGCACTTCCTCAAGTCGAACCGTTTCGCCAGCCCCTGCTGGAATCAGCTCCCCGAGGCGACCCGGAACTGGATGATGAAACGCCTGGGACTGCGGCAGAAGTTCCGCAGCCCGATCGAATGGCCGGCAGCGACGCGTGCGTGGGTGCTGGAACAGGTTGGCGACGACGCTCGTCAATTCCTCGAATTCTATGGCAAGCCGACGGATTTCTGGCGGTTGCAGATGAGTCTCTTCACGACTGCTGGCCAGAAGGAATTGCCTCGACGTCGCGCGGCAGCATAACCCTCGGTCCTGGAGGCTCTCTTGCCGGGTTTTCCCGATTGCGTGATGAATTCCGTGACTTGGCAAAAGTCGTCGTGAGCCAGGCCGGGTGGGCTGGTGCACGGTGGGCTGGTGCACGGTGACGGGGAACGGGGTGACTAAGAACGGCGTTGAGGGTGTTGAGGAATCTCTTGCGGCTGCGCCGCCCCGGTCGCCACGAAGACGCGACAACCGGGGCGACCCGAGATTGGGATGAGCCCTTGCTGGTGATGTTGCAGAGGAACTCGCTGAATCAACCGGTGGTCCGCATTCCGGCGGCAATCCCCTGGACTGTCAGACGCAGCAATCCACCCAGTCGCTCGGCGTCTTCAGGGGGCGTGTCTGCGGGCAGGCTTCTGCGGCGCTGAACGAGTTCAATCTGAATGAGATTCAGAGGGTCGATGTAGGGATTGCGCGCGTCGATGGATGCTTGCAGCCAGGGAGTGGCCGATAGCAAATCCGTTCCCCCGGTGAGGGCGAGAATCGTCTTCCGAGATCGATCCCGTTCGACATCGATCAATCCTCCGATCAGATTTCTGACTTCGGAGTTCTGGACAAGATCGGCGTAGCGGGATGAGATGAATTCATCCGCTTTGGCCAGTGCCAGAGCAGCGTTCTCAATGGTTGCCTGAAAGAACGGCCACTGCCGGTACATCTCGTAGAGAGTCTGCCAGTCGTTGGGGCGTTCTTCCAGTACTTCGGTCAATGCGGTGCCCAGGCCATACCAGGCGGGGATCATCGATCGATTCTGCGTCCACGAGAAGACCCAGGGGATTGCCCGCAGATCCGCCAACGTCCGTTCACCACGGCGGCGGGCCGGTCGTGAGCCGATGTTGAGGCTTTCAATCTCATCGATTGGTGTGGCCGAGCTGAAGAACTCGATGAAACCTGGCTGGTCCACCAGTTCGCGGTAGGCCTGATAAGAACGCCGCGAGAGTTGCTCCATGATGACCGACCAGGCGGGCTTGGCCGTGCGTGCGGGAAGTGCACTGGCCAATAGCGTGGCGGACGTGACCTGTTCCAGATGCCGATACGCGATCTGGTCATCGTCGTAGCGTTCGGCGAGGACTTCGCCCTGTTCGGTCAGTCTGAGGCTGCCGTCGAGTGCTTCGGGAGGGAGCGAATAAATCCCACGAGCTGCCGGTCCCCCGCCTCGCCCCAGCGAACCTCCCCGGCCATGGAAGAACGTCAATTTGACGCCGTAGCGATCGGCAGTACGCTGCAGTTCGCTTTGGGATCGATAAAGACCCCAGCAGGCGGCCAGGTACCCACCATCTTTGGTGCTGTCCGAATATCCGACCATCACGATCTGGCGTGACCCGAGCTTCTGCACGTGCGAGGCGTAGACAGGATGCTTGAGAATCGCTTCCAGTGTTTCTGGTCCGCGTCTCAAATCACCAATCTTTTCGAACAGGGGTGCGATCGCTAACTGGTCTTCGAGGTTGGTGACGTCGGTCCCCGGCGGATTGCCGACCGACTGAGCCCACCGCCACAACCAGAGTACGCTGAGCATATCGCTGGGGGCGCTGGTGAGGCTGATGATGTGACTCCCCACGCAGCTTGGACCGAATGTGGCCATGGCTGAATGCAGCAGCCGGAAGAGTTCCAGCGTCTCGACCACATGGGGTGAAAGTCCGTCGTGAGAGATTTCCTCTTTCCAGGGCATGGTCCGCGTGAGGACGTCCTGGCGTTCCTCTTCGGGAAGAGCTTCGAAGTTTGCGGTAATACCCGCCTTGGCGAAGATTTCTGTCAGCGCTTCGATGTGTCGCCGGGCATCCTGACGGACATCCAGTCGGTTCATGTGCAGTCCGAAAACGCGGACGAGATCCAGCCACGGGAGCAGTTCGTTTCGGATCAGATGCAGTGTCCCCAGTCCTTCAAGACTGTTGACTAGTTTGAGGACGTCCTGTTCCAGTTCAGCTCCGTCACGATAGGCTCCATCGGGCAATTTCTCGCCGATGGAAGTGCCGAACGACTGTTCAAGACGCCATTCGATCACCGCGAGCCAGAGACGGCAGGATTCGGTGGTGGGGACGGTCTGGACACGTTCCAGAATGACGGGCCACTTCATTGTGGCCGCATCAAACTCGTCATTCAGTTGCGGCCCCAGAGAGGACTCTTTCGTCGAGATTGAGAGAAACTCGGACAGTTGTCGGCATTGTTTCAAATGGGCTTTGATGGCGGCCTCGCGCAGCCACAACAGGGTTTGGGCCGTGACGTCGCGGGTGACATGGGGATGTCCATCGCGGTCTCCGCCGATCCATGAACCGAATTTCAGAAAGAGCGGCAGACGGAACTCGACTCCCGGGTAAGAGACCTCAAGGGCCCGTCGCATATCGTCATAGATGCCGGGGACGACCTCCCACAGGCGCGGGGCAATCGTCAATCCCCGGCGAACTTCCTGCAGGACCGTCGGACGGTTGGGACGCAGAAACTCAGTCTGCCAGAGCGCCGTCATCTCGGTGCGCAGCAGGTTTTCCAGTTTCTGGCGCTCACGAGGCAGCAGGTCCGCCAGGTCGAGGTCCTCAAGAGCCTGTCGCATGCGGCGCAGCTTCACGCGCAGGCTGCGACGCTTGGCCTCGCTGGGGTGCGCCGTAAAGACCAGTTCGATCGCCAGGCGATCGAGTGCCGACTGCGTTTCGACCGGCGTGAAGCCCGCTCCCTTCAATTTCGCAATCGCCTCTCCGATCGACTCACTGCGAGGTTGTGGATGGCGCTCCAGCTCTCGTGAGCGCAAAATCCTCACCCGGTGCCGATCCTCTGCGATGTTGGCCAGATCAAAGAAGATGCTGAAGGCGCGCGTGACGTCACGGGCGGTGGGCTCATCGAGCGACTCGATCAAGCGCGAGAGTTCACCCTCGGCTTCTTCCACGCCGGATCGACGTTCGCGGGCCACCTTGCGGATCTCTTCAACTCGCTCTAACGCCGATTCTCCTGCCAGCTCGCGGATGACATCGCCGAGCATGTCACCCAGCGTGCGTACATCACGACGTAGCAATTCATTATTGACCATGGCCAAGTGGGGTCCGCAAAGGAAAGATTCAAATGAGGTCCGAGCGGCAAACATCGTGCCGCGTCAGGAACTTGCGTCGAGGGCAAGTTGCAATCGATTACTGCATCGTAGTTTGTGCTCCGGTTTCGCGGTAGCGTGCGACTGTGAACTTCTCTTTACTCAGGCACGATGCCTGAATCCACAGCAGCGCCATCCGTCTGCAGGAATTACACTCCTCTTCCGCCGGGCTATTGTTTCGCAAATCAGGTTCCCGCCAACGGAATAATCTTCTAAAAAGCGGACTTGCGAGGCGGAAAAGCCCAAGGGGGGCGCACATTCATCTTAGGCTGTTTACTCGGAACGACTCGCAAGTTGCACCATCAGAGCGACAGGGCAGGAGGTGGACCCGAGGAAACGCCAACGCGTCCTCATCCGACGAATGGGGGATGAGGACGCGTTGGCAAGTTGATCAGGGGACAGGCCGTCTGCTGCGGAGCCAGGCGGCCTTCAGCTGGCGGCTGGCGAAGTGGATTTCAGACTTCGTCGCCGTGGTCCATATCGATATGAGCGGACTCGTCGTCGCCACCCTGAATTTCGGTCAGTCGCTGAGCCACGTCCTTGTAACCATAGTCGATGGCGAGAATATCAGAGTAGTATTTTTCGGCGGCAGAATTGTCCGAGGCTTCTTCCGCCAGTCGCCCGAGGTAGTAACTGCATTCCTTGAAGGGACCCGGGTTTTCGGTGGAACTGAGCTTTTCCAGGGCCTTCTCGAATTGCCGTTTGGCGAGGTTGTTTTGCTTTTTGGCCAGGAAGCACGACCCCAGACTGGTGAGGACCTGTGCCTCAAGCCGGATATCTTTCGAGGCGGCCTGCAGTAGGGGAATGGCCTTGTCGTACTTTTTGCATCGCATGAACCGCTTGGCCAGTTCGTGCTTCAGCTTCAGATCATTCGGATAACGGTCCGCGCGCCGGCTGTAGACTTCGATTTCCTGCAGCAGCAGTTCGTTGGCCAGTTCTGAAACAATCGCCCGGGAGGTCTCGTTCTGATCCCGTGCGGCGGCCTCCTTGGCGAAGTTCAGGTTCTGCCGGACCATGTCCAGTTCGACATCTTCCATCTGTTCGCGAATATTGACGTCGCCGCTGACATCCAGAGCCTGCTTGTAGGTTTTCACAGACTCTTCCAGTCGTCCTTCGCGGCGGTAGTAATCCGCCAGCTTCTGGTAGTGCGCGACGTTCTGGGGCTCTTTTCTCATCATTCGCTGCAGGTCTGCTTCGACCGATTCACCCGGTCCCAGCACCTGCTTGTTGGTTTTGACGTCCCCTTTGACGGACTGTTCATAACCCTGTTTCGGAGCCGTATTCTGCACTTCCTTCGTCGACTCGGCTTCGTCATAGCCGGCCTGATGAATGGTCATATTGGCGCCGAGTGCCTGGATCTTCGACCGCACTGCACCATTGAGCGGATCGAGCTTCATGACCTTATCGAGCGTATTGATCGCCGCCGTAAAGTTCTTGCGCTGTTCGTAGATTTCCGCGAGTGCGATCAGGAAATCCTTGTTCTCCGGCGCGCTGTCAGGACTGGTTGCCTGTTCGAAGGCGAACGCGGCGATCTCGAGGAATCCTCGTTCACGGGCGGCGTCCCCCAGATCGGCATTGAACTGAGCATCCCAGGGATTGATGGCGAGGCCTTCTTCGGCGGCCTGATCCAGATCAACCCAGTTCTGGGCACTGCGGGCCTTGCGAATACGTCCTCTGACGCTCGATAGCTTGAGGAACGCCATGCTTGCGCCGGTCTTGTTGTCTTTGTATTTCTTCCGTTCACAGCCCCGCAGAGACTGTCGATACATCAGGTTATCGGGAACCATTTTGACGGCCGTCGCGAACATCTCGACCGCATAGTCCCAGTTCTGCTTGGCCATCGCCTGTGTGGCCCGATTGAAGCAATCCGCAGCAAGTTTGCGTCTACGTTGTTCCTCAGGTGAATAATCAGCGCCAGACATATTGCGGTCTCAGTAAATGCGATCATCGGATCAGATGGAAAACAATTCTCATGGCACGCGATTGTGCTGGATCGACGAAGGGAAAAATCGCTTCTCTCTGCCCAAATTTCAACAGCAGATCAAACGGCAGGGACAGAGGCACATCGCGTGCACTCGTGGGACAGTACCATATTTGAGCCCTCAACCCCAATGAACAAACAGACTGCCAGTGGCCGTAGCCCGATTTTTCGCGCCCCCACGAGCGAATTCGTCGTCGGTCAAGGGGAGGGATTCCCTGCGAATGACGGGAGTCTCTGTTCAATGCATTCTACCTGAAGCGTACGCCGGAAGTGGGCAGCAGCGAAAAATCGGTGCAACGGAATAACGGGACAATGGGTGCTACGAGACAATGGGTGCTGTGGGGCAAAGGGTTGCCTTCGCTGCGACAATGATGTGTTCCACCTCAACGCAACGGGGACAAGGAACAGATCGGTGCGCCGACGGAGCACGCCCAGGTGACGGTCCGCCCACGTTCATCGTTCTGCTGCAAACATTTCGTGCTGGAGTGCCGGATGCGTTTCTCATTTCGCAATTTGTTCACCACCCTGAAACGCCTCAGCAACGGGGGAATCCGGCTGAGCAATCGCAGTTATGAAAGCAGCGTGGCTCAGATTCGGCAGCAGTCGCTGCCGCTGGCAGAGCTGACGGAAGACGAACTGCGCCAACGGGCCACGTCGATCCGGGATCGCGTCCGAGAGGGCGTGTCGGTTACGGGCATCTTGATTGAGGCTTACGCCGTCATCTGTGAGGTTGCTAGAAGGACAGTTGGACTGGCTCCGTTCGACGTCCAGTTGCTCGCAGGGGTGGCACTTCACGATCGCAAGCTCGTCGAAATGCAGACGGGTGAGGGAAAAACGCTCGCTGCCATTTTTCCTGCGATCCTCACCGCCTGCCTGGGACGAGGAGTCCATCTGCTGACGTTCAATGACTACCTGGCCGAACGAGACGCACAATGGATGGGCCCGGCGTATCACTATTTCGGACTGACAGTGGGGCATGTCGTCCAGGGGATGGAAACGTCTGCTCGAAAGCAGGCGTATGGTTGTGATGTCACCTACGTGACGGCGAAAGAAGCGGGCTTTGATTTTCTGCGGGATCAGATCTGTCTGGACCCACAAAAAATGGTCCATCGCGGCTTCCACTGCGCAATCGTTGACGAAGCGGATTCGATCCTGATCGATGAGGCCCGGGTGCCGCTGGTGATTGCTGCCGCGGAACCGGAACAGGTGCAGGACCTGTATCGGCTGGCGAACATGGTTCGCCAGCTTCGTCCGGGGCGGGACTATGCGACGGACCAGCGATCACGGAATGTCAGCTTTCAAACGTCGGCATTGAATCGATTGCAAAATGAGCTGGGCTGCGGCGACCTGTACGACGAGCGGAACATTGACCTGCTGACTCGCTTGAATCTCGCTCTACAGGCTGAGGTCTTACTGCATCGCGATAAAGACTATCTTGTCCGCAACGACGGTATTGCGCTGATTGATGAACTGACGGGGCGAATTGCACAAAATCGCCGCTGGCCGTATGGGCTGCAGGCGGCCATCGAAGCAAAAGAAGGAGTGCCGATCCAGCCACAGGGAAGGATTCTGAACTCCATCACGCTTCAGCACTTTCTCGAGCAGTATGACCACCGCAGCGGGATGACCGGGACGGCTCAGGCCGCTGCCGATGAATTGTTTGAGTTCTACAAAATGAAGGTCGTTGTCGTGCCGACGAATCGAGCGTCGATCCGGCAGGACCTTCCCGACAAGATCTTCCCCCGTCGGCACGCGAAATTTCTCGGGCTGGTCTCCCGAATCGTGCCGCTGCATCGTGAGGGCACTCCCATCCTGTTGGGGACGTCCAGTGTCGAAGAATCAGAAATTCTCGCCGAAATGCTCAGCCATTCCGGAGTCACCTGTCAGGTCCTCAATGCCCGAAACGACTGGGATGAGGCCAGAATGATTGCCGAGGCAGGGGCTTGGGGGGCCGTGACGATCTCGACGAACATGGCGGGCAGGGGAACGGATATACGCCTCGGGGGAAGCGATCAGCGCGACCGTGAGCGGGTGATCGCGGCGGGGGGCCTGCACGTATTTGGATTGAATCGCCATGAATCGCGAAGGATCGACGACCAGTTGCGCGGTCGAGCGGGACGGCAGGGGGACCCTGGCCAGACGCAGTTTTTCGTCAGTCTGGAAGACGATCTGATGGCCCGGTATGGACTGGGTGAGTTGATCCCTCCCAGTCACAATCCGCACTCAACCAGTGGCGATGTCGATCCGAGTGCGGGAGAGATGATCGAGCACGTTCAGCGTGTGATTGAAGGGGAATGCTTTGAAATTCGCCGGACATTGAGACGGTATTCGTTCTGCCTGGAGCAGCAGCGACGCACGATCCAGCAGCGACGCAGCCAGCTATTGCTGAGAAGTGTGACGCCGCGGCTCCTGCAAAATGTCGATCCCGAATGTTTCGAGCGAATGGCGAATGACGTGGGTGAGGACGTGGTCCGGGAAGCCGAACGGCAGATTACGCTCTGGCAAATCGACCAGTGCTGGTCAGAGCACCTTGCGCACGCCGCTCAATTACGGGATCAGATCCATCTGATCAGCATGGGGGGCTTCAATCCGCTGGATGAGTTTCATCGGGAACTGACGCGCGGGTTTCGGGACGTTACCACACGCATCGACCGAAATGTCATCTCCAAACTCAAGTCGATCCGTTTGACACCGCAGGGGATTGATCTGGCCGAGGAAGGGCTGCTGGGGCCTTCCTCCACATGGACCTACATGATCAACGATAATCTGATGGGGGACATGCTGCAGCGAATCAATCGCAACCTGAAGCGACTGCTGACGGGGACACAAGGCCCACCTGCGTCACGTGGAAAAGCTTGAAAATGTTCGCAGTTGTGGGATGGCCACGGTCTGCACGGATGTGAACCGCATGTGAATTTGTGTCGCGGGGAACAGGGCCATCTTGACACAAAAAGCCGAATGCCCGGATATTGCGGTCAGCAAATAGTTCCATGATCGAATAATTCGGCAATGAGTTGTGATGAAGACAATCGATGATCGCGCTGTGGATCTGCAAGTCGTCGTCCAGGACATCCTGAAGCAATTTCAGTGTGTGAATGCGACTGTTGCGAATGGCCCTCACCTCGAACTTCACGTTCAGGAACTGAGGGTCATCGAGTTGCTGGGGCAGGAAGGCCCCCGGATGATGCGAGAAATCGCGGAATACCTGAGTCTCGCAGTGAACTCCGTCACGAGTATTGCGGACAACCTGGAACAGAAGGGGCTGGCTTGCCGCCTTCGCTCCGACGCTGACCGGCGTGTAGTCAAGATCGAGCTGACCCCGACCGGCCGGCAGATGTACAAATCGCTGACGGACACCAATTTGCGATTACTTCGAGGAATGCTCGGTGCGCTGACCGAGGACGAACAGGAAATCTTTATGGTCCTGTTCCGGAAAATTGCCCGTGCAGGGCGACTTCAGGTCCAACTATTGGCGGGCCACGACTGAACTCGCCCTGAGATTTATTAAGGTAATAAGGACGCCGCTATGGGTCAGGTTTTACTCCACCCCACTCCGAAAGACCCGGGTCGCAGGGATGCGGCCGAGCCCGAGTCTTCCCCTGCTACCCCGTCCCCTGCGCCCCAACCCGCTCCCCCCACGCCATTCCTGCGAAAGCTTGCTGGATTCTTGCTGTTCTGCGGTGCTTTTGGTGCGGGCTGGTACGTGGCCAACATGCAGGCAAACCAGCATCCCAAAGAAACGTTACCCCCTCACACGCTCGCACAGGAACGTGATCTCCAGGAGGTTGTGGTCACTGCGGAACCTGTCTCGATCCGTTCGGTTCAGCGATCGGTGGAAGCATTTGGAACTTTGTACGGTTTCGAGGAAGTTTCGATCTCTGCCCGTGTCGAAGGGCGCGTGCGCCAGGTACTGCATGATGTGGCCGACGAAGTGAAACCGTCCGAGCGTCTGCTCGAAATCGATTCCACTGACTACGAACTTGCTGTTCAGCAGGCCGAGCGTGCTCTGCAGGTTGAACTCGCCAAACTGGGCTTGAAGGAAGCTCCTCTGAAGTCATTTGACCTGAGCCGAATTCCCTTCGTCGCGAAGGCTCGGTCCATCATGGAGCATGCCAAGGCGCGTAACGACCGGATCAGCCGACTGGCGGCCTCAAAAACGGTCAGCGCGGAAGACTCCGAGAATGCGGCCAGCGAATATCGGACTGCTCAAGCGGAGTACGAAAACCAGATCCTGCAGGCGGAAATGGATCTGGCGACGATCCAGTTAAAACTGGTCGGACTGGATGTCGCCCGTGAGCAACTGGCCAACACCAGGGTCTTGGTACCGACGCCGACGATTACCTTGCCGGGAGGTGATGACGTGACCTATGTGATTGCACAGCGATCCATTTCGGAAGGGACACTCGTACGGCCCGGTTCGGAACTGTTCCGCCTGGTGATTAATCAGATTTTGAAACTGAGGGTCCCCGTTCCCGAACGGTACAGTGCCGATGTCAGGCTCGAGCAACCGGTGAATGTCTATGCTGCGTCGTCAAGTAAGCCCATTACGGGCACGGTGACGAAAATCTATCCGACCGTCGATGCGACGACGCGGTCCTTTCAGGTCGAAATCCAGGTTCCCAACCCTAATGGGACACTGAAGCCAGGCAGTTTCGCCAAAGCAGCCATTCATACGCGGATCGACCCCGAGGCGGCGACGGTCCCGCTGACATCGGTCGTTCAATTTGCCGGGGTGACCAAGATCTTCGTGATGGAACAGGGGAAGGCCCGAGAGATTCCGGTCACGCTGGGAACGCAAACCACGGAATGGGTTGAAGTCGTTGAGCCTGAACTTCCTGCCGATGCACGGGTCATCACCAGTGGCCACACCATGCTGGCGGACCAGACTCCGGTGACGGATCGCCGCAGTGTGGACGATTCGACCACGTCAGATCCTGACGGTGCGACCGACTCAAAATTGGAATAGCGGGAACGGCCCTCGCTGGTCGTGTCCTGAACAGGGCGCGAAACGGCGTTGCCTGTCAGTGGGCTCGGGCGATCACCTGAATGAACGCCTGCAGAGCTCTCAAGCCAGCGAGATCCTGTTCACATAACCGAATCCCCGGTGGATTAAGACGACATCACAGTCCGTTAGCGCTCAGCATCCCCTCGCAGACCGATCTACGAAAAAGAAACATCATGAATATCGCTGAGATCTGCATTCGTCGCCCTGTCTTTACCTGGGTGCTCGTGGCGATTCCGGTCGTGCTGGGGGTGGTCTCGTACTACAGCCTTGGGGTCGACCTGTTTCCGAAAGTCGACCTTTCGGCGGTTTCGATTTCCGCTCGTCTAGCGGGAGCCAGCGCCGAGGAAATCGAGTCGACGGTCACCAAACTGATCGAGGAAGCGGTCAACCAGGTTTCGGGTATTGAAGAACTGCGATCGACGACGCGCGAAGGGATGGCCACGATCGCCATTCAGTTTCAACTGAGCAAAGACGGCGACGTCGCCGCGCAGGAAGTTCGCGACAAGGTCTCGTCGATCCTCAATCAACTTCCCCAGGGAATGGAACCTCCCGTCATCAATCGCTTCGACCTGGATGCGGCACCCATCATGACGATCGGCGTTTCCGGGCGACGTGATGTTCGTGAAGTGACGGAGATCGCCAAGCGGCAGATCCAGGAGCAGTTGCAGACTGTCTCAGGGGTCGGTGCCGTGTTCCTTTCAGGCGCTCGAACACGCGCGATTAACGTGATCGTCAACACAGAGAAACTTGCCGCGTTCGATCTGTCGGTCGAGGACGTTCGTCAGGCCCTGGTGACTCAGAACATGGAAGTCCCCGGCGGGATCGTCCATCAGGGCTCGCGGGAACTGGTGCTGCGAACACTGGGGCGAATACAGACGGCTGCACAGTTCAATCAACTGATTGTGGCCAATCGCTCGGGTCATCCGATTCGGATTCAGGACATCGGCCGAGCCGAAGATTCCGTGGAAGAACCGCGTGGGCTGAGTCGACTTGACGGACAGAATGCCGTGAGCCTGTTCGTACAACGACAATCAGGAACAAATACCGTCGCCATTTCAGACGCGGTGCAGACCCGACTCGCTCGGATCAAGCAGGCTCTGCCAGCCGACATCGAGGTCGAAATCATTCAGGACCAGGCCCGGTTCATTCGCGAATCGATGGCCGAAGTCAACTTCCATCTGTTGCTGGCGGCCGTTCTGGTTTCAGCCACGATCCTGCTGTTTATCCGTGACTGGCGAACCACGGTGATTGCCACCATGGCGATTCCCACTTCGATTATCCCGACGTTTCTCTTCATGCACTACATGGGCTTCACGCTGAATAACATCACGATGCTGGCCCTGATTCTGGCCATCGGAATCGTGATCGATGATGCGGTGGTGGTACATGAAAACATCTTCCGACATATGGAAGAGTACGGGAAGGACGCATTCACGGCATCGCGCGACGGAACGCGGGAAATCGCTCTGGCGGTGCTGGCAACCAGTCTTTCGCTGGTCGTGATCTTCGTTCCGGTTGCGTTTATGGGAGGCATCGTCGGACGGTTCTTCAGCAGTTTCGGTCTGACGGTGGCGTTTGCCATTGTGATGAGTCTCTTTGTCTCGTTCACTCTCACTCCCATGTTGTGTGCCCACTTCCTGAAGCTGGAGTCGAACGAGGCGGGGCATACGCAATCAAAGGGGGGCTTCATCTATCGAACGGTTGACTACTACTACGGCCTCGTGCTCGCCTGGTCATTGCGACATCCCATCATCACGATGGCGGTCAGTCTGCTGGCTTTTCTGTCGACGATTCCGATTGCCGCTAACCTGGGGGTGAACCTCGTTCCTCGCGATGATCAGAGTGAATTTCAGGTGTCATACATCACACCGGAGGGCTACACGCTCGAACGCTCTGATCAGGTGCTCACCGAAATCGAACAGCGACTCAGCCAGTTACCGGGGGTTCTGCATCGATTCACCATCATCGGCCAGAACACAGGGGGATCGGGCAAGGGGCAGGGAGATGTGACCCGGGGATCCATCTACTTCCGGATCAAGGAACTCGAAGAGCGTGAATACACTCAGTTCGAAGTGATGGAGCGAGCCCGCGAGATTCTTCGTGACTATCCCGACCTGCGAACTGCCGTCTCGGATGTTTCGGCGATCGGGGCGACGGGACAGGATAGCCGTACGTTCCAAGTGAGTATCCAGGGACCGGACATTGATAAACTCGCCGAATACTCGTCACAATTTATTGAGCGACTTCGGCAGATTCCGGGTCTCGTCGATGTCGATTCGACGCTGGCTCTGCGAAAGCCCGAGGTGCAGGTCGAAATCGATCGTGATCGGGCCAGTGACTTGGGAATTCCCGTCCAGACCATCGCCAACAGCCTGAATGTTCTCGTCGGCGGTCAGATTGTATCCCGCTACAAAGAGGGGACTGAGCAGTACGACGTCTGGCTGCGGGCGGACCGGCCGTTCCGTGCGACTCCGCAAAGTCTGGAAAGCCTCACGATCCCCTCACCAACGGCAGGCCAGGTCCGGCTTTCGAGTCTGGCAACGCTCACGGAAGCACGGGGCCCAAGCCAGATCGATCGGTTCAACCGCCAGCGGACTGTCACGCTGCTGGCTCATCCCGACAAGGTCTCACTCAATGATGCAATTCAGCAGGCCCGGGTGATTGCCCGTGAACTCAACCTCCCGCCCGAATACGAAGTGACATTCGGCGGGCAGGCGAAGATGCTGGGCGAGACCGGTTATTACTTCATGGTGGCTCTGGGGCTGAGTGTCCTGTTCATGTACCTGATCCTGGCCGCTCAGTTCGAAAGCTGGCTCAACCCGGTCAGTATCCTGGCGGCATTGCCAGTGACGATTCCGTTTGGATTGCTGTCGCTGCTGATGTTCCGCACGCCGATGGATTTGTACGCGATGTTCGGACTGTTCATGCTGATCGGAATCGTGAAGAAGAACGGGATTCTGCAAGTCGACAAGACGAACGAATTGCGCGCCAGCGGCATGGAACGGACCGCCGCGATCATGGAAGCCAATCACACCCGGTTGCGGCCGATTCTGATGACGACCGTCATGCTGATTGCCGCCATGGTCCCGATTGCATTGGGGCGAGGTCCCGGTGCGGGAGCCCGCGCCAGCATGGCCAAGGTGATTATCGGCGGGCAATCATTCAGCCTGTTACTGGCACTGCTGGTCACGCCGGTGACCTATGCCATCATCGACAGTATCGGACAGTTACTGAGGAGGATCTATCGGCGAATCACCGCTGGGTGGTCCGTCGGGTCGATCCCGCAACCGGAACACTGAGGCACGAGCGGCAATGGCTGAGGCGTTGCCTCTCTCCCGGGAGCCGCAGTCATGCGGCCCCCGAGGTTGCAATCTGGTCGATTTCCCCAGGTCTGTGGGGAGTTTCCAGTGATTATCGCTCGGCCTGCAGGTGGGCTTCGACGAACCAGACCGACTTGTCGATGCCACGGGAGATTTCCGTGAACAGGTCCGCGGTGTCTTTATCTCCCAGTTCGTCGGCCTGGTCGATCCCCTGCCGGATCACTTTTCCGAAGGCCGCCAGTGCTGACGAGAGTGCATCGACGTGCGTTCGTCCATCGACCGCATTCAGTGGGTATTCCTGCAGCGTGCTCCGTTTGGCGACGACACGGGCGGTTCCTTCCGCGACGCCCCCCAACTGGACGGCGCGTTCTGCAATGTCATCGACGTAGTCTTCGACCTCTTCATTGATTTTGTCGAACAGCTCGTGCAGGCCGATGAAGTGAGGCCCTTTGACGTTCCAGTGCGCTTGCTTGGCCTGTGTTTGCAGGTCGATGGAGTCCGCCAATCGGGCGTTCAATAACTCGATCACTTTGACGCGGGTTGATTCAGGCAGATCGTTTTTTGTTTTGAACATGATCTTTCTCCTTTGTCGTACAGGCTTGGAATCGGTTGTGGATCTCACTTCGAGGGCGGGGAGGCCTGGACTGTTACTGCTGCTGTCGTATTTGCTTAAAGAAGGCCAGCAGATCTGCGTTGAGTTGGTCTTTGTGAGTGAAGGTCAGTCCGTGCGGAGCGCCCGGATAGACCTTCAGAGTTGATCCTTTGACCAGTTTGGCCATCTGCCGGGCGGATGCGTCGATGGGGACAATCTGGTCATCGTCACCGTGAATAATCAGTGTCGGGATGTTGATTTTCTTCAGATCTTCGGTGAAGTCGGTTTCAGAGAACGCCTTGATGCAATCGTAAGCATTCTTCAGACCCGCCTGCATCCCCTGCAGCCAGAACGCGTCGATCGTTCCTTGAGAAATGTTCGAGCCGTCACGGTTGGCTCCGTAAAACGGTGTGGTCAGATCCCGGAAGAACTGAGACCGATCTTTCAGGACTCCCTGACGGATTTCATCGAAGACTTCAAGGGGAAGGCCGCCGGGGTTCTTGTCCGTTTTCAACATCAAGGGAGGAACGGCGCCAATCAGAACGGCAGCGGCGACATGTCGGGTGCCATACCGGCCGATGTAGCGCACCACCTCGCCGCCCCCGGTCGAGTGACCGACGTGGATCACATTCTTCAGGTCGAGTGTTCGGACGATTTCTGCCAGGTCTTTGGCATAGGTGTTCATCTCATTTCCCAGCCAGGGCTGGCTGGATCGTCCGTGCCCGCGTCGGTCATGAGCGATGACGCGGTATCCTCGTTCGCTCAGGTAGAAGAGCTGTGGATCCCATGCGTCGGCACTCAGCGGCCATCCGTGACTGAAGACGACGGGTTGACCACGTCCCCAGTCCTTAAAGTAGATTCGGGTGCCATCGTCCATAGTAAGAAAGTTTGAGTGCATTCCGCATTCTCCGGTGTCTGAGACAGCTTTCTACATCCGATCACAGAATTGGATGATACTGCGGAGTTTGCACGCGTGGCAGTCCTACTCCGGTCTGGAATTTTCCCGGTCTGCTTCACAGTCGACAGGTGTTCCATGCAAAAGTGGCGTGCGCCGCAGCGGAGACGTCCCGACCGTAGACGCTCGCAGCGCGAGGTACGAAACGGGGCGGATGATCTTTGCGCCCGAGGCAATCCTCTTGCAACTGCTGCTCACCCGAGTGCCACGAAGATACGTCAACCGGAGCTACCGGTGGGGCTGGATCCATCCTGTTGGTACTGGGTGACTTCATCAGCAAAGTTTCTCGTTAAAGGGAGGAAGAGACTCAGGCGAAAGGGCCCTGTCCTTTTGACGGTCGATGAGTTCACGACGAAATCGGACGTCCCCTTTCTAAGCGAACAGGGTGGACACGAAGATTCGCCTCGCACCATGGGCCCCGTGGAATCGGGTCATGGGAAGCGAACCGCTAAGCGGGGAAACTGGCCACAAACCGAACCGCGTCGTCTAACGTCGAACCATTGAAGGTGGACGGCTTTGGCCAGCGAATCTTCGCTTCGCGGCAGGCCCAGCGAACCAGATCAGCCGGAGCCGATTGTGCCTGGTAAATCGGCCCCTCGGCACCAAGAGCAAGGTCTACCAGGGGAATGGAAGGAGGCAGGTCGGCGAACTGCAGATCCGTCACCTGCGCCAGTCCGACCATAAAATCGACAATCAGAGTCCCGCCACAATCGGGATAGTGGAACTGGCACCATCGGGTGGCTCCATCGTTGAGGACGCGGTCTCGTTTCCACTTTTTGAATTGCCAGAATACACACTGCAGCGCGATATAAAAAAAGAAAATCGGGATCCAGACGACGGAAAAGATCGCTCCAAGAAAGAGGCCATACAGAGAGAAAACGGCCCCCCAGAACAGGCCGGTCGCGTCTGTGGGGCGACGTCGGACAACTGTCGGAAGGGGGGCCTTGGAGTCACGCTTCATCGATGATCAGCCCCCTCGTCCAGAGTGAGTCGAATACCGGATTGGTCGTACGCAGCAGGTGAACAGTTTAATCCTGCATCCCACCCAGTTCCTGCACCAGGACACGTAGAAATGGTTCTACATCTGTGACCAGTCCTACTGACTGAAACGTACCCCGATCTGCGAGTTTGGTGACGGTCGCGGGATTAATGTCGACGCACACGGTTTTGACCCACGAGGGAAGCAGGTTCCCGACGGCAATACTATGGAGTGTCGTCGCGATCATCAGGCAGAAGGTGACTCCTTGAACCAGCTCACGCATCCGGGTCTGAGCGACAAGCGAATCAGTAATGACATCGGGCAGGGGGCCATCGTCCCGAATGCTTCCCGCCAGCACAAACGGGATCTTGTGCTGAATGCATTCGTACATGATTCCGTTTGTCAGCACCTTTTGCTCGACAGCCTGCGGGATGCTTCCCAGTCGCCGGATCCGATTGATGGTTCTCAGGTGGTGCTCGTGACCTTCTTCGCTTCCTCCTCCGCTTTCCATCGAGATGCCCAGACTTGTTCCGTAAAAGGATTGTTCGATGTCGTGTGTTGCCAGAGCGTTCCCCGCGAATAGGACATGAACGTAGCCACGGCGGATGAGCCAGCTCAGCAGTTCCCGGCTCCCCGTATGCACAACGGCGGGACCCGCAACGACCAGAATTCGTCCCTGTCCACTCGCTGCCCGGCGCATCAGTTCTGCAATTTCACGGACAGTCAGATTTTTGGGTTTTTCGCTGGAAACCGTACTGTTCATGAAACCAAACGAATGAGTCGACAGTCGGTCCCGGCCGACGGGATGGACGCGCGTTCCCAGTCGTCCGACCACGATGTGGTCACCTCGTTTTACGTCCGCCATTGCCACGCAGCGGGCGGTTTCCTGCTTCGGGTCAAAACAAATTCCACAGTCCATTTCCTGTCGTTCCACAGGAATCCATTTGTTGCTCCAGCGCACTTCGGTTGGCTCGTTCGTCGTCGCGTAGAAGCCTTCGGGAAAAGCCCTTTCAATATCGGCGGCGAGCAGACGGATGTCATGGTGCTGAACCGGCACCGCACCGTGCTGACCTATGGAAGTCAGGATCTGTTCGAGCGATTCCTGCGTCGGGGCCGAGACCGTGAGTCGGACATAACTGGGGTCACGCCGGTTGTGACCAATGCGGATCTCCTGGCTTTGGTAATCTCCGCCCAGCGACGTGATTTCGTCCAGCACTTTCGGTAAGAGCAGGCTGTCGATGATATGCCCGGCGAGCTCAACATCCTCGTGAAAGCTGGGCAAATGAGTCTGTGCGTTCATCATCGTGCTTTCCAAATCGGGGAATGGTCCTGTTACGGCAGGTCCCCTCCGAAGAGGGGTCTCGCCCGTTGCTGGTTCGTGCCCGTTCTCTGCTGCGATGTCGCTCCCGTGGACTCGCCCCACGAAAGACCAGGCCCCGTTTGTTGCGGGGCAGACTCTGCCGGAAGGGGATGACCAGGATCGGTAGAATCATATCGATGAGGACAAGTCGCACGGAGGACCCCACGGGCACAATTCTTTTCCATCCGGCCGTTTCGACGCTGGAGAAAGCGACAGAATGTCTTTAGGATGGTGTCGGTCAGTTGCACCCGGTCCCGACACCGTCGTTCAAAGAAAAGTTATCCATGACTCAATCTTCGTCGTCGCTGGATGATTTGATTCTGCTCAATCGCGAAATCGCAGCGCTGGTGAAGGCCGGAATTCCGCTGGAACTGGGGCTGAAGGGTCTGGCGGGAAATGTGGGAACGCGACTGGGTGGTCTCTCGGAACGTTTGTCGAAGCGCATGGCCGAAGGGACGTCGCTTCCAGACGCCTTGGCTCTGGAAGGCCCGGCCGTTTCGCCCGTTTATACGGCTGTCATGGAAGCGGGGTTGTCGTCAGGCCGCCTGCCCGATGCATTGGAATCGATGGCCGCATCGGGGCAGGTCATGCAGGAGACACGTCAGCGGATCCGGCTGGCGATTATTTATCCTCTGTTTTGCGGTGTCATCAGCTATGGATTGTTGGCCGGGTTTCTGACTTTCTTTCTTCCCCATTTGCTGAGAGGGATTGAAGGTCTTGGATTACCTTATCTCTGGCCGATCGAGGGTTTGAAGTTTCTGGATCAGCACAAGACCTATGTGACCCTGGTGATTCCGGCAGTCGTGCTGGCCGTGGTTGTGGTTACAGCTCTGTTACGGAAGAACGTCACCCGGGGATTATGGCGGTGGATGACCTCGTTCCGGTGGGTCCCTGGCGTCACCTCCATCCGTCAAAGCCAAAACTGGGCACAGTTCACCGAGCTTCTGGCCATGCAACTGGAACATGCGGCCCCCTTGCCACGCGCATTCCGTCTGGCGGCTGATTCCGTCGATCACACAGGTTGGCACCAGGAATCACGAATGGTGTGCGACAAACTGGAACTGGGAATCCCGCTTCCCCTGGCGCTCGAGTCTTCCAGATTACTGCCACCCCTTGCCAGATGGATGATTTCGACGGCGGAACGGCAAGGGACACTGATTCCGACGCTCAGGCAGTTATCGGAAATGTACCGTCGTCGTGCGCTACTTCAGGCGGCCCGACTGAAGACATGGCTGCCGGTAATGATTACGATCGGGGTTACAGGGGTGATCGGTCTGGCTTACGGGCTGCTCTGTTTTATTCCGATGCGGGCACTTTTGATTGGACTCATGCAAGAATGACGGGCCGCTCTCCAGATTCACCGGGCGAGGCTGACAACAAACAAGGTCGCTCGACGGTTCCCGCATCACAACGGACAAATTCGATTTCTGGCCAGTACGTGGTGTTCGGTCTGATTCTGATTGGTTTAACGGCAACGGCGCTGCTGTTTGTCTATTGGGATCAGCAGACCAAGCCCTTCCGATCGCTGCGAGAAGCAATTGGCCGACAGTTCAGGCATGCGCGACCCAATGTCGAAGGGGGGCGTGAAAAAGGACGGGGACCGTGGACGCTGCGTGTTTCCATGACGGTCGATTTTCCCCCCGGAGAAGACTCGCAGCGCGCGACTGAGATCGTCGATCAGGTGGTCGCTCTGGCCCGGCAAAACTACGACATTTCGAAAGTCGAACGGATTGAAGTGAATCTGATCCAGTTCGTCCCGCAAGAACTCGCCAAAACGAGAAAATTTACGCGAGACCCACACGAGTCGACGCAGAAGGACAAGGGTGCTGCCGCCGAACCGGATGGGGCAACGTAAGGCCCACCAGTCCGCGACACACAGGACGGGATGAGCCTCCTCTGTCAGGCCGATTCTCCGTTTCAGGGATGCCACTCGCCCGATCCAGGGTTGACGAATTCGACGGGGATTGGCCACCATCAGACGTCAACGCGACGGAAGTTCTTCGCACGAGTGATGAATGGTCAAAGAGCTGTTCCCAGAGCCTGATGCAGACGCGCCCGATCCCGAACGTGATTTGATTGATGTGCTGAGACTCAATCTGGTTCCGGGGTTGGGACCCCGCACCTACCAGCTCTTACTGGAACGCTTTGGCTCGCCTCGTGGAATCCTCGAGGCGTCGGTGTCACAGTTGCAGTCGGTCCGAAACGTGGGTCCCCGGCTGGCGATGTCGCTCGTCACTCACGGTACCGAAGCGGCCGCACTCCAGGAACTCGAGCGTGCCCGCTCGGCGGGAGTCTCTCTCCATATTCGCGACACCCCCACGTATCCGGCAGGGCTGTGTCGAATTCCAGATCCCCCGACACTGATCTATTGCAAGGGGACCCTTGTGGAAGCGGATGCCCTGGCGATCGGGGTGGTTGGCTCGCGACACTGTACCAGCTACGGCCGACAGCAGACGAACCGGCTGGCACAGGCCCTCGCCCGGGTCGGTATTACCGTCGTCAGCGGGCTAGCGCGGGGAATCGACGCGGAAGCTCACAAAGGGGCACTGGAGGCGGGTGGAAGAACGATTGCAGTCTGCGCCACGGGACTGAATACCATCTATCCTCCCGAGCATCGTGAATTGTCCGAGGCGATTACGCGACAGGGATGCCTGATTACCGAATCGCCCATGGATCAGACTCCCAAATCCGGATTGTTCCCCCAGCGAAACCGGATCATCAGCGGGATGTCATTAGGAGTCGTCCTCATTGAGGCGGGACGCAGCAGCGGGGCCCTGCACACGGCGCGGCATGCGATGGAACAGAACCGGGACGTGTTCGCAATGCCCGGTCGTGTTGATTCCGAGGCCAGCCTGGGGTGTCTCGACCTGATCCGCGACGGCGCGACACTGATCCGGGATGTGGATGACGTGCTGAACGCTCTCGGGCCGCTGGTGGCCCCGGTCAAGCGGACACCGACCGAAACGGTA
The DNA here is from genome assembly GCF_041860085.1 of Schlesneria sp. DSM 10557. Classification (NCBI taxonomy): domain Bacteria; kingdom Pseudomonadati; phylum Planctomycetota; class Planctomycetia; order Planctomycetales; family Planctomycetaceae; genus Schlesneria; species Schlesneria sp. DSM 10557. The sequence goes on from NZ_CP124747.1 coordinate 5,468,185, forward strand.
CGAAAACCGGCAGAATTGACACTTTCGGACCAGGAACGGCTCATTCTCAACCTGATGTCTGCCGAATCAACACCTGTTGATGAGGTCATTCGTGCTGCCAATATCGAGGCTTCGCGCGTCCTGTCGACGATCACGGTTCTCGAAATGAAACGTCTTGTCCGACGCCTTCCCGGCGGTTTTGTGGTACGGTCCTGACGCTCCATTCTCAGTGGTTTTCGGCCTCATTCGATTCCGACTGTATCCGTGGTCGGTCACGTGGACCGGAACGTCAAGGAGACGCGATTCGATGTCTTCGCGTTTGCTCAACTGCCGCTCAAATTTAAGGTTACGGGAATCTTCAATTCCCGGGTGGAGAGATTCTTCCCACCTATTCCCTCAACCTTCCCTGTACGGGTATACTTGGCATGTCATGCGCTATGGTCGTATGGTTGCCAGAGCTTTGTCGGGCGCGGCCCTGAACGAGGGACTTATGAGAAGACTTGCATCATGCTCAAGGGCGATCGTAAGCGGTGTTTGCCTGCTGACGTTGCTGGGCGGGGTCGCCTGGTCGGCGGCTGAAGTCTACACCCCTTCCAGTGCGGACGACGCACGCAATCGCGTTCTCGCGTGGCTGGGTGAGCAAGGGCTTCCGGACGCCCAGCGTGATCAGGTAATGGCCATCTGGTCCGGGGTGGATGCGTCGACGAGTGCCGACCTCCTGCTGGAACGAGTCATCCAGTCGTTCGCACTCGTTCAACCCGAAGTCATGAGACTCGTTAACGAATGCAACACTCCACCGCAAAGTCCCCTGCCACCGCGAGCAGACTTTCTGATTCAATCGACACAGGGGCCATTCTTTCAGGCCAACATGAATCTGTTTTACGGTCGCCACCTCGTCGAACGCAGACTGTTCGATGAAGCCTGGGAAGTGCTGAAAAGCGTCGATCCCCGGCAAGTGGTTGATCCCTCATCGCTCTTCTTCTTCCAGGCGGTGGCTGCACAGGGGATGCTGGAACTGAAACCGGCTCTGGATGCCATTGAGCAACTGCTGACGAATACAGAACGGGTCCCGGTCCGGTATTCGGCGACCGCGACACTGATGCAGACCGACCTGAAAGGACTCGAGGAAAAGTCACTGGGTGAACTGGCCCGTCTGATGGCCGATTCAGAACGCCGTCTGGACCTCGGCCGCGCCGGCGACAAAGTTCAGGGAGTTCAGGAACGGATTATCGCGAACCTTGATGAGATCATCAAAAAGGTTGAGCAGCAGCAAGGTGGCGGTGGCGGAGGGGGGGGCGACGGACAGGGAGGAAACAGCAATTCTCCCGACGGGGCGGCCGATGACAGCCGTGTCAAAGGGGAGGAAGCCCCCGGCGAAACTGACAAAAAGCGATTTGAGAACAAAGGAAGCTGGGGCAATCTTCCCGAGAAGGACCTCGCCAAAGCGAAGAACGATCTCAACAAGAACTTCCCCTCAAATTACGAGCAGGCCATCGAGAAGTACACGAAGAAGCTGGCAGGTCGGGCGGCGAAGAAGAACAAGCAGTAGTACAGGAAGTCACTCACTATGCATTATGGCGTCATCCTCATTTGCCTTGCGATGAATCAGACACCGGCTGTCGAGGTCCTGACGCTGTCCGAAAAGCAAGTGAAAGGGACGATCGAATCACTCACTGCCAATGAAGTCGTGATCAAGTCGACCGAGGGAACTGTTGTGGTTCCTGTTTCTGAACTGCTCACGATCCGGTCTTCGCAGCCTGTGGCGCCGTCAGCTACCGAGGGGAAATTCGTCCTCAAACTGACAGACGAAACTCAACTGGGCGTTTCGTCTTTTATTTCGGCGGGAACCACCGTCACGGTTGGCCACGCTGTCTTTGGTGACATTCAAATGCCGGTCACCGCCGTTTCCAGTATCCGGTTCGCGCCTGCTGATCCCAAGGTCGATCAGGAATGGAATCAACTGCTGGAACGCAGTGTGAAGAAGGATCTCCTCGCGATTCGCAAAGGGGATGTGCTCGATCATCTCGATGGCATCATTGGATCGCTGAATGACACGACGCTTCAGTTTCAACTGGATGGCGACGACCTGTCGGTGAAGCGTGAGCGCGCCTTTGGGTTAATCTATTCCAAGCGGGACTCGACCTCGAAGAAGGCGATGGCCCGACTGGAACTGGTTACAGGGGACCGACTGTCCGCCAGGCAGGTCGAATGGAACGGGAAGAAGTGGCGTGTTCGACTGGTCACGGGGCCTGAACTGGAAGTCGCTCCTGAGCAACTTTCGAAGCTGGATTTCAGTCAGAGCAAGATCACTTACCTGTCGGACCTGGATCCTCGCAGCGTGAAATACACCCCTTATTTCAATTATCCCGGGGTGATTGTCTGGGAATACAAGAAGGATCGGGCCTTCGAGGGAAAGCCGATGTTCCTGGGCAAGGTCGAATACCGCAAAGGGCTGGCCATTCATTCGCAGACGCAGCTTCGCTTCCGTCTCGGGGGCGAGTACCGCAAGTTCCAGGCGGTTATGGGGATTGGTGATGAGATCCAGCAGGGAGATGCCAGCGTCATCGTGAAAGCCGATGAACGGGTCATCTTCAATGGTTCCGCAAAGACCCGGGTTGCCGAGGGACCCCTGGCGGGCCAGCGTCCGGAACCGCAAAAGCTGGATCTCGACGTGACCGGCGTGGTCGAACTCGAAATCTTCGTGGGGTTCGGCAGCGAAGGTGAGGCAGTCACAGATATCGGCGACCGCGTCTACTTCGGCAACGCTCGACTCCTGCGTTGAGCGCTGGAACGCTCGTCAGTTGGAGATGATGTTCCGACAACTGTGATAGTGACACAGTGCGACAGCAAATGCGTCGGCAACATCGTTGGGTTCGAGGATCTTCTCGAGACGCAATTCATTGCGAATGGCGTGCTGAATCTGATCTTTCGAGGCTTTCCCGCTACCCGTCAGCAACCGCTTGATCTGGGTCGCCGAATAGTGAATGACGGGGATCCCTGCTTCGGCGGCCGCGAAGAGAAGAGCCCCCCGGGCATGGGCCATCAGGATGGCCGTCTTCGGGAATTGAGGCGTCGAGAAGACCTGTTCGATTGCCAGGACTTGAGGTTTGTATTCGGCAATCACTTCTCGCAGAGACTGTCCCAGTTCCAGCACCCGCTCGGCGAGCGAAAGGTCTTTCGTCGACTGAATGACGCCCCCCTCGCGTAGAATGGGGTCGCACGTAGAACGCTCCAGAATCGCGTAGCCCGTTCGATTGAGGCCCGGGTCGACCCCCAGGACGCATTGGCCCCGTTGAATCGCGGTCACCTTCGTGGCGTTCAGTCTGGTCGCGAGGTTGGTAGCGGTCATGTGAGCTCGATTCCGCAAGCGGCCCCAATATATTGTCCGAGATCGAGCGAGTGCATCGCGGCGCTGGTGCTGACCTGTGAGCACAGGTTCTGGCGCTACTCTTCGGCCCAATCGGTCATCTTGTCGCTATGGCGCCGTCCTGGTCGCCTCACTTTGTATCGACCCCTGTTCGTCACGGGAAGAGGGACTTCAGCGCCGGGCGTACTGATTCAGTGAACTCCTGAAATACCAACGCAATGGATCGTCGACTGTCAGAACGCTGAATCCGGCACGCTTTCGCCCCGAAAACGGGAATGACTCTGGTTCCGACCCGCAGGGGTGGTGGATTTTCCGCGTGGGACGGTTCCTGCAGGCTCGTCCTCGACCTTAAAGCAGGATCAATGGGGGCGTCGCGAAAGACGACAATTTCGACCCCTGGAATTTCGGGTAGCTCCCCCTTTCAGGCAAGAGTTGATAGAAATTGCGCCGCCCCTCATGAATCCCTCGCTGCCTGACGTGGTCACCGGTACAGTCCGGGCGGCAGGTGCGTGGGATCCACGCTGAGGTTGTCTCGCAGGTGAATCCCTAACCATTAAGTATCAATTTGGCGGACTGACACACCATGCTGAATGTGATCCCGAAGCAAGCTCGCGTGATCCTCGTTGTCACACTCTGCCTCATTTGGGCAGGACGACTCCTCGCGGGACCTCCCGTCGCGACGACAGAGCCACTGTCGCCGGCCGAGGAAGCAAAAAAATTCAAGCTCCCCCCCGGTTTCGAAATCCAGCTTGTCGCTTCCGAGCCTGATATTCAAAAGCCGATGAATCTGGCGTTTGATGCACAGGGCCGACTGTGGGTGACTCATTCCATCGAGTACCCCTTCGCAGCGACCGATCCCGCTGCCGCACGCGATGGTGTGACCATTCTGGACGGCATTGGGGCCGACGGCAAAGCGACCAGGATCACCCGATTTGCCGACAAACTGAACATCCCGATCGGTGTTCTGCCCATGCCCAACGGGCGTGAGGTCATCGTCTGGTCGATCCCGAACATCTGGAAACTGACCGACACCGACGGTGACGGAAAGGCAGACCAGCAGGAGATTCTTTACGGGCCCTTTGATTTTGCGGATACCCACGGCAACCAGAACTCATTTCGTCTGGGGCTGGATGGGTGGATCTACGCTTGTCACGGATTTCGCAATTCCTCAAAAATCAAACTGCGAGGCGAAGGGCCGGTCGTTCTCGAAATGAATTCGGGGAACACTTACCGTTTTCGTCCTGATGGTTCGGCCATTGAACAGATTACCTGGGGACAGGTGAACCCCTTCGGAATGTGCTTCGACAACCGCGGTGACTTCTTCACGGCCGACTGTCATTCCAAACCGATTACACTGCTGCTGCGAGGCGGCTATTACGATAGCTTCGGCAAACCCCACGATGGCCTTGGATTCGCGCCCCTCGCGACATCAGATGATCACGGATCAACCGGTATTGCCGGGATCGTCAGCTACTCATCTTCGCATTTTCCTCGTGAGTATCAGGGGGCGATGTTCGTCGGCAACGTCGTCACGAACATTGTTCATGTGGACTATCCTCAATGGCGTGGATCGTCACCCTGGATTGAGAAACCTCAGGATTTTCTGACGAGTGAAGACTGGTGGTTTCATCCGGTCGACCTGCAGCTTGGACCGGACGGAGCCCTCTATATCTGTGACTTCTATAACTCGATCATCGGGCACTACGAAGTCGATCTGCAGCATCCCTTGCGAGATCGACATCGCGGACGTATCTGGAGGGTTGTCTACACCGGTCACCAGGCTGGGGGAAAGAAGTTGACTCCGCCTGCTGTGCCGAATTTCGTCTCAATGAGCGAAGACGATCTGGTGAAACGTCTTTCAGACGATAATCTGGTGAACCGTGTTTTCGCGGCGCAACAACTGGAACAGCGGTTTCCTCAGTCAGGAATTTCGAAAGCGCGCGAGCGGTTAAAGCGGACGCCTCCCTCAGACGAACGGCAAAGTGCCAGTTTGGCTGATGAGCGTGTTCAGACCCTCTGGCTGTTGTCGCGCAGCGGAAAACTGGACGAAGCGATGATTGATCGATTTGCACGTGATGAGGCCGCTGTGGTCCGGATTCATCTGGCCAAGGGGCTGGCGGAGAAAGAGAACTGGAATCATCACGAAGGGCAAATTGTTCGGACTCTGCTGGGTGATTCCGACCCCTTCGTCCGACGTGCTGCCGCAGAAGCCCTGGGTCGGCATCCTCAGGCGGAAAATTTCCAGCCACTGGTTCACTTGTGGAGATCAACGCCGTCAAAAGATGTGCAACTGATTCACGCCGCGCGGATCGCATTGCGAAACCAGTTACGACCGACCGAGGCGGTCGACCAGTTAACGGAACAGAAGCTGACTCGTGAGGAACTCGCCAGCGTCGCCGAAATCGCACTGGCTGTCCCCAGTGAAGCCGCGGCGTGGTTTACATTTGATTATGTGCAGAAGCATGAACTACCCCAGCCGGTTGTCGAACGCAGTCTTGCACACGTAGCTCGGTATGTCAGCACCAAGCGTCTGGATGAAGTGGCGGCGTATATTCAACAGAAGTTCCCGGGCGACATTCCCCGCCAGGCAGCCCTCTTTCAGTCTCTTTTCAGTGGGGTGACCCAGCGCGGAGCGAAATTGTCACGCGACACTGCATTGGGGAAATGGGGCGAATCTCTGGCGATGAAACTGCTGAGCCCTGATCGTCCCCGGTCGGCTCCGTGGGAGAACTTTCCTCTGGCCTCAGCAGCCACGGCCAGTCCCTGGGGTGTGCGACAGCGTGGTTCGACCGATGGCAACGTGGACGCGTACTTCTTCGACAGTATCGCCAACGGAGAAACACTGACGGGGATCCTCCGCTCTGCACCGTTTGCGATTCCTGAGCGACTGACGTTCTGGATGTGTGGACACAACGGCTTTCCTGGGTCAGCGTCAAAAGGAGTCAATCAGGTACGCCTGAAGCTTGTGGAATCGGGAGAGACGATTGCCAGAGAAGTACCACCCCGGAATGACGTGGCTCATGAACATTCCTGGGATCTCAAGCAATGGTCCGGTCAGCAGGGGGTTCTGGAAATTGTTGACGCCGATTCAGGAACGGCCTATGCCTGGGTCGCCGCAGGTCGTTTTTCACCCCCCGTGGTCGCGTCGCCTGTTCCCAATTTTTCGTTCGCGGACGTGACGCTGGTCACTGCGGTGCAGGTGGCCAATCAGCTTCAGCTCGACAAACTGGCGAAGCCAATTCTGGCGCTGCTCGCCGATGCGCATGTGGATGTCCCCGTGCGGATGGCGGCCGCACAAGCGGGACTGAATCTGAGCCGGGAATCGGCCGTGACTGCTTTGTCAGAACTCGTCCAGAGCTCGGCCGAACCCGCCGGCCTGAGAACCTACGCGGCACAATTGCTGGGATCGGTCAACACGGCAGCCACGCGTGAGGCACTGGGTGTCGCCCTCAGGTCCGCTCCGGCACCCCTCCAGCAGCCGATTGCACTGTCGCTGGCAGGAACTTCCGAAGGAGCTGAATCGCTCTTCACGTTGATCTCAACGGGACGGGCGTCGGCGCGACTGCTACAGGACAAGCCGGTGCTGGATCGACTGACAAGCCTGGCAATCCCTGACCTCGACGCAAAAATTGAGGAGTTGACTGAGGGCCTGCCAGACCCCGACGACCGCCTGAAACAGTTGATCGCTCAGTTCGCGGCAAGCTTCGACAATGCCGATGCCACTCCCGATGCCGGTCGGGCCGTGTTCAAGAAGTCCTGTTTCGCCTGCCATCGGATTAGTGACGAAGGGGGTAAGGTCGGGCCGCAACTGGATGGTGTCGGGCATCGTGGGCTGGAACGACTTCTGGAGGATGTTCTAGATCCGAATCGAAACGTGGACGCCGCCTTCCGGGCAAGTGTTGTCGTTAAGAACGACGGTCTGGTGGTGACGGGTCTCAAGCTGCGTGAGGAAGGAAACACGCTCGTCCTGGGTGACAATCAGGGGAAAGAAGTCCGCATTCCCACCGAAGAAATCGATGAGGTCCGGCTTTCCAACCTGTCCCCCATGCCGTCCAACTTCGCTGAGCAGTTGAACGAAGCCGACCTGCGGGCACTGGTCACCTACCTCTTGTCGCAGAAGCAGGCGGTGAAGAAAGAGTAGCCTGTCCGTTCGCCGCCGCTCTTGCCGTGCAATTCTGAAGGTTCATCCGGTCAATCGCCCGATGGCACCGGAATGCAGTCACGCTTGATTGCATTCCGGCGAATCTGTTCGGCTACTGGTGCATAGAGCACCCGTGGGGACGACTCAGTCGCGGGTGGCGGCCTGTTTCAGGAAGCGGCGCGTGGTGACTCGGACGATCCATTCACCCAGGCTTGGCAGTGCCTGATTCAGTGTGAAGACCGGGCGAAGCGCCGGGAAATTGACAATCATGTCGGGACGGTCATTCCTGATCGCTCTGACGACGACCCTGGCGACCTTCTCGGCAGAGGTCGATCCGACGTACCAGGGAATCCGTTTCCCCGTCCGGTCCTTGATCACTTCATAGATACCCCCATTGTCGGCGAAGCCGGGGCAGATGGCACTCGCACTGACCCCCGTCTTGTAGAGTTCACCCCGCAGCGACTGCGTGAAGGCAATCAGCCCCGCCTTCGATGCGCCGTAAGCAGCCCCGAAAGCCGGACCAAATTTCCCGGCGGTACTCGCCATGTTCACAATGTGGCCTCGGCCATTTTTCAGCATGTGCGGCAACACGAACCGGGTCAAAAGCAGTGATGCGGTCAGATTCGTCTGAATGGTCTGGGTGATATCTTGCGGATCGATCACCTGAAACGGCTGAAAGGCTTCGATCCCGGCATTGTTCACCAGCACATCGATGGAACCCAGTTCAGAGATCGTTCTTTCGACCAGCCGCCGCAGATCGTCTTCCTTCGCGACGTCGGTTTCCACGGGGACGACCTTGATTCCCAGAGAACGGAGTTCCGTGGCCAGTTGTTCGAGCTTATCCGCCGAGCGTGCTGCCAGAGCGAGATTCATCCCTTCCCGGGCAAGCTGCTTGGCGACGAGCATTCCGATCCCGCGTGAAGCGCCTGTGATCAGCGCCGTCCGGCCGCGAAGTTCCTTCATTCGTGTTTCCTTGGCTTCATGCAGTTACTGGGCTGCCGACAAGATCGACTCGAGTTCCGCGGCGATCTGTTGATTCATCACCTCTTCCAGTTCGATCAGGCAGTCAGCCACGAAGGAACCGTCCATCAGGCGATGGTCGTAAGATAGAGTCACGCGGCATTCCTGCTGGTCGTCCATTGGGCCATACGTGAGATTACTGGTCAGGAAGGCGGGTGGATCCTGGATCTCCACACCCTTTCCCGCCAGCGTTGTCAGGAAGAATGTTCCTGCCCGCCGGGCACGCTTTTTCGCAGCGACGTTCAGTGTCCACCACCACAAAAACCGTCTGAAGGGGGTCGGCAGACCGCTGAGCTGCCATTGCTGGCGAAACACCTTGTTGGGCGGTTCGGTGAGAAAACGATCGAGACTTGCCTGCAACTTCGTCAGGGGTTGCGTCTCGGGCTCAACAAAGCGGGACCAGAAGACCCACGGTTCATCGCGGTAGACGCGATGAGTGGCCAGCATCGCCACGTTCTGCGCGTGCTGATAAAGATGCGGCCAGGGCCACGACTGGTAACTCTGTCGCAATACGGGACGCCTGGCTGCAACGATGGCAAAGGCCTTGATGTAGATCAGAGCCCAGGAAATGCGCATGGGAAGCCGGGACCGCAGCTCGGCAACGCGGCTCAGCCGAAATCGTCGGTCATGAGCACACGTCGCCGATTGCTTGTGAAGACGAAGGACGTCCAGCGTCAGCCGTCGACTGCGCGGAATCACCAGACGTCCTGATCTTTGACTGTCCATCAGGCGGCCGGAGCTGCTTCGGTTTTCAGGCACGCCTGAATCTGGCGGACGGCTTGTCGCAGTCGCTGACTGTTCTCGACGATCGCCAGTCGAAGATAGCCTTCTCCTTCTTCACCGAAACCACGTCCGGGACTGACCGCAACGCCCCCTTCTTTGAGCAGTTTCATCGAGAAATCGATAGAGCCCATCTGTGCCCACGGTTCGGGGATCTTGGCCCAGACAAACATTCCTGCTTTGGGCTTTTCCACTTCCCAGCCGATGCGGGTCAATCCGTCGACCAGGGCGTCGCGGCGAATCTGGTATTCCTTGGCGATGGCATCGACCGCAGGTTCGCAGTTTCGCATGGCGATGATTGCGGCAATTTGAATGGCCTGGAAAATCCCGTAGTCGTAGTACCCTTTGATCGTGGCCAGAGCACGAACCATCTCGCGGTTACCGGAACAGAATCCGATACGCCAGCCCGCCATGCTGAAACCTTTGCTCATCGTGGTCATCTCGACACCGACATCAATCGCGCCGGGTGAGGCCAGGAAGCTGGGGGCCTGGTATCCGTCGTAACAGACATCGGCGTAGGCGAAATCGCTGATCACGAGGAACTTGTACTTTTTGGCCAGCACGACCAGTTCGTCAAAGAAGCTCTGCTCGATGCAGGTACCCGACGGATTGTGCGGGAAGTTCGCCACGACGAGCTTGGGCTTGGGATACAGATGCTCGCAGGTGTAGGCGATATTCTTCAGGAACTCTGAGGGATCGCGGACGTCCAGGGCGATGACATTTCCGGACGCCAGCATGACCGAGTAGGCGTGAATCGGGAACGTGGGAGCGGGGACGATGGCCGTATCGCCCGGACCCATCAGTGCCAGGCACATGTGGCTGAAGGCTTCTTTCGAGCCCAGGCAGGCGATGACTTCGTCGTCGCCATTCAGCTTGACGCCGTATTTGCGGTCGTATCGTTTCGCGACTTCGCGTCGGAGACTGGCAATCCCGTTGGCAACCGAATAACGGTGGTTTTTGGGGTCCAGCAGGGCTTCCTGCATCTTGTCTGTGATTTGCTGATCCGGGGCATCGGTGGGGTTACCCATGCCGAGATCGATGACATCGACGCCGGCGACCCGCTGCTGGTATTTCAGTTTGTTGATCTTGCCGAACAGGTAGGGCGGCAATCGTTTCAGTCGATCTGCGACTGGAATCGAAAAAGGATTGTCAGCAAGCGGAATTTCCGACTCATTGCGCATGATTTGTATCTCGCTCGATCGCGATTTTCTCTGGGGGATGAACACTTCAGCGGAAACACTTTCCGTAACTTCCACGGCAGATTCTATCAGACACCCGAAAATGCCGGAAGTTCGGCTTTGAACGATCGTTCATGATTGTCCGCCTGACGTCTTCAATCGGTCTGGACGGGAGAATCACGGGCTGGACCACATCAACAGAGCGGAATTGGCAGCGACCTGTGTATGTATACAAATTTTCATCGATTTCCCCTCAACGTGGAACACCCGAAAAACGTGGCACCGGCTTCCAGCCGGTGGGCTGTCGGGTGGTCGGTCCCGGGTCAGCGGCTGGAAGCCACTGCCACGGAGATTGCGATTCGACGTGGTGCCCATCTGCCGCAATAGACGCGCGAAGGTGGAATTGACGCCATCCGTTTCGGCAGGTCGTTTCGCTCTGCAAAGTGGTATGGATCGCATGGAAGATGGGGTACAGGCGAAACTTCAACGGGATGAAGGAAAAGCGGATAAGTCCACTATCAGCCGAACGTCGATTTCTTCACCTGGCCCAGAGTCAACCCCTTCGGTCAATCGACGCCTAAGTGATCGCGAATCGAAACATTGCACTGTCACCGTGTGTGCACGCTCCAAGAAATACGGTGACTACGTCACTCCCGTTGAATCACTGCTTTACCTTGTACGAGAATCTGATTTCCTTCCCCTCCTTCTTGAAATTGAACAGGATATATCCCTCATCTGGAAGCTCTTCATCTGGATCCAACGGCACATTTATTGTCACTCCGGCCGAGTCATAGAATCCACCTGTGTACGGACTGCTATTGCCATTAATCTTCATCGTTATTCTCTCAGATGCGGTGGGAGATCCCGACAAAGATTTATTCACCCGCACGCAGAACCTGCTTCCCGCGATACTTTGTTGGAATAACGAAAATCCTTCAGGATACTCAATGACGGATTCGACCCACGCTTCTTTCGGGAGGAAACTACTTACTTGATCTGCCACAGTCGGCGTAAGAGCGATTTCTTTGAGGAGAACCCCACTCCATCTAGCTCCTGATACCGATCTTGACGGAGTGCTGAAATTCTCTTTTCTCATCCCAAGGCACAATAGCAAGAATAAAACTCCGACAGCGACAACCAAGAGGACGGCAGCGATGATGGTCCGCTTTCGAATGTCAGCACGGCTTGTGAGTGTCATCTGTGATGCAGCCTTCAGGAATTCCGTGAATAGTCCCCACTCCAGGCTCCGGGAGGGGTGACCGCTAGGTTAAAGGCCGTTGCATCGTATAGTTCTAACGCAGAGAGAGAAAAGGGGATAAGTCCACTATCAGCCGAACAAAATTCGGTGAGGATACCGGTTTCTTCAAGCGCAGACCGAGCCACTCGCTCGCTCAGCACGTCTTCCTGATTGCATATGCTGTGTCCCAGCGGGCACCCCACAGCGGTCGGGCCACCCAGCGGTCTGCAAGTTTTCATTGATGTCCCCGCAAACTTGGACCACCCTGTAAACCGTGGCGCCGGCTTCCAGCCCGTGGGCTGTCGTACGTCGACCCTTGGTCAGCGGCTGGAAGCCACTGCCACGGAGATTGCGATTTCACGTGGTCCCCATCTGCCGCAATAGACGCGCGAAGATGGGATTGACGCCATCCGTTTCGGCGGGTCGTTTCGCTCTCCAAAGTGGTATGGATCACCTGGAAGAAGGACCACAAGAAAATCCTCAAGAGGGATGAAGGAAAAGCGGATAAGTCCGATATTAGCCGCACGTTGGTTTCTTCACCTGGCCCAAAGTCAACCCCTTCGGTCAATCGACGACTGAGTAATCGCAGATCAAAACATGCACTGTCACCGTTGAATTCCCCGATCAAGAGCCTGCGAAGATCATTCCGCTGAGCCCCAGGGAAGATCCTCTGCGAGCGAAAGGATCTGACACGACCTCCGCGATCGGCTGCCGCCCGGCGTCAGCAAAACAGTAATTCATGTGATCAAAGCAGCTTCAGAGCTGATCGGAAGCTTGCACTGGTACGTAATCAATTTCCTCGCCCCCCGGTCCTGAAGACCGGTCGTACTTCCAAAGCCAGCCCGAAGCGAAAACAACGGCCCTCCAACAAAAGAGCCCTCCGCCAAGAGCTCTCCTCCGACCCCGCGTCTGTGGAAGCAGCGACTGAGTCGCTAAAGAGCAGAAAGCAGCCCCACTCAAGTGCTCTCCTCCGACCCTGCGTCTCATCGTACCACACAAGTCTGCCGTAACGGGTTCGTGAAACGCGATGTCGGTGGCATCCTGACCTTTGTTTCTGGGGCGAATGAGGTTCAACGATGGAGAATGATTGGAGACGGGGTCCACCCGAGCGAGTAGTCGGATGAAAGAGAGCACGAGAGTGGGGAACGATGCTCTAGTATGGCAGCTGGCGGGCTGTCAGAGCGTACATCGGCGAGCGAGCTCATCTTGAGCGTGGTTACTCGTCGACGGTTCCGACCGTTGGAGAGACCTGCGGGAAGTCGGTGGGCTGGCGGTGCTCAGGGACAGTTGATGACGTTCTGTGTCATACTCTGCCTCGACCGCGATCGGATCCGCGGGAGGGGCCGTCATTGCAGAGCTGATCACCACCGCGGGGCATTCGCGCAGAAGCCTCGGGTCCAAATGAATTCCAAGCCTGGGAGAGGTCATGCAGACGTTGAAGACCCAGCCACAGCGTTTGGGAGCCGGGTTGAGTTTTCGGACGCATCACGTAACCACCCAACGAGGCAATCATCCGGACCATTTCGTTCAGCGTCGGGGGGCTCTGAGGGAGCACGTTGTTGTGCGTGACCATGTAAACGGGTTTCCATTCACAAGGCTCGAAGACGACTTCGCAGTCCAGGTCGGGACACTGCTGGCTGAGCCGACACAGATATAAGATTTTCCACGCAACGATCGAGTACACGGCAACGCAATTCAGCAGTCGATCCATCTCCTCGAAGTACCGTTCTTCAATGCGGCAACCCGATTTCAAGGTTTTGAAATAAACTTCGATCTGCCAGCGGATACCGTAGTATTTCACGATCAATTGAACCTGTTCGAGGTTATCGATCGGCAATGTTGTCAGGAGAATCCATTGGATTGGCTGTTGTCCTTCTGGAGGACTTGGTTCTTCTACCAGGACAACATTCAACGTCGCTTCAAGGAGTTTGCGGTCGGGGCGGTGAGGTGGTCGAAGTGTGACCGTCGCCGTACGAATTTCCACTGCCGCGACCCGAGCGTCTCGTTCTAGTGTGCGTTTTCGTTTATTCGCCTTTACCTTGGGAGTCCGACGGCTCACTTTGACGCTACACGACAACAAACTGCTTGACGCCCGCAGTGTTTCCACCAAATTCTGGGGGTGATTGCTCAGAACCCTGTTGTCGTGGCAGGCACGTACCAGTAACTGCAATTCCTGTCCTTCACCCGTGTTTCGCGGCTCGGCGAACAGTTCGTAGATATCTGCTTCACTATCTCCCACACAGATGCACTGGGTGTCAGGGCAGACTTTGGCGACCTCTCGCGCCGCTCGAAGGCCCTCCAGCCAGCGGAAACTCTCTTTATCTTCAATCGGAGTCGCCATGCGTCTATCTCGTTTTTCCGAACGAGGGACCTGCGTCTCAATCGATTTGCGAACCCAGGTCTTATTCCAGGTTTCGCCCAGAGGAATCCCGTTGGTATCAAAGGCAATCAACGGATGAACGAACGCGCCAAAGCGTGTTTTAAACTCAAGCGGGCCGCTTTCTCTGACTTGCTGCCTGGGGCGAGTGACATCCAGTTGGGTCGTGTCTTGAACCAACACGACCACGTCTGTTTGGCGAATTCGCTCATACGTGGCGGCGACATGGGGAGAGCGGATCGCCTCGGGGGACACCTTCGGATTATCGCAGAACCGATAGGCCCCTTCCATTTCGGCGCGTCCCTTCATCGCGGCCGGAATACTCATGTTCGGCTTCTCAGAGACGCGTTCCATGATCCTGACAAATCGCTTCGTCAACCGCTTGTCACCGAATTGGGCTGTGTCCAACTGATCAAAGATCATCTCCGGCATGGCAAGGACTTTCACGAGAGAATTGAAACCAATCCTCACGCAATCCTTGCGTGAACACGTCCTATGATGACTCGCTGTCCAGGTCACACACAAAAACGGACCACGAAAATCGCTTCTATTCAAATAAAAACAACTCACGACAAACCAACATCGGCAATAACCGCCGGAGGACCGAGAAGACAAAGATGTGTGGTACGATGAGACACAAGGTCGGAGGAGAGCTCTTGTGTGGGGTTGATTTCTGCTCTTAGGGGCTTAGTCGTGGCTTTCACTGACGCGGGGTCGGAGAGAGCTGCACATGGACCAGTATTGCGCGCTGGTAAAACCTCTACGCGACAACCACTAAATTCTTGTCTTCTGTCGCAACGAAGGCCCAGCTTCCCGGGATTAACCTGGCGAGCACAGTCGCAGAAAGAACGAATCCAGAATACAAACGAGCCGCATCAATCCTCGTGCCGAACAGTATTGGCAGTGTCCCCTGCGGGTAACCTCATAATCGCGACTTGTCCCCGTTTCTGCTCGCGGCAAAAATCGCCAGAAATTTCGTTCCCGATCGATGACTTTCGTCACACCTGCCATTTCTACTGATTAGACTTGCGATGAAATCGATCAAGAATAAGGCATATCATGTCTATCAGGCGAATTATCCATGGATCTTTCTGTGTAATATTACGTCCCCCCAAAGCGCATAACAGGTTTACCACTTCAAGTGTTGCTGCCGCGTCGTTGGCATCGCGGTCCACTGCTGCGTAGGCTCCGGTAACCGCCATTAATGTTTCTCCTTCGCGCAACAGTCTTTGGTGTGAAAGACCGATTTGTCGCTTTGGCAACCACAATAACACATTCGTGTGGCAGCCGTCGGGCGTCGCCAACCATAGATTGAGTGCCACGTAACGAAGTGCCGAACAGAGGTGTTCGTCCTCTTCGATTGGAAAAGACTTGTAAGTCTCCTGATACAAATGCCCCGTTCGCCGGGTGTTTTGTGTGCTGTTCTTGGCATGACAAAGAAGCTGTCTTCCGCAGAAGCTCGCGTCAACCCTGATTGGACTTATCCCCTTTTCGGCCTGTACTTTGGATTGAGGTTCGGCAGTGTTACGGGGGTTTTTGTCGATTGGGTAATCCTGCCGAGGGACCGTCAGGTCTACTATGGTGGAGTCGGTTCGATCTGACCCGATGTAGCCCTGTCGTTCCGCGACAGGATGGCCGAACCGGGAGCGGACCCGGGAGTGGGGGGCACCACAACCCGGGGGCGGGGGACACCACATGTTCTCGGTTTGGGGACTGCCGGTTCGCGCACCGAGACAGCAATTCCGTGGGGCGTAGGACACGGGGGCACTGTCCAGTGTCACGACTCGCTTTTCATTTTCAGCCTGTACTTTGGCTTGAGGTTCGGCGGTGTTACAAGGGTTTTTGTCGATTCGGTCATCCTGCCGAGGGACCGTCAGGACTACTTTGGTGGCGTGGGTTTGATCTGGCCCGATGTCGCCCTGTCGTTCCGCGACAGGAGGGGCGAACTGGGAGTGGACCCGGGAGCGGGGGAGACCACAGGGGGCGGGGAGACCGCATCTTCTCAGTTTGGTGCGGAGCAGACATTGGGGCGCAGTTGCGTTGTGCAGGCAGTCCCGCTGTTCCACGAGACTGGTCGTTCGCACCTCGTTGATCTGCGAGTCTGATTCCAGAGGTTTGGATGTTTGGGCTCGCGATGTGGCTGTTTGTTGCTGACACTGCTTTCCATGGTCAGTCTGCTGCCGGAGAGGGGGAAAGCGGAACGAGATGGACGGGCCGCACAACCCGCACCGAATAGGTCTGATGGTGATGCGAGGGGGCGGGGGCCGTCCGTCCATGCGCTGCTGGCCAATCGACGTTTTTTGATCCGCAGCAAGACTAAATTCGCATCAGGACGATTTCGAGGCGGATGCGGACGGCGACAGCAGCAGCGACGGTGACGGGGCGGCAGTCGTCGGCAATTCGCGAGGGAAAGTGAGGGACAGGTGAGTCAGGAATCGGAGTTTACTACGTGGACGTGAAGTGTAATGGCCTGAGGAGGGATCAGACACTGCGGCGGGATGCCGCTGCAATGCCGGAGGGGGGGCGGGCGTTCAGAATGAATGGCAGGGACCGCCGACGCGGTCTGGGGGAGACGGGCTGGCCAACTGGCCAGAATTGGCCAGCCGGTTGGCCAGTCCCATGTGCTGCAGCGATCAGGGATTAAGCAATTTTCGTGTGACTGGCCCGGCTGGCCAGCGGATTCCGGGAAGCGGCTGATCCTCCCGTTCATGGAACTTGGTCAAGATCATCCGGGCTGCCGTTGCCACCTGGAGGGCCTCTGTGGCCTGAAATTGTCGACCGATCTATTGTCCCGATTCACGATTGTTGTGAGGCGTCTGCGGGAAATGGAGTGCCAACGACGGGAATGCATACGCTCTTTCGCTGGTATTTCGAGGTTATTCGCATCAGACTGTCTTGATGTTCTGGTTGAAGGTATCCGGAGATTCTCATGCGTGTCGTTTTGCGATTCCTGGTGGGGTGGATCTGTTTTGCAGGGGTTGCCGGCCTGACGCTGGCTGATGAGGCGACCACCATCCGGCTGAACCTGCGGAATCGGGTTGAAGTCGCTCCCAAGTTAAAACGCTGGCATACCGTGACCACTCCGACGGACTGGAATCCCCGGAAGACGGCCATCGTCGTCTGTGATATGTGGGATCAGCACTGGTGTCCCGAGTCGACCACGCGTGTGGCGGAAATGGCACCTCACATGGATGAGGTGATTCAGGCAGCCCGGTCCCTGGGGGTGTTCATTATCCACTGTCCCAGTGACACGATGGACTTCTACAAGGATACGCCGCAGCGGAAGCGGGCTCAGGACGCGCCGATGGTGGAAACGAAGCGGCCGCTCGAACGGTGGTGCAAGATTGATTTGACTCGAGAAGCCCCGCTGCCGATCGATGACAGCGACGGGGGGTGCGACTGTGCAGAACCGGTCAAGAATTATCGTGCCTGGTCACGTCAGATCGCTGACATCGAGATCCATGACGAAGACGCGATCACCGATTCTGACGAAGCCTATCGACTGATGCGAAGTCGAGGAATCGAGAATGTGATTGTCATGGGAGTACACACCAACATGTGTGTTCTCGGTCGTCCGTTCTCGATTCGGCAGATGGTCTATCAGGGGATGAACGTGGTGCTCATGCGGGACATGACGGATACCATGTACAACCCGGCGATGAAGCCTTTCGTCAGCCACTTTTCCGGCACGGATCTGGTGGTTGAGCACATCGAGAAGTACTGGTGTCCCACGATCACCAGCAGCGACTTTCTGGGAAAGCCCCCGTTTCGATTCGGGGCCGACAAGCGGCCTCATGTCGTGATTCTTACGGCAGAGGACGAGTATCGGACCGAAGAGACTCTGCCGATATTTGCTGGCAAGTATCTGCAGAAAGATTTTCGCGTCAGCTTCGTCTTCAACGATTTCTTCAATAAGTTCGATCTACCGGGCATCGATCAGGTGGAAGATGCCGATGTCCTGCTGGTCAGTGTCCGTCGTCGGCCGCTGCCGCCAGCGCAATTGGAGTTCATCCGGAAGTACGTGTCAGCCGGTAAGCCGGTCGTCGGGATTCGCACGGCCAGTCACGCGTTTTCGCTCCGCAGCGGGGTCGCCGATACGAGTGATTCTCAGGTTCCGCTTGAGGCCTGGCCTGAATTTGATCGCGAAGTGATCGGTGGCAACTATCAAGGGCATACCGCGAACGAGTCCAAAAGCCTGATTCAGATTCCGGAGGGGGTGACGCATCCGATCCTGACTGGTCTACCGACCGACGAATTTCCCAGCGCTGGAACGCTCTACCTGAATTCTCCCCTGCCGAAGGACTCACAGGAACTTCTACGAGGCCGGGTGGAAGGGCTTGAGAAACAGGAACCCGTCGCCTGGACGTTTAAGCGGCAGGACGGAGGCCGCACGTTTTACACCTCGCTGGGCCACAAAGGCGATTTTAGTCAACCTCCCTTTCAGCGGTTGTTGCTGAACGCCATCTGCTGGGCCGCGGATATCGCAGTTCCGACCGACGATCAATTTGCGGCTGCCGGTGTGGCTCAGAAGGGACCTGAAGACGTTCCTTCCCCCTGGGTCCCGTTTACGGTCCCCGGTTTGTGGGAAAAGCAGCCCGGACTTGAGAGTTATGATGGCTTTGCCTGGTTCCGTTGCGAGGTCAAGATCCCTGAAACGTGGGCAGGGCGAGGAGCTTTCCTGCTTGTTGAGAACGTCGATAATTCCTGCGAAAGCTTTGTGAACGGGGTCAAGGTCGGCGTGAGTGGCGGGCTTCCTCCCAAGTACACGAATGGCGTTGACAACATCCATCGATACGTGATTCCCGAGAAGACACTGAAGCCGGGCGAGATCAACACAATTGCGATCCGGGTCTATGACGAAGGGGGGGCTGGTGGATTCAAGTCGGGGCCTCCTCAGCTGATTGCCGGAAATGAAGCCATTTCCCTGGAAGGAAACTGGCTGTTCCGAACGGGTGACGACCTGGCCTGGGCGACGATTCCAACCAGCCAGCTCGCAGGAACAGGGGAGCAGCCTCCTCCGGCTTTGAAGCCGTTCGCGAAAGTGATACCGGCACCGGCAGTCAATCGGTTCGCGACGGTCATTCGACGCGAAGCTCAGCAGACGGCCTTGTCCGCTCAAGAATCGATGGACCACTTCAAGATCCCGGAAGATCTAGCGGTCGATCTTGTCCTCGCCGAACCCGAGGTGGCGCAGCCGCTGTTCATGAATTTTGACGAGCGAGGGCGAATGTGGGTGATGCAGTACCTGCAGTATCCCGAGCCTGCGGGGCTGACTCTATTGAGTAAAGATCAGTGGTGGCGAGCGGTCTATGACAAGGTCCCCGATCCACCACCGCAGGGCGAGAAGGGCCTGGACAAGATCACGATCCATGAGGATACCGACGGTGACGGTGTTTACGATAAACATGTGACCTTCGTCGATGACCTGAATATCGCCACGGCCTTCGTACAGGGCCGCGGCGGACTCTGGGTGCTCAATCCTCCTTACCTTTTGTTCTACGCGGACAAGGACGGAGACGACGTGCCTGACGGTGATCCGGAAGTGCATCTCTCAGGGTTTGGCATTGAAGATACTCACTCAGTTGTCAGCAGCCTGCGCTGGGGACCGGACGGATGGCTGTATGGAGCCCAGGGGAGTACGGTCTCGGGGAGTGTTCGGATTGGCTTGCCGACGAAAGATGAAGGGAAGCGTCCTGTTCCGACAGTGCATTCGCTGGGACAGAACATCTGGCGCTATCACCCCGTCACGCGCACGTACGAGATCTTCTCGGAAGGGGGAGGAAACGCCTTCGGACTCGAAATTGATTCGGCAGGACGCATTTTCTCGGGACACAACGGCGGAAATACCCGTGGCTTCCACTACATGCAGGGGGCCTATCTGCAGAAGGGATTCTCGAAGCATGGCCCGCTGTCGAATCCTTACTCATTCGGGTACTTCCCGGCGATGGAGCATCACAACGTTCCCCGGTTCACTCACGAGTTCATTATCTATGAAGGGAGTGGTGGCCCCTTTGGTCTGCCCGCATGTTACCAGGGTAAGCTGTTCGGCGCGGCTGCGATTCTGAACCATGTGGTGATGAGCGATGTCGAGCGAGTTGGCTCCACGTTTAAGACGAAGGATATCGGCTACGCTATTGATTCTTCGGATACCTGGTTCCGCCCGGTCGACGTCAAAGATGGTCCCGACGGCGGGGTCTACGTCGCAGACTGGTACGATGGACAACTCGCTCATACCGCGAACTACCAGGGGGGACTGGATCGGGAACATGGCCGGATCTACCGGATTCGTTCGAAGTCGTCTTCGAAGCCGGGGCAACCGATTGCCGGGCTGCCGCAAAAGTCGATCGCCAATCTGACGTCGATGGAACTGGTGAAGCTCCTCGCCAGCCCGGATCGATGGCATCGAGAGACGGCTCGCAGGCTGCTCGCCGACCGGCGTGATTCCGCGATCGTTCCTGCTGTGAAGAAGCAGTTGTTTGACGTTAAAGGGCAACTGGCACTGGAACTGTTATGGGGATTGTATCTGTCGGGGGGGCTGGACGAAGCGACGGCGCTCAAGGCTCTGGATCACGCAGAGCCGCAAGTCCGCCTGTGGTCGATTCGATTGCTCGCCGATGACCGGCGACTCCCCTCGGATATTGCCGCTCGGGCAGCCAGTCTGGCTTTGACGGAGCCTGACATCGAAGTGCGCTGTCAGTTGGCCGCTTCAGCCAAACGACTGCCACCAGAGCAATCCCTGCCGATTCTGAAAAATCTGATGATGCGGGATGAGGATCTGGCAGATCCTCGACAGCCACTGATGATCTGGTGGGGCCTGGAATCGACAATCGACCCTGCCTCACCCGCGGCTCTCACGGCGATCAGTCCACAGACAAATCTGGTAGAAATGGAACGCCGTGCTGCTGAAAAGGGGGCCAGTGAGTCGCCTGTCTTGCGATTGTTTGAAGATCGCGCTCTCTGGACACGACCTCTGGTTCAAAAAGAGATTCTGCCACGGTTGATGCGACGGTTTGCATCGACGGGCCAGCGTTCGGACCTGGCGATTTGTGCCCGCCTGTTGAAGGGGTCGCCGAACGCAGAAACGACGAAAGGACTGATGCAGGGATTTGAAGAAGCGTTCCAGGGACGATCATTGAATAACGTTCCGGCGGAACTGGTGACCGCACTTTCCGCAGCAGGAGGAGGTTCGCTGTCACTGAAAATTCGTCAGGGGGATATGGCCGCCACCGAAGAAGCGCTGCTCGCGATTCAAGACGAGAAAACACCGGCGGGAAAGCGAGCGGAGTACGTCAACCTGTTTGGTGAGATCAAGTACCCGAAGGTCGTCCCGGTGCTCTTGAAAACGCTCGTGACGACTCCCGATGATGGACTTAAGGCTGCAATCCTCACCGCGCTGCAGGCGTATGGTGATGCCGAAATTGCTCAGGGGGTCCTTGAACAATATGGCAACTTCAATGAAGACGTGCGGGCCGTCGCTCAATCGCTTCTGGTCAGTCGTAAGGCCTGGGCTTTGAGTCTGCTGGACGCCGTTGATCGTGGAGACATCGTCGCGGCGTCATTGCCACTGGACACCGTCAGACGAATGACAGTTCATCGCGATGATCGAGTCGCTCAGTTGATTGAGAAGCACTGGGGCAGCGTCGAAGGGGCAACCAGTGCCGAAATGCAGCAGATGATGGAACACTATGCGACCGTCCTGGTGGGTGCGGGTGATCCGTATCCCGGTAAGAAGATTTACATGCAGATGTGCGGGAAGTGTCACACTTTGCATGCAGACGGGGGAAAGATCGGTCCCGATCTGACCACGTACAAACGAGACGATATCCGACAGATGCTGCTGCACATCGTGAACCCGAGTGCCGAGATTCGTGAAGGCTTTGAAACGCAGGTCGCAGTCTTGAAGGATGGACGTGTCGTAACCGGATTCCTGGTCGAGCAGGATCCGCAAACGGTGACACTGCGAAGTCCTGATGGCCAGACGATCTCACTCGAACGCTCAGAACTGGACGAGCTGAACAAGTCTCGCAAGTCACTGATGCCCGAAGGTCAGCTCAAGGACTTGAGTGAAGAGCAGCTCAGAAACCTGTTCGCCTATCTCAGAAGTTCACAGCCGTTGAATGACTGAGCAACGCGAAAGCAGAGATCGAGGGTGGTTGGCTGACAGTGGTTTGCTTGCGCCCAGCGTTCATTTAAAGGTTTTGGCGCGAAGAATCTGCTCACCCTTAAGTCGCTGAGATTGTTCATCGGATCGTACTAAAAGAATTAATATGTCTCACAATATGATGCTTTGGGAAAGAAAAGGCCAAGAGCTTATTGAAGTTGCTCGGCATCGCGTTGATCGAGAGGAACGGCTAGAGGAATGGATCGAGAAAGATGTCAGAATCCTTGGACTGGATCTCTTAATCATTGGCCGACAGGTTCAGTCGCCGTTTCGAGGTCGTATTGATCTGATTGCGCTCGATTCTCGTGGTGCAGTGGTCGTCATTGAATTGAAGCGAGACCGCAGTCCCCGTGACGTGGTGGCACAGGTCCTCGACTACGCTTCGTGGGTACGAACATTGACTACGCGAGACGTACTTGACATCAGTGACAAATACAAAAAGTTACCAGAAGGGCTCGCAAGGGCATTCTTTAACCGGTTTAACACTGAACTCCCTGAAGATCTCAACACATCTCATCGCATGGTCATTGTCGCGTCTGAGCTTGATGACGCGTCTGAGCGGATTGTCCAATATCTGTCATCTGCGCATTCGCTGAACATCAACGTGGTTTTCTTTAATTGCTTTGCGCGAGAAGGCATTGAACTGCTGGGGCGTTCGTGGCTGATGGATCCACAGGAAGTGGAAGAACGCTCTGAAGGGCGTGGGAAAGGGCTTTGGGAGGGCTATTGGTTCGTTAATTTAGGCGAAGGAGATCACCGTTGCTGGGACGACTGCCGTAAGTATGGATTTATCTCGGCAGGACAAGGTCAAGTTTACAGCGAGCCACTCAAGCGACTGAAAGTTGGAGATAAGATCTTTGGATATCTGAAGAGGACCGGTTACCTGGGATATGGTGTCGTTGAGTCAGAATCACAAATGGCACGTGATTTCATCCCCGCGGGATCGGACGAGCATTTGTTCAATCTTCCGCTCAAACAGGAAGGAATCAAGGCGAACGCCGATAATCCGGAAATGTGCGAATGGGTCGTTGGGGTCAAGTGGTTGAAGACTTACTCTCATGCAGACGCACAGACCTACAAAGGGATTTTCGCCAATCAGAATATCGTCTGTAAGCTGCGTGATGCTGCCACGCTGGGGTTTCTCAAAAAGCAATTTGACGTCGAAGAGTGAACGTCGTCGAAGTGCGATTGACGATGCGGCGAGTCGGTTGCCCACAGTTCAGCCGGTGCGACACGAGCACTCTCCTGGATACCCGGAGACGGGGAAGACGCCGAAGCGAGTTCCAAGACTGTTGGGCTTACATCGTCCCGAAGAAGTTTTTCGCGCATTCGTGGATCAGGTCGATCGACAGATTCACGGGGACCTCGTGGAAACGGCAAATTGAACGGGCCATTTCCAGCAGGTCTCGCGGATCACTGGCGCGGGGGGCTCGTCCTCGATCGTAGTAATTTTCGAACAGGGTGTTGACGATGGCTTCGTCATAGGCGATGTCCCGCTGGCGGCAGGCCATCTGGAAGATCACCGTATACAGTTCACGCGTTGGAGAATTGACCTGAAGTTTGTGTTTTGTCCGCCGCAGGAAGGCCTCATCGACGACCTCTTTCGTATCGAGGTTCGTTGCGAAAATCGTAAGCTGCTCGAGTGGGAGCATACATTTCCGACCGGTGGACAGCGTCAGGTAGTCGGCACTTTCCTCCAGCGGAACCGTCCAGCGGTTCAGCAGGTCTCGGGCGGAAATCGTCTGGCGACCGATGTCATCGATCAGGAACATTCCACCGTTGGCTTTGATGTGCATGGGAGCATTGTAGAAGTTTGCCAGCCGATTGTACTTCAGTTCCATCAGGTCGAGCGTCAGTTCGCTGCCGGTCAATACGACGGGACGCTTGATCCTGCGCCAGCGGCGGTCGACGGCTCCATCCGGAAGACCTTGAGAGCCTTCCCCATTGGGCCCCGAGCGTCGGAATCCCTGATCCGCATCGTCGGTCGTCTGGTGAATCCCGGGATCGTAGAACGTGATGATGTTATTGTCTGCGAGGATCGCGTAAGGGACATAGATTTCCCCGCAGAACTGACTCAGGAACCGTCCAAGACCCTTGGCAATGACAGTCTTGCCATTTCCAGGAGGACCATACAGGAACAGCGATTTGCCGCTGCAGACGGCGGGACCCAGTTCATCGAGCAGCGATGGGCGGATGACGTAGTCCTTGAATGCGGCACGCAGCGAAACCGGATTGCAGCGTGTCCCTGCTACGCTTTGCACGTGGCACTGTTCAATGTACTGCGCCAGCGGCACCGGCGCAGGCCCGACGTAACGGCAGTTTTCCACTGCCTCACGGGCTCGGATTCGTCCGTTTTCCGTCAGGGCAAATTTGAATGTCACGCTGCCGAGAACGTCCCCGCTTCCCGCTTCCACGAGACGCTGGTCTCGCAACATCAGCAATGGTTCTTCCACGACATCCAGCGGCAGGCGCAGCAGCTTCGAAAGATCGGAACCTTGCAGCACACCATGAACATACAGGGTCTTGAGCAACAGATCGGTCAACTGGCCCATGGAAAGACCGGTATCACTGACGGTGCGAGGGCTGCGAGGGGCTGGAGCGGGGGCTGCCTGAAGAGGGGGAACGTCATCAGCCCAGGTGACTGCGGTATTGGCCTGCGGAGGGGCACCGACGGGGGCCAGCGGATATGAATGCGATGTTCCAAGGGGAGCGGCACCCACTTGAGTTCGATGAATCGTATCGATTGGTTCAGAAAATAGTTCAGTCGTTGGCATCTGCAGTACTTTCAAAACAAACGAGTATTCAACGACCTCGTGCCATTGCAGGAGACGTTAACTGGGCTTCGTTCATCCGTGTCTTGCATGTGAGACTGACTCAGTCTTCACTGACGCCCTGGCCATTCCCCGGCCAATGGAACTCACCCTTGTGTTCGTATCGGCCACTGGTTCCGAGCCCATGATTCGAAAGTGTCGATGAGGGGCATCTAGGCAAGTGAGGTTGCTTCGAGCCTCTTCCTTTTACCGCAGTTACCCAAGTTTGGCCGAAAAAGGGTGTTTCTGAGTCAATTTCCGCAGGTGATGTTGAGCTGTTCTCTCTGATTCTGCCTTTGAACGGCAAAATTTGCCGGTTTGCGACCCTGTGAGGGCTTTGTCGGCGCTTGACAGTGGGTTCACATCGGGCGATGCTGATTCCAAATGGGGCTGCCCCACCTGCCTGTTATTCCCGCCCTGCGATGTGACTGGTTTGGATTGTGAAGATTCCGCACCTGTCGACAATCCTCATCACTAGAGACTAAGGATCGCTCCATGCAGCGTATGATCAACGTTCTGATCGTCAATCTGAGTCTGTTGCTGCTGGCTCAGTGCGTCTACGCGGAAGAAGATCTGGAGCAGACCATCGTTCAGCAACAAAAGCTGGCGGATGAAGCACAGGCCCAGAAAGCAGCGGGCGAACCTGCCGTGATTGCCGCTCGAACCAAAGCAAAAGAACTGGCGGCCTCTCTCGCCGCTCTGCGAGTCGAACAGAATAAAGCGGAAGCCTCGGTCAAGGATGGCGAAGGGAAGCTGCCGAAACTTCAGGAGGCGGTGAAGAAAGCGACCGAAGAACGGGCCAAGGCCGAAGCAGAAGCGGCTGCGGCTGCCAAGGCCGCTCTGGAAGCAAAAGGGAAAGACACCGAAGCCGCGGAAGCCGAAAAGTCAAAAGTTGCCGCCGAGAAACTCGTCGCTGCCACGAAGGCCCTCGACGAAGCTCTGAAGGCCGTTCTGCCCATCGAAGAGGGCCTCGCCACTGCCCGCAAATTAATTGCTGAACAACCTGCCCGCACGAAGGCCGCAGAAGAAGCACTTGCTGCGTTTCAGCCTGAACTACAGGCGGCTGAATCGACCTACGCGGCATTGAGCAAAGAAGCCGTCTCGCGGTTGATCGACCTGGAAAAAAATCTGGTGAAGACCGGACGGCTGGTCTCATTCGCACAGCAGGTGGCTCCGATCTTTTCTCAGCGATGTCTGGCATGCCATAACGCCCGGACGGCCAAGGGGCGACTGAATATGGAGAATTTCGCCAACCTGATGAAAGGGGGCGAGAACGGGCCTTCTGTTGTCGCGGGGAAGCCTGGTGACTCTCTCTTGCAGATCATGATCGAAGATCATTCGATGCCCAAGGACGCCGATCCACTGCTGCCTGAGCAGATTGCGATTGTTAAGAAATGGATCGAAACCGGGGCCCGCCTCGACGCAGGGATCGCACCGACTTCGACACTCATCACGATCATGCCCAAGCTGGTTCAGCCGATGCCTCCTGAATCGTATCGCGTGTCAGTGCCGGTGATGGCGATCGCGTTCAGCCCCGATGGGAACTTGCTCGCGACATCCGGTTACCGTGAAGTGCTGCTCTGGAATCCCGCGGATGGTCAGCTTGTTCGTCGAATCAAGAACCTGGCAGAACGTCCTCACGATTTTGAATTCTCCAGCGATGGATCGACCCTTGCTGTGGCCGCCGGAACACCCGGTCAAATGGGTGAGGTCAAGCTGTTCAATGTCGCGGATGGTTCGCTCGTGGCTGACCTGTTCACAACCGATGACGAAGTTTTTTCGGTCGCATTCAGCCCGGACGGAACGCGACTGGCCGCAGCCTGTGCCGATCGCTCGGTGCGCCTGTTTGACGTGGCAACCCGCCAGCAGCAGAAACTGATCGAAGATCACGCCGACTGGGTTCTGGATGTGGCCTGGTCGCCAGATGGAAAGCGGATTGCAACCGCCAGCCGTGATAAGACATCGAAAGTCTTTGACAGCACCACCGGTGAATCGCAGGCCACGTTCAACGGACACGCTCAACCTGTCTATGGAGTTGGCTTCCTTCCCGATGGAGCTTCCGTTGCGACCAGTGGTCGTGACAATCGGATCCGGGTCTGGACTGCGGCTGATGCCAAACAGGCTCGTGAAATCGCACAGGGGGGTGAAGTCTTCCGAATCACCATGCAGGGTGACGGAACGGCATTGAGCGGTAGCGCCGATAAACTGGCTCGCCAGCACAACCTGACCACGGGTGCCCAAGTCAAACAATTCGGTCCTCATGAAGACTGGGTCTACTCTGCCAGCTATCACGCTCCTTCGAAACGGGTGGCCAGTGGTAGCCATGACGGACAAGTCCGAATCTGGAACTACGATGATTCGACCGAAGTTCTGAAGTTCATTGCTGCACCGGGACTTTCCACTCCCGTTGCCGCTAAGTAACTCCCGCTCGACCGGACAATGGGGCAAACAGACTGTCTCGTAGCGGACGTCAGATCGCCCCATTGCTGTAGAATCTGTTCCGATTAACGTGACGGAAGAGATCTGATTTTGCCCTTCACGCTGGAAGGGCAAACATCGGTTCGCTTCCGTCCGTCCTTTTGGTGGACCGCGAACGCATATCGAGGTCACTTCTGAAAGAAGGATGACCGCGCCCGAACTTCGGTGGCAGCAGGAAGGGACCACAAACTATACCCGCTGCACACAACCCCGATGTCCTTTAAGGGTTTTCAGTGGGGAGGGAACGAATCTTGGTCTCATCGGAAGTCGAGTTATTCATGAGCACATTGCCACCTGTTGCGGAGATGGAGCAGGCCTACCTCAATCGAGATGCCTCGTATGACGGTCTGTTTTTTCTCGGAGTTCGAACCACGGGAATCTTCTGCCGACCGACGTGTCCTGCTCGCAGTCCCCTTCCCAGAAATGTTGAGTATTTTCCGTCCGTCGCAAAGGCACTGTTTGCCGGGTACAGGCCCTGCAAGCGATGCCGACCAATGGCGGAAGTGAATCAACCGGATTGGGCCGCAGCTCTGCTGGCAGAGATCGACGCGGACCCCGGACGCCGAATTACGGAAAGTGATCTCCGGAGTCGAGGCCTGGATCCGGCGACCGCACGACGCCACTTCCTGCGGAACTACGGGATGACATTCCAAGCATATTCCCGGGCGCGGCGACTGACGAACGCCTTCACCGGGATTCGTAACGGCGAGTCTCTTGACGGTGCCGCTTACGACAGCGGGTACGAATCGTTGAGCGGTTTTCGGGAGGCATTCGGGCAGACCTTCGCGTGTCCGCCGGGAAAGAGCCTCAATCGCCCCGTTGTCTTGCTGGCGTGGCTGACCAGTCCCCTTGGGCCCCTCATTGCTGGTGCTACTGATGACGGTCTTTGTCTACTGGAGTTCACTGACCGACGGATGCTGGAGGCTCAGTTCGAAACCATACGGAATTCGTTTCAGTCTCCTGTGGTCCCGGGAATGAATGTCCATCTCGAGCAAGTGCAGCAAGAACTGGATGCCTATTTTGAAGGGCGTTTAGTCAAGTTTACGGTACCGCTGGTGTACCCCGGCACCGATTTTCAGAGACGCGTCTGGAACGAACTTCAGAGAATTCCCTACGGCGAGACCAGATCCTATCAGGAGCTTGCGACGACATTGGGGGATGCAGGTGCCGTCCGTGCGGTCGGTCGTGCCAACGGACTCAATCGGATCGCAATCCTGATCCCTTGTCATCGTGTGATCAACAAGGATGGGGGGCTGGGAGGCTATGGGGGTGGACTGCGAAGGAAGCAGTTTCTACTGGACTTTGAACGGTCCAACGCGCGAGCAATCGCCACAGGGGTGGCAGGTTCACAGAGGCTTGGAAGTTCATCGAAATGAGGAACCATCTCGATATTCCGGAGAGAATTTTTGCTTGAGCAATCCTTGCTCGATGGGATTGCGCAAGTTGTCTGGCGGGCAAGATCTGGCGACTCCGTTTTTACAAAGATATTCTGAGTACCCAGCAAAACAGAACGGCATCGCACAGGAGGGCCAGGGCGATTGCCACAGGGGGAATCGGAAACAGGGTGTTGTTGAACCACCAGGCAGCCAAGAAGCCGCTAATGACACCGGCTGCGGCTGCCATCATGGCGATCGAAGCTACGCAAAAAAGGACGGAAATCCAGTGTCCCATATCCAGTGACATTGCCGATGTCGATTGCACTGCGAGTGACCACAAAATCGAAGGAATGGACCCAGCGACACAGACACGAGCAGCGAGCGTGATCGCTTGATCTCGCTCTCTCTGCCAGCGAATGGCCTTATTTAATGCGTGTCGTAGTTCCCGCTCGTGAGCTTCCAGGTTGAGATGCTCATGTCGAGTATTATGACGCTGCTCGTTGTTCACGTTGTGGCCTTGAGCATGTAAGGTCCGACTGGAATATGCCCCGCTTCTGCACAACAGGATTGGTCACTAACTCCATCGGGGCGGTTCACGACTTGCGGAGATGTTTGAAGGGGCCCACCGTGGTCCCTGCTGCGATATTCAGTGGTCCTTCCAGGATAACGTGAGGTCCAATCCGACAGTTGTCGCCAATCACGACGGAGCCTGTGATGTGCGTGAATGGTTCGATAATGGTATCGACGCCAATTTGTACCTGGGGATCGATGAAGGTCTGATCGGGCATGACGATGGTGGTTCCGTTGACCATCCAGCGTGACATGGCGGATTGCTGCAGCGTTCGAGTGACTTGGGAAAGCTGTTCCCGCGTGTTGACCCCGAGTGCTTCCACCATGTCGAATGCCTCAAGAGCTACGACGGTGCGTCCCTGCTCCTTCAGAACGCGCGGGCAATCTGTGAGGTAGTACTCCGCCTGACTGTTGTTGGGTTGAATCTGTTCCAGCGAAGCGAGCAGGGCTTGCCCGTCAAACGCGTAACAGCCGGTATTAATCTCCTGAACCTTCTTCTCGTCGGGGGTTGCATCCTTTTCTTCGACGATCTTCTCGAAGGTGTTACCGGAACCACGGATCACACGTCCCAGTCCGAAGTTGGCCTGGGTCACGGCCGTTCCAATCACGCAGGCAGCCTGCTGCGCCTGCTGAATCTCGAGAAGCTGAGCGAGCGACTCTTTCTTCAGCAGGGGAGTGTCACCGGCGAGAACCAGCACAGGGCCATCGTGCGAGCGGAGTTGTTCTCGGCACATCATCACCGCATGACCGGTCCCTTTTTGTTCCGACTGCAACGCGAATTCGACGTCAGAGTGATACGAGAGGGCACCTCGTACTTTTTCTGCTTCATGGCCGACGATTGCCACGATTCGGGTGACGCCGGCGGACCGGGCTGCGTCCAGGACGTATTCGATCATCGGGCGACCGCAGACGTTATGAAGCACTTTCGGGAGTGCCGACTTCATCCGTGTGCTCTTTCCCGCCGCCAGAACAATGGCCATTGAGCCTGCCATGCTACGTCGCTCCTTCCTGGATCCTGATTCGTTGTTTTCACGAAAGTTGAGACCCGCTATCTTCGTGTGATTACCGATCTTGGCAAGATCAAGCTTCGGGATCGACGCGATCTGACGTGACCAGATTTGCGAGTCAAATCCGGCTCTCACCTTGCTTTGATGCGTAAACTTGTTGAAAATAGACACGCCTGCCCGATGACCTGCCTTTGAGGAGGTTGAGTCGTGAAAATTCAGAGGTTCACGAGTCTCTTCCGATGCTGAACAACCCGCCTGTGCGCAGACGTTAAGCCTTCACCGAAACAGTCGAAGGCCCTGACGGTCAAATTCCTTCCTTCGCCGAGCGACGCATGAAAAGATTTCGTTCCCTTTCGAATGTTGGAACGGGCCTTCTGGCAGGTTCCGCACTGCTCGCCCTGTTCAGTCAATTTTCGGTCGCGGCCGATTCCACCGCAGCAGCCGCACCGGTGACTGAGCAACTGGTCTTTGAAAAGGACGTGCGCCCCGTCTTGAAGGCGTACTGCCTGGATTGTCACGGCGGAGAGGCCGAACTGTCCGGCGGTCTCGATCTTCGTTTGCGGCGGTTTATCGTTGCGGGTGGGGAGAGCGGTTCTGCCCTGACTCCCGGCGCACCGTCAGACAGCCTTGTCCTTCAGAAGATCGTCTCGGGTGAGATGCCGCCCGGTGAAAAGAAGGTTCCCGCAGAAAAAATCCGTATCATCGAACAGTGGATTGCCGCAGGAGCACCCACGTCTCGCGATGAACCACTCAAGCTGGATCCTGGCATCGGAATCACCAGCGAAGAGCGATCTTACTGGGCGTTTCAACCGCTTCAGAGACCCGAAGTCCCCCCGGTAAAAGGGGGAGATCTGGTTCGTACACCGATCGATGCCTTCATTCTGGCGAAGCTCGAAGAACAGGACTTGAGCGTCAATCCCGAGACGGATCGGTTCACACTGTTGAAGCGTGCCTATTTCGATCTGATCGGACTTCCCCCTTCCCTGGAAGAGACGAAGGCGTTTCTGGAAGACGAGTCGCCAAGCGCTTATGAAGCGATGCTCGAACGACTGCTCGCTTCCAAGCACTACGGTGAGCGTTGGGGACGGCACTGGCTGGATGTGGCCGGCTATGCCGACTCGGAAGGGGACGGTAATACCGATACCGTTCGACCCTATATCTACAAATACCGTGACTATGTCATTAAGTCGCTGAACGAAGATAAGCCTCTTAATCAATTCATCATTGAACAACTGGCAGGAGACGAACTCGTTCGTCCTCCTTACCAGAACATGTCACCAGAGTCGATTTCCACCCTGGTGGCCACCGGCTTCCTGCGAATGGCCGCAGACCCGACTGCCAGCGGACAGGGGAACACCGACGAATCTCGCAATCTCGTGATGGCCGATACCATCAAGATCGTTTCGACATCCCTGTTGGGGATGAGTGTTGGCTGCGCACAATGTCACGATCATCGCTATGACCCGATTCCGCAAGCAGACTATTTCCGTCTGCGGGCGATCTTTGAGCCCGCTCTGAATGTCAAAAACTGGATCGCTCCGAGAAGCCGGGTTGTCTCGCTTTACACCGATGCCGATCGCGCTAAGGCAGCCGAAATCGATGCCGAGGCGAATAAGCTTCAGGCCGTCTACAACGAGAAGCAGGCCAGAATGGTTGCCGAGGCCTTTGAAAAAGCACTGGAGAAATTCCCTGAGGATCAGCGAGACGCGCTTCGGACGGCGTTCAAAACTCCCGATGACAAGAAGACTGATGAGCAGAAACAACTGGTTGCCACGAATCCGGGGCTGAATGTCAATCCGGGTGTTCTCTACCAGTTCAATAATGATGCGGCGGAAGAGCTAAAAAAAGATATGGCCGTCATTCAGGCCAAGCGGGCTGAGAAGCCGGTTGAAGACTTTATCAGTGTACTGACCGAGCCGGCAGGTGAATTGCCCGTGACGCACCTCTTTCACCGGGGTGACTATCGTCAGCCCACGACACCGGTAAAGCCCGGCGACCTGACCATTGCAGCTCCGGATGGCGAGCGTTTCGAGATCGTTGATAAGGCAGAGTCTCTTCCCTCTTCGGGACGCCGACTTGCCTGGGCTCAACACCTGGTTAACGGAAAACATCCTCTCGTAGGTCGAGTGCTGGCGAACCGGATCTGGCTGCATCACTTTGGACGGGGGATTGTTGATACCCCTGGCGAGTTTGGCATTCTGGGAAGTCGACCGACGCATCCTGAATTACTTGACTGGCTTGCCGATGAACTTGTCCGACAGGGCTGGAGCCTGAAGCGGATGCACAAGCTGATTATGATGTCATCGGTCTATCGCCAGTCCTCACGCCGGCTTGATCAGCGAGCCGCAAATCTGGACTCGGACGGATCGCTTTATTCGCGGTACAGTGTCCGACGACTGGAAGCAGAGATCGTTCGGGATCGAATGCTCGCGACCTGCGGGCGAATCGATACGACTCAGTTCGGTCCCTCCGTCGAAGTGATGGAAGACTTTGCTGGTCAGGTGCATGTGAAAGACGATTCACCACGTCGCAGCGTGTATATCCAGGCACGCCGCAGCAAACCGGTATCGCTGTTAACGGCGTTCGACGCGCCTGTGATGTCCATTAACTGCGAACGACGCACGAACAGTACTGTCGCCTTGCAGTCGCTGATGCTGATGAACGGCGATTTCACTTTGAAACAGGCCGAACATCTCGCCAAACGTCTGCGGACGGAATCATCGGTGGATCTGGATCGTGAACTGACGGCCCGGTTCGAGACGCAATTCCCGAGCCGGTCGGCCGCCTGGCAGTATGGGATTGGAGCGGTCGACGTGCCGGCCCAAGAGGGAGCAGGATCACTCGCCTCGGTCCGTTTCCAGCCATTGTCTCACTGGACCGGTCAACAATGGCAAGCCGGGCCGGTATTCCCTGATCCGGTCGCGGGCTACGCACTGATTCACACTGCGGGAGGCCATCCGGGTGATGACACTCAGCGAGCGGTCATTCGCCGCTGGACCGCTCCTCAATCCGGGATCGTCTCGCTGGGGGGATCGCTTCGACACCATTCCGACGCAGGTGATGGTGTGCGGGCTCGCGTTGTCTCGAATCAGAGAGGCCTGGTTGGCACCTGGACCGCCAAGACAAACAGTGTCGAAACGAATGTCCCCAAGATCGAAGTGCAGCAGGGAGAGATTCTCGACTTCGTAACCGATTGCATCGAGACCGTGACGAGCGATTCCTTCGAGTGGGGTGTCAAATTGCAACTCACCGATGCAGCGGGAGCAGAACTCGGACGGTGGGACTCGGCGGCTGACTTCCATGGTCCAATCACGACGTCGATTCCACAACAGATCGCCTGTGCATGGCGATTGGCCTACTGTCGCCCGATCACCCCCGAGGAGCTGGAGATGTCATGTCAGTTCATGGAACAGCAACTCCAGACGCTCAGAGCCAGTTCGGCGGCGGGTGATCACGAGTCGATTGCGCTTTCGAGCCTGTGCCAGCAGATTCTGAGCAGCAACGAATTCCTGTACATCGATTGAGAGAATTTGGTCACCTGTCGCGAGGCGCCGCAGAGCCCCGCTGAGGAAACGCTGCCGATCGACGTGTCCTTCTGCTGAGAATGTCCCGTTGTGACGGAGTAACGCCAGTCATTGCGATTCCCGTTTTTCCCTCCCGTGCTTGCGAAACGAATACGCCAAAGTGAGGCCCGTATGACAATGAACTTTCCCACGAATGGTTTGAATGGGACCCGAAGGCAGTTTCTGGCGACCAACGCCTTTGGGATTGGCAGTTTCGCTCTCGCATCGCTGCTCCGAGATCAGGGATTGCTGGCCGCACCTCCCGGCAAACCGGCCGAGCACCAGATCAACGACCTGAAGCGTCGGGCACCGCAGGCAGCTCCGCGTGCGACTGCGATGATTTCCATGTTCATGCACGGGGGGCCGGCTCACATGGACTTGCTGGATCCCAAACCCGAACTCAGCAAGCATCACGGTCAGGACTATAACGGCGAGGTTGTGTTCAGCTTTGTTAATCGTGCCAGTAAGAAGCTGTTCGGCAGCCCCTGGAAGTTCAGTGCCCACGGACAATGCGGGACCGAGGTCTCGGAACTCCTTCCGCACACCGCTGATATTGTGGACGATATCTGCGTTGTTCGCTCAATGCATACGGGACACAATGGCCACGAAGTTTCGATTCGTTACTTCCACGGCGGCATTCCCGCGGTGACGGGACGTCCCACGCTGGGAAGCTGGATCGCATACGGTCTGGGCAGTGAGAACCAGAACCTGCCCGCTTACCTGGTTCTGGCTGATCCGGGTGGTCACCCCGTCGACGGAACATTGAACTGGTCGAGCGGATTCATGCCTCCACTGTTCCAAGGTACCGTACTACGGGCCGAGGAGCCACGAATCTTTAACCTCGACCCGCCACCCCGACTTCGCGGGCCACTGCAGCGTCAGAATCTGGACTTCCTGGCTCGTCTCAATCAGCGACATCTGGAACAGCATCCGGGGGAATCGGATCTGGAAGCGCGTATTGCCAGCTATGAACTGGCCGCCGCCATGCAGACCGAAGCCAAGGAAGCACTGGATATTTCTCAGGAACCAGAACACATCCACAAGCTGTACGGCCTGGATCAACCGCATTCCCGTGAATACGGGACTCGATGTCTTATCGCTCGACGACTGGTAGAGCGCGGCGTGCGTTTCGTACAACTCTTCCTCGACGGACAGCCATGGGACAATCACACCGATATCCGCAAGGGCCTGCCGGCTGTCTGTAAGCGAACGGACCAGCCTGCTGCGGCGCTCGTCAAGGATCTCAAACAACGAGGGATGCTCGATTCCACGATCGTGCATTGGGGTGGAGAAATCGGCCGGCTGCCCGTGAGCGAAGGAGAATTGAGCGAAGGGAATGGTCGAGACCACAACGGACAGGGATTCTCGATCTGGCTCGCCGGTGGCGGCTTCAAGCCGGGGATGGCCTACGGAGAGACCGACGAGGTCGGGCACCGCGCTTCGGTCAATGTGGTGACGCCTAACGATTTTCAAGCGACAATCCTTCGTCAATTGGGGATCGATCATTCGAAATTGCTCTACCAGTTCAATGGCCGTGAGCAGCAGATCACCGATGGTCGATCGGCGCGAGTCGTCTCTGACATCCTCACGAGTTGATGACGCGGTCTGGCCCCCGAACCGGGAACAGCTCGACAGTGGAAGCAGTTCTCCTCGCCGGGACGAGGGGAGCTGTCCGAAGATTGCGCGGCGGCTGATTGTCCTGTTCACAAAGTGTCCGTTGTCTCTTCCAAACTTTTACGGCGATCGGCATTCCTCGTTGCGACGGTCAGCCGCAATTATTTACGGCGGTTTTTTGCGGGACCAGCAGCTCAAAATTCTCTGAACTTGCGATACTTGGTCCCTTTTCTGATACCATTCCCTGAATGGTTGAGTTGTCATTCCCTTTGCGACTTCTCCCTGGAGGAGATCTGATAATGAGTCGATTTCGGTTATTGAAGTGTTCCACGGTACTGGCACTGGCGGCAGCGATTTTCATGCTGTCCGATTTGGCGATGTCCTGTCCGTTTTGCGCGGCGCCCTCTCTGACCTTGTCTGAGCAAGTTGCTCAGGCCGATGCTGTGGTGCTGGCCAAATGGACCGGCGGCCGACCTGCCAATCTTTCCGACGCGGGAACCACGGAACTTGAGGTCATCGAAGTCGTCCACCAGGCTGAAGGGGGGAAACTGGCTCCAGGTTCGCCCATCTCTCTGATTCGTTACCGAACGGCGAAGCCCGGTGATCAGTTCATGCTGTTCGGCACAAAAGTCGACTCGGCCATCGAGTGGGGCAGCCCGCTCGAGGTCTCCAAGGTCGCCTACGAGTACATGCGGAATTCTCCCAAGCCGACAGTGGCTGCTGGCGAGCGATTGAAGTATTTCCTCAAGTACCTCGAGTCCGAAGACAAGATGATTGGTGATGATGCGTTCGGCGAATTTGCGAATGCCGCCTATGCTGACGTTGCCAAACTTTCGGATGAATTCCCCCGCGAAAAGCTGCGAAAATGGCTGACCTCGAAAGATGTTTCGCCAGGTCGATTAGGGCTGTATGGCATGATGCTGGGGCTTTGTGGTAATGACGAAGATGTCAAGCTGATGCAATCCCGGATCCTCGAACCGACGGATGACTTCCGGCTCGGGATCGACGGGATCATGGGGGGCTACCTCTTGCTCACGGGGGAAAAAGGGCTGGATCTGATCGAAAAAGAAAAGCTCATTAATATGAGTGCCCCGTTCAGTGAAACCTATGCGGCGATCCAGGCGATCCGCTTCATGTGGCAGTACGGCGATGGGAAAATCTCCATTGAACGATTGCGGCAAGCGACACGCCTCCTGCTCGATCGACCCGAACTGGCGGATCTCGTCATCGCTGACCTGTCCCGCATGAAGGATTGGTCCGTGCAGGACAAACTGATGGTCATCTACGACGACGAGACGAGCTTCCCCTCGGTCAAACGGGCAATTGTCCGCTATATGTTGTCGAGCACCAAAGACCTGGGCGAAGCGAAAACGGAAACACCCGATTCGAATGCTGGCGCCTCGGAACCTTCCAGCGAAAAGACCACAGTCGCTGAACTGCCCGCACACGTCATCAAAGGGCAGAAGTGTCTGGAAGAGCTGGAAAAGAAGGACCCCAAAACTGTCAATGAGGCCAAGCGGTTCTTCCTGCTCAAGTAGCGACGGCTTCTTCTGCAGCGACAAACCACGCTTCGGGGAACCGGGTATGACGATTGAATGGATGTGACAGTCGTTCGGAATTCGGCGTTACAGGCCCCGTAGTGCTGCTGAACTGGCTCCATGACGAGCCTTCTCGAGTGAGAGTTAAAATGCCACGGACTCGGCAGTTCGTACTCATGGTAGTTGCGACCACCATTACGGCAACGGCCGTATTGATGGCTCACGCCTGCCCTTATTGTCCGCCGACGGATTCCACGCTGAGCGAAAAGCTGGCGGAGTCCGATTCGGCTTGTGTGGTGAAGTTCCTCAACTCCGAAAATGGTGAGGAACTTTCCATGCAGAAAACCACTTTCGAAGTCCTGAAAGCGATCCGCGATTCGCAAAAGACGAAGCTCGCGCCGAAGATCGTGACACCTTTCGGACTGACTGCCAAAGAGGGAGACCTCTTCCTGTTGATGGGGCAGCTTAAAGACGACCAGATGGAATGGTCGCTGCCGATCGAGATGGACGAACTGGGCAGCGAATATGATTACATTCGTAAAGCCCCTTCGCATGAACAACCGCAGGTCGAGCGGTTGGAATACTTTCTCAAATTTCTGGATCACGAGAATAATGTGATCTCGAATGATGCGTTCTCGGAATTTGCTCAGGCAAAGTACGAAGACGTCGAATTGCTCGCACCGAAGATTTCGCGTTCCCAAGTCAGAAAATGGCTTGAAGATCCCAATCCCCAGCTCATTGTGCGACGAGCTTTCTATGGGATGTTGCTCGGCCTGTGCGGAAATGACGAAGACGCCGACTATCTGCATCAGCGCATCATGGCACCCATCGATCCTACGCAGAATCGGATCGGGATCGAGGGAATGATGGGGGGATACCTGCTGCTGCGAGGTGAGCCGGGACTGCGGGAATTGATCGAACGCAAGCTCGGCTCTCTCGAGGACGAGTTGTCCCCGGATGACCCTCGTATTGCTGATCTGGATGCATTGCGGACGACGCTCATCTTCTTGTGGGACTACCGCCGTCGTCAGTTTGGTGAAGAGACGCTGAAAGCGGCGATGCGGCGTTTTCTGGACCGCCCTGAATTTGCTGACATGGTCGTCGTTGATCT
Source organism: Schlesneria sp. DSM 10557 (assembly GCF_041860085.1). NCBI lineage: Bacteria > Pseudomonadati > Planctomycetota > Planctomycetia > Planctomycetales > Planctomycetaceae > Schlesneria > Schlesneria sp. DSM 10557. The sequence continues at coordinate 5,506,492 of NZ_CP124747.1, forward strand.
GGCACGCTGGAAGGATTGGGTTCCCCTGGAACGGCTGAAGAACGACTATGGCAACTATCCGTGGGATACCCGTTCCGCAAAGGAAAAGATCGTTGCTTATGCTCTGATGTGCCGGAAAGATGTCCCCGCGGAAAAAGTGGATCAACTGCCAGCACATGCGGTCAAAGCACAATCGTTTATCGATAGTCTCGACCCCGAATTCGTTCAATCGGTGAAGCGAGGGTTGGGAGGTTTCGCACCCCCCGCCAAGCCGTCCAAAACCAAATCGACTGCTACCCCGACCAATTAATATGAAAGCAGGGTGCCCTTTCACGGGCTGATCCTGCTGGCGAAAAGAATCATGTTCGACCTGGCCGCGATTCAGTCTGCCGTTCGTGAAAGCCAACTCGATGGGTGGCTGCTGTATGACTTTCGTGGCAGCAATATTCTTGCCCGCCGCATTCTTCAGTTCGAGGACGGGCCTGTTGGCTCTCGACGCTGGATGTACTTCATCCCGGCTCAGGGCGAGCCTGTAAAACTCGTTCATCGCATCGAGACCGGTGCGCTGGATCACCTGCCGGGCGAAAAGCAGATTTATCTGAAGTGGCAGGAATTCGAAGCGGGGGTTACCAGCCTGATTGCAGGACGATCCCGGGTTGCGATGGAATATTCTCCGCGTAACGGGAATCCCTACATCTCGCGCGTGGATGCAGGCACGGTCGAACTCGTGACGTCCAACGGCTGCGAGGTCGTCCCTTCGGGAGACCTGATTCAGCTCTTCGAAGCCGTCTGGGATGATGACCAGTGGGCCATGCATCTGGAGGCGGGACAGCACACGGATTCTGCGTTTGCAAAGGCCTGGAAATTCATCGCTGGCGAAGTTCGCACTCGTGGTGAGACAACCGAGGGAGCGGTCCGGGACGTGATCATGGATCACTTTTCCCAGCACGGCCTGACGACCTATCATCCGCCGATTGTGGGAGTCAACGCTCACAGCGGTGACCCTCACTACGAGACCGGTTCGGCACCGATCCGGGAAGGGGATTTCGTTCTGGTTGACCTCTGGGCGAAGCTCGACCGTCCGCGTGCGGTTTACAGCGACCTGACCCGTGTCGGTTTTGTCGGGACGTCGGTTCCTGTGCAATATGAGTCCATCTTCAAAATCGTCGCTGCGGCGCGGGATGCCGCGATTCAGCTCGTGCGGGACCGTTTTGCCGCGGGTCAGAAGTTGCAGGGTTATGAAGTCGACGACGCCGCGCGAGGCGTGATTGAGCTGGCGGGATATGGCCCGTACTTCGTTCATCGAACCGGACATAGCATCGGTCAGGAGACACATGGCAACGGGGCCAATATCGACAATCTTGAGACGCATGAGACTCGCCTGATCCTTCCTGGATGCTGCTTCTCCATTGAACCGGGCATTTATCTGCCCGAGTTCGGTATTCGGAGCGAAGTCGATGTGTATGTCGACCGTCAACGGCAGGTCCACGTCACCGCAGGCGAACTGCAAACGTCGGTGATCCCCATTCTGAGCTATGAATGAGGTGTCCTGCCGAGCGACGGCTGTAAACTCGTCATTACTTGTGAGCTTCCATCCTGCCTGCTTGAGTTTCCAGCAATTCCAGAGCTGCGGGCAGCGTCATGTCTGGGGATTCGTCAAAGAGCGTGATGCTTCGATAGGGCGAGCGTTCCAGTCTGACCCCCTTTCGCCGACAGGTCATGGCACGAATGAATCGTCGTTCAATGAAAAAGGCTCCTGGGGAATCCATCAGTCGCTGTGAGAGAGACCCCGTCAGGAAGCGAGCTTCGCCCTGGGTCGGTTCGGCCAGTTGAGCATTCGCCGGACGACGAAGCCAATCCAGAAAGCGGTTATTTGATTGCTCACCGCGGAAAGGCCACCAACCGGGGACGCGGTGGGATGTCACCCCTTCCCACGCCCCATTCAGGCGCCGATGCAATCGGGGCAGGAACATCATACCTTCGCTGGTCCCCACAAGATCACCATAGTTCGGCAGACGGGGACGTTCGACACGGACCGGTCCCACCAACATGAGTGGCGTACCGATGATCCTGTCGAGTAAGTCCGGCTCCAGATCGGGCTGGTCGAGAGTTATGGTTGTGCCACAGTCGGGGCACAACTCGGCGTGGGGTTCTACCCACGAGAGGCATCGCTGGCAAAAAACGATCAAGTTCTGCATGAAAACTGCCGCCGCCAATAGAGGAATGCCTGCAATTATGCTGATTTCGGCGCGAATTATGAAGCCTGTCCTGATCCTTGGGCAGTCGCCCGAGCCCTGTTCGAATGGAACCATCCCCTCCGCGCGGGTTTGAGAAACGGTTCTCCTTTGGTAGTACGTTCATCGCTGTGACTGAGTGATGACGATGGGCTTGGGTGGGATCCAGTCGCAGACTTGACCCCTGAGCTTGCTTAATCGATCCTGCACCTCATGACGCCGCCACAAACAATAATCGTTGTTCATCCCCGAGAACGCCGCTCGAAATGCACTGTTCATCCCCTCCGCGCGGGGGGACAGTTTCAGTTCTACAAGCATCCCCGTACTCCACCTGCACTGCCCGGTTACATTCGACTGGGGTTAGGGGGGCCTCTCCTGAGCGATGCCGACCGGGATTGCGGCTTACTGGTTCTGGACGGGACTTGGCGCTGGGTGGAACCCATGGAGCGGCTCGCAGCCACCGTTCCGGTACGAACGCTTCCTCCTCTGGTTACGGCTTACCCGAGATCGTCAAAGGTTCTCGATAATCCCGAAGGGGGACTCGCCACGATTGAGGCGATCTACGCTGCTTATCGGCTACTCAGTCGTGATACGACGGGATTGTTCGACCACTACCGCTGGGGAGCCGAATTCATTGAAAAGAACAGCCAGTTCTGGCCCCCTGTTCCGTCGTGTTTCCAGGGCTCTGTCGACGTCCCGAGTGTCGTGCATCAGGAGTCGCCTCTCCCCTAGTGGGAGGGAGGTTTTCAACGGGTCTGACCCGCACGCTGGTAGGGCAGTCGTTCCGACCATCGCCGGGCAGGCAAACGAGCAGTGTCTGACCGAAGTCAGACACTGCTCGCATGGGTGAGCTGGTCTTCTCAGCGTGAGAAGGGACCGAAATGCCTCACGAGGCGATTTCGTTGTGCACGGTTTCGAGCAGCTTCTTCGTCAGCTTGATCCCTTCGACTTCGCTGTGCTTTGAGCCTTCGTATTCAATCCCGATCCAGCCGCGATATCCGTAGGACAGTACGATCGGAATCATACGGCGGTAGTCGGTCTTCGTTTCGTTGCCCGCTTCATCGAACTCATGGGACTTGGCACTGACCCCTTTGGCGAACGGCATCAGTTCTTCCGTTCCCTTGTAGCGGTCGTAGTTGACGTTGTTGGCAACCCGGAAGTTGCCAAAGTCGGGCAACGTACCGCAGTTCGGGTTGTTGACCGTGTGAATCGTCGATGACAACCAGGTGCCGTTTGACGAAAGTCCACCATGGTTTTCAACGATCACCCCGATCTGGTGCGTAGCGCCGAACTCGCTCAGGCGTCGCAGTCCGTCGGCGGCGAGCTTCATCTGCTCCCAGTAACTTCCGCTCGACTGAGCGTTGACGCGGATGGAATGGCAACCCAGGAACTTGGCGGCTTCGACCCACTTCTTGTGGTTGTCGACCGCTTCAAGTCGGCGCTTCTCGTCGGGATCGCCCAATGCTCCTTCGCCGTCGCACATAATCAGCACGCTGGTCACGCCATGATCGTCAGCACGCTTCTTGAGTTCGCCCAGGTACTTCGTGTCGGTCGCCTTGTCCTTGAAGAACTGGTTGACGTATTCGATCCCGTCGATCCCGAATTCGGTCTTGCTGATCTTGGCGAAGTCCAGCGGATCGGCCTTCTTGTCGAAGAATGTACGATGCAAGGACCATTGAGCCAGCGAGATCTTGTAGAGCGGAGCCTTGCCGTCAGCGGCCAGGAGACCGCGCGTCATTGAGGAGGCGGTTGCCGTCGCGAGCAGGCCTGCGGATGCCGAAAGGAAGCCGCGACGCGAAAGTTGCAGAGTCATTGAGTTCACCTTAAACAGTCAAAAATATGCTGAAAGAGTCATCGCTCGTGATGTCTCTATATCGCATGGATCCCCCTTGCGGAAGGATCTGCGTGGTAATCATTTCAGATGGTGGCTGTTGTGGAAACAGGGGAACCACGATTGAGCAGATTGACATTTCCCATCCGCGCGAATTCCTCTAGATTTCCCCGCACGATTTTGCTCGCGGTCAGAGTGGCAGAGTTCGGTCTTATGACGGGGTCAGTAAACCACGTTGCAGGGGATCTCCTTCTACTGCTCTGCTGACCGCGTAGGATCGTTACTTTCGCAAAGTCAAGTTGTTTACAAGGATGTCGACAACGCAGGGTCCCCGAGTAGGGAACGGCCTTGCGAATCGATGGAGCTCCTCAAGTGAAGATTCGAAGTCGCTGGTTAACCAAATTTGCCGCATTTACCGCTGTGGCGACCTTCCGTCTCCTCTTCTGGACATGCCGTAAAAAGTTCCTGGGCGATGTTCTCGAACAACGCATGGATCCAACGGTCAATGATGAACACTTTGTGCTGAGTGTCTGGCACGATGCCCTGCTGCTGCCAACATTCGCGGCCCCCAAATGGCTGCGGAAGCGATGCTGCTGTCTCGTCAGCCAGCATCAGGACGGTTCCTACCTGGCTGACGCCATGGCCTGGATGGACTACACGACCGTGCGAGGGTCGAGCCGACGAGGTGGTGTTGAAGCACTGAGACAATTGCTGACCGATACTGCAGGTAAGCATATTATCGTCACTCCTGATGGACCTCGTGGACCCCGTCGCGTCATGAAACCTGGTGTCGCGTTCATCGCCTCTCAAACCGGACGTCGACTTTTGCCGGGAGCATTCGTCGTCAAAAACGGGTGGCGAGTGAAAGGGAGCTGGACGGATCTCGTCATTCCTATGCCCTTCACGACGATCTACCTGATTACCGGCCGTCCTGTCTCGATTCCCCAGGACACCCCACGTTCTGAACTGACCCAATATGTCGCCGCTGCTCAACAGGCGATGGACGAGATAAATGAAGAAGCCGAGCGTCTTGCCGGTCGAAATTCCCCGCAATCGGCGTTTCCCTCCGCGAAGGCGGCCTGAGCCACGAAGGCCACCCTCGGTTACTGAGCTCTCAATCAGAGCAGTCGTTCCCCCTTAGTGAATGAATCAATCCTGGTCCCGATAACTGATCGCTGTCAGGACGAGGGCCAGTTTGTCAAATAGCGACTTCCTTCCTATCGCGGCCGTCTGGCGGTTGTCGCAAACTGCACACGATGCGAAAGTTCCTAGCTGTTCTCCGGAGCAGGGGATGTCGCTGCAGCTGCCAGTTGCGTCAATTGATCAATGGCCGATCGGTAATCGGTTTCATCGAAGATCGAACTTCCTGCCACAAAGATCTGACAACCTGCTTCAGCCGCAGATGCGATTGTCGGGCCCGCAATTCCACCATCGATCGAAATCAGCGTCTGAGGTGACACGAGCGTTCGCAGTGTGCGGACTTTCTCAAGCACTTCGGGCATGAACTTCTGACCGCCGAATCCTGGTTGAACGCTCATCACAAGCACCAGATCACATGCGGCGAGATAGGGTTCGATCTGGGCCACTGGAGTTCCCGGATTGATCGCCAGTCCTGACTGCAGTCCGGCGGCCCGGATTCGCTTCAGCAGGTCTGACGGGTCTGGAACGGCTTCAATATGGATGGTGATCGCGTCGCATCCCGCCTTGATGTAGTAATCGAGGTACTTGGCGGGATCGCTGATCATGAGATGCGCGTCGAAGAACGCTTTGGTTCTGGCCCTGACACTCGCAATCACCATGGCGCCATAGGTTAGATTGGGGACAAAATTCCCGTCCATAACGTCCCAATGCACCCAGTGAGACCCCGCGGAGACCAGTCGATCGATTTCGCGGTTCAAGTCACCAAAATCGCATTTGAGCATCGAAGGAGCGACAATCGGAGGCTTATAGAGTTCGAGGGAAATCGACATGTTTTTCTCGCATGATTTCTGGCTGACGCGTCGACATATCTGAATCAGGCCGATTCTTCTCTGACCAGTCGAAAGACCGTCAGTTCAGGCCTGACGTTGATTCTGACTCTCATACTATGCCCCAGCGCTCGATTAACATAGAGGTGCCGACCGTCCTCGAGCGAAATTTCCCCAGCAGCATATCTCTTATTGCCGATCGGCAGGATCGGAGGGCCAAACCAGGGTGGCTTAACTTGGCCACCGTGCGTATGTCCCGACAGGATCCAGCCGCGATAGTCATACCAGACGGGGAGATCGACGACGTCTGGATTGTGGCACAGGATCAGTGTCGGCAGGCTGAAGTCCGAGTCGGCGAGGACTCGCGGTCCGCCGAAATTGGGACCCCAGTAATCATCAAACCCAACGATCTGCAGACCCCTCACAAACTTCGAGCGGTTTCGCAGAATCTGAATCCCGGCGTCTTCTGCGATTCGAGCAACGACGCTGGCGGCAGAGAGATCGTTCCACTGGTGTCCATAATCGTGGTTGCCGAGGATTCCCAGTGTGGCGAGTTTGCCCTGCGGAAAATGCTTCAGCACACGCTCCATCTTCTCGATCGGCAGGCTGCCGTCCCGGTGCAGCGTCAGGAAGTCACCCGTAAACACCACGAGGTCTGGAGCCCATTCCGAGACCTGTTGAAACGCCTGTATCAGAAATCGGTCGTCGACCTCGTGGCCGATGTGAACATCACTGATCTGGACCAGCGTCCGATTCTCCAACTCGGCGGGAAGACCTCGGATGGGAAGCGGGCGATGAACCACTTCAATCCAGTGCGGCTCCACGTGCAAGGAGTAATAACCGACCCCCGCGGTACCAGCGACGAACGACCCAGCCACCCGTTTCAGCCAGTGACGACGCGTCACCGGGGGAGCCTGACGACTGGAATCCGCAGATGAAATGTCGTGGTTTACGGGCATCGATCCCTCGTGGTCTCGCGGATGGTGGTAATACTCCATCAAGACTCGCTACATAGCCGCCGAGGATTACTCGATCTCAAAGCGAGCCGCCATGGGCATGCGCCGGCCACTGCCGAAGGCTCGGGCCGAAAGCTTGATTCCTGGCGGCATCTGACGGCGCTTGTATTCGTTCCGGTCGAGTTTTTTTGCGACCCAGCGGACTGTTTCGATCGGGAAGGATTTCCCCACGGTTGCCACCGATTCCTCTCGCTCGATCAGGCCCTCGAGGATTCCGTCCAAGATGGGATATGGGGGGAGCGAATCCTGATCGAACTGATTCGGGGCCAGTTCGGCACTGGGGGCTTTGACGAGCACGTTCCGGGGAATTACTTCGCGTTTTTCGCGAACGTCGTTGATGTAGTGACAGACGGCGTAAACGTCCCGCTTCAACAGGTCCGCCAGCACGGCGAAGCCTCCGGCCATGTCGCCGTAGAGGGTACAATATCCGACCGCCAGTTCGCTCTTGTTTCCTGTCGCCAGCGGCAGCCAGCCATAGTGATTGCTTCGCACCATCACGATTGCGCCGCGGATACGGGCCTGAAGATTCTGATCGGCCAGTCCAGCAGGGGCCGCAGCCAGATCCGCACCGATGATCGCCAGAGATTCGTAGGCCTTGTGAACTGCGTCGATCGGAACTACTTCAGCATTGATTCCCAGTCGCGTGGCCAGTGCTTCGGCGTCATCGACACTGTGTCCGGTGCTGTAGCGGCTGGGCATCATGATTCCGTGTACGTTGCTCGCACCACAGGCCTCGGCAGCGATATAGGCTGCCAGTGTGCTGTCAATCCCTCCGGACAGTCCAAGCACACAGCCGGTGAACCCCGACTTCTGCATATAGTCCTTCAGGCCCAGAATCAACGCATCCAGCAGTTGAGCCGGGACGGGGGCCGCTTCCACGGCGATGGGGGAGCCCAACTGATCGAGGTCGATCAACTGCAGGTCTGGCGCGAACCCTTTCAGTTGCTGAACGACTCGCCCCTGGGCGTCCAGAACAATGCTGTTGCCATCGAAGACCAGATCATCGTTTCCACCGACTTCGTTCACGAAGAGAAACGGGACCTGGTGCCGATTGACATGCCGTTTGAGGATTGCCTCGCGCCGTGAAGCCTTGTTCACTTCAAACGGGCTGGCCGAGACATTAATCAGGACATCAATCCCACCGGCAGCCAGTTCTGCGATTGGATCCGGGTAGCTGATCGGGTCTGTATGGTGGAAGGTGTCACGCTCACCCCACCAGGCGTCCTCACAGATATGCAGACCCATTCGCAGACTGCGAAATGTGACGGGAGCAATCCGGTCTGTCGGTCGGAAGTAACGTCGCTCATCAAAGACGTCATAGTTGGGAAGGAGTGACTTCTGTACCGTGGCGACGACTTTGCCGTTCTCCAGGAGACTGGCGGCGTTCGCAATTCGGTCTGCCGGGACATTCCACTCGGTTGGGTGGCCGACAATCAGTCCCACTCCCGCGGGAATTTGCCTGGCCAGCTTTTCGACGGCCTGATCACAGGCGGCAGCGAACCCTTCGCGCAGCAGCAGGTCCTTGGGGGGATACCCTGAAATGACCAGTTCCGAACAGACCACCAGGTCTGCCCCCATCGCCACAGCTCGCTCGGTCGCTTCAACGATGAGACGACAATTGCCGGTGATATCCCCAACTGTGGGGTTCAGTTGAGCGAGAGCGATTTTCATTTCAGGAGCTTTCCACTTGAGATTTCACGCAAACGATTTCTATTTGATTTGTTACATCATTCGACACACCAAGTCGAGAGGGTGTCCGTCCGAAAATACCGCAGTGTGACTGCGCCGGATCCCGGACATTCCTGAGTCAGGTCGGATCGGACCTGCTCCCCGGAGGAGTGTTACCAACCGCCCGTGTCGGAGGGCACCCGGCTGATGTATCCCCCGCAATTCGCACATGAATGACAGCCGCGTATTTCCTGGTGGAAATCCTCCCGCGCAGTTTGCGATGTCGAAATGCGCGCTGCACATCTTTGAGCACCTTGAGCATCTAATTGCAGAAACCGCTCTTTTTCAGGGCTTTCCATTAGATGCTCAAGGTGCGCAAGCGTGAGCATCTTGAGCATCTAATCAAGCGGGCCATGTCCGTAGCGTGGCGCGAGGGTTCGGTCTTCTTGGCAATACCTCCCCGCCACTTCAACGCAGCTTCCGCCGCAACGCAGACCGCAATGCAACGAGGATGATCCAGCATTCTCTTTCAGATGTGCGACAAAAGGACGACAAAAATAGAGAAATAATACGGAGGCCTGAGACATGCGTCAAGAGTATTTGTCGTAATTCGCCCAACTGAATCCATTGGTTGGAGTGTATGTCTGTACTCAGGGCGCTGTTTCGCTGCCGCACTTACGAAACCCGATGTGTGTCATAATCGTTACGACCGTACGCTCGCGTGTGTCCTTTCAGTCGTTCAGGAAAATGATAATTGACTGTTCGGCTGTTTGATTTTTACGGTGGCAGAAACAGGCGTTTAGTTGTGCAGGGGGTACGAGGTGATGGGGCGGGGAATCATCATATTGAGCATCTTTGACTGGTGGTCCCATTCCCACGGTCATTCCGATATGCAGCTTGCCCGGGTGCTGGCAAAGACTCATCCGGTTCTGTTCGTGAACAGTATCGGAATGCGGTCCGCCAAACGGAGTCTGGGGGGATCGCTGGTCAAACGGATTGGCCGCAAGCTCCGAAGCATGTCGCGGATTGCTTCCCGGCCCATTCCTGAACTGGATCTGGTCGTCTATACGCCCCTGTTCTGGCCCGCCTATTCCGGACTGCTGGGGAAGTTTAATAACGGCGGTCTGCGGTCGCAGATTCAGTACAACGCGCGACGACTGGGGTTCGATCGCCCTCTGGTCCTGATCACGCTGCCGACCTTTGCCGATCTGGCGCTGTCACTGGACCGCAGCGCTTTGTTGTACAACCGCAGCGATCGTCACGCCGATTTCCAGTACTCGGACCACAACGTCGTCGCGGCCAAGGAAGAGTTACTGTTTCGCAAATCCGACGCCGTATTGTACGCCAGTCGTTCGCTGTATGAAGCAGAGATGGGACGTGCGACCAGTCGGTCGGTTTACATTGGTCATGGTGCAGACCTAGACCATTTCTGTCCCGAGGGACCCATCGCGGAGGAGTTTCAGGCGATTCCCGCACCGCGAGTCGGTTTCTTTGGCGACCTGCGCGAACACGCCATCGATTTTCCCCTGCTGGAAAGCGTCGTGCGGGCGATGCCTCACGTCCAGTTCATCCTCGGGGGCACGCAACTGGATGACCTTTCGGCCTTGCGTCGACTTCCCAACATCCAGTTCTTTCCTGCTTGTCCCCATGAAAACATGCCTGCGCGCTGGCGAGCCCTGGATGTCGCAATTCTGCCGTACAAAGTGACTCCCTGGACTCAAGCCATCGAGCCGATCAAGTTGAACGAAATTGCCGCAACGGGACTTCCTGCGGTCGGTACGCGCCTGCCCGCATTCGAGGACCGGGGCATTGCCATTGCCGAAACGGGCGAGGAATTCGTCCAGGCTATCTCCCGCGCTTTGGAACGCTCAGACCCGGTGCGTGCTGCCGCTGGCGAATTACGTCGCTGGGAAAGTATTGCTGAGCAGATCGAAGAGATCGCGGCGGACGTCTCACCAGTTTGTACAGGGGCTCCCTGATGCCTCATTCGAGAGAAGACCGCTTACACCTGGGCGTGATTGGAGCACGCGGGATTGGAGCTCTTCAAGGGGGGATTGAGCGGTACTGCTCCGAATTCTACCGCCACCTTCCCGCCGACCGATTCAAAATCACCATCTTCGTGCGGAGACCGTCGAAGGGTCTGGAAGACTGTAAGAACATCAACCTGGTTCGAATTCCGATTCTGAAATCCAGCAGCCTCGAAACGCCCCTTTACTCCATGATGGCTGTGCTGGCCGCCTACGCGATGGGGGTTAAGGTGATTCACGTGCATGGCCTCAGTTCGTGTCTTCCCCTTCCGTTGGCGCGACTACTGGGCCTGCGAATCATCGTCCGCCATATGGGGGCCGAGTACGACCGTGTCAAATGGAACTTTCTGGCCAGACGATTACTGAAGTTGGGCGAGTATTTCTGCGCCCGCTACGCGGAATCGGTTGTCTGCCTGAACTCGGATATTGCGGACAGATTTGCTGCCGCCACGGGACGTCGCGACAGTGTGGTGATTCCCAACGGGGTGAGTCTTCCCAGTGACGAAGCGGCCGAAAAACTCCCCGCGAACCTGGCGATTTCACCAGACTCGTATGCACTGGCGGTTGGTCGATTCGTCCCCGAGAAGAATTTTCATCAACTGATTTCCGCGTTTCTGACCGCCAGACTTCCCTCATCTGCAAAGCTGGTGCTTGCGGGCGAGCCCGATTACCCCGGACCTTATGCGCGGCTGATTGAAAGCCTGTGCCAAGGGCACGAAGACCGCATCCTGCGAGCCGGGGTCGTATGCGGTGACGAACTGGTTGCCCTCTATCGCCATACCCGGCTGTTTATCCTGCCGTCGTCGCACGAGGGAATGTCTTTTTCCCTCCTTGAGGCAGGCATCTCGGGCGCGCGACTGGTGGTCAGTGATATCCCCAGCAACAAAGAGGTTTGTCAGAATTTCGGGCGTCTCTTCCCGGTCGATTCTGAGGATGGATTGCGGGACGCCCTGGAGCAGGAATGGGGACGACCCCGTTCACAGAGAGAAGTCGATGCGCAAATCGCGGAGTTCAGGCGGCGGTTTGACTGGCGTCAGGTGGCCAGTGCGACGGGGCCGTTGCTGGCGGGGCCATCGAGAGTGTTGAAACAAAGTGAAGTCGAGTTGGTCCAACCAGAGTTCCCACAATCGGCCGATGCGAAGGAACCTGCGAAAGAAGGGGTTTAAAAATTATGAGCCGAGTTATGGTGCTCGCTCTGTCCGAGGCCTCACCCGAACTGGTCCAGCAATTCTGCGATGCGGGGGTGATGCCGAATTTGTCCCGACTGATGAAGCAAGGCTTGAGCGGACATACTCGCTATTCCATTCCCTATCTGCTGACACCGCAGATGTGGGCGACGATTCTGACCGGACGCCGTGCCGGCAGTCATGGCGTTTTCGACTATTGGCAGCGTCAGGATGGAGGCAAGTTTCTCGAAGTTCATGGTTCCGACGTTAAAGGACCCAAATTGTGGGATGTCCTCGCCAGCAATGATCTGCCATCAGGCTGGGTCAATGTCCCGATGACATATCCACCGCCAATGATTCCCGGTTTCGCATTGTCCGGTCAGGATGCTCCTGGAGCGCATCCTTCCATTTCACACCCGCGCGAGCTGTTTCAAGAGCTGACCAGCAGTCTGGGGCGGTATCATCACAAAGATATCTTTCCCGGGGGGCAGGACAAGGCGACATACGGTGAACTGCTTCCGCACGAGACGGTCTGGCAAAAGTCCCTGCTCGAGAAGTTGGTTCACCGCGACGACTGGCGATTCCTGTTTGCCTACAACAGTGGCAGTGCCTTTGCACAGCACTATTTCTGGAAAGACATGGAGGAAAAAGGGAGCGTCACAGAGAAAGTCGCCGAGAAAACGTTTGCAGCCGCGGACGTGTTGATCGGCTCATTGATGAATGCTCTCGAACCGACTGACACATTATTTGTGATTTCGGAATGCGGCGCGGGTCCGATCAAGGCGGGGGTTCGCCTGCAGAACTGGCTCGAGCAGAATGGATTCCTGGCTCGTACCGAAGGTTGCAAAGGGCCGTCGGCGACAGCCCGCCTGCTGACCAGTATCCGGACCAACGCGCAGCGCTATCTGCCCCGCAGTCTGTTCTACTATGCGAATGCGATGCCCTTTAAGCAGTGGGTGCTTCGCCGGATCGCTCACGATCATATCGACTGGTCGCGGACGCGAGCCTACCACCGCGGCAAGGGCGAGGGGAACATTTACATCAACCTCGCGGGGCGTGAGCAGCACGGGATTGTCAGGCCCGAAGAGTATGAGCCACTTCGCGATGAACTGATCACCGCCTTGCGGAAGCTGACTGATCCGGAAACGGGTGAATCGGCCGTGATCGATGTCCACCGCCGTGAAGCGCTGTTCGGCGATCAGGGAGTGGAAATGGCACCGGATCTGGTGATCGAGTGGCGGGACGCTCGTTATATGCCCGCCGAAACGCTTTCCGCGGACCAAGAGATCTTTTCCGAGCGCGTCCGCGAGTTCATGACGTGGCCCACCAGCGGCAGCCATCGCCCGGAAGGGTTGTTCGTTGCCGCCGGCCCGAATATCCGTCCCGGCAAGCTCGAAAAGCCCGTCGAACTCGTTGACCTCGCACCCACGTGGCTGCACGCGCTCGGGTGCCCGGTCCCTGCGTCCATGAATGGATCCCCCCGAGTCGACCTGTTTCAGCAGGTTCAAAGCCCCGCTGCAGATCCTGCTGAACTGATCGCCCAGACGTGATCTGATCTGTATCCCCGCCAGAACATCAGCGGGGCCGATTTCCGTGTGCCGCAGACGCTCATTCGAGCGTCTGCGGCACACAGTCACAACGGGGGTTACGGATCGACGCTCGTCGTCCTGGAACCTGTTACCTGGAATGCGCCCCTGGGTCCGGCAGGTTAGTCTGTCCAACCGGCGACCTTCAGACGTTCTGCGTTTCAACCGTTCGATGGCAACTTTCCTGTTGTGATTTCCCATCGCAAGGGCGAATGGGGTCTTCAGTGGCACGCCGTTATTGAGGCGTGAAAAGTTCCACATTCTCAATACCTGAACACATCTTCCGTATTGCAGAATTGAGGTTTGTACCGCACAGTGGCAGGATGTCGAACGCAGACGATCAGCCCATCTTTGATTTTCACGTCATCCGATTTACGTCTCGAAACACAATCTGAGTTGAATCCCATCCGGCTTGGCCCTGTTGCGCTGCAACAGCCGTTGCTGTGTCAGATGTGGTCCAGCCCAACGCTCATGTGGGTCGAACAAGTTCATGTCCCGCGAGGTAGTACAATGAGTGATCTCCAGAAGCTTGGAAGCTTCGTTCTTTGCTTGATTGCGACGGTCCTGCCGTTTGCGATGCACACGGTTGGGGCAAGCTATGGGACGGCGTCGGGAGCCATGATGGGACTGAGCATCGGATGTCTTGCCTCCCTGGCACTCTTCTGGTTCGTTGTTTTCCAGGTACCGAACCGGGACGTTCACCAAACGATGGCGGTCTCTTTGGCCGGCGCCGTCGGGCCTCTGATCAGCGAGATCACCGTGGGCTCGCGGGAATTTGAAACCCTTCGAACCGTCAATTTCCTGCTGCTGATTGTCCTGGTCATCTCGATCGTGTGGGCCTTTTCTGCAAGCGATCACGAAACGTTGCTGTAATCCATGGAATAAGCAACAGGCTTGTGTCCGTTGATAGTGAGCCTGGCAGGTAAAAAGCGTTGTTCGTCAGTCCGTTCCAATAACGCTCATACCCTCCACGTCCCGTTTTGGTGGGTTCGGGCCATAGCACAAGCTGGCCGGGAATCGCGTGCGAGGAATTGAAGCAGATTCGCGCCTAAGGAATTCTCGTCCTGTTGCGCAGGCCCGTTCACCATCCGACGTGCTCAGTTGTGGCCGATTGTGTCGTTGGTGCGGTACTTCGTTTTTTGCCATGGGGTCCTCATGCGAGAGGTGGCGAGAACGGTGTGCACACGCTACGAAAATAGCTCGCCAATTCTCGTGATTCGAGGTGACGATTCCGGGATGATGATTCTGGAGTTTGTCTTCGGTTTTGTTCTGCTCTCGCGGTGAGGCTTGCTGATGTTTGTGCGTGTTCTGTTGCTGCTTCTGGGGATCGTGGGGTTGAGGACGCTAGAGGGGGCGGAGCGTCCGAATGTGATTGTCATTCTGGTGGATGATCTGGGGCGAGGAGACTACTCGGGGTTTGGAACTCCGGACATCTTGACCCCGGCGATCGACCGGCTGGGGCGCGAAGGGATGACGTTCAACAACTTCTATGCAAATTCGTGCGTCTGCTCGCCGACTCGGGCTGCTTTACTGACGGGGCGCTATCCGGATCAGGTGGGGGTGCCGGGTGTCATCCGGCATACGGTCGATAATTCCTGGGGCTGGCTGGATCCTGCTGCCGTCCTGTTGCCTCAGCCGTTGAAAGCAGCGGGCTATCACTCGGCTCTGATCGGCAAATGGCATCTTGGTCTGGAGTCACCCAACACGCCGACAGAGCGCGGCTTTGATGACTTTCATGGGTTCCTCGGCGACATGATGGATGACTACTGGACTCATCTGCGAGGCGGGCAGAACTTCATGCGGCGGAATCGCGAGGTTATCGATCCTCAGGGACATGCGACAGATCTGTTCACGGAATGGGCCTGTGATTACCTGACGGAGCGGGCGGCAGTGCGGGACGCGTCCGGGCAGGCCGTTCCGTTTTTCCTGTATCTTGCCTACAACGCGCCTCATGATCCGATTCAACCACCGGTGGAATGGGTCGAAAGGGTTCGGCAACGCGTCCCGGGAATTGCGGACAAACGAGCCTCACTCGTCGCACTGATTGAACACATGGATTTCGGGATCGGTCGCGTGCTCGACCGGCTGGATCAGTTGCATTTGTCAGAAAATACACTGGTCATCTTCACCTCCGACAACGGCGGAGTTCTCGGTCATGGTGCGGTGAACGGGCCGTGGCGAAGCGAGAAGCAACACATGTACGAAGGGGGGCTACGTGTCCCCGCGATGGTCCGCTGGCCGGGTCGTATTGCGGCAGGGAGCCGGACGGACCGGATCGCCTTGACGATGGACATCTTCCCGACGGTGTTGGACGCGGCCGGGGTCGAAGCTGTTCCGGTCGCGGAGGGAATCAGTTTTCTGCCGACCCTGGTCGGTGAGGTCCAGGAGAACACCACGCGTGACCTGTATTTTGTTCGTCGCGAAGGAGGCCCCGCCTATGGAGGAAAGACGATCGAAGCACTGATTCGAGGCGATTGGAAGCTGATTCAGGACAGTCCGTTTAAGCCATTGGAACTTTACAATCTCAAATCCGATCCGGGTGAAACCACGAATCTGACCTCGCAGGAACCGCGGGTCTATCAAGAACTCTCGACGGCGCTGCGGCGTCACATCCAGCAGGCAGGTCGAATCCCCTGGCAAGAGCCTTGAATAACCCGTTCAAAGCCGGGTTTCGACGAGCGGCAGTCATTCCCGTGTTGAAAGTCCTTTGGCGATTGAGGAGAGAGAAATGCAACATCGGTGGTTGGTCTGGTGTGTACTCGTCCTGACATCCGTGGGGTTCTTGAGTCAGGCTTTCGCTGCACCACCGGTCGTGGAGTTTGGACCGTTAACTGAACTTCGTACGGATGAAGGACGGATCTCCTTTGGGATGATTGTCAGTGCCGACGTGGTTTCCTGGTCCAGTCCCGATGCACGCGACTTACTGATTGGCCGTTTATGGGACGGCGTCTACCTGTATCCCTCTCAGGACCTGCAATCGTTCGGTGAGCCAATCCGGTTGTGCGATCAACTGGGGCATGTGGTTCTGATGGTCGAGCCTTGGGGCCGCGATACCGACGGGCACGAACTGCTGATCGGTTGCGACCGGCTGGGAAATGTTTCACTGCTGCGCAAGGCGGGGCAGTACCCCGACATTCGGCTGGAGGTCGCTCAGAAGCCCTTGTTGATGTCGGACGGGTCGCCGCTCAATATTCCTTTTGTCAATCCGAAGTACCGTTTGTCGTCGAATCCTGAGCAGCTCTGGCCCCAGGACTTCAATTACACCTATCCCACAGTTTACCGGTCTCTCGATGGTGGTGAGGGTGTGATCTTTGGTGATTGGGGCGGCGAACTCTGGTTCATGCCCCATACAGGAAAAGAGGGACATGAGCCAGCCTTTGCAGGTCGTCTCTACAACAAGCGAGACGGTCGACAGTTCGCTCGTCCCAAACATCTGCTGAAAGATGAACAGGGCGAGATGCTGCTGATGGGAACGGCGGCAGAAAATGGCATCCGTTATCCCGGTGGTGCCGCTCGTCCTGTGATGTACCACAATGAGGTCACCGGGTCGCATGGGTTGATCGTCGTGGGGGGGATGGAGCGAAATCAGATCCACTTCCTGCAGCAGGTCAAAACCGGTGCCGAGAATGAGCCGATCTTTCAGGATCATGGCGAGGTGACGATTGAAGGGCTGCCCGACGAAGGCTATGACCCCTACAACTACCATGCGGTGCTGACGCTGGTCGAGACAGGCGGAGGGCCCGATTTGCTGTTGTCTCGCGGTTGTGACATTGCGTACTGCAAGCGTCTGAGCAGCGATGGCGTTAAACCCCGATTTCGGTTTGACTACTGGCTGAGTGGGAAGAACGTACCGACGCGGGGCTATAACTTCACGGAAATCCTGACCGACCATCGAGGGCGTCGGTTTCTGCTGGAAAACGACACCTTCTGGACGTTCCGACAGATCACCACCGTACAGGGTGAGCCGAAGCTCTCATCGACTTCGTTTCCGCTTCTCGATCAGAACGGGATCTTCCTGGTCGAAGGAGAAACCGACATGCAGCACCTGGAAAAGTGGGGCTTTCATCGGGCTGCGTTGTGGAATTATGACGGCAGCGGCCAACAGCATCTGATTGTGGGGACAGATAAAGGTTTGCTCTATCTGCTGCGGCTGGAAAAGGACCTGGGGGTGCACGACCGGTTTGAGTTTCGTTCGTTCGGTCCCTTGAAGGACTCCCATGGAGAAGTCATTCGCCTGCATCATCGTGTTGTCGCGGCACCCGTCGATCTGAACGGGGACGGACGGCTTGATCTGGTGCTGGCGGGGGCCACCTACGGTTCCGGCGACCCGCGTCCCGGCAGTGGAATCTATTACCTGTTGAACGAAGGGGAACTCGAAGACCATTCACCCGTTCTCTCGCCCGCCCAGGTCATCGAGACGGTCGGCCATGTTCATCCCGATTTCAAGATGCACCATGGGCAGATTCAGTCGCTGGACTTGTTCGGCACGGGCGAAAAGCTGGTGGTTGTCAGCACCCAGATCGGAGACGACTTTCGCGGATATGTCTATCGTCCCTCGAAGGATCGCATTGCTCTGGAGCATACTGGCGTCATCCTACCTCCGATTTCGATTGAGGAGCGCCTGCTGGACTTGAAAGGGGATGGAACGTGGCAGTACGTTCGAAGTGGCGGTGAGTCACTGATTGCGAAGTACAGTACCGTCAAAATCCGAGCAGGTAAGGACTGAACCCGGCACGGAGACGAACTTAGCGGGACATCAGGATTTCTTCGGTGGCGCGCGCATCTTCGGCGTATTGCTGGTCGAGTTCGACAAAGTCGACCCCCGTCAGTTCATCCAGACTGCTGGCTCGTGTTCTCGTCCGTTCGTCACTGCTGTAAAGCTGTGACAGTTGTTTGACGATGGCTTCGCGGTATCGACCGTTGTCATAGTGCATGAAGAAGCGAGCCAGCCCTGCGGCCTGCGTGTAGTTTTTGGCCAGATCGACGGAGCTCTGGAAGTCCTGCATTCCGTAGCTGGAGAATTCTCGTAACGGAACGTAATAGCCTTTTTCCAGCAGGTTATGGCGTGCGCCGACGAAGCGGATGTATTTCGGGTCACCGAGCGAGAACGAGCCATTGCGGCTGCGGAACGACTCCATGTAGCAGGCGATGCCTTCGATGATCCAGAAGTGACTTCGCTCACTGATCGTGCGATTGACGTTGTTGCTTTCGAAGAACAACTGATGTGTCGCCTCGTGGAACAGAGTTCCTTCGTTGTCATTCATCGGGTCATGATAGAAGTGGGCGACCTTGTCGCTGGTCATGTAGACCCCGTTGGTCTGGTCGATGGAAGGGAAGAACTTCCTCAGCCGATTGAGATACTCTTCGCGCGTTCGATAGAAATGGACGGTGTAGGGTTTGTCGACCCGGACAGACTTGGCCGTGCCGTCGAAGACTTTTTGAAGTTGTTCGGGCGTGTGGAAGAATCCCGCAAAGGTTTCATGGAAGACACCGTAGAAATCTTCCAGCGCCTTTCCCATTGCGACTCCCTGTTCCAGGCTGACGTTGGTCTTGATCTGGTAGTGGTCCGTGCGAATTTCCCAGGCGGATGAGAAGTCACGGCGGAGTTCTTTTTCTTTTTCGGCCGAGATCCAGCGGTCTTTGAATTTCCGCTCGCCAGCGATGTATCGGTCGACGTGAGCGCGGGGAAGCCAGCCGAATTCTTCATTCCAGACGTTGCCTTTGGTGACGATCTGACTGAAGGCGAAGGGAGTGACCCATTCTTTGCCGAGGCGGACAAACCCGAGGATCTTACGAACCTGGGCGTGGTCGGGATCGTGGATGGCGGCTTCGCGAACCAGGTTATAGGCATACCCGGGAAAGCCCTGATGAAGTGCGCCGCGAGACTGCTTGTAGAGGTCTTTGGCGTATTCGCTTTCCAGGTTACGGAGCTGCGTCTGCCAGTATCGTTCGTCCCCGACCACTCCTGCTGGAATCTCAGGTCGCACTTCGGTGGGAAGTTTGTCGACGCGCAAAGACTGCGAATCGGGAACGATGATGCGCGACCGGATCAGTTCAGCAGCTTCGGTGAGGGACTTTCCGTCGCAGAAGACGGCGAGCTTTTCGAGCTGCTGTGAGAATTCGCGGAATCGTTCCTGATGTCGATCCTGGATGACCTGCAACGTGGTGCGCGTTCGGGGTGATTCCGCGATGCTTTTCACCGGCGAGCTGGCGAAAAGAAAGGTGCAGAAACCGACGAGACTTACCATCCGTCCGATGTGCAGCAACAAGTTCATCTCGATTCTCAAATTCCATCAGCCGTACGACAGTCGCGCAATCATGTCCCAGCAAGTCGGTTCATTCTAGAGAACGTCGCCGAGTCCTGATAGACGAGTTGTCTGGTGCAACAGTGTGCAACCGGACAGCACGCGGGTGGGACGAATTGGCATCGTCGATGTGATCGAAACCGGCGAGTTCAACATCCATCCGCGAGAGATCACCGCCGCCACTCGTGGGACGGTCCGCCGGCCATGATCGCGGGTCGGCGGACATCCGGAGTGGACACCCCTGTTGTCGGAAATGGCAACTTCGATTAAAAGCCATCTATTCGAGATCTTTCTCGATGGCACATTAACGATCACGCAGACGGCGAAAGGACGCGCCGATGAAGACATTGTGGCAATGGTTTGCCGGAGAGCAGCCCGCCCAGACCGGTCACCAGACCTCTCCGCTCGGTTTTGCGGGGGACGTGGGTGAAACGGCGTCGGTCACCATTCCTAATCGACTTTCACTCAGTCGCCTGCTCGGCTTGTTTCTCTTGATCGGATTTCTTGCGCGGGCGATCCGGTACTACCTGTGCTTTCCTTTGTGGGATGATGAGAGCTTTCTCTGCGTCAATTTCATCAACCGCAACTACGCCGAACTTTTGAATCCTCTGGACTATCATCAGGTTGCGCCCGTGCTGTTTCTGTGGGCCGAACGGGCCTGCGTGCAAATGTTTGGCTTCTCGGAATACGCACTCCGGGTGGTCCCTTTCGTCTGTTCGCTACTCAGTCTGGTCCTGTTTCATCGGGTGGCTCAGCGGCTACTTTCAGGACCCGGGCTGTTGTTCGCCGTGGCGATCTTTGCAGTGTCCTATCCCGGTATCCGTTACGGAGCCGAGGCCAAACCGTACGGCACTGACCTGTTTCTGTCGCTTGGCATCCTGGCATTGGTCGTCGAATGGATTGAACGACGCGATCCGCGAATTCTGTGGGGTTTAGCGGCACTGATGCCGCTGGCGCTGGGGGCCTCGTACCCTGCGGTCTTCACCGGAGGTGGCTTGAGTCTGGTTGTGGGCAGTCTGCTGCTGGCTCAACGTGGAAGCCGGGCTGAGTGGTTGAGCTGGGTGGGCTGGAATGTCTCTCTCGTATTGAGCTTCGGTGTCTGGTTCACGCTTGTGGGGAAAGTCCAAAGCGGGGCAGAAGCGGAGTTTATGGGCGAGTACTGGAAGCAGAACTTTCCACCTGTCCGCCAGCCCCTGGAACTGCCTTACTGGATGCTGAAGACTCACGCGAGTGACTTTCTGGCCTATCCGTTAGGCGGGCCGAAATGGGCCAGCTCGCTGACGTTGTGCTTGTGCCTGGCAGGGTTGTGGCGACTGGTGTCGCAGCGCCGGTCTGTCTGGCTGGGACTGCTGCTGGGGCCAGCGGGTCTTCACTTTCTGGCGGCGGCACTGCAAAAGTATCCGTACGGCGGTCATGTTAAATTTTCGCAGTACCTGGCACCCATGATCTGCTGTCTGGCAGCGGTCGGGATTGTTCAACTGCTCGACTTGCGGACGCGGTGGGGTTACTCGGCAAAAACCGGGTTCGCCTGGGGGGCCGTGATTCTGGCGGCAATTGGTTTTGGCGACATCGCTCGAGACCTGGTCAGTCCTTACAAGACGCGATCCGATGAACGGGCTCGCGCGTTCGCACAGGCCTTCTGGCCGGGGACTCACTTTGCCGAGGAAGTCGTTTGCCTGAAAAGCGACTGGGGATTGGACTTTGTTCCGGAGCAGCATCAGGAACTGAGCTGGTCGGCCCACTACTACTGCAACCGGGCCATCGAAGTCAGTCGTGGCCGCTTGCGCTCAGGCGACGAGAGTCGAGTGACGGTCGATCGACCGCTTCGCTGCGTTCTCTACCGGGAAGACCGATACGCGCTTGATCGTTCCGGGCTGGAAAACTGGCTGCAGGGAATGCAGGAACGATATGAGCTGGTCGGACGTGAAAGTGTTCCGCTTCCTCGTCGTGCCAAAGATGATCGCCGGCTGGTGACCATGGAGTACGTCGATTCCTACCGGTTTGTTCCTCGAGCCGATTCGCGTCTGTCGACGCCGCTTCCGACGGCGGACGGGCGATTGAATCCCGCGAGGTAGCCACGTGAGATGCGTTTGTTCAACTCAATTCCTCTGGCCCGACTCAAAGATTGAGTTTCTATGTGTGGCATCGCCGGTCTCATCAGTTTGAACGACATGCCGGTGGAATCGGATTCGATCCGGCAGATGGTCGTCGCTCTCAAGCACCGTGGCCCCGACGCGCAGACGATTCATGTCGACGGGCCGGTCGCTCTGGGACATGCCCGGCTCTCGATTATCGATCTGGCCGCAGGACATCAGCCACTCTTTAACGAAGATCGGTCGATCGCGGTCGTCTGCAATGGCGAGATTTACAACTATCGTGAATTGCGGAGCCAGCTTGTTCAGCGGGGCCACCAGTTTCGGACCGGAAGTGACTGCGAGGTTCTCACGCATTTGTGGGAAGAACGTGGTGGCGGGATGGTCGATGAGTTGCGCGGGATGTTCGCGTTCATCCTGTTCGATCGCCGCCGGGGAATTGTGTTTGGGGCTCGTGATCGGTTTGGTCAAAAGCCGCTGTTCTACGCCCGGTCTGAAAACCGGATTGCGTTTGCTTCGGAAATTAAGGGACTGCTCGTCCTGCCCGACGTTTCTCGAGAACTGGATCAGCAGGGACTCGACCAGTTCCTGTTTCACCAGTACGTTCCTCAGCCTCGCACACTGTTTGCGGGGATCAAGAAACTCGCCGCAGGAAGCTGTTTTGAAATTCAGGTCGCTCCCGACTTGCTCGACGAGTCTCTTCTGACGGCTGGCTCGCCCGATTTGGCGGCCGGGGACCGATTCCGCGTGAGCTCGGTGCGAGACCGATTTGCCATTCGCAGCTTCTGGCGTCCGGAGATCCAGCCGGATCGAGCACTGTCGGATGCTGAGCACCTGGACCGAGTGGATCGGGCCGTGGCGGATGCGGTCGAGAGTCATCTTGTGGCGGACGTCCCGGTGGGTGTCTTCCTGAGTGGCGGGATCGATTCAAGCCTGATCACAGCCCTGGCAGCTCGAGCCACGGGCGAACCGCTGCAGACATTCTCCGTCTCGTTTCCGGGAAGTGAACATGACGAGGCCCCTTACGCTAAGGCGGTCGCAGAGCGCTTTCGGACCCGACATCACGAGATTCCCTTCCAGCCGGCTGACATGAAAGCGGTGCTGGTGTCCGCGGCGACACTCTTCGATCAACCGCTGGCGGATATGGCGGTTCTTCCCCTGATGGCGTTGAGTCAGGCGGCGTCTGAGCACGTGAAGGTGGTTTTGACGGGGGACGGCGGGGACGAACTCTTTGCCGGTTATCGCAAGTACAAGCGAATGGCGGGAATTCCCGGTCGGTACCGCTGGGTCCAGCGAGCCAGTTCGGAACTGTTTCCCATTCCTCACCTGGCGGCTTGTCGTCCTGACCGGCTCGGTTTGCGAAAACTTCAAGCGCGGCTGGCGATGGCAGTCGCACCTGCTTGTCGCAGTCAGTACCAGCGGCAAAGCTGGGAAGGGTGGGAGCGGCATTCGTTGTATCAGCCGGAACTGACGGAGAAACTGGCGGGCCGGTTTGAAGCGCTGGATGAGGTGGATCAGGCAGAAACCTCGATGCTCGACCCGCTCAATCTGGCATTGCGCCAGGATCAGGGGACTTGCCTGGCTGACCGGTTGCTGCTGAAAGGGGACTACGCGACGATGGCATCGGGGCTTGAAGCACGGGCCCCGTTGCTCGATCATCTCCTTGCGGACGTGGCGGGGCGACTCCCCCTGCATTTGAAGGCGACGTCCCAGACGACGAAGGTGGCACTGCGGGAGATTGCGCGACGTTATCTGCCTGCCGAAATTATCTCGCGTCGGAAGAAGGGATTTTCGATGCCACTGGACCGGTGGTTCCGCGGAGAACTGGCTCAATGGACGCGGCAATGCCTGATTGATGACTCTGTCACGCTTTCTCGCTATTTTCAGCGTCAGGCGGTGGAACGTCTGCTGGCAGAACATGCCGCGGGGAAAAACCATGTGGCGCGAATTCATACGTTGCTGACATTTGAACTTTGGTCGCGGGCCTACGCCGCATAAGATACTTCCGAACCTGTTCGCCTATTTCCGGATTCTGTGGTGTCCACTTTGGTTAACTCTGACTGGCTGCCAATTTCATTGCCCCTGGAGTTGTCAGCGGACGTGGTGCATGTCGTCCGTCTGAAACTCGATTTGCCCCTTGAGCATTGGCTTCCGTTCAGTGACGTCCTGTCCGAAGAAGAACGTCAGCGGGCAGCCCGTTTTCGCTTCGACGAGCCACGGCGGCAATTTGTGACCTGCCGGGGAACCTTGCGGAAGCTGTTGGGAAGCCTTTGCCGGATTTCACCGAATGCCATTGAATTTCAGTATGGCCCACATGGTAAACCCGGGTTGATGGTCCGCCAGGCGGACTCGCGGATTTCCGAACTCCAGTTCAGCGTGTCGCACTCGGGGTCTTTGGGCCTGATCGCCCTTTCCGTTGGCAAGGCGGTGGGCGTCGACGTCGAAGAATTCAGTCCTGCGGTGAAGCACCATCAACTGGCCGAACGGTACTTTGCACCGCCCGAGGCGCAGGAACTGAAGCGTCTTCCGGCCGAGCTTCAGTTATCGGGGTTCTACCGCGGATGGACGTGCAAAGAAGCTTATATCAAAGCGCTGGGGACAGGGCTGTCTCATTCGCTGAGCAGCTTTCAGGTGACGATTGATCCCGCTCGTCCCGCGTCGTTGTGCCACATCGACGGAAAACCGCGTGAGCCCGACCGCTGGACGGCGATGGCACTGGATGTCGGCGCGCGTTACGCGGCCGCACTGATGATCGCCGAACCAAACTGTCGCGTGCAGTGCTGGGACTGGTCTGTCACCTGAACGACCGACTCAGTTCTTCTGTTTGACGTGTGAGTTATAAATCAGGAATGCCAATGGGATACCGATGATCACAGTCGAAACGTAAGGGAAGTACTCCATGAAGCGGGGGAGGAAGTGCTTGTAGAGACGGTCCCACAGGATGAACGTGTCGAGCAATGCAGGTCCAGCGATTGCCCAGCACATGAAGATCATTCCCAGTTGCTTGCGCTGAGCCTTCTCTTCCTCTGAGTACTCGATCGCTTCCGGCTTACTTTTCGTCTTAACGGCTTTCTGGTCCGGAGAGGACTTTTTGCTCCCTTTGGAACCCTTGGCGGGTTCGGCGACTTCTTTGCGCATCCCCGGGGCGTAGTTCGCCGCGATCGCCTGATTGATCGACTTGCCGGAGGCGATGACCGGACGGATCGGCTTGCCGAACCGCAACCGGACTTCATCCTCGAGTTCCGAGTCGGGTTCATCCGCGCAAGCAACGACCACTGCAGTTTCGTCAATGAACAGTGGCAGACAGTTATGCCGACGAACAACGTTCTTCGGAACGGCGTCCATCGCATCATTATCCGGGACGAGGTCCGCCAGATCGACGTACGATCGACCGAGTTCGTTGGCGTAAGCTCGCGCGGCGGTCTCGTGATCGACCATTTTCAACTGCACGACCGCATCGCGCAGTGAGAGTCCTGTTCGGTCCGCGTGTGCTTTTGCTTCGCGTGCCTGGTCAGAGGTGATGACCTTTTCATCCTGCAGATAGGATGTCATGGGACGACGTCCAGTTTCGTCCCGATCATCGATGACGCGTCCCAGACTGCGATCGTATTCCTGCTTCAGTTCCTCATCGGTGAGGCAGAGCATCGCCTTCGCCAGCTCATTCAGGAGCGACTGCGATTCAATGGAGTACTGTCCGGAGGCGTATTTCCGGACGTGCAGATTCAGCTTCTTGTAGTTCTTCCGGATCTTGTCAGAGTCGTCTTCAAACTGGACAAGCCGGAGCAGCTGGTAATTGTTTGGCGGTCGCTGGTCCTCGGGGATCCCTAACCATTCTTTGTAAACGTCGATCGCCACCGGCGAACCTCCTGTAATGGTCAGCGTTCACAGGGGGAGGGCGACACATTTTCACTGCGACAACGACACTCGGCTGACGGCATTTCAATGATCCGTCCTGTCGCTCATCCGTGAAAATGGGTCTGCCCGCCGCGTTCTCCGTGCACGATGACCCTGTGTGATGTGCTATTCGACCTGGTAGTCTCGCGCCAGTTGTTCGAAGTTGTTGATCCCCTGATCGGAGAGACCCGAACTGCGTACGATTTCGGTCTTTGCAACGCGATTCCCGGTCAGTTCCTTGGCCGAGGCATGGATTCGACCGTTGGCATCGTAGCTGTAGGTGATTTCCACGGGGGAATTGGCGGGCAGATTGGGGGGCAGACCCACAATCTGGAAGTCGCCAATTTGCGTACAGGCTTCAGGATCACTCGCGTCCCCTTCCAGAATGTAGACGTGGATCGTCTTCTGGTTGGCCGAGTTGGTGACGAATCGCTGGCTGACGCTGAAGGGGATCGCCGAGTTTCTCGGGATCATGATGTGGTTGATCTTCCGAGTGCGGTCCTCTGGGCTGGAAACCTTGACCCCCAGTGAGTGCGAGTTGACGTCGGTCGTCTGGACCGATTTCAATCGCGCGGTTACGAGTTCGCTCAGACCTTCGATCCCACGATTTTCACGTGCTTCCAGAATTGCGGCATGGATGGCTGCCCCCTGGGCGACGGCTTCTTCGGGGCGAAGTTCACGCGAAGGTGTCCGTCCGCAGATCTCGGTCAGCATCGATTCGACCGAAGGCATGTAGGTCGAACCACCGACGAGCACGACTTCATCGAGGATCGATGGGTCGACGCCAGCTTGCTGAAGAACGAGCTCTGTCGTGTCGCGTGTACGCTGCAGCAGGTCGGACGTCATTCGCTCGAAATCTTTGCGAGTGAACTGCAGCGTCAGCGTCTTGCCGTGGAAGTAGACCGACAGCGGGACCTGATTCTTGGTACTGAGAGCCCGCTTGGCGTCTTCGCACTCGACCGTGAAGTTACGAATGGCTTCGGGGTCGGTTCGTGGGTCATCGTTAAACTTGCGGTAGAACTGTTCTGCGACGTGGTCGGTGATTCGCTTGGTCCAGTCGATCCCCCCCAGCATCACGTCGCCGTCGGTTGCCAGTACGCGGAACTGTGTCGGCGTGTAGCGAACCACCGTGACGTCGAAGGTTCCCCCCCCCAGGTCGTAAACGAGAATCGTCTTGGAATCTTGCTTGAGGTCAGCGCGACCGAGTTCACCCTTCATCCAGGCGTAAGCGAGCGTCGCGGCAGTTGGTTCGTTAATGATGTCGACGACATTCAGGCCAGCAATGCGACCGGCGTCCTGGGTGGCCTTGCGACGAACGTCGTTAAAGTAGTACGGGACGGTGATCACGGCGTTAGCGATGGGGCCGATCGACTTTTCTGCGTCCTGCTTCAGCTTCTTGAGCACCAGAGCCGAGATGAATTCGGCGGTCAGCTTCTTGTTCTGGTAAACGACAAAGTAGTCTTTGTTACCCAGTTGTCGCTTGATCGCCTCGACGATGTGGTCAGGTGCTTCCTGCGAGATGCGCTCGAACGTGGGACCCACGACGACACCGTCTTCACCCAGTAACACGACCGACGGAGTAATGTTGCGCCCGTCTGCGTTCAGCAGTGAGACCGGCTGACCATCTCTGGTGAGCTGTGCAATCGCCGAGTATGTCGTCCCCAAATCGATGCCGACTGTCTGTCCTGCAAGAAATTTCATGACTCGTCGATTCCTGAATTGAATTGGCGATAGTGATGTGAGCGTGGACTGCGAAAAACGCTAAGTGTCTCGTGGCCCTCGAAACACGGCTTTATCAAGAATTGTCTGGAGCGGTATTCTTGCCGTGCTGCCGGACTTAAATCAAGCGCCCATCCCCCTTCGAGCCTCAACGAACTGAAACCAATCGGGGGAGTGTTCGATTTTGCGTCCGTATAATCTCTGCAATCCGAATGTTTTCGTGTTTTGTTTCTGCCACGGGTGCGACAGTCGTCGACTCAGCCGCTTCCGGAATCATGACTTCCAGACGGAGCGGGGAGCGGATGCACGTCTGGGCGATTCTCCGCGGGAAGGAGCTTCAGCAGGCCGTCCTTTCGCCATGCACGGACTTCTGCCAGGCTCGAATCGTCATTCAGATCGCTGCCCCTCTTCTGGCAGTCTGATGATGATGTCCTCGCACCACGAGAACGGGGCGCGGGTGTCACTTGAGATGAGATCGATCAAGGATCCTACGGTACCGGAATTGCAATCTACAGGAGACTCTCTCCTACCAACACGTTCAATATCACTGGGCAGGTACGAAGTTGGTCGCAATGTGACCGACGGGCACGGAAAGGTGCGCACCAAGTCCGTCAGGCACTCACTTATAAACATCACAGAGGTTCAGATGACAGAGAACATTCGATAAGGAGAACACCTGAAAGGGACGTCGGGGAAACCAATCCGGGATGGAATCCTTTAGTGGCAGGCTGGAACAACATTGAGCAGATTGAGGGCAAAATCTGACCACGCTGCTGCCGGTAATCGCATCACCCTTCGACCTGAGGAACATCTTGTGAGTATTGATCAGCAGAAAGCTTCAGGGCTTCAGGACTTTCGAACTCGAGTACATACGTTGAAACGCGAATTGTACATCGATGATTCGATCAGCGAGTCTCCTGACGAAGGGTTCTATGCCCGCTACTACATCACGACGGGACTGGTTCTGGGACTCTTCGGCGCGACGATCAGCCTCTTGATTAACGTGATGGGCGCTCCGCTCGCGGGAAAGAATCCGCTGGAACTGATCCGGGTTTATCTGACGTTTCCGCTGGGAGAGAAGGCGCTGCAACTGGCTGAAGGAAGTCAGAGTCTCTATGCCATGGGGGACGGCGTGATCCTCGCGATCGGTTGCCTGCTTTATCTGGTGACCGGCATGCTCTTGGGGGTGCCCTTCTTCATCGCGCTGGTGGGACTGACCGAAGGGCGATCGACCCTCTACCGGATGGTGATTGCCACAGTCCTTTCGACGCTCATTTGGGCGATCAACTTCTGGGGGATCCTGTCGTGGCTCCAGCCCTTGCTGTTCGGCGGAAACTGGATCACCAATCCCGAACTCCTGCCCACATCGGTCGCGCTGGCAACGCATCTCATCTTCGGCTGGACGATGGCCTTGCTCTATCCCTGGTCCGAATTCCAGGCATACGAGCAGGACGAGCTTCAAGTCTAACTGCGACGACTGGTAAATTGGTCTATGGGTTTACTGACGGCGTCTTCCTCTCGGTCTGCTCTACGTGCTGCCTGGGGAGTCCGATGCACGGAACATCACGTGCATCTGAATACATCATCGAATGCGAATACGTTTGCCCTCGTTCGCTGACACGGTATGCTGCTGATTGCGCCGTACAAGTACTCGCAACAGCCGGCCGACTGTTTCAACGGGAAGGGCGAAGAGTGATTGGTGTTTTGCTGAGCTTGCTGCTGGCTGCGGAAGAACCCGCGGCACTTCAGAGCCCGACTACCGAGCAGCTTCAATTCTTTGAATCGGATGTTCGGCCCGTACTGGTCGAGCATTGTCAGAAATGCCACGGTCCCCAAAAGGAATGGGCCGGATTGCGTGTGGATTCGCGGGATGCACTATTGCGAGGGGGTGACTCTGGGGCTGCGATTGTTCCGGGTGAACCCGACAAGAGCCTGTTGATTCGGGCAATTCGCCACGACGATCCCGATCTCAAGATGCCAGAAGATGGAAAGCTGACCGACCGCCAGATTGCAAACCTGGTGCGGTGGGTCGAGATGGGGGCTCCATTCCCGGCATCACAGCCGGCCAATGTGAGAACTCGCAATAAGGATCACTGGGCCTTTCAACCGCTCATCCCGGCTATTGTTCCTGAAATTCAGAACAAAGATGCTGCCGAGGCCCCCGTCGATCCGTACATTCTCGCGCGGCTGGAAGCTCTCTCATTGCCGCCAGCGGCGCTCGCGGACAGGAACACGTTGATTCGACGAGTCACCTATGACCTGATCGGACTTCCTCCGACGCCCAAAGAGATTGCATCCTACGTGTCGGATGACCGACCCGATGCGCTGGAACGGGTCGTCGATCGACTGCTTGCATCACCAGCGTACGGAGAACGTTGGGGACGGCACTGGCTCGACGTAGCGCGCTACGCGGATTCCAACGGGCTGGATGAAAATATTGCGCATGGCAATGCCTGGAAGTACCGCGACTATGTCATCGATTCCTTCAATCGTGACAAACCACTCGATCGCTTCATCGTTGAGCAGCTTGCCGGTGATCTGCTGTCGGCCGGAGACGAAACGCAACGGCATGAGCAGCTGATTGCCACGGGTTTGATTTCGATCGGACCGAAGGTTCTGGCGGAAGTGAACGAAGCGAAGATGCGGATGGATATCATTGATGAGCAGATCGATACTGTCGGTCGTGTTTTTCTGGGGCTGACACTCGGCTGCGCACGCTGCCACGACCATAAGTTCGATCCCATCGACACGGCCGACTACTACGGTCTGGCGGGGATTTTCAAAAGCACGCGGACGATGGAGACCTATACCAAGGTGGCCAAGTGGCACGAGCACCTGCTTCCTTCGGCGGCGGCAACGCAGATGCAGGCGCAGTACGATGCCGACCTGGCACTACGGAAAAAAGCGGTCGAAGAGTTCGTGGCAAAGACCAATCTGCAGGTCCGCGAGACGCTCGACCCTCAGGCGACACCACCGGAAAGTCTGGAGTCACTCTATCCCGAAGCGGCCGCAGCCGAGCTGAAAAAACTGCGGGAAGAACTCGCTGCTCTGGAAAAATCCCCCCCCGAATTGCCAGCAGCCATGGGAGTGACTGAGGATCAAGTCACTGACGTGGCGATCCAGATTCGAGGTAATCCATTGAAGCTGGGAGAGGTCGTTCCTCGAAGGACGCCTCCCGTGATCCGCAGTTCACGCTCCCCCGAATTCGCGGCGACCGAAAGTGGTCGGCGACAACTGGCCGACTGGCTTATCGAACCTTCGCACCCACTGACTTCGCGAGTCGTTGTCAATCGGATCTGGCGATGGCACTTCGGTCAGGGACTCGTTCGGACCACCGACAACTTTGGGTTGCTGGGTGAAGTCCCCTCGCATCCAGAGTTACTCGACTGGGTGGCTCAGCGGTTCGTTGCGGATGGGTGGTCACAAAAGAAACTGCATCGACTGTTGCTCAGTTCCAGCACCTACCGGCGCAGCAGCCTTCCCTCGGAGGACCTCGTCGCACACGATCCCGAGAATCGACTTCTAGGCCGAGCTTCCCTTCGGCGATTGGATGCAGAGGAAATCCGTGATTCGTTACTGAGTGTCAGCGGACAACTCGACACGATGATGGGAGGATCCCTGCTGAAAGTGAAGAACCGGGGATATCTCTTCGACCACACCTCGATCGACCTGTCCGACTATTCCAGTCGCCGTCGATCTCTTTATCTGCCGGTGATCCGAAACAATGTGTATGACGTGTTTCAATTGCTGAATTTCCCGGACCCTGCTGTTCCCACGGGGGATCGAACCACAACCACCGTTGCTCCACAGGCACTGCTGATGATGAACAGTGATCTGGTGATGCAGTCCGCAGAACAGTTCGCAGCACAGGTCCTAGCGATGGCAGACGAAGATAAGAGTCGGATCGACCGCTTATACGCAACGGCGTACGCCCGCAGTCCCTCGGCGGAAGAACGGCGGGACAGTCTGGATTTTCTGAGCAGGGTCAAGGCAAGCCTGGAGCAACCCGATTCGGCAGAGGCCGAGCGAGACCTGAAGGCTTGGGGAATCCTGTGTCACACGATGCTGGCCTCAAATGAATTTATTTATCTGAAGTAGGTGACTCGGTCGGGGTGAACCCTGATCGAACCCGCCCGCAGCAAGTCGGGACGAGTGCCGCCGCTGTCTGCGGCACTGCGAGAAAAGATGTTGGGATCGGCTTTACGGAATTCGCAGTAAGGATTTTCGATGTTTCCTCTGGCGATGACTCGACGACAGGTACTCAAAAACTCTGCTGCGGGCTTTGGCTCGATGGCTCTTGCGGCGCTGCTTAACGAGACCGCTCGCGGGGAGACCAATTCGGCAAATCCGCTGGCTCCTCGTCCGCCGCACCTTCCTGCACGGGCCAAACGAGTCATCTTTCTCTTCATGAGCGGCGGGCCGTCGCAGGTCGATACTTTCGATTATAAGCCGCTGCTGACTCGAGACGACGGTAAGCCGATTCCCTTCGAGAAACCGAAGGTCCAGTTCAATTCCACCGGCAATCTGCTGAAGTCCCCCTGGCAGTTCAAGCAGTATGGCGAGAGCGGTGGCTGGGTCAGCGAGTTGTTCCCCAGGCTGGCCGAACGAATCGACGATTTGTGCATGATTCATTCGATCCACGGATCGAACCCCGCCCACGGCGGTGCAGTGATGAAGATCCATACCGGAAGCGACAACTTCGTTCGCCCCAGCATCGGGTCCTGGGTCAGCTATGGACTGGGGACGGAGAACGCGAATCTTCCCTCGTTCGTGACCATTTGCCCCACGCTTGCCTTCGGCGGGATTAATAACTGGAGCTCTGCATTCCTTCCCGGGGTTTATCAGGGGACGCCGCTGGGGGATGCCAGCATCCCGTCCGAGAAAGCGAAGGTGAAGTACATCGAGAATTCCCGTTTACCACGTGAGATTCAGCGGCTGCAGCTTGACCGCCTGTATCAACTCAACTCGCAGCATCGTCAGCACGCGGGGCCGGAAGCGGCACTGGAAGCGAGGATCAATTCGTTTGAACTGGCGTTCCGAATGCAGTCAGAACTTCCCAAAGTCGAGGATCTGTCTGGCGAATCAGAGGCGACGCAGAAGCTGTATGGCCTGGACAATCCCGTAACGGCCAATTTCGGTCGGATGTGTCTCATGGCCCGCCGCTTTGCGGAGTCGGGGGTGCGCTTCATCCAGGTGACTCATAATGACAGCAAAGTGCAGTGGGATCAGCATTCTGATCTGAAGAATGGGCATGAGAAGAACGCGCGAGAAGTTGATTTGCCGATCGCGGGATTGTTATACGACCTCAAAGAGCGGGGCTTGCTGGACGACACGCTGATCTGGTGGGGCGGCGAGTTCGGACGAACACCAACAGCCGAAGGGCCTGACGGCCGTGATCATAATCCGGAAGGATTCACCATGTGGCTGGCCGGGGGGGGCGTCAAAGGAGGGCTGCACTACGGCAGCACGGACGACTATGGCTACTTCGCCGCACAGAACAAAGTGCACGTCCACGACCTGCACGCCACCATCCTGCACCTGCTGGGACTGGACCACGAACGACTGACTTATCGCTACTCAGGCCGTGACTTCCGCCTGACGGACGTTGAAGGGAACGTCGTCAAAGAACTGTTCAGTTGAGACGGGACATCAATCGAGGCCCATGCGTTTCAGAGCATGGGCCTTGATCAAGCCGCTTCCGACATAGCTGGAGCGATGCGGTACGTGCCACCGCACCCACAAACCGAGCGACGCATCAGCCCGACTGAGCCACATCGTCTTGGCCACTTTGCTCGTCGGCCGGACGAAGTGGGGGTGGCGCTGGATGGACGAAAGTTCCCGGTTTCAGTTGTGGACCCGTCTTGTACTGGTCGAGGATTGCTTCCAGTTGCGGCTGGTCAATGACTTCTTTTTCGAGCAGTTCGCGTGTGATGTGCTCCATCACGGTTCGTCGCGAGACGAGAATTTCATGAGCTGTTTCGTAGGCTGCGTCGATGATGCGACGGACTTCCAGGTCGATCTCGCGGATGGTCTCTCCGCTGTGGGAATAATCGGCCGGGGCAGAACTCCCACTCAGGAAGGGATTGCTGCGTGATTCGCTGTAATGGACGCGGCCCAGTTTTTCGCTCATTCCGAATTCGGTGATCATCCGGCGCGCCAGATCGGTGGCACGCTGCAGATCGTTCGAGGCACCGGTTGAGTTCTCGTGGTAGACGATCTCTTCGGCAGCAATTCCGCCGAGCAGAACGCAGATGCGGTTTTGCAGTTCCGTCCGTGTGATCAACTGGCGGTCGTCTTCCGGTCGCTGCAGGGTATACCCCAGCGCACCAAGTCCGCGCGGAATAATCGAAACCTTGTGAACGGGATCGACATTGGGCAGCGAGCAAGCGACCAGTGCATGGCCCACTTCGTGCCAGGCGACTCGCTGTTTGACTTCTTCGGGCATGACGCGGGCAGTTTTTTCGAGCCCCGCGACGACGCGATCGAACCCTTCGTCGAACTCAACCGTGGTGACAGATGTCTTGTTCTTACGAGCGGCCAGAAGCGCGGCTTCATTCACGAGGTTCGCCAGATCCGCACCGACGAATCCCGCGGTCAGTTTGGCCAGATGCTTGAGGTTAACGCCGTCATCCATTTTCACTTTGGCAGCGTGAACTTTGAGAATTGCTTCCCGTCCACGGATGTCGGGGCGATCGACCAGAATATGTCGATCGAAACGACCGGGGCGCATCAGTGCCGGATCCAGTGTCTCCGGTCGGTTCGTCGCCCCGAGGACAATCACGCTCTGATCAGATCCGAACCCGTCCATCTCGACGAGCAGGGCATTGAGGGTCTGGTCCCGCTCCTCGCCGCCACCGGGGGCACCGTGACTGCGGACCTTGCCGATGGCATCGAGTTCGTCGATGAAGATAATGGCGGGTGATCTCTGGCCAGCCTGCTGGAACATGTCCCGCACGCGTGCGGCCCCCACACCGACGAACAGTTCCACGAAGTCGGACCCGGACAAACCGTAGAAGGGAACCCCCGCTTCACCGGCGACTGCTTTCGCCAGCAGCGTCTTTCCAGTTCCAGGAGGTCCAACCAGCAGCACCCCGCGTGGGATCCGTCCACCCAGTGCCTGATAGCGTCCGGGATTTCGCAGGAAATCGACGATTTCCCGCAGTTCTTCCACGGCTTCATCAATCCCGGCAACATCGCTGAAGGTAATGCCGATTTCTTCCTGGGCGAAGAGCTTCCCGCGACTACGGCCGAAGGCGATAGCGGAACCGGGCCCGCCAATCCGTCGAAAGACGAGCCAGACACAGAGCAGACAGACGCCGGTGAACAACGCCAGATAGCCAAGATCCCGGTAGGGGGAAGGGGGATCGTCGTAGCCCCAGTCAGTAATGTTGGACTCTCTCAGCAGATCGTCGAGGCGGGCTTTCTCGGCGTCGCTCATACTTCCGACCGAGACGGAGTATTGCTGCGGGCCGTGTTTCGGATTGGGTGAAGATTTGGGCAGATCCTGAAATGTGATCGTGCTGTGTCCGCGACGCAGTTCGAAGACGTTGCCAGCGTGGAGGGTGCGGTCTTCCAGGCGTTTGACGAATTCGCTGTACGTCAGGGACTTCCCCCGCCAGCGAGACGAGAAACTGAATAGCACCGCACCAATCACGGCCAGAATCATCAGAAACCAGAACAGGTTACTGGAATTGCCCTTATCGGGACGCTTGCCAGATGGCTCGGGAAGATCGGTCGGGCGTTTCGGTTCGGGTTTAGACATAAGAGACGCAACATCCTGACTGTCAGGCGACAAGCGCGATTCACGGACTGAGCGCAAAAAATGACTGTGGCAGTTACGCCACAGCGAAACCGATTAACTTTAGGTCGACTGCAAGGAGCGGTCAACTCCCGCGACGGCGCGCCAGGTGGTTCCGAGAGGATGCCACGCCAAGAGGAGGACGACCGATCGGGAGGTGGGGAATTGAGCGAGATGCTCGAGTCAGGGGAGCGTGACTTCCCTCCTCACTTCAGTAATGTCATACTGTCTGAAACGAAACGCGGCGTCAGCTGACAAAGATGCCCTTGTTTACCGTTTGTGAGCGTCTGAATCGTGTCAGATCGATTCGAGCCCTGATGGGTAGCTGGAGAAACGAATGCTCTTCGACGGAGATTTTCTCAAAAAGCTCGAATATCTGTCGCTGATCTCGCGGCGCGTCTTCCGAGGTTCTGTGCTGGCCCAGCGGCGGACGAAACAGATGGGGGGCGGGATCGAATTTGCCGACCATCGCGAATATGCGGCTGGAGACGACTTTCGCCACCTCGACTGGAATGTCTACGCGCGACACGGTGATTTGCTGTTGAAGCGCTTTCAGGAAGAAGAAGATCTGCACGTCTATTTCCTGCTGGATTGCTCGCGCAGTATGGGCTTTGGTTCGCCAGCCAAGTTTGATCTGGCACGTCAGGTGACTGCGGCACTCGCTTACATTGCACTGGCGGATCTTGATCGCGTATCTGTCGTCGCTTACTCGCAGGAGATCATCGCCGATTTTCCATTGACGCGAGGCAAGGACCGGATTCTGTCCCTGCTGAAATTTCTCGAAAGCCTGACTCCTCAGGGTTCAGATACCAACCTGGGGCGAGTCGTCAACGGCTTCGTGATGCGGCCGCAACGACGAGGGCTGGCGATCGTGGTCAGTGATCTGTTCGATCCTTCTGGCTACGAACGAGGTCTCGATTTGCTGCGTCACCGGACCTATGAACCGCATATCATTCAGATTCATGATCCTGCGGAAGCGCGTCCCAACCTGCTGGGTGAAATTGAACTGGTGGATATCGAAACCGAGACGCTGCGGAAGGTCACGATCACCGAACGGGCGTTGCGTGACTACCGCCGTGCATTCGACGATTTTCAGGCTTCGATTGCCGCCTACGGAAAAAGGTACGGACTC
Organism: Schlesneria sp. DSM 10557; assembly: GCF_041860085.1. Lineage (NCBI taxonomy): Bacteria > Pseudomonadati > Planctomycetota > Planctomycetia > Planctomycetales > Planctomycetaceae > Schlesneria > Schlesneria sp. DSM 10557. The sequence continues at coordinate 5,542,907 of NZ_CP124747.1, forward strand.
GGCTGTACCCAGACCACAAATGAAGTCGACTTCGAAGATCTCGTACTGCGAATGATGCGCACCGCCGGGGCGCTGAATTAAGGGACTGCGTTAAACCGAGACCGCATTTTCTCGTGGACTTTTCGCGGGTCACTCGCCAGGCCAGGCAAGCGGAAGGAGACCGGGAAACGAACCGCTGACCGACTGCGGTGATTTCCCACAGTCGCCGGGGCTCTTTCCCAAGTAATCAGATTTCGGGATAGACATTGATTCAATGCAATTGTGAAACGCGGGGAACTGGTTGGTTTGGGGCCAGCCCAGGATTCCCGTCGTTACGTTACTCAGGGTCCGAACCCAATCATGCGGGATCCTTTGGAACACCGAATTTGCTGACTTGAATTCTCTTTCGGGTGGAGTACCTTCTGGCGAATCTGTCCTGCGGGCTGGCAACACATTCTGCCGTGCGGAGTGACGAAGATTCCGGTGGCCTGCTTGTCTCCGTTCGGTGTGTTCTGGTTGGACGATTGGTTACGATATAATCCTGTGCACTCTTTACTGACGGGACTTGGGCGAGACGGGTACCCAGTCGCCCGAAGTCAGTTGATGGGTCGTCAGGTCGTTCCAGGGGCAGTACGACTATTGCGCGTTTACTAAAGTTTAAGAAGGCCGCTGACCAATGCCTGTTAAGGTGAAGTGTCCCAGTTGCGAAAAAGTCCTCTCGGTTCCCGATGCGGCACGCGGAAAGGCCGTTAAGTGTCCGCAGTGCGAGTCGAGAATTGCAGTTCCTCGCGAAGAGGACAAAGGGGATTCCAGCGTCAGGACATCACGCTCGGCAGCGGCCAAATCCAAAGTAAAAAAGCCTGCGAAGGCTCTGGACAGTGAAGCGGCACTGGCGACGTTTGACATGCGTCGGGCCGAAGATACGGAAGCACGCATTTGTTCCAAATGCGGCTTCGACATGCAGTATCAGGACGAAGATGACAACGAGTGCCCCCAGTGCGGCTACGATTCCAGCGCAGGGGGCCTGGGTGCCAAGGCCCGGAAAAAGCAGTTAAAGGGACCCGATCCAGCGGACTTCTATCCGGGACTCGTTAAAGAGGCCTGGAAGTTCGTCGGGAAGAACCAGCTTCTCGCCTGGCGTACCGTGATGTACACGCTGGTCTGCTTGTGGATTGCGCTGGGGTGCGCATTCATGTACCTGTGGGTCTCGATGTGGCCACCCCGCATGTTTCTGGCCCTCTGCTTTACCGTCAGCTTTCTGGTGATCCCCGGCTGGATGTGGTTCCTGGACACGGAAGTCATCAAGCTGACGCTGGAACGCAAAGACAAATTCAAGAAGTTAAACTTTGATTTCTTTCTTGCCAGTGCGATGGGCGCCGCATTTGTCTTCTGGTGTCTCGTCGTGCTGATCCCGGTGCTTGCCATTCCTGCAGGCATTGGATACGCGCTGGTCAATTACAGCGGAATGCCAGATTATGTGATGGCAGTCTGTCTGGGACTGGGTGCCATTCCCGCGATCTGGATGCTGCCGGTTGTCATGTCGCACATGACGATGCCGGTCCAGTACAAGGGCTGGATGGTGTGGAAAGTGATACCGATGTGTGCGAGGAATATCGCACCCCTGTCGTTCTGGATGCTCTGGTTCCTGATCACCAATGTGGTCAACATTGGTGGAGTGGTCGCGATCAGCACTGTCTACGGCCAGGAGATTGCCTCGCTCGTACGGACGATGGAGTTCAACGCTGATGTTCGACGGCAGGAATTTGCGCGGATTCAGAACCCCAACACGAAAAAGAAGGGTGAAGTCGCCCCGACGCTCGAAAAACTGCCGGATCTTCAGCCGGTGAATTTTCAGCCCCTGATTATTCCCGCTGTCATCTTGAGTCTGATGAGTGTGGTGAATGGTTTCACGTCGATGTTCAACATGCGGACGAACGGCCAGTTCACCTACTACCACAAGAACTCGCTGGAACTGATCGACAAGCTGAAAGAGTACAAGTACAAGGCGAAAGAGAAAGTTGACGAGGACGAGGATGAGAAGCCCAAGACCGCAGTACAACATCTGGTTGATGCAGCGGTCTTGAACCTGGTGTTCTGTCTGCTCGGTCTGGTGGGGGGGATGCTGTACGGTTCCTTGACGGAGGCTGGCGTTCCGAAAGGAATCATGACAGGCCTGTGGATGGGTGTCTCTTTTGCCGGCATTGCCGTGTGGATTAACTTTGTGAAAGAGGGATTTGCGGACAGCCCGGTGTGGGGAATTCTCAATTTGCTGTTCCATCCCATTTCCGGCCTGATTTTTGTGTCCAAGAACTGGGAGTATCGGCAGGGGCTCTTCTTCCAATGGCTGGTGAATCTACTCGTCTACATCCCGGTGTTTATTGGGGCCATTGCGTTTGAGGCGGTGGCAATTATGAAGTCTGGCGATGCGGGATCATCGGGGGCTGCTCCGCAGATGATGCAGCCGGGCCAGATGATGCCACCCCGTCAAATGATGCCGCCAGGGCAGATGGGACCTGGTGGTATGCCGGGGCCGATGCCGGGGGGACCTGCTGCAGGCCAGTAAATTCGGACGCTGGTTCGTTCCGCTGGACATAGTCCCTCATTCGCGTAGAATAGCCGTCACACCGCTCTCCTGCCCGGCTCTCTCGCCGGTCGATTCGAGTGGACACCGTCAGCGTTCGCCACCATCTGTGTGGAGCAGGAACGAACGGCCTGGTTCCTCGAATGATTCTGCGGACACACACCGGATACGGTCTCGTGTCCTCTTGAATAACTGCTGCTGAAGAGAGAGTGACATCGATGGCGACAAACAAAGACCTGTTCGACGATTCGACGATGACCTTCGGCGAGCACCTCGAGGTGTTGCGCTTCCACTTGATCCGCGCCCTGCTCGGGCTGATGATCTCGGTGGTCTTCTCGCTGATTTTTGGTGAGCAGCTTGTCCGACTGGTCCGCCAGCCGATCGATGCCGCGCTGCGTCGTGCCAACGTGATTTCAGCCGTTCAGGACGACATCAAAGGTTACAGTTTCTGGGGTGGCATGTGGGCGTCCGTGAAAGGCCAGGTTGTCGCCCCTTCTGTTCGCGAAGAAGATAAGGAAGCCCTCAAGGTTCTCACAGAAGATGAGAAACGCGAGGTCAATATTGAAGTTTCTGCCTACGACCTGATTTCGCAGCTCCATCAGGCCTCGCCCGAGAGTTTTCCCGAACCTGCAGAAACTCTGAAAGAGAAGTCGCTGGTCCTTCCGGCTCGGTCGGAAGCCTTCCGTCAATTCCGCCGGTCGGCGGAAAAGGTCGATCGCCCTGTCACCCTGAATGTGCAAGAGGCTTTCATGACCTACATGAAAGTTTCATTCATTGCGGGCCTGGTGATCGCCAGTCCCTGGATGTTCTACCAGCTGTGGTTGTTCGTCGCGGCAGGGTTGTATCCGCACGAACGAAAGTATGTGCATACCTACCTGCCCATGAGCATCCTGCTGTTTCTGGGAGGAGTCGTCTTCTGCTTCTCGAATGTTCTGCCACTCGTCCTCGACTTCCTGCTGAGTTACAACGCGAATCTGGAACTGACGGCCCAGATTCGAATTTCTGAATGGATCAGTTTCGCCGTCATGCTGCCGTTAATGTTCGGGATCAGTTTTCAGCTTCCGCTGGTGATGTTGTTCCTGACCAAGATCAACATCTTCACGGTAGACCATTACCTCGGACAGTGGCGACTGGCTGTGCTGGCGATCGCGATCATTTCGATGGTGCTGACCCCGACACCCGATCCGATGACCATGCTCATGATGATGACCCCGCTGCTGGTGCTCTACGGGCTGGGCATCGCCCTGTGCAAGTGGTCGACCCCCAGTTCCCCGCTGGGTGAGCCTGCCTGAGGTCCCCTGACCTTCGCCGACGACACCGGGGATGTCAGACCAGTGCCGTGAAGCCCGTGGTGGCGACCTTGTGCGTTCGCGGGAGAAATGAGACGCAACGATGGATTCCGCCAATCGATTTGCTTTTAAGGAGTGGGCCGTCGTCTGTGAGGCGCTCGCGACGGGACGGCAGAGTCTGATTCTCCGCAAAGGAGGCATCCACGAAGGCCGCGAGGGCTTTCGTGTGGCGCATCGGGAATTCTGGTTGTTCCCCACCGGGTTTCACCAGCAACCCGGCTCGGTCGTGGTCGACGCACAGCCACTGCTTGAGAAGGTCCTGGGCGAAGAACCACCATCAGACCAGGTTCATGTGCGGCACTACGCCGAAGTCGAACAGGTCATTTCGATTCAGGATGAGTCAAAACTCGGACTGCTCCGTCCGTGGCACATCTGGTCGGACGAGACGGTTTCCCAGCGGTTCCATTACAAGTCGCCGGGTCTGTTCGCGATGCTGGTCCGCGTCCATCAGCTTCCCGCCGCCAAAGTGCTCGCCACGTCGTCTCATTTCGCGGGATGTCGGAGCTGGGTCGATTTTCCGGACGAGCTTCCCACGACCGGGCTGACTCCGGTTCTCAGTGAAGAAATCCATGCTGACCGAGTGCGAAAATGGAACCTGTTGTTCTGACCGAGACACCAGAAAAGGATCCGGAGCGTCACGTCAATTGGGACCCGCTATCCTGCGGGGAGCGTCGTCGACGGGCCAGCGGGTCAAGGTTCGCCCTGCGTCCCGAATGCGGGTGGAATCCCTTCAGTGACTGGAACTATTCGCGTTCGGACGCGATTATCTCTGGTTCGCATGATGTCGGAATCAGGCAGACGAGTGACTCGGAAGGCCATTCTGAATCGATCGACGGACCAGGACACAGGGAGGGGCACACGCTGCAGTGGCTCGCGGCCGTTTCTCATTCTGTACCTGACACAGGCGATCCAGAATTCAGAAACTGATCCTGAAATCGTGCGTTCAATTTCATCGACATACTTTCATCAGATAACGGCGGCAACGTGGCTTTTCCTGGTTATGACTTCGCACCGCACTTCACCGAGATCGATGGTCTGCGAATGCACTACGTGGACGAGGGCCAGGGCGAAACGGTCGTCATGCTGCATGGAAACCCAAACTGGTCTTACTACTACCGGAACCTCGTTCATCGCTTGAAAGACCGGTATCGGTGTCTGGTCCCTGACCATATTGGCTGCGGATTATCCGATAAACCGGGTGATGACCGTTACCCATTCTCGCTCGAACGGCGTGTGTCGGACCTTAAGGCCTGGCTAAACCATTGTGGTGCGACCGAAAATCTGACGCTGGTCGTACACGACTGGGGGGGGATGATCGGGATGGCTTTCGCCACCGAGTTCCCCGAACGAATCAAGCGACTGGTCCTGTTGAATACGGGGGGATTCCACCTGCCCAAAACCAAGGGGGTTCCCTGGCAACTGAAGCTGGCACGCAGTCCCATCGGAGGTCTGCTGGTCCGAGGTTTCAACGCCTTCAGTCGGGGGGCCGTCCGTTCGTGTGTGACACGCAATCCCATGCCGAAGGCTGTCGCGGATGCTTATTGTGCACCGTACAACTCATGGGCCAACCGCATCGCCGTACATCGATTCGTGCAGGATATTCCGCTGAAACCGGGCGATCGCGGCTACGAACTCGTCACTCAGGTTGAAAACCGGCTGGAGCGATTGAAGGGAATTCCGATGATGATCGGCTGGGGTGACAAGGATTTCGTCTTTGATGAGCACTTCCTCAAAGAATGGCTCGCCCGCTTTCCTGAGGCGGAACTCCACCGCTACCCGGATTGCGGACACTATATCCTGGAGGACGCCAGTTCCGAACTGATTCCGATGATCGACGATTTCCTCTCGCGCCACCCGTAAGGGCAGCCTGACGAAGGTCGCCGATCGATCGTCTTGCCACCGGTCGCTCAGTTCTTCTGCAGACAGGCTTTGAGATCGGATTTGCTGGCGGGGTCCACAGAAACCAGTGAGGAGTGTCGTAACCGGTTCAGAATGGATGGCATGGCTTCCCGCGGTGGTTGTGCCAACCAGTAGACTTCACCCCCCTGGAGGTAGGCGACCGGCGTTCCGTCCAGGTAGGCAACGCGATTCGAGGCGGTCCTGGGGACCCGTTCCTGCCGCGTAACGATTCCCACCAGGTTGAGCGGATCGGCTGCGGAAATCACGATCAGTTCTTGAGTCGGGCCTTCGTCACGCAGTCGCCGTAGCTGTTGGACGCTGTCTGCCAGAGCGAACTGTTCGCCAGCGACCCCCGCGATAAAGCGTCCACCACGGATTTCGCCTCGGGCTTCCAGTCGCCGCAAGACCTGCAGCAGGTCAAACCACGGTGGGGCACCATCTTCCCGGGCGAGCAAATCGCGAAATACGACACCCCAGCGACGAAGCAGTTGCCACGCCCAGTCCTCGGCCGTCCTGGTAGCGCGGACACGAGCATCCTCGGTTGGAGTCCGAACTTCCGCCGCTTGTCCTTCTATTGATGCGGTACCTGCAGGCACACTGCCTTGCCCGCCTGCCAAGTCGGTTGGGCAAGTCGTGTTCTCGAGATGGGAGGAACGAATGGCCCACCGTCCGATGGCGGACTTGGTAGTTCGTTTACGCTCAACCTTCAGTCGGCTTGGCTTACGAGACGGAGTGGTCTTGTCACCCACCAGCGACCGAAGCCCTGCGAAGCCGTCGGCAGTTAAGATTCCTCGCGTGACTAACTCACCCAGGGCATCTTCCAGATGATCCTGCAGCATCCGCGTTGCGACCAGCAGATCGGCGGCGAACATCGCTCCACGCTGCTGGAGGAGGGAATAGACTTGCCGGGCCACGCTGCTCAGTTCGTCGACATCCATTTCAGGAGCGCGGCAGCAGAGCCATTCGGCATCTTGCCGCAGGAATAGCGAAATGGGGGCGACGCGCGTCAGGTTGGCCATCGGTCGGGACTTTTCGGGATTGCGAGGCGGGGGGAAGAGGCGACCCCAGCCGACCTCGCCCGTCAGGCAAAGTTCATCCAGCCATTCCGACTGATAGTTGTCGATCCGCAGCGGGAGGATATCCCGTTCCCATGCCACCGAGGGAATGTCGATTCCCTGCAGTTGTGCGATCACTTCAAACAGGCCGTTTGCGCCAGCTCGACGGTGCGACCATGAAACTCCGTGATGCCGTGTCAGAAACCGGATATACACCTCAACGCCGACCGGTTCGATCTGCTTTCGCAGCCCGTCGAGCGTCAGGCGATGGATGCGTGCCAGCAGTCGGCGATGGCACCACTCCGTCGTGGTTTCGCTGGGGAAATGCCGGCCTTCACCGGATTCGTCCGGGGCATCGATTTTGAGCTGCCCCGCATCCGGGTCCATTCCACGTTCCGGAGACTGCTGGAATCGACCTCGCAGGACTACTCCTTCACCTTCGAGAGCTTCCAGAGCGGCACTTGCCTGGCTTTCAGTGATTCCCGTCCGCTCGCTGACGCCCTTCCCGGTGATCGGACCACACGTTTCGAGCAGACCTCGCACGATCGCGACCCGCGCGTCTGTCGATTCCCAGTCATGTCGGACCTCGGCAGGGACTTTGACTGCGGGGGTTAGAGTGGCACCGGGGAACGCGGCGAGGATCGCAGGAACGCGTTCGGTCGCCGCCCAGTATCGCCGTGACCGGGCTGTCATGAGATTCGCACCGGATCCCTTTTTCCGGCCAGAGCTTTCACTGTGACTTTGTTGAAGAGGCGACTCGTCCGTGAGGCAGGTGACCAGTGTCGCTCGACCGTCGGTTGCCAGCTCGTGGAAAAATTCTCGCCACTCCACTCCTTCACTCTCGGACAGCAGGATTCGGCTGAGGAGCGCATCATGCAGTTCGTCAGGGTTGCGGACGAAGGGCTGGGCTTCGAGCACGACCTGGAAGATCGCTTCCGGATCAAGTCGTCCCAGGTCCTGTACGCTTTCCACCGACAGCGAGCGACGTGTGGACACCGCCCGGGCCCTTCGTTCCGCAACTTCGCCCCCATCCAGGAAGGCGTAGGGATTGGCGTTGATCAATTCATAGCTGAACGGTGACGGCTCGCGCGTGTCGCGCGCAATGAATTCAATTTCGCCCTGTTCGACACGGCGCAGAACCTCTTTCAGGGCATCCATGTCATGGGCTTCGTACAGGCAGTCGTCCATGGTCTGTTTGACCAGCGGATGATCGGGCAGTTCGATATCCCCGACGACATGCTCCTGACAGCCGGTCAGTTTCGGGAAGACTGCGGTCAGTAGATCTTCGCTGCGGAACCGCTGCAGGGCGGGGGGAACTTTCTTCCCGTGTTTGGCGCGCGAGACCTGTAGGGCCCGCGTTGCGTTCCAGCGCCAGCGGTTCTGGAAGATGGGGACCACCAGCACGGCCTGCTCGAACAATGCCTGGACATTTTTGGGATTTAGCATGGGGAACATACTTTCCAGAGGAAAGCTGTGCTGCGGTCCCAGCGAAAGGACGATGCCGTCGTCGTCAGCATTGGCCTGAAGTTCGAAATCGAACGAACGACAGAACCGCTTTCGCATGGCCAGGCCCCACGCGCGCGTGATGCGTGTGCCGAATGGGGCGTGGATCACGAGCTGCATTCCACCGCTCTCATCAAAGAAGCGTTCAAACACGACTCGTTTAATGGTGGGAATCAGGCCAATCGCTGCTTTCTGAGCCCGCACGTACTCCACAGCCTGGTGGGCTGTTTCCAGGTTGACGTGGGCTTCCAGCACCAGCCACTCTTCCGCAGCGGCAGGATCTTCGATCCGGGATTCGAGATCCTCACGCAGGCGTGAGACCTCTTCAGACAATTCGTACGTTCGTCCGGGGGCTTCTCCTCGCCAGAAGGGAATCGTCGGAGGGGCCCCTCCCGCATCCGTGACGAACAGGTCTCCGCCTCGCAGATAGCGAATTCGCCACGAGGTGTTACCCAGCAGGAAAATGTCACCTGACTGACTTTCGGTTCCGAAATCTTCATCGACTGACCCTACCACGGTATGGTCTTCTTCGGTCACGACTCGAATCGCGAAGACTTCGGGAATGGCTCCCGCATTGGCGATTGCGGCCATGCGGGCTCCCGGCCGAGCCCGGACGCGTCGTCCGACCTGATCGTGGTGCAGGAAGACGCGGCTTCTTTCGCCTCCGGGTGTCATCCCCTCGCTGAGGACGCGAATGATGCGGTCAAACTCATACCGCGTGAGTTCAGAATAGGGGGCAGCACGGCGTACGAGGTCAAAGAGCTGATCGGTGCCGTATTCCTGGCAGGCGACTTCAGCGACGATCTGCTGGGCCAGGACGTCGAGTGGCGCGACAGGGATCGGGACGATATCGAGACGACCTGCACGAATCGCCCGCATGATGGCCATGCATTCGAACAGTTCATCACGGGTCAACGCGAACAAACGTCCCTTGGGAATCAGTCCCAGAGCGTGTCCCGACCGTCCGATCCGTTGCAGGAACGTCGCGATATTCCGGGGAGAGCCGATCTGGATCACCAGATCGACATAGCCGACATCAATCCCCATTTCGAGCGAAGCGGTGGCGACGACCGCTTTGAGCTGCCCCGATTTCAGTCGCTGTTCTGTATCGTGCCGGTGTTTGTAGGCGAGCGAACCATGGTGGCTGCTGATGACATCTTCGCCCAGCAGCTCGCTCAGTTGATGCGTCAATCGTTCGGCCAGCCGGCGCGTGTTCACGAAGATCAGGGTCGCACGGTGTGACTGGATCAGTTCGACAATTCGCTCATTGACTTCGGCCCATTGCTCGTGCATGCAGACGGCGCCGAGTTCGCTGGGGGGGACTTCGATGGCCAGGTCCAGTTCCCGTCGATGTCCAATGTCGAGAATCACGGGCAGCGTCGGATCGCTGGGCCCGTGAACATCGTGAGTTGGGGAAGCCGCCTCATTAAGGCTCAGTTGATTGCGTGACGGAAGCGTGACAATGACTTCGTCATCGAACGGAAGCAGTCCCGTTCGGCGTCGACGTCGGGGGACATGGATCGACGTTTCCACACGCTCTTTCTTCGGTCCGCATCCGACCAGGAAGCGGGCAATCCGGTCCATGGGACGCTGCGTCGCCGACAGCCCGATCCGTTGCAGTGGACGGTTCGAGAGGGCGGCGAGTCGTTCGAGGGTGATCGCCAGATGTGAGCCCCGTTTGTCCCGCACCAGCGCATGGATTTCGTCGACGATGACCGTCTCAACCGACTGCAACGCTTCCCGGCTGCGGGGACTCGACAGCATCAGGTAGAGCGACTCGGGGGTCGTCACAAGGATGTGCGGAGGACGGCGTACGATGGCCGCCCGCTGCGCCGCAGTCGTATCTCCCGTTCTCAAGCCGACACGGACCGGTGGAATCTCGAGGCCCATCTCTTCTGCAAGAGCCAGAATTTCTGACAGCGGTTGCTCCAGATTGCGGTGCATGTCGTTGGAGAGAGCCCGCAGGGGCGAGATATAGACGACGCGGATTTCCGAGCCGAGGCAACCTTGTTCTGCCTGTTGAAACAGTCGGTCGATGGCGGCCAGAAACGCGGTCAAAGTCTTTCCGCTTCCTGTGGGAGCCGCGATGAGAATGTCACGTCCCGCGACGATTTGTGGCCAGCCCTGTTCCTGGGGTTCGGTCGGACCGGCGAAGCGGGAGCGAAACCACTCTTGGATGACCGGATGAAACAGACTCAGGGAGGTCGCGTTTGCGCAGCCAATCACCATATTGACAAAACCCACCTTCAGACGGCATCGTTGCTCCGTTCCACAACCTTCCTAGGCGCAAGTGGATCGGCTTCGATAGAAAGTTCAGGCACCGACCGAGTCTGTCGGCGTCGTGAAGTTCTGTGTCCATTCTATATTGCTATGACGGTGCTCGACCATGCTGAAGAAGATTCCTCCGATTATTTCGCCTGAGCTGATGTCAGTCCTGATGCGCATGGGGCACGGCGACGAAATTGTGATTGCTGATGGAAATTTTCCTGCCGAGAGCTGTGCCCAGCGAGTCGTGCGCGCTGATGGTCATGGCGGCGTCGAGATCCTCGATGCCATTATGAAGTTTTTCCCGCTGGATACGTTCGTTGATCATCCCGCCAGTGTCATGCAACCCGTCGACGCGGGAGCGTCAGATCCCCCGATCTGGGCCGAATATCGCAAAGTGCTGTCGAAGCATGAAGGTCGCGAAATCGAACTCCGGCCCATCGAACGATTTCGGTTCTACGATTTCGCCAAGTCGGCCTACGCGATCGTCGCTACTGGCGAAACTGCGGTTTATGCGAACGTCATCTTGAAGAAGGGGGTCGTGATCGCAGATGAAAACTGATGGCGCCCTGCATGACGTAAGGTCCCGTATCGAAGCAGGCTATCCCCTGTTATTCCTCAGGACGAATGAGGAGGACCGGTGGGAGCGTAAACTGACAGAGCTTGCCTTGGAGACAGAGCGGAACCTCGTCACATGGACGATCACCAGAGGCTTACAGCCTGACGTCAGCCATGCTTCGGACAACCCCGTCAGCGCGACGCGACTGCTCGAACTGCTGTTGAATTTTCCCGAGGGTCATCTGTTCCTGTTGAAGGACTTCCATCCGTATCTGACCGACCCGGTCATATTGCGACGAGTGCGCGATCTGTTGCCGGAACTGGTCCGTCAGAAAAAAACACTGTTGCTGTTCGGGCCGGTGATGCAGGTTCCGGTTGAACTTGAAAAGGATTCCGTCAGGATCGAGCTTCCGCTTCCGGGGTATGAAGACCTGCGTGAACAGTTCGATCAGACGATCGGCGAATTGCACGAGACCGCTGCGTTGTCGCTGGTTCTTGACAGTGACAACGAGGATCGCCTGATCAAAGCGGTGATGGGGTTGACCAGCCAGGAAGCACGCCGCGCGTGGGTCCGTGCTCTGAAGGGTCGCTCACGGCTCGACGACGATGTCTTTACCCTGCTGATCGCTGAAAAGCGGACGCTGGCATCGGGGTCAGACCTGCTGGAATTTTATGACCTCGAGGAAAACGTCAACGACATTGGCGGGCTCGACCAGCTCAAAGGATGGCTTTCCAAGCGGGCCGAAGCGTACACGCCGCGAGCCCGTGAGCAGGGGGTGCCCTTACCGCGTGGCGTGTTACTGCTCGGGGTCCAGGGCTGTGGAAAAAGCTTAACCGCGCGCGCCACCGCTCGGTTGCTCAGTTTTCCCTTGATGCGTCTGGACATTGCAGCGCTGCTGGGGGCTCAGCGTGGCGAGTCTGAAAAGAACATGCGGACGGTACTGGAACTGGTCGAATCCATTGCACCCGCGGTGTTGTGGCTCGACGAAATCGAGAAAGGTTTCGCCGGGGTCGAAGGGGATGGAACGGGAGCCGCCGACGCAACGATGCTCAGACTGGTCGGGACCTTTCTGACCTGGATGGCCGAAGTACAGAAGCCAGTTTTCGTTGTTGCCACGGCAAACTCGGTCGAAAACCTCCCACCGGAAATGCTGCGCAGGGGGCGGTTCGACGAACTCTTCTTCGTCGATTTACCCAACTTTGACGAACGAAAGCATGTCCTCGGCATTCACCTCAAAAAACGGGGATGGAAGACCGAGCAGTTCGATCTGGATGACCTGGCGCGGCGAACCGAGGGGTTCAGCGGGGCGGAACTGGAACAGATTATTGTGACGGCCTTGATCGACGCGTTCGGCAAGGGACGGGTCCTGTCGCAGGAAGAACTCGAACAGGCATGGCGGACGACAGTTCCTCTGTCGGTCACGATGGAAGACAAAATTTTTGCGTTGCGAAACTGGGCTCAGGACCGCTGCCGCCGGGCCACGTCAGACAGCCGGGTCACCGCCATGCTCGAGGCAGAGCGCCGGTTCGATACCGGTCAGCGGGTGGTCGAAGCAGATCACCAGGTCCCGCTTGCACCCTGGGCTCAACTTGCCGCGGCAGGGCAGATCAAGGCCGCGATGGTCGAATACATCCGCAAAGGGGGAGAAGTTCTGTTTTGGGAGCTCGTGCGGGACTTCCAGCCGTATCTTGAAGTCACTGGAGAACAAGGGCTGGCGTCTCGATCGAACCCGAATACGGTCCTGTGGTCAGGGATGAGTCAGCCACTTTGCGAGTTGATTTGCGAACTCGTCACGGCGAAACGGATCTACATCCATCCTGTCGATCTGGAACGCTATAAGTCGGCGAACCAGGGACTGCGACTTCCGGTGCTTAAAGAACCGACCGACGAGAAAATTCCCCGCGCCGCGTGGCTCCCTGCTTCACTCCGAACGGCCCCCCATCCCATCCACAGTGCCCGGCTGTCCCGAATTGGACGGATGAAGCTGGCGGGAAGTGGCGATCGCAGCGCCTGACGGGAACGGGCCTTCTACGCCGTACAACCATGACTGACCGGATGAGAAGGGCAGGGAATGGTACGGCGCTGTCAGGATCAGAAGTGCACAATGAGCGGGGGGGGCAGACAATGAAAAAGTCCGGCAGGACGGATCGTGCCGGACTTGCGGATTCGTAATGATCCCTGCGGAAGCTCAGGAAATCGTAAAGGGTTCTGTGTTCAGGACAAACGGAAAGACGCGGGTGGGCTGACGGGGTGAGCCAAGTTTGTCCGAGTAGTTAATTTGGGCGGCACGATCAGCGGCGAATTGCAGGGTCGTGAATTCGAGACCGCAGAAATATTCCGTTCCGACTTCTGCTGCGACGTCTGCAAAGACTTCGCCAGCGGAGGCGGCATGGCGTCGGACGCCATGAATGCTGTTTTCTCGAACCTTGACACCTGCTGCCGAAAGCTTGACCAGTCCCTTGAGAAATCGTCCGACGGCGCTATCCGATCCGGTTGTTCGCAGCAATCGCTCCCAATCTTCGTGCGATTCCCAGTAGTAACCGTGGTTGAAGTAGTCGAGCGCCAGCAGGTAGTGGCGATTTTCGAACCAGTTGGTTGGGGTCAGCATCTTGGGAGAAGGCTGTTTACGCTGATAGCTGTGACCTCGAGCATCGCGGTAAGGGTGCGGTGTATCTGTACCAGGAACGTAGGTGTAAGCCGGGAGTTCAGTTGACGGTAACAGGCGGGGAGCAACTTCGTCAGGGGGGGTAAGCATCATCCGGCTTCTGGTTTGCGGTTCGCTGGCTTCAGGGTTTGCACGTCCTTGTTTCGCGAGTGTGGTCATAAAACAGAGTTCCCATCAAAGTGTCAAAAAACTTGCGCGGCTCGGACTTCGATGCGTTGTGTCGACCAGAGATCCAACCCGCTGCAGGCGACTTCGACACAGAAGTCGCAATTCAAGGTATTGGCGATAAAGAACGACTCCAATCTGACGATGGCAATCGTGATCTTCCCATTTTTGACACGTTGGGCTCAGCAGGAAGGCGGAAAATCAAACAGGCACGCAAATTCCTCGAAAATTCGACTCTTTTCAGGAATTCCTCGCGTCGAGGATTTCGTTCTGCGCGTCAGATGGACCACCGACTTGCGGGAAAAACCTCCACCGTATCATGTCTGGTCTGGGATGCAGAGAAGTCAGTCTTTTCGATGAACAGAATAACCATTCATTCACAGAAGTGGAGATGAATCTGCTGATTTTTTCTAGAACAGCTCGAAATCCACGCCCCGACCCCCGCAGACTCGACAGCCCCGGCGCAGGCTTTCGATCGGTCGGTCGACCGACAGCCGGGCACGAACTTTAAGATGGCTGGGAATCCTGAAGTTCCCGCTTGATTCGGGCGATGACGCCGCGAAATCCCTGCTGTCGCGTCATCCCTAACACGGCATCCAGACCGACGTGCGCCACCATGTCGTCCGGCAAGGACAGCGCCGCCGAAACGGGTTCACCCTGCAGTCCGCAAACGACCAGTGCTACCAGTCCCCGGACCGTCGGCGATTTGGCGGGGACATCGGCTTCAAGGTGGATTTTTCCTTCCTGCGTACCAACCCACAGATGAATAGGGGTCTGGCATTCCTGGACACGGCAGGATTCCGGGAACGGCACGACTCGTTTTTCGGGAGAAACGGCAGGCAGCTCATCCGCAAATTCAACCAGCCATTGCAGTTTCTCTTCCGGCTCAAGATCGTCCAGTTCCGAAATCAGTTCGTTCAATCGCATGGAAATCGCAATCTTGCTGGGAATGGAGGGCAGTCCGTCCTGAAAGCCGGTATTCTCGGACCTGTCGACATACGCGGGCATCTCGGTCGAGTGCAATTTTACAGGGGCCGAATGGAAGTTATAGGCCACACCACTGGTTCCGGCCACCCGGGACGGTGCCAGCCATGGGGTCCACCGAGCCCTCCGGAAGGTGCCGGGTTGCCGACTGACGACGCCAGCGGTGACGCTCGGCCGTGTCCTGCAGGAAGAATCCGTGACGAAGTTCTGCATCTCAAGGATCCGTATACCATGATCAGATCAATTTTCATCACTGCGATTTGTTTATTCCCCGTGGGCCGGCTGGTCGCCGGCGAGCCTGTCGAGCCGCTCGCTTTTCAGCACGCCCGGGTCGTTGACGCCTGGGAAGCGTACAGCGATGTGCTGACGTTTGGAAAAAACCAGACGCTGGCTCTTTTGGACGATGGTTGCAAGCTTTCGATGCCGGAATGGTCCACGCCGGTTAATGGCGTTCCCAAAGTTCTCGTGACGTATGACAGTGTGGATGGCGATGACGACCCCCGGCACGAGGGACGGGGCTACCACGGATCCACGATCGGCGTCCCTTCGTCACTGAACTTCATGGGGAAATGGGGCGTGGCCTACAACAATCAGGTTGCGATCATTCGCGGACTGGAATGTTGCCACTGCAACGTCGCCGATAGCCTGCCGCTCTCACGCGGACTTCAATGGGTCATTGACCATCACAAGAAATACCGTATCACGGTCGTCAATCTGGCTCCCGTCGACGATCTGGCCCACGCCAAGCCGGTCGATACGGAAATTGACGACAAGCTGGCTCAACTGAGGGAACTGGGGATCTGGGTGAGTGCTCCGACGGGGAATCACGGGTTTGCGAACGGTATTTCGTGGCCCGCCTGCCAACCCAACTGTTTCGCCATCGGGGCCGTGCAACCGGGTGAAGACGTGGTCACGCAGGATCGGGATGCCAAAGTCGATCTGGTTGTTCCTGCCTCCGCAACCAGTTCTTCCAATGCCATTCTTTGCGGATCTGTGATGCTTCTCAGTGAAGCGATTGAGAAGACCGAATACGACTGGAAATCAGACGGGAAGAACCTCCCCGAAGCCATGCTCAAGATTTTCCAGACAACCGGCAAGCCCGTCACCGATGATGCGACAAAACTGACGTTTCAGCGACTTGACCTCAAAGCGGCTTTGGATCACGTGTTTGCTCACGGAAAGGATCCTCGAGCTTCAGCGAAAAAGCAGGATCAGTGAAATCGTGAGTTGGCTTCGCGCGACATGACGAATGCTGTCCGAATTCCAATCGCAACGGAATGAGGCGAGCCGTGTCGACCTGTCGCAAAGTCGACCCGATTCCACCTATGATAGCGAACCAGATGGGCATTCCCTGGGAATGCCTTTGAAACTGTTGAACTTGTGGTCTGTTCTCTCTGGACTTTGAAATGAAAACGTACACGCGCTGGTTGCCGCATGTCGGTGTGACTCTTCTTGTCGTCGCCATGAGCGGTTTGGGATACTTGACCACTTGTTCCTTGCTGAAGGCCCAGGATCAGAAAGAAAAAACGGGACTGGAGATCCCTGCAACGGATGCAGGGCTGCCGGGTGCGGGACCGATTCGCCGTGCGGATTGGTTCCGTGATCTGTGGATGCAGCGGCGAACGGCGTGGTCGAAGCGGGTTGAAGCTGACCAGAATGCGCTCGTTTTTCTTGGTGACTCGATTACTCAGGGATGGGGGGATGACATTGGGGGCCAGTTTCCGGGGGTGAAAGTGGCCAACCGTGGCATTAGCGGTGACACGTCACGAGGCATCCTGATCCGACTCCGTGATGACGTGCTGTCTCTCAATCCTGCAGGCGTCGTCATGATGTTTGGGACGAATGATATCGGTGAGAAGGCCGATCCCAAAGATGTCGCCGGTAACATGAAACTGATCATTGCGAAGCTCAAAGCCCATAATCCCAAAATGCCGATTGTGCTCTGCCAGATTTTCCCCAGTTCGGCCACCGTCTCTCGCCCTGCTGACAAGATTCAGGAGACCAACCGGCTGTATGCCGAGGTCGTCAAAGGGGATCCCCAGGTGACTCTCATTGAGACCTGGCCTTTGTTTGCTGATGAGAAGGGGGATGCGAAAGCGGTCGAGTTCCCCGACCTGCTGCATCCCAATGAAATTGGCTATGCCAAATGGGCCGCCGCCTTGCGTCCGATCCTGGCAACGCTCAATTTCATCGAAACAACCGATGATGACTTTGCACTTGAAGAGGGGTACGTCAGTCTCTTCAACGGAAAAGACCTCACTGGCTGGGGGATTCGGGATCCTCAATCGCTGGCCCCGAAAGCCAGTGTTGATGGCAAAGAGGTAACTCCGGACGGTCGCTATCTCGCCCGGCACGGACGCCTGATCATTGCCACTCCTCCTGAAGGACGCCGCGGCCAAGAGTTGTGGACGACGCGTGAGTTCGGCAAGGACTTTGTCTTGAAGCTCGAGTTCCGGGCCACTCCGAATGCGGACAGCGGTGTCTTCATCCGGAAGCCTCAACTGCAATGCCGCGACTATCCTCTGGCGGGACCCTACAAGAACCTCACGAAGTACCGGCCGCAGGAGTGGAACGAACTGGTGGTCACGGTCAAAGGAAACGTGGCACACTGCACCTGCAACGGAGAAGTCCTGGAAGATGCTCTGCAACTGCCGGCATCGGGTCCGATTGGACTGGAGGGGGATCGGGGTCAGATGGAATACCGACGCATTCGCATCAAGGAAGCAAACTGATTTCGGCGATGTCGCGCTCGAGAATCAGGTTCTGTAGAGATCGCGCAGAGCGAACGAGGCACCATCGCCCTCACCGCTCTGCGCGGTGAATTCTTACCCCAAAACCTTCCAACTACCGAATGCCATACTTCCAGGCTCATCTCGTTTCGCATACGAGTGAGTTACTGGAAGCGTTCGCGGCATGAATGGCACTGATGGCGGCAAAGAAACTGGAGTCGCGCCGGGTCCGTGAAGGGGCGTATTTCTTTCGGCCAATCCTGTCAGCGATCTGCATCGTGGTGCGGATCAAGCACTCACCGGTGTGTGATCCGTTTTTGCGACCGCCACACTCATGATGGATTCTTCCGTCCATTCACTGGCCGGACGAACGTCACGCAGGATGCCGTCGGACATGACGCCAATTCGATCGCAGACAGCCAGGAGTTCCGGGAGGAACGAGCTGACGAAGAGCACGGCTTTTCCCTCGGCCGCCAGTTCACCCATCAATTTATAAATTTCGGCCTTTGTCCCCACGTCGATTCCGCGTGTCGGTTCATCGAGCAGCAGGATGTCGGCCTGCTGGTGCAGGACGCGTGCGATCGCCACCTTCTGCTGATTTCCTCCGGACAACTGTCCGATGGTCTGATCGGGCGAGGCCGCCTTGACCTGCAGTCGCTGCATCCATCGCCCTACTTCGCTGCGTCGCTGCCCGAGTCGCAAAAATCCGACACGAGTGTAGGGTTGGAGTCGACTGATCGTCAGGTTGTCTGCGATCGACTGATTCTGGGCCAGCCCTTCTTCTTTCCGATCTTCGGAGACCAGACCGAGACCCGCATGCATACGGGATTGCGTTTTATGTTCGATCTCGATCCCTGCGACTTTGACTTCGCCTTTTCGGACCGGGTCGAGTGCGAACAGGCAGCGCAGCAGTTCTGTCCTTCCCGCCCCGATCAGACCGGCCAATCCCAGGATTTCGCCCCGTCGCAGCTCCAGCGAAGCTGCTACCGGTGCTCGGGTACCGCTGAGAGTCGTCACGGTTAACAGGGGTTCTCCGGGGGTATGCGGGACGACGGGAAACAGGTTTGCCACCCCCCGTCCCACCATCAGTGAGACGATTTCCGAGTCGCTGACGTCAGCAAGCCGGCCGCTGCCAACGGAGTGACCGTCCCGCAGGACGGCATAGCTGTCGCAGACCTGACGGATTTCTTCGAGAAAATGGCTGATGTAGACGATTCCGTAGCCAGCATCCCGCAGCTTGCGAATGACGGCGAACAAATGATCGACGTCCTGCCGGGTCAGTGAACTGGTCGGTTCATCGAATACCAGGACCTTGGAATCGGAAGCCAGTGCGCGGGCAATCTCGACCAGTTGTCGAACCGCAATCGAGAGCTTTGCGACGGGGGTATTCGGCTGCAGGTCGGGGTGCCCCAGCAGGTCGAGCACCTTACGAACTTTCAGCCGCTGTGTCTTCCGATCACGCAGACCGTACCAGGAAGGTTCCTGGCCCAGCATGATGTTGTCTTCGACCGACATCTCGGGCGCCAGATTCAGCTCCTGATAGATCATGCCCACTCCCGCCATCCGCGCCTCGTGCGGACCAGCGGGGGAATAGGGCTGACCTGCAAGTTGCATGCTTCCGGAGTCTGGCTGATGAGCTCCACTCAGAACCTTCATGAGCGTGCTTTTGCCTGCGCCATTTTCTCCAATCAGAGCCAATACTTCACCGGCCCGCACTGACAACGAGACGTCTTTCAGGGCTTGAGTGGCCCCGAATCGCTTTGAGATGCCGGACATGGTCAGCAGGTCGGTACCGGACATGGATTTCTCGATTTCAGAACTCACGGGACTACCGGGGATTTTGTGTGATATCCGCAGGGAAATAGCAGGCTGCGAGAGGGTGAACCGTTGCGGATCCTCAATCAGCGACGCCCCGCACGGTGCATCCGTCGCGACAGGAATTCGTGCAGATTCACTTCCAGTGGTTGATCCGTTCGCATCAGGACATAGTCCATACGGAAGTCGCGGGCGCTCGAGCGGATTGTTTTCAGGAATTCCTCGAACTCTTTCTGATACGCTTTCCGCAACGCACGCGGTTCTGTCAGTTGCTCACCGAGGTTTTCGAGGCCCTTAAACAGGGTGGGGTCGACGAAGGTGAAGTCCTGTTCTTCGGGGTCGATCACTTGCAGTAAGACCACGTCATGTCGGCGATGCTGAAAGTGCTTCAGTCCCTTTTTGAGCGTTTCAGGGTCATCGAAGAAATCGCTGATGATGACCACCAGGCCCCGGCGTTTGATCCGTTCGGCCAGATCGTGGAAAATCGGCCCGATCGACGATTCCCCACCGCTGGGACTTTGTTCCAGGGTGTGACAAAGCTGTCGAAGCTGAACTGCGGTGCTGCCGGGACGCAGGAACTGTCGGACGGATGTATCGAAGGTGGCCAGCCCGACAGCGTCCTGCTGATGGATGATCAGATAAGCAAACGCGGCGGCGATGTACTGAGCATACTCCAGCTTCGAAAACATCGCCTTCGGTGATCGATATGTCATCGACTCGCTGGTATCGACGAGCAGGTGGCAGACAAAATTGGTTTCTTCGTCGTATTGCTTCAGGTAGATGCGGTCCGATTTGCCGAAGACTTTCCAGTCGACGTAGCGCAGATCGTCGCCGGGAACGTATTCGCGATGTTCCGCAAACTCGACCGAGAACCCATGGTAGGGACTCTTGTGCATCCCCGAGACGTAACCTTCGACAATCAATCGTGCCTTCAGCTCCAGCCCCTTCAGTCGGTTCAGGGTGGTCGGATCGAGGAAGCGTTTCAGAGCGTCCATAGCGGGGCATTCAATGCTGTTGGAATAAGAAAAGTCTCGCCGGTCCCATCGCCGACCAGGGCCGGTCAACAGGTGCAGTTCACGGTTTGTCGTTCACGATGGGGATCAGACGCCGGACACGGTGGTTGATTGTATCGCTGATGACCAGTGAGCCATCCTTACCGAGGCAAATACCGTGGGGTTGCCATAACGGTGCAAGTCTGGCGGGGATTCCGTCTCCTTCGTATTTGTGGGATTGGGGGCCCACGCCAGCAATCGTCTGAAGGGTGTTGTTGTTGATATCATAGGCTCGCACAATGTTGTTTTCACCCTCCAGCAAGTAGAGCATTCCGTCAGGTGAGATCTTCATCCCGCGTGGTCCGTCGAACGTGGCTTGTCGAGGATCGCCGCCGTCTCCCGTGAATCCCCGCTCACCGGTTCCTGCTTTGTGGTAGATCCGACCGGTTTTCAGATCGACTCGCCACATCCGCTGTAATTTGAACGACGCCACCCAGAGGGATCCGTCATAGATTCCCAGCCCTTGCGGCATGGTCAGCGGTTCTTCGCGAGCGACGCCCCCATCCTGCGGGATGCCTTCGCGGCCCGTTCCCACGACGGTTTCAATGTGCCCGGTTTTGGCGTCAATGCGGCGGACGCGATGATTGAGGATGTCGCCGATGTAGATGTTGTCATGCTCATCCAGGGCGAAGCAGTGAGGGTGATTTAGTTGTGCTTTCTTCGCAGGTCCGCCATCCCCCAGACCGCCGGGTGTCCCGTCGCCAGCGATCGTCGTAATGATGCCCGTCTTGCCGTCGACACGTCTGAGTACATGATTCCGCATCTCCAGAATCAGCATGTGACCTTTGGAATCAAAGCGGACCTCGTATGGTTCGAAGAGAGACGCCTGGGTGGCAGGGCCACCGTCGCCGTTGAGTCCTTTTTTGCCCGTCCCGGCAACGCTCGTCAGCTCGTTCGTTGAGGGATTGAGCCGCAGGACGCGATGACTGCCGATGACGGTGATGTAAAGTGCCCCGTCAGGCCCATACTCAACGCCGAACGGAAGATCTACCGGGACGTCACAGGGAACGAGTGTCCGTGTGGGGGTGTCACCCGGTTGACCATTTCCGGCGATGGTTTCGATACGGTAGTTCGTGACGGTGGGTCGAGATGCCTCTGTGACTGCCGATGGTTCGTCGGCCCGGCTGCATTGTCCTGCACCGAGGGACGAAAGGGCGCTCACGACGAATGCCGCAGACCAGAATCGAAATCGTGTGCGGATCGCAGTCATCCATTCGCCCCATCGAGAGTCTGTTGTCATGCTGAGTCGCCGCCCCCGCTACTCCGCCGCGTCGACGGTCATGTTAACGCGATGAACAGCAACGAAGTTATAACGGAATCTGCATCATGAGGGACGTATGTCGGGAATCGCACGGTCAGAATTCAGCGACGATGTAGCCAGCAAGCCCTCTTTTGAGGGGCCGTGATGCCGGGGAGGGTTTCTCTCTCAGCACCCGGGCGGAAAGGCGGGGAACCTGTCTGGGTCACGCCAGGAACCATGGTCCACTTGACGCCCACCGTGACGTCACGCGTGGGCGGACCCCCGGGGATGAGTAGCGCACGGGATAATGGGCTGCGCGCGAAACCGCGTGATCACGACGAGGGCGTAAACTCGCCTGAAGATGCCCCTGGCAGGTTTGCCGGGATTGGTACATCGACAATCGAGGCAACGCGAGCAGCTAAACAGGGCGTGATTTTACGAGTGAGCTGAGCTGTTTGAACTCGGGGGCTTCGGCCGACTCGCACCATTCGAACACCACGCTTTCGGCGGTCGTGATAATGGCGCCGGCATTGGCCATGCGTTCCAGAGCGATGCGATGATCCAGGGAGCGACGGCTGGTGACGCCATCCGCGACGACGTATGTCTGATACCCGAGAGCGAGCAGGTCCATCACCGTCTGCAGTACGCAGACGTGCGATTCCATGCCTGTGACAACGATCTGAAATCGATCATCCGTGGCTTCGGCAGCCGTCGGCCATCCTGTGCTTTCCGTTGCACTGAATCGCTTCTTGGGGGGACGTACGTCGGTGAACTTCGTTAATGAGGCAACGGTCGGACCCAACCCTGAAGGGTACTGTTCCGTGGCGACGACGGGAATTTCCAGCAGGTTTGCACTGGCGGCGAGGATCCGGACGGCATCCACCAGACTGAATCGAGCCGATTCTTCGAGTGCGGCGACGAGTTTTTCCTGAATATCAACGATCAACAGTCGACTGGATCGGCGATGCAGTAGCTCGTGACTGCGGAGACCATTCATCGGGGTACCTTATTCTCTTCTTGATCTGGAATTCTGACGTCCGCGACAAGCACGGATTTCGATGGGCGCTGTACGTCACACGCCGGTTGCGGTGCTCCAGCATTCCCTCAAAGATGCTTTAGTATTCGTCGTTGTTCGAGCCCCAGAACTTCCACCACTTTGCCCCGGTCAGTTTTCCCATAACGCCGTCGCGACCACCCGAGGAAATCGATTTGGCCGAAGTAATCAATTGTCGTTCCGGCAGCAGCACGCAGCTCAAATTCCCTTTTTCTCCGCCTGTTGTATCGACGAGAATTCGGCGAGGACGAAGGACGACCGAGGGGACTTTGACATGGCCCGAGACGACTGTGAGCGGGCAATCGGCTGGCGGGTTCTGATGAACGAACAGCTTTTCACACAGCCACTGGGGCCGGTTCAGTGTGAAATCTTTCTCATGCAGAATCCGCAATTGGACTTTGAACGGCATGGTGGGATCGAGGCCCGCATGCACAAACAGCAACTCGGGATGTTCAACACACCACGGCAGTGTTGACAGCAGTTCGCGATGCTCGGCGGGAATCTTCGCGGCGAGATCTTCGAGGTTTCCGACCTCTGCCCCATACGAAGCAAAAGTGGATTCTGCGTTATAAAAAGTCGTCCATCGTTTGCCCCAGGAAGAGGCTTCACTCCCCGAGAGCCAGCCTAGTGCCGAGCACATGGCGAACTCGTGATTGCCCATGATGGCTGTCGTCGCTGGATGCTCGGCCATGAAATCCAGGACCATGTCGATCACCCCTTTCGAGTCGGGGCCCCGGTCGACGAAATCACCGATAAAGACCACCCAGCGATTCTGGAAACCGGGTGTCTGTCGCAAGCGGTCTAGGACAACTTCCAGCTTATCGGCCTGGCCATGCAGGTCACCAATGACGGCAATCGGACCTTGAATCTTCGTCTTCCACTGAATCGTCATGCACTTTCGACCTGCAATGAAACCCGGATTCATCCCAGCCCGTATGGACCAGGATGGTCAGCTCTGCCCAACGACCTGCTGGTCATCGCGCAAGATCCTTCATTCTCAAAAAGGGGGCATCCGCTGGAACGGCTTTGCACAGGGCAAACCTGTGCCGGCAGGAGATATCTCCCGCTGGCACGAGTTGTTGAAGCGGTGCCCGCCCGGCAGTTTCGCGCTTGGCCGCACGGTATCTTAGTTTCACCTGAATACAGACCGCCGTCAACGCAATCTTTTCCCAACTTCAGGATCCAGCGCCAATGCCTGTTGCATGGTGCTGTTCGCTTTTTCGACGAGGCCCTGTTCGGCGAGGACTTTGGATTTGGCGTAATAGGCTTCGGCGACATTCGGGTCGACCCGTCGCGACAACGCAAAATTCTCAATCGCCCGGTCGTAATCTTTCTCGCTGAGGAACACATCACCCAGAACGGAATAGGCACCCTCGGTCGGTTCAATTGCCAGACAGGCCTCGGCATCGGATCGGGCTTCGCTGATCGACTTGCGGCGCAAGTGGAGTTCGGCGCGGGCCGTCAACGCAGCGGTCGCACGGGGATTGAGCTTCAGCGCCTGGTTCAGATCCTCAAGGGCTCTGGATTGGTCGTTCACCTGCAGATAGTGATGTGCCCGCTGAGTCAGTTCGATGACCGGCTCCGCTGTGCTGGCGATAGCCGAGTTCAGTTGATGCAGTTGCACCAGCCATACAAGTTTCTTCTCGTCCGCCATGGCTTTGTCGATGGCGCCCTGCCGATAGTAGACCTCGCTGCGGTGCTGGTAGTACTTAGGGTTGAGCGGGTCCAGCATCATCGCCTGAGTGAAATCGATGATGGCGTTTTCAAAGTCACCGACGCGCGCTCTTAGCAGACCACGGTTGTTGTACGCGTTGACGTACTGAGAATCGAACTGGATCGCCGCATTGAAGTCATTCAGCGCGTTCTCAATCTGGCCTGATTCCAGCTCCGCAAATCCGCGATTGTTGTAGGCGTCGACATATTGCATCTCAAGTTCAATCGCCTTGCTAAACTGCGTGATCGCCTCTTCATATCGTTGTTGAGCGATATAGACGAGACCACGGTTATTGTAGGCGTTGGTAAACCTGGGTGCTCGTTGGGTCGCTTGTTCGAAATCGGCAATCGCTTCGTCGAACTTTGACATGCTCAACGAGACGAAGCCGCGGTTGTTGTAGAGACGAGCGTCCTCTGGATTGAGCTTGATGGCCTGATTGAGATCCGCCAGGGCACCTTCATTGTTTCCACTACGATGGAAAGCGGTCGCCCGCAACGAGTAGAGAGTTTCGTCCTTCGGCCGTTGGTCGATCATCCCACTGAGTGCACTAATGGCACCATTCAGATCGCCGCTTTGAAAGTAGGAGACGACTTCGGGAGGAAGTTCCAGATCCTTGGGGGCCTCGTCGTTGACTGTCGTCTTCGTTGTTGCACTACCGCATCCAACGGCAAAGGCCAGCATCAGCATCCATGCTATTCGTCGCATTTTTCGGCACTCCTCGCCAAAGACAGAAATGAGAAGCCGTCGTGCGCCGCTTGTAATCGCGATGCCAAAATCGGTCAATCCCGGGTTGAAACCGTAACTCATCTGTTACAGGGATCTTGGGCTGAAATGGAGGGCGCCGCAGTCCGCAGAAACTGGCTAACTCTGTGTTCAGAACCGCTCTTACGAGTTCCAGAGCTGTTCTGAGCTTCGGATCACTCGACGACCCGCAAGCTTGAATCCCGACCCAGAATACGAGAGAACGACGGACGCGTGGCCAAGTCGGCGCACCACAAGAACCGCTGAGGCGTTACAGCAACCGGGTTCCCCTGTTGGTTGGCGGCAGACGGGATCGTCGATTGCAATCACGACTGCAATCAGGACTCTGTTCCCAGGGACGAAGTGCAACAGACGCGGGAGGAAGCCAACGGGATGTTGACCGAAGACTTCCTCTGGTGATCAGTTCCCGTTTCCTTCTGGTGCGTCGACGGGCACACGGGAACGGCTACGTTCGCCGGGGCCGTCGCTGATTTTTCGTCACGCCTGGGTCGGTTCAGCCAGAGGTTTCGTCGCGGCGATGGCGAGCGTGATCCAGCCGATGAGGAAGGCGACACCTCCGAAGCGCGTGACCGCGCCCCATTTGGTCACGCCCGTGAGAGTCAGCACGTAGAGACTGCCCGAAAAGAGCAGGGTTCCTGTGGTGAATGACCATGCCGCAATGCAGGCTGCGCGGGAAGGCCGTCGTTGCATGACCAGGCCGGTCGCGATTAGGGCCAGGCCGTGAAACATCTGATACTCGGCACCCGTTTTGAAATCGTTCAAAAACTTGCTGGCCAGCGGTACTGTCTGGCCCGCCACAGTACGGGTCCCTCCGTCGTACTTTCGTGCGAACACCTGATCGAGAGAGTGAGCGGCGAAGGCTCCCATCCCCACCGACAGACCGCAAATCAGTGCTCCCAATGCAATCCAGCGTGATCCGGCCATGATACTTTCTTGCGCTTTCCGTAGGTGTTCGTAAGTCAGGCAAGGGATGCAGCGACTTCCCTCGATGCGGTCATCGTAACGCAGAGATTCCGTCCGTGCGAATCGATGCAGTCGATTGCGGGGACCACACTGCCGCGACCGCGACCCGGGATCTTCGGCCGCGTCGCTCATCTGGCTTTACTTCGCCCCTGCCGCGTGAGTGCTGCACGGTAAGTTTAAGCAACGAACTGTCGCACGGAACTATTTCGATTGGCCACTGGACTTCAATGTGAAGCGAGTGAAGACGGCGCTTCCCGATGATGTGGGCATCTCTGCCCGAAGGGTGAAGTTCCCCCCCGTGACGTTTCCGGTACCGATCGTTCCGGTGTAGGACAATGTCCACTCATCTGAATCCTCTTTTGCGATCAGGTAGTAAGCCTTGTCACCTTTTCGTACCAGACGGAACCGGCCTGACGGGGCATTGTATTCTCCGTGGGTGTAAGTCCAGTCGTACTTGTCACCCGCATGATTTCCCAGCCCGGTGTAGGATGTGAGAATTCCGTCTGGCGCCCGACGGATTCCTGACATCATCTGGTGCGTATTCGCTGGTGCGTTGAACGGTCCCCCGATATCCGCGAAGAGTTCAATTCGGGGAATTTGCCAGTTCTGCTGTTCGGTTCGGGATTCGAAAGTGCGGTAGACCAGCGTCAGTTCAAAGTCACCGGTGAGGTTGGCGTCCCAGAGAAACCCGCAGCCAATTCCCTCGGCAGATGCATTTTCTCCGCGAATGATCTTAAGTCCGTCGTCACGGGTTTCCACTGCATTGGGTGTCACTTTACCCGTCGGCTTGAGCGACGACGGCATGGGACTACGAAAATTCCAATCAATCCGCGTCTGCAATTCGCCCTCGGCGAATTGGAACGGCTTGGGACCCATGTCCGCCAGTTCCTGTTCCTGAAGCGACGGCAATGTGCGTGGCCATTCTCCCCGATAGACAACATTCTTCACCCGGACGTCGGTCTGGTCGGCGTAGTGGAACAGACCGAACTGTCGTTGATTCGTCAGTTCCACCGGCGACTCGTACACCTCGACATCATTTAACCTGATCGAGACGGTATCGCCCGTCAGCGTCAATTGCAGGCGATTCCAGTCATTCGGCTTGAAGGGAAGATTCGCGGGGCCGCGTCGCTCTGCAGGAATCACGGTGGTATTGGTGGGGGTAAGTGCTGACGTTTCCCATTGCCCGTCCGTCAGCCAATGCACTTTGATGCCGTCGGGATCCAGCAGAAACGACTTCCGACCGATGGCAGGGTGAACCAGAGTTTGCCCGGGGACGTAGAAAAAATCGTAACTCACGACGGAATCTTCAATCAGCGGACGGTGGTAGCGCAGCAGACTCTGTCGTGCCCGGTCTGGGATCATCTCAAACTTGCGACCTTGAATTTCACCGTTTTCCAGTACCCAGGCAAGTTGTGAAGTATTGGGGTTTTGCTCGTTAGCCGACATCGGATCGTGGTACATGCCGGCCGTCCATCCGGTCAGTTTGTTCCCGGACGACAGTTTCAGTTCCTCGGGAATGGTCGGTTCCCCTTTGATCCGGACCATCTTCGCGCCGCCGGAAAATGTGCCCCAGCTCATCAGCGCTACCCAGGGGTCGGGATGATCTGGTAGAGCTTGCTCGAAGACAACCCGATCATTCAGGTAGTACTTTGAACGGCCCGGTTCGACAACCAGTTTCAGTCGACACCATTCGTTGAATTCCAGAGTCGGTTCGATCTTGGGACTCGACCAGTTGCCAGTCAGGTTGCCCAAATCGACGACTGTTTTGGTGTATTGAGGACCGACCCACTGCGTGTTGTACATCAGTCGAATTTCCCTCCATCCGTACGTCGACACTTCGGCATCGACCGTGAAGGAACCTGTCAGGGGGGACTGGAAGTACAAATAGTCGTGACCATAGCCCGCTAGATGTGAAACTCCCTGATCGTGGAACAGCCAGCGTGGAACAGGTCCTCTGCCATGTGCGTCGGCCCATTCGATCGAAACGGGAGTCCATTGCCCCTTAGGTGAGGCTGCTCCGGGGGGCGGGAACTGGTTTCTTTCCATCCAAGCCCGGCACTGATCTCGCAATCCGGTGACGCGGGCGTCCCACGCCTCCCCGAGACTTCTCTTGTGCTGCTGGTCGACCAGCAGGTTGAGAAGAGGCAATGTCACCCCGCGAAGTTCCGCATACCGGGTCGCTTCGTTACTCACCAGTAACTCGGGCCATCGATCGACGACGGAAGCGTCCTCAGGGAGGGCCTGCGCGAGTTCATGCAATTGCGGAATCAAGGCCGCGGCCTGTCCCAGATCCTCAGCGGCGATCGAAATCAGAATCTGAAGTGCCAGCTTTGATCGGACCGCTACAGGGGTCCGGGCAGGCGCGTCAGTCACCCGTTTCGAAAGTTCATTCAGTTGGTTCTTCTGTTTTGCCAGATCCACCAGATCCAGGGCGGGGGCGAACAGATCCCCTCCTGGCCTTTGCCGGCGGAAGGTCAACGGACTGGAACTGGAGTCGTTTGTGAAGCGCGCTGCCAGCTGATTCGTGCCGGTTAAATTGCTGTCGGATGTGAAACTCCCGTACAGGCGGAATGTCCGATGATCGTCACCCGCCAGAACCCAGTCTGCCAGGCGTTCATAACGCGCCTCTTCGGGAAGCGAGCGGAAGTGATTCAGCCGTTGATCCAATCCATTAAAGTGAAACTTTTCTTCGATGGACTGGCTCAGTGCCTGTCTTTCTTCTCGCGTTCGCGGCTGAGTCGTCGCCAGAAGGTTGCCCAGCATGTCTGACGTGACAGTCTCGGGCCAGTCCCCTTTCAGGACAACATTCCGGACCCGCACAGAGGAAGAACGCTTATCATGATAAAAACCGAACTGTCGTGAATTATCAGATTCCAGCCGTCGCTCTGCGACAACGCTGCCGTTGAGCATGATGGAAAGGAGGTCGCCATTGAGGGTGAGTTTGACGGAGTTCCAGTCCTGCGGTTTCAAACTGACTCGACCACGTTGCATGTTCTCTTCGGTCAGTACATTGCTTGCATCCAGTCCCGCGTAGCCTTCCTCGATGGAGTTCCCCTCCGTCATCCAGTGTAAGTGCACGCCACGCTCGTCAAACAGGAATGCAAGGCGATCCACCGCGGGGGCCACGTTGATACCGGCGACTCCCGGTTCGTACCAGAATTCGTAGTCAATCGT
The DNA here is from genome assembly GCF_041860085.1 of Schlesneria sp. DSM 10557. NCBI lineage: Bacteria > Pseudomonadati > Planctomycetota > Planctomycetia > Planctomycetales > Planctomycetaceae > Schlesneria > Schlesneria sp. DSM 10557. The sequence goes on from NZ_CP124747.1 coordinate 5,572,414, forward strand.
TTCTCCCTCCAGCAAAGGGCGATCGTAGTAGATCCGGCTTTGTAAGACGCCTGGGCTACCCAGTCCGGAGAAGGGGAGATAGCGTCCGTGAAGTTCCCCCTCTCGGGCTGACCAGTCAGGATCGGTGATCTTGGCGAGAGGTTCTCCGTTATTACCTTCCATGACGTGGTCAGGATGGCGGAAGGGACGCGTTTCTCCATAGAAGTCGCTGTCCCACCCAAGTAGGGAATCTTTTTCGATCAACGTGACTTGCCGGGGAATGACCGGGTTTCCGGTGATCTTCAAATTGGTCATTGCCGAGTTCCATTCACTGCTTCCAAAAAGAAAGAGGAATGGTGAGGTGCTGGTCGACCGGGGCTCGGAGTACAGAAGGACATCATTTGCGTAGTAGCGGACTTCTTTGCCGGTGACCTCAAGCCGCGAGCGATTGAACCTTTCCTGCATCATCGGCGCAGGGGGCTTTATCACTGTATCGGTGCGATTGCCAAGCGAGGTGAACTCGGCTTTTGAAGCGAGCTGCAAGGCGTTGAACAGGACACCCCCATAGCCCATCGCGCTCTCGGCGAAACGGCCCACCCAGGAATCGAACGAGACGGTAAATTCTCCCTCAAGCGGGTATTTGAAGTAGAGCTCGCTTCCACCGGGACCGCAGACATGGCTGACGACGTCTTCGTGAATGATCCAGAGTGCGGGCAGAGGGCGGGCGGCACCCGCAACGGCATGAGGGTTGGCTGCCGATGTCCAGTATTTCAACCCCTGATCCCAGGGGCGATCTGCCATTCGATCGGCGGCCGCAGAGCCGGTAAACGGAGCAAAGCTTTCTCGCCGTGCCAAAGACATCTGCCCTAAGTCGCGTATTCTTAACGTGGCCGCGACGGACTGACGTGCCAGTTCCCGCCCGTTGTCGCTGAGGTGCGGATCAGCGATAGCGGCGTGAGCGACGAGCAAGTCTGTCGTCGAGAGGGGACTCGAAGGGGGGGTCTGAGACGAAGCAAGTGCTTTGCGTTCTTCGATTAACTTAAGTAACGCCTCGTGAGCCTCAGTGCTCTTTCCATTCGCGATCCGTACCAGCATTAAGAGTGGCGCGGCGTTTTCAATATTCTGTTCCGCGAGAGGTGTCAGTACCGCCTGCAGCTCATCGAGTTTATCTGTCTTCGCTGCTGCGGCGATCAGTAATTCCGCGGTGCTCATGACCTGAGAGGACCTTGGTCCCCTGGGGGCATTTCCTCTGAGCGAATCAAAGCTGCCGGGGGCATGATCCCCCTGGACTACATCGGCAACAATTCGTACAGAGTTTCGCTCGGGGGTTGGCAATGACCACTGCAGCAGCAGTTGATAGCGCTCCGCGTCGGGCAATGAAGCGAGACCTGCCAGGATGATTCCCGCAGACCGGCCAGCAGGTTCCCGACCGTAGTTCGCATTGAACTGCGTGTCGGCGTACTGGCCCAGGCATTTGAGGAGTTCCGTCCGTAACCCCGCACGAGCGTATTCGGCGGCGACCTTAATGGATTCCGCCCGGAGCCGGACTTGTCCGTAACCTCCGGAGTATCGAGCATACATCGGGATCAGAGAGTTCAGGTACTCTTCCAGGTGCTTCTTTCCCGCTTCCATATTCTGATTGGCAAAATGGGCTCGAGCCAGTTTAAACCGGTACGTGCGCAACGGTTCTTCTTGTGCGTTACCCCGTCCTAGCTGAGAATTCTGCGTAAAATGTTCGACGGCCCGTTCGAACAGCTCCATTGATGTGGGATGGGAGCCGAACTGACTGAGAGCGGGAATGGCGACATGGCAGGCGAGTTCGCTGGAGTTCTGCAGAGTGTCCTGCTGCAGCCGCTGATTCAGGATCTCAAGTTGCTCTGTCGCCAGTCCTTTATCGCGCGTGGCCAGCGCGATCTGGGCGAGCAGGACACGAGCCGAGAGTTCACCCAAAGGTTGTGTCAGCTTCGGTTCAATCAAGCTCTTGAGCTCGTCGACCTTGTTCGCTCGGATGGCAGAGAGTACCAGCAGAGATCCGACACTTTGAGGGGGCTGCGAGGGATCAACCGTGAGAGGCCGCAGATATAAGAAGACTTCAAGGGGCCGTCGCTCGGGCAGCACGGCACTCTTCAGCATTGAATACACGGCTTCTTCAGGAAACGCTTTTTGACGCCACAGATGTTCAATCACCGTTAAGCGTTCAGAGACCTTTGCGTAGACCTGGGACTGATCGTCCTGCTGAGGATTGCTGACTGTCGCGAACGGCTGATTCGGGTTGATTGCTTGAAGGGCATTTAAGGGGGGGCCTGATTGAAGTGCTTTTGACATGGCCTTGATCGACAGTTCCGTCAGTCCATTTTCCGCTGCCAGTTTCGCGATCTGAGTGGCTTTCTCGAACTGGTCGAGCGTTACGATGACTGACTTCACCGGCGGCGCGGGGACAGGCTGCACGGACTGGATCTGGAGCGAGTTTTGTCCGATGATCGCTAGCGACAGCATCATTTCCCAACGGGACAACATACGACGGGCCGCGGCCCGCTGAGTACTTCGATCAATCGAAGAGGGAATCTGGAATAGGGAAGTCTGTCGGGACGTGAATCCGGATCGATCGGCTGTCGGAAGCGACGCAGCCGTAATGGCAATCTTCGCGGGAATCACCGTGGCTGCTTGGTGTAGCGGTGGGACACCAAGAATAGTTTCCTCCAGGTCCTTGCACTGCGACGTGGCGTGTGAAACTGTGACGTGATTGCCAGGACGGACAGGATTGAACCCATTCAAGCTGGTTTTCGGCTCTTCCGGCTTCTTAGGCTTCTCGGGCGGTTTCGGAATGATGACTTCCAGCATTTCCGCCCAGCGACGTTCCGCTGCTGCGGGATCGCCCCTTTCCAATTCCAGTTGACCCCATTCCCGGAGGAGCGCCAGTTCAAAGCCTCGATCTGCCTGGCGCTGGGCCGCTTCCAAGGCACGTTCCGCCAGTTTCACACCGGCCGATCGCAGTGACTCCTGCTTGATGCAGTCGCGGCCGACGATCCAGAGACCGATCTGTGGTTTGGCTGCATCCCGCTGCGCGGCGGTGAACGTCCCCTTTTCCGGTGCGGGGTCGAGGGGCGTCCGTTCGACCAGGTCCACCAATTGCGTCACTGCCGTCTGGTAATTGTCGGCATCATTCAGCGCCTTCGAGATCTGAGCGACCAGGATTGACTGCGAAATATCATCAGAGCTTTTCGAGCGGAGTTCGCTGATCGCTGTTTTCGTCTTGTCAACCATTTCGGGGCTTGAGGTAATTGTCGTAACCAGGTTGGCAAGTGCGCTCGACATCCGCGTTACGTCCAATTCGCGGGAATCGATGATCAGCAGCAGATCGATTGGTTCCTCCTCCTCTTGCTGATCCGATTTCCTGCCGGAAAGCAGTTCGGGTAAGGCCTCAGGCTTGAGCCCTTTTAAGGCGGTCTGGAATCCCGTTTCGAGCTGCTTCTTTAACCGCTCGATTTGTTGAGCTCCGCTCGATCCCCCTCCGTAGACTCTGACTGCCGCAGTAAAATCTTCCGCTCTGGCAAGTTGTCCCTGATACACTCGAATAGCGTCCATCGGGAAACCGAGTGTGGAGATTTCCTGGCCGAGCGAAATGGCATTATTGATTCGCTGATAGGCTTCGTAGTCTTCGTTGCCGCGATGGCGAGTTGGCCTGGGTTTCGTGGCCTCAAGAATGATCCGACGAGCGTCCGCCTTGCGGCCTTGTTTGGTATAGAGGGATGCCAACGGCTTGCCAGGGGTGTACTGAAATTCGTTCTGCGTCATGATATCGGGATCTTTGCAGGCCGCTTCGAAATACCGGATGGCAAGTTCGGTACATTCATCGTGGGCTCGAAGTTCCTGGCCTATTTCCCATAGGGTGTAGTTTCCACGTTGTTGGCCTGCCTTGATCGTTTGTAAGACCGTTTCGAGAGTCTGTTTGCCTTCGGCCACTTTACCCCGACGCAGGTCGATCAGCGCCAGCAGGGCTTTGCCCCCTTCCCAGTGTCTGACCTTCTTCTGTGCGGCAACAATTTCTTCTGTCAGCTCGTCGAGCTTTTTGTTCGTCGTCGCAATCGTGAGGAAGCGGTTGATCAGCGTCTTGATCTGTCCGTCACCGCTGTAGCTTTGAATCTGCCCGAACCCATGCCATCCGTTGGACTGCTGGAGCGACGTTTCCGAAGGGATAATTCCCTGTCGGGCATAATCATAGATTTCCGGCATCTGCCAGAAGATGTCGTTATTCAGACTTGAGAGGAACTGTTGCCGCTGGTCGGGTAATTCTTTCCAGGCACGCTTGAATAATTCGACGGCGTGATCCCGTGTCTTGTCCTGGTAGGAAAGATTGCTGATCACGTTGGTCAGTTCCCAGGGGTTCTGACGAAATGCTTTGAGATCGAATTCCTTCAGAAGGGCGACAAGATCATCCATTTTGTCCGCATTTTGGAACGTATTGATAATCTGATAGAAATTGTTCCTCGCCAGTTGAGGATCTTTTTTCAACGCGACTTTGAAGTGTTCGACCGCTTCCTTGTGCTTTCCCTGCTGCAATAGCTGCTGGCCGAGAGCATAGCGGAATGCAGGGTCATCCTGTTTCGTCTCCGAGATTTTTGCCGTCAGCTCTTCGACTTTCTTCGTGTCTCCATTTGCTGTGTAGTACTCGATCAGAGTCTCGGTCAATCGCTGGGAATTGGGTGCTGACTTAAGCTGGTTTTCCACCTTCTTGATCATCTCGGGAAGCTTGCCCGATCGCTTCAGGACCATCAGGGCCTGTTGCCGCGTCCCGTTATCACCAGATCCCATGCCGCGCCGGCGTACGGCGTTCAGGACAGTCGAGGCATTGCTGGGAGACCGTCTGAGAAGTTGATGCGCGATTTGCGTTGCCAGATCGTTCTTGCCCTGTGACTGATACTGTTGCATCAGATTGGCCAGGACGTCCGTTTTATTTCCCGCTTGTCGACCCGCGCGGGACAGCACCGCTTCCGCCTGTTCATGCATTCCAAGCTGGTGCATCTGCTGCGCGAGCTGGATTTGCAGGTTTGAATCCAGCCGCAGCCCAAACAGTCGCTCTGCCGCCGTCCGGGCACGTTCAATATTTCCGCTGTTCACTGCCATGCGCAGGGCAGTGATCTCACGTTGCTGAAGGGCTTGCTGGTCCGTTGCAGAAAGTGAATCGATAATGGCCAGGGCCTGATCGTGTTCCTGTCGTTGCTCATACAACCGGGCAAGTTCAAACTTCATTTCCGGATTTTCATGAAGTTGCTCTGTCGCTTGCGAGAGTACGGCAAGTGCTTCGTCCTTGTCGTCCGTCCACCAGTGCAGGTAGGCGAGCCCGAACTGCCAGAAGATCTTCTCGCTTTCCTTCATATCGGGCGTCGCGACCTTCTGCTGGAACTGGGCGATGAGATCTTTCAAGGCATCTGCGTCTTTGTAGATCACATAGATTTGGCGGAGCATTTGAAGTGTCGCCTGATCGTAGATCCGGTTTGCGGCAGGAAAATCGAGGTTCTCGTACTGCTGCTGATTCCCTTTCCACACATAGACGTAGCCACGCTGCTGATTCTGAACACCTCGCTGCGAGGCACTTCGTTGCGCGACGGCCGCAGGCGATTGCTGCTGTTCGTAGCGTCGGATCGCCGTTTTGAGGTACCGATCCCAAAGTGGCAGGACGTCGCTGATCCCGTTCTTCTTTTGAGCACGGCGCGCCATCAATTGCGCGAGAATTTGGGACTGGTAATCCGGTGACTGGATATATTGCGCGTAGTTGAACGATGCGCTGGAACCGCCAGCCTGATTGCCGGGAGTCTCCGTCTTCAACGCAAGCATACGATCGAGCAGTATCATGGTATTTTCAAAATCGTTGCCTTGGATCAGCGTGGGAAGCAACATTGCCAGCTGCAGTGGCTCTTTGGCTTCTTCCACGGCCTTCTTCTCGAGCTGGTTTGCTTCCTCGCGGCGACCGCACCGCTTCAATTCCATGACGACTTGCTGCAAAAAATTCTGTCCGTAAGTCATTGCTGTCGTCGAATCGTCAATCGATCGATAGCACGAGAGGACATGCTCCATTTCGTCGTGGCTGAGGGCCGCCAGTTTTGGATATCGGGGCTGAGATTCATCCGGGGTCTCGCCCTCGACAACGGGATCAACCGGAGCTTCTTCCTGATCAGGTTCAATACCGCGACCATTCAATGAAGCAAGATACATCGATTTGACTCCCGCATCCGCGTCGGGGCGCATCGAGAGTTTCTTCAGGATCAAGTACATCGGTTTGGAATTGTTGGTCACCACCGAAAGGTAGTACCAATCAAATAGTTCACGCTCTTTTTCGGATACCTCGCCGAGTTGCCGCTGTTCATTGAGGAATTCTGCTTCCTTCCCCTCATGACGCGCCAACGCAGTTAACCAGCCCAGCGAGGCCATGCGGGCCGTGCCAAAATCCGACGGGATCCAAATCGGCTGCTGCTGGCCGCCGTAGTAGTTTTCGTTGTCCAGGCCGACCGCCTGACGAATTTGCCAGCTATGCTGCGCCCGCTGCATGAGGGGGTTGAGTGTCTGCGACGGGGTGACAAGAGCTCGACCGCGGCCTTGTGGTTTTTTACCCTGGCTCTGCCCGGCCAGACCCAGTTCATCATCCTTGAGTTTCAGTGCCAGGATCGCTTTGAACCGTGAGCGAGCTTCGGCGGCATTTTCATTCTCGGCTGACTTGGACTTTGCCAAGGCCACACCTTCCCGGTACAGCAGTTCCCAGTTTTTGGGCTGATCTCGTGTCAGTTTCTGGAGGATGCTCAGTGCCTGGGCGTAGTTCTCTTGCTTCAGCATGGCATCGACCGACTTGAGAACGGTATCGGGGTCTTTTTCTTCCGCTATGACGCGACTCATCAGCGCGTTAGCCTCGTCTTTCTCACCCCACTTCATCAGCAGTTGCGCCAGACGCATGTTCGAGTCTTTGCCCGGTGATGACTTCAACAACTGCTGCTGGAATTTGACGGCTGATTCGAGATCCCCTTCCGATTCGCACAACTTGACGAGCTGCGACAACAATTGGATATCGCGTGTGTCTTCGGTCAGCAGTTTCTCAAGTTCCTGACGTGCGTTCCCGTCGTCGCCGGCGGTCTGATAGACCTGCGCCAGACAGATCGTCATTTCACGTTGACGGTTTGGTTCACGGCGCAGTCGTTCCAATCGCTCCAGCAGTCGGTCGAGCTGATTTGTCTGCAGGTAAAGTTCAGTGAGTTTAGGAACCACGCCCAGTCGGTCTTCGAGGTTGCCTGCATTGTCGAACGCCCGCCAGTACAGTTCGATGGCTTCGCCTGTCCGAAACTGCTCTCCCAATGCCGCGGCGAGTAGCAACAGGCCTCTCGGTTCAGAAGGATTGACCCGAACAGACCGTCGAAGTGCGGACAATCCCTCTTCCGTTTCCCCCAGTTGAAAGCAGAGCTGGCTGAAGAACTCATAACCTTCCGGGTTGCCGGGTGCCGATGCAATCAGGTCGCGACCTGCCTGGATGGCCTTGTCACGTCGTCCCAGCTTCTGTTCAAGCTGAGCAACCTGTTTCAGATATTCGGTGCGGTAACGGCGATCAATGGCGGCCAGTCGCGTGTTCACTTCTACCGCCGCCAGCAGATTGTTCTGCAGCTCTTGAATCCGGGCGGATGCCATCAGGACAGGTACCGACTGAGGTGAGATCGCGCTGGCTTTTTCGATCGCTTGAGATGCTTCTTTCAGTTGACGCTGGGATTCGTAGGCCCGCGCGAGCCAGTACCACTGCTCGGCATTCTCGGAATCCTTCTGGCTGGCAAGTTCGACAATTCTTTCTTTTAACTGATCGAGTGCTTCCAGTTCGCGAAGATCGCGGACGATCCAGGCTTCGCGCTCTTCATCATTGGCAGCCAGTTTCTGGACAAGGGCAAGCTGCGCGTGCGCTTCCTGATGTTTGTCAGCCTGGCTCAGCAGGTCCACCTGCTTGACTTGAAGTGAAAAATTCCGGGGGTCCAGTCGACAGGCTTCTGCGTTGGTTTCGACGGCTTCTGCGAGATAGCCAAAGCTGGAAAGAACTTCTGCAAGACGGGCGACGTTCGGAGCGGTCTTCAGCTTTCCGTCCGCGATCTCTCGCCACGTCTTCAGTGCTTCGTCTTTCCGGTCAAGCGAGTGATAGTATTCACCGAGGTATTCACGATACTGACTCTGATCCGGCGCAAGTTCGATGGCTCGCTTGTAGAACTCGAGAGCTTCGTCTGTCATGGCGGCCTGCCGAAAGAGTTCGCCGACCTGCGACGTGATGAGCGGGTCTTTCGGTTTTGCTGCCGTCAATCGTCGCCAGACAGCCGCAGCGTCGGCTTTTCGCGTTGCCTCGTCACGTGCGGTATCTTTCAGGATCAGACGGCCCCATTCGCGAAGTGTGTCTGGATTGTTCGGTTCGATCCTGTCGAGTTGCTCGTATTGGGCAATCGCCTCTGCATACTTCTGTTCGTACGTCAATTGGCTGATCAGGGCATTCCGCAGTTCTTTCTTCTTCGGTGCCAGCTTCAGCCCCTTCTCAAGCCACGACTGGGCTTCGGGGGTGCGGCCCATCCCTGCCAGCAGGCGAGCCAGTCGCGAGACCGCTTCCAGGTCTTCTGGCTTCCGCTTGATCCAGTCTTCGTAGTACGAGACCAGTCCCGACTGGTCGTCGGTTCGCAAGTAGATCGCTTCGATCCGGCGGCGGACTTCCCGGTACAACCAGTTGTCGGGGTTCAGCTGTGAGAGAAGTTTTTCAAACTCGTTAATCGCTTCGGAGGCTTTCCCCAATTTGACCTTTAGTTCGGCAGCTTCCATTTCGAACAGCGATTGCCGGTACTTATCCTTCGTCATTTTGGCGAGAGCCTGGAAGCGGGGCAGAGCGGACTCGAACTGGTTCTCTTCCAGCAGCGTCGTGGCGATCTGCTCCTGCACCCGAGCATCATTGGGAAATTGCTTTTCCAGCCGATTCCAGACCTCCAGTGCCTGCTCGGTTTTCTGCGCACGCTGATAGACGCGACCCAGTGCCTGAAACACGTCCAGCAGGTCGGCCTGAGCCGGCTTGCGCTTGATTGCACGTTCGAGCGCCTCGGCGGCTTTATCGGGCTGCCCGATCAGCACGAGAGATTGACCCAGATAGTAAGACGCCATCGAGTCGCCTGGTGCAGCCTCTTCGGCCTTTCCGAATGCTTCGACGGCAGCTGCGTCCTGACCCCTGAGTGATTCCAGCAGTCCAACGATCATCCAGGCCGGCCCCGCATTTGCCGGTTTGGCCGCCGTTGTCTTCTGTCGATAATCCTGAATCAGTTTTTCGAGTGAGCCCCGTTCCACGTGATAACCATAAACTTTATCCAGGGCCGTGCCACGACGCGGGTTCTTCTCCAGGACTACCACGAAGCGATCAATGATGCCCTTTTCCCGGACCTCGTCTTGATCTGTCTCCTGACCGATTACGGCAGAGACCATCAAATGGCAGCACAGGAAACCGACCAGAACGAGACGCGACCCACCAGAGAAAGTACTGATCACAATGGCCTCCTGTAGATATGATTTCGAGAGCCGCTTCGATCGATTGGACTATTCAAGAAAGAGCAGGGCTGCTCGGGTCCAAATATAAGAGATGGGCCCATGAGCCGGAAATTTTTGTCTGAGGCATTTTGTCTTGCCGTGCTTGCGTTGGGAAGCGATCAACGGCAGAATTTTGCCACACAGCGTTCATGACGCCGGTGCAAGGGCGACTCAGGTCTGTTCACAAACCGAAAGGCACACATGTCGACGACCGCAGAAACGCAGCAATTGTGTGACCAGTTTCGCAGCGATTTCACTAAGCTTCGCGACGAAATTGGTAAGGTGATTGTCGGCAACGAAGACATTATCCGGGGTACACTCATCTGTCTGATCGGTGGCGGCCACGTCCTGCTGGAAGGGGTACCCGGGCTGGGGAAAACGATGCTGGTTCGGACCTTGGCCGATGCTTTGCATCTCAAGTTCAACCGCGTTCAGTTTACCCCCGATCTGATGCCTGCGGATCTGCTGGGGACCAATGTCGTTCTGGAAACGCCTGACAAACAGAAGAAGTTTGAGTTCCAGCAGGGGCCAATCTTTACTAACGTCCTGCTAGCCGACGAAATCAATCGGGCTACGCCGAAAACCCAGTCTGCACTACTGGAAGCGATGCAGGAGCATACCGTCACGATTGCCGGGCAGACCTATAAACTGCCTGAACCGTTCTTTGTGCTGGCCACGCAGAACCCGTTAGAAATGGAAGGGACTTACCCCCTTCCTGAAGCACAGCTCGACCGGTTCTTCAGTAAGCTCATCGTCAAGTTCCCGGATCTGTCAGAACTTGAGACGATCCTGGACCGGACGACAGAAGCAAAAACTCCCCGCGCGGAACCCGTTCTTGTCGGCGAACGGATTCTTGCCATGAGTCAGTTGGCCAGACAGATTCCGATTGCCGACGATGTCCGCCGATATGGAATCTCGCTGATTCTGGCGACGCATCCCGATCATCATGCAGCACCCGAGGTCACCAGGCGATACGTTCGCTACGGCAGCAGTCCGCGTGGAGCCCAGGCCCTGATTCTTGCTGCAAAGATCCTCGCAATTCTCGATGGGCGCTATCATGTTGCGCGAGATGATATCAAGGCGGTCGCACTGAATGTGCTGCGCCACCGCATCATCCTCAACTTTGAGGGGCAGGCGGAAGGGGTCCAGACTGACACGGTCGTCCAGGGCATTCTGAAAAGCGTCGCAGGATAAGTCCTTACACTTAGGCTCTGAGTTGACGAGCACCCTATCCGGCTACTGTTGGCGGATCTGATTCCAGAACTTCGTTGGACTGCGTTTGCGTGTCTGGTACTCACGCAGATACTGCACGTATTCCGCATCGTGCGGTCGCGTTTCGCCATCGCGATGCGCGTAGACGGTCATGGCTTCAAACGGCAGTGGTTCCACGACGTCGCCATAAACCGTGTTCAAGTCGGCGTCCTTGTCCCAGCCTACGGAGTACAACACAAAGTCGCGAACCCACCCTGGGGGCAAGGGTTCGGCGGGTTCTGCGAAGGCAAGTTGAATCTCGTCCCCTGAACCGGTCACCACCAGCTTGTCATCGCGCTGTGTCAGCAGCGGCAGGACGTCGCCGAAGCGAGTAAAGTTGCCAAACATGGGGGGCCATGCTTCACCTTGAACCAGGTCATGATAGTCGAATTGATCGGGACCATTTCCGGTTGCTGGCCAGGAACGACGGGAGACCCCGCCACGGTCAGAGACGACAGCACGGACCAATTCCAGTTCCGTCTGCTTGAATGTCACCGTTGGGTCGTCAACAGTGAAGAAAACCGCGTCCCAGTAAATCTCCATGGTTGAAACGATCCGCAGGCGATGATCGTCGCCTGTGAACAATCCAGAAAGATCGACGGCGATCGTTTTTGTTTTCCCGCCCGGGAATCCCATGAAGGGCCTGACTTCCTGCCAGACACCCTGTGCGACTGGAACGTAGATCGCCGGAGGGCGAGGTCGTGGCCCCACTGGATTTTGGGAAAACTGGACGCTGAGTGACGTGCATCCCGGATACATCCATCCTGTCAGAAACAGGGTGATCTGCTGTTTGCTGTGGTCACTCGATTCGGGCATTGGACCGAGGTCAAGCTCTAGAAAGTGCTCTTCCGTCAGACCTTGAGCCAGCCGGTGCTCGAACGTTTTCGTGTAGATCGCGTCACGCGTGTCGATCTGCTGCAAGAGATCGCGACCCTGCGGATCGCGAGCGGCAACCGGCCTCAAAGGTTTCTGCACTGTATGAATCTTGGGGGATGCCAGCTCGGCCGGTCCCACTTTTTCATTGGTGTAGATTTCGGTTCCGGCGGGGTGGTCGACGGCGAATAACTTGAACTGATCAAAGTATTCCGCTTCCCACAACTCTGCAGTGACCCGTAACTGGTACTCGCTGTCAACCGATTTCAACTTGGTGCCGTCGATCTTGATGTACTCCCATTCCCGCCAGGGAGCAATCACATGCTCGGCGAACTTCAATCCCAGAGGAGCATTCCAGAGCAGGTCGGTCACGAATTCGAATCGTTCGCCGTTCCACGTGTAGAGGTAGGGGCATGATCCGACGAGAAGCTGTGGGATCGAGAGTTGCTGGTTGGGATCGGGATTCACCACATTGGTCGGAATTCCGTTTGTCCAGAGGACCCGCGCGACATCAGCTCGCTGGTTGGGGCCGAGTCCGAAATGCGTGGTACTTTCCGTCACGATCTTGGACTGGTACCTCGCACCGGCCTTCAACTCCACCAATCCTCCCAGGTTGATGTGGTTGGTCCGTTTGTCGTTGTTTTGCTCTCCGGGTTTGACCTGATATCCGATCAACTGGATCTCTTGCCAGCCGTTCCCTGGATTGTCGGACTCGCGGCACTGACTGGAATAGCCGGTGACCCCCGCAGGCTGTACAGCAAGCAGATCCAGGTCGCCGTCGTGATCGAGATCTCGGACAACAACTCGTGCGGTTCCTGCCAGCCAGTCAGCGGCTGCCCGTGGAACTTCGGTGAATCGGCCCTGTCCATCACCTCGAAAGATGGTCGCATGGGTGGCATCGATCAGAATCGCGTCGGTGGTTCCGTCATTATCAAAGTCACCCAGGCTCGCTGCGGTGATGGGGTTCGAACCCAGGCTGGATGACTGGACCTTCGTCACCGTACCACCTGGCGAAATGCGCGTGGTGGTGGCCGTCGCTCCGTCGGGGCCTGCCGACAAGATGTCCCAGGAAAGGTCACCGTTAAAATCACCGATGACCAGCGATGTCGCGTTCTTCAGGACAGAGAATTCGTCCAGCGAGTGAAACCGGAGTCGGCCATGGCGAATATTCTCGAGCCATCCGGCACCTTCCGAGGTAGCGACCAGCAGATCGACGTCAGCGTCTTTGTCCCAGTCGACGATGGCCAGTCTGGTCACGGCGACTCCATCGGGTGGCAGGATCGACCGTGATGTCGTGTCCTCGAATGTCATGTTTCCCCGGTTCGAGAAAATGCGAACACCGGTTGCTGTTGCTGCGACGAGATCCAGATCCCCGTCGTTGTCGACATCCACCACACATGCGGCAGTGACATCATTGACACCCTCAAACGCGTCGCCTGCTGCTCGTGGGACGAGAGATCGACGCTCCGATTGAGGTTCTTTTTTATTCTCGAATAGCTTCAGCCCGGCGGCACCGTACAGGATCACATCCGGGTCAGCCGTGTGAGTCAGTCGGCTCAGGCGGTATTCGTGTTTGAGGGCGTCTGCGGGTTGCTGTTCGGTAGGGAAGTTTTTGACCTCCTGGTCGACATCATCATCGAAGTCGTAAGCGAGGATTCCCGAGTAGTCTCCACCCGTTTCGGATGTCGCCAATTGGTCCCACGTTTGCCCGTCACGGTTTCTCTGCCAGATGACGATGTGGCTATCCAGCAGGACCATCAGATCCGGGTCGCCATTCAGATCGAAGTCAGCGACGGCCGCATCGCGACTTCCCGCTGCCTGCAGGTCCTTTCTTTGATCGGCCATCGGTTGAAAACGTACAGCGTTTGGAAGCGGGCCATTGGGCTCGGGCAGGTCTGCACGATCCTGGAAATCTTTGCCGAAGTCGAGCAGCAAATACTCCAGCGAGTCCAGTGCGACGAACCGCTTGTCGCGCGCCGCTTCGGAGATAATCAGGTTGCGGAAGATGGTCATTGACCGTTGAGCAACCTGCCAATTCCCTTCCTGCGCTGCCGTTGCAGACTTTTCCAGAATGTCGTTCAAATCGATGCGCGTATTCGTCTTGATCGTTTCAACGAAGGGGGCGATCGTCTCCTGCACACGTTTCACCTCGCTCGCGAATTCCGGATCCCGGCGTTGCACAAGCGTCGGCAGCCAGTCTTTGATGACGAAAAGGTTATTCGACTCTTTCTGATAGACAGTACGGAGTGCATTGAATCCTTCCTCACCCAACTGTTCACCCGGAAGGACCTGGCTCAGCGCGAACAGGTCGTAGAAGGGGCCGACCGATCCCGGATTGAGACGAATCGCTTCCCGCAGTTCCTGCAGCGCAGTCTCGTTCTGATCCTGTTTGAGTGCGACCCTGGCTGCAATGAGGGGACCGATGAACGAGTCGGGGTCTGCACCGCGGAAGCTTTTGATTGCTTCATCGGCCAGGGTAGAAGCCTGTGCGAATCGCTGAGGATCGCGATGCTTGTCGAGTGCGTCGAGTGCCAACTGACGGCTGATCGCCAGGTTACGCGGCCCAAAGGGATCCGCTGGAAGCAACTGAATGATTTCCGTTAACGCCGCATCGGCTTGTGCAAACTCGTGGTTTTCCAGATTGCCAAGCGAACGATTTCGCAGTTCGGACAACTTGATCGAGTCGTCGCGACTGAGCTTGACGGTCTCAGGCGGTGGGGGATCGACACCGGGGCTCCGATCGAGTTGAGGTGCGATGGCAAGCCACGCCACCGCCAGCAGCGACGCAGCGACTCCGGTGAGCAGAAAGGGGAGCAACCACAACGTGTTCTTGTTTCGCGCCGGAGGAGTGTCCATAGCGTCGCTTCTTGGCTGAGGAGAGGAATTTCTCGAAATTATGAGAAATTATGAACAGAGTAGGAAGTCGATCACAGTGATGCCAGTTCACCCCGGATTCGCCCTCTTTCCGGGGAATCTACTTCAGCCTCGAGGCAAGGAAAGGAAGTATAAACGGAAATAGATGTCTTGTTCGGACGGGGGGAGTCACGGCATAATGGCCGCGACCGAAGGGAACGTTCAGTCGGCGTTGACGGTTGTCCCCTGACAGGCTTTGTTCAGGCGTGGCCGAGTTCGGTGAGACAGCGTATATCAACCAGGGCGTGGCGCAGAGAGTATTGCGGAGAATTCACTGAATGTCGTTTCAACGGACCTCACAAGAAGAGAACCTCAGGTCACTGGTTTGCCGTCGCGACTTGCTGAAGGTGGGGCCGCTCGCGCTGTCTGCTTCTGTGCTGCCGGGACTTCTGACCGGGACATCCCACGCATCGTTTGCTCCTTCGCCGACAGCCAAGGCCAAGTCCGTCATTTTTCTGTGGATGGGGGGCGGCGTCACGCACCTGGACTCGCTCGATCCAAAACCGGACGCGCCCGAGCAGATTCGGGGGACCTTGTCGACGATTTCCACGGCGACCCCCGGCGTTCACTTTTCCGAAGTCTGTCCCAACCTGGCGGCGATTTCGAACGACTTGTGTACCGTTCGGTCCTTCTCGCACGACAGTGACGACCATCTCCTGAGTCAGGTCTACACGCTCTCGGGGCGCAAGGTCACGCAGGCGCAGTTGTTTACCGAACCGAATATTGGTGCGATCGTCCAATATCTGCTGGGACCTCGAAACGGCCTTCCCGGCTACATCGCTGTCCCGGGGATCACTCGGCCAGGACCACCCCCACATAACTTGTTCGTGGGTGGATGGCTGGGGAATCAGTACGCTCCGTTCTGTGTCGGAGGCCAACCGGACCAGCCCGACTTCACGGTGGGTGAAAAGGAACTAATCCCTTCTCCCGTCGCATTCGAGGACTTGAACCCGCCCGAACTGAAGTTCCCTCACGAAGTCACCATCGGCCGACTGCAACGCAGGAGTCAATTGCGGTCGAGTCTGGAAGACTCACTGCGAGGTGTTGAGCAATCCGGGGCCTTGCCAGCCATGGAAGGGCACTTCAGTGGAGCACTGAATCTGTTGACGTCGCCTCAGGTCCGGGACGCGTTCGACATTACAACTGAGGCACCCGAGGTGCGTGACGAGTACGGCCGGACCAAGATCGGCGGTCGCTGTTTACTGGCTCGCCGACTGGTCGAGGCAGGCGCCCGGTTTGTATTGGTCGACTACGGATACGACCCCGACTATGGCAACCTGTGGGATATTCATAACGTCCCCGAACAGAACTTTCCGCACGTCTCGGAGATGTGTAAACGGGGCTACAACGTCGCCGGCATGGATAAGGCGTTCGCCGCTTTGATTACCGACTTGAAGCAGCGCGGCTTGCTGGATTCGACGTTGATCGTGTATCTGACCGAGTTCGGCAGGACGCCGAAGATTAATTCGCTCGGTGGCCGGGATCACTGGGGGGCCTGCGGCTCGATGTTCTTTGCCGGAGCGGGAATCAAGGCGGGCCAGGTGGTTGGGGCGAGCGACGGTCAGGGGGCTTACCCGACCACACGACCGATCGGGCCCGCAGATATCGCAGCTACGATGTACCACTGTCTCGGGATCGAATCCGAGACACGTGTCCCAGACCGCCAGGGAAGACCCTCACCGCTGCTGGATCATGGTCATGTGATCGATGAAGTGCTGGCCTGAGATTGCCGTACCCCGTTCTCCCCTGCGGTTCAGCGCAGAGGGAGGCGTTTAGTGGTGAGAAGTACGAGGCCGGGTGGCCATCGCACCGCCAAGTTGCGCGAAGTGACGGGACTGGCGCACCTGGGCAGTGGTAAGCCCTTCCACCAGACGGACTGCGGAAGTTTCGCTGAGCGGCCACTCACGGCGTTTTGCGGGGGCGACTATTTTTTGCCTGGCATCAGGCGGTCTTCCAGCCACTGGTAGGCTTCCCGGCGCTGGGCATCGGGGAATTCGTGGGGCGCGTCGGGGGTGACGAGCTTGAGCTCGTCGACGGCATCGAAGAGTTTGTAAACGTCTGTGGCTTTCTGGAAGGCCTTGCGAACGCCTTCCACTTCAAAGTTACTGTCGTGTAATGGCGAGTTGGAATAGACAGCCCGCGGAGCCAGACCAGCGAGGATCTCGTAGAAGTCAAACGGAACTTTGTCCGCGTTATTCTGATAGATGTCGCGAATGCGAGGCATGTAGCGATCACTGGTCCAGCCCACTAATGCCCCCTTGTAGTAATCGTGAAACGGGGTGAATCCGCAACTGGTGACGATGGCCTTCAAGCGTTCATCGAAGGTTGCGGTAAACAGCGCATTGTGCCCCCCCAGGGAATGCCCGATGACGCCAATCCGCTTCTGATCGACTTGGGGTAATGATTCGAGCAGGTCGACAGCGCGGATGTTGTTCCAGATCGCCTTCATAGACCCACTGGTGTAGTGCGCCCCCTGCTTCTTGAAGTCGTAGGGATACTCGCCGAACGAAGGGTAGTCAGGCACGATGCAGACGAAGCCTCGCTCGGCCAGTTCGTGAGCATAGTAGAGACTCTTCAGTCCCCCCAGCCCCGCAGGTTCGTCCTTGCCGACGTTGTTCGTCTGATGCAGACACAGCATTGCGCCGCGTCGCTCGTTGCTGGCGATCCCCTTGGGGATCAACAGCCAGGCCGGAACGCGGTCGTCCGGCTCAGGGGTGAACTTGATCTTGCGGCGAATGTACTTGTCGGTGATGTCTTCGGACAGGACCTCGACATCCAGGGGGACCCGTCGCGATTCGTCAGGCAGCGGCCCCATGACAAGCTGCATGTTCTCGCGAATATGGGTCAGACGCTCCTTCCAGTCTGCCCGGGTTTTGACGGGACGCTCATTTCCTTCTTTGGATCGAACGACCAGCAGGTTTGAGTGATCTGGGTAAGAGACGACCTCTGACGGCGGCTGGTTCGCAGGGGATGACGCTGACAGAAGAGCACAGATTCCGAAGGAGAACACGCAATAGAATCGTCGCATTTTCGTCCTCGAGTGGGGGCAGGGTCAGCGAGTCAGGGCGTGTCGGAAATCCTTGTCAAAAGACTGGCACGCCTTTAGACGCTGGCATCGTTCGGGTCGCCAAATCCTGGAAGCGACAAAGCCTAATTCTCGTGTCAGAGGAACGCAAGTTCGCTTGCAAGAACTACAAGCGCAAACATTCGGGACTTGAGTTGGCACGGCGGATGGCAAATCCGGGATTGACACTCCGGGCCTTTTAATTGAGATTCCGCTCGCTTTTGCCACAGACCTTCATTGATGTCGTAATCCTGCTATTCCGGATGTCCATGAGCGCAACCTGCTCTGCACCAGCCTCGATGACTTCAGCCATTCGTCGGCCTGCCTCGCTGTCGCGTCGCAGTGGCTTGACCTCGCTGACGCTCCGTCTGGCCGGGGCGGGTGGAATGTTCCTCAGCCACATCGTGCTCGCACGTGCTCTGGGGGTCGAAGCGTTTGGCGAGTATTCACTCGCCGTTGCCTGGCTGCAGATTCTGACAGTGGTCGGAAAGCTCGGGTTGGATAACACATCGTTGCGTTACGTGTCTGAATACGTCACGCGGGGCGAAGTGGGAAAACTGCGTGGCTTTCTGGCGGAATCGGTTCGGGCGTCGGTGCTCGCGAGTCTGGGTGTCACCGGTCTGGGGGTGGTGACCGTGTTCGTCTGCTGGCCCCGACTGGGGGATCACGCTGCCTGGTGCCTGATGGTCGCACTGACGGCGGTCCCGATCGTTGCCTTACGACAGATTCGGGAAGCCAGTCTGCGTGGTGTGGGCCGCCTATTGGAAAGTCAGATCGGAACGGCGATCTGGCCGCTGGTCTTATCGATTCTCGCAGGGACAGCCTGGTTCTCGCTGGGAGCTTCATTTACCTCGCCCGTGGCGATGCTATTGCATCTGGTCTCGTTGGGATCGGTGTTGCTTCTTGTTTGTCGCTACCCGTACCAATTGCCCAATGCAGGGGATCAGTCATTTGCCCGTGCCGAGTGCTTCTCGGTTTGGCAAAGCACCGCGATGGCATTTCTGTTTGCGGAAGTCTTGATCGCGGTGAAGGCCCGGGCTTGTATTGGACTTGCCGGTATGTTGCTCGACCGTCCGTCAGTCGGACTTTACGGCGCGATGGAAAAATTCGCGGACGTGTCGCTGCTGCTCAGTCAATCACTGGGAATCGTCATCGCTCCGCAGTTTGCATCTCTCTATGCCGCTGGTCGATTTGCCGAGATGCGAAAACTGATGCGGCAGGGGCAATTGCTTGGTCTGGGATTCACGTTGCCGGTCGCTCTGGCAGTCGGATTTCTGGGCGATTATGTCTTCGCTTTGCTGGGACCCGGTTATCGTGACGGCTGGTCCGTGCTGATCGCGCTCCTTGTTTCGGCCTGCATCGCGGCATTTTCAGGGCCTGCTGCGTATGTCCTGCAAATGACAGGACGCGAGCGGACGATTCTGGCGATCACTGCCGCATGTGCCGCGACCAATATTTTATTCAGTCTGCTGCTGATGAAGCGATTTGGGATTCTGGGACTGGGGCTGGCCCAGATTGCGACCAGCCTGGTTTGGACGGCCGGAGTACGTGGCGCACTCTGCTGGCATCCTGCCTGGCAGTCCGCCACGGCAGACGAGCAGAACGCAGCTCAAGAGGTGACCGCATGAGGATGTTGTGGTTATGGATCCTTGCGGGGGTTGTCGCATGGCCAGTCCACTCGACGGTGGCCACCGTCGGGGGGAAACCGATCGACCTGATGTTGTCTGATCTGCTGTTCCTGGTCATGCCGATTGCTTACCTGTTCGTGAGGTCGACACCGACTGCACAGGAATGCGAACTCGCTCGTGCACCGATTTCCTGGTACCCGCTAACCCCCGCGCTGGCACTGATCTGCATCATCTACATGACGGCCCTCGCCGGTATCGGACTGGGGATCTCAGGTGAGACCGTGCGAGTCTTCTCGGCGTTCAAACTGGCGAAGCCGATCGGGTTCGTGCTGTTGGGAGTTCTGCTCGGATCCTGGACGAATCCGCTGGAATTTGTCGACGTCTTCGGCAAAGTGTTCGCCACGATTGCCGGATTGACAATCTTTTTCACGTTGACCGATCCCAGCTTTCCTCTCGGGGAATGGGGTAAGTACATCTTCGAATTTGAACTGAGCGGCTATCCGAATTCCCCGATGAGCTTCTACGCAGTGCTGGTACCACTTGTTATGGCGGTGGCGGACAGTTCGCGAAATCCCACGCTACGGCTGATCTGCTGGGGGATCTCTGCTGGAACGGCACTCATCATTCTGGGATCGATGTCCCGTTCTTCGACGCTCGCACTGTTTTTCGGTGTGACGATCTACCTGGCAATGACAGGACGCCGTGCCTTCCTGGCCGTGAGCTTTGTGCTGATTCTCTTGATGAGTATTGTCGGGTTTGGGCTGTTCTCTGCATTACGTGACACTCAGGTGGTGACGGTGCTGATGCAGCGTGTGCAGGATCGTGTCGATCGCAGTACCGAATCGGAAGATCCTTCTTCGGGACGATTTGAGATCTGGGAGTTTGCCATCGAACTGTGGGCAGAGAAGCCCGTGTTTGGCTACCTGTTTGAATCGTTCTCTCGCTATGCGGGGGATGTCGATACTCCGCACCAGCAGTATCTGGAGGTCCTCTACAAATGCGGGGGACTGGGGCTGTTAATCTACGGCACTCTGCTGGCAAGCTGCATGATGGTCACTCGCCGCTTGCTGCGGTTGACCGACATTGGCAGTCCAGCGTGGTATCGCCTGCATGCGATGGCAGCGATGTTGTGCGGGGTTCTTCTGGGAAACCTGACTCAACCGAACCTGACGTATTCGCTGACGGGGAACATGATCTTCCTGATGTTTGGTTGTCTCTGCAGCGCACGTGCTGTCGTGTCGGCGTCACAGCCTTTGTATCGGCCAGCAACACGTGAGATTACTCGACCTCACGTGGACATCCATCGCTCGGCCGCATGAAGGAGTTTCGTTCGGCAGCAGAAACGTCTGCCAGAGATGGTTGTCCCGCAGTGATCGTCCCGTCGTGAACCCAGTCCCCATCGACGGCGGGCCAGACGGTCTCGCCAATCGCATTTTTTCCTGCTGTAAGCCTATTCCATCCCGCCCGAAAGTTGCAGGTTTCTATGAAGACAAACTTGAGCACACCAGCCACATCGAACGGCTCTCCTTCGGGTTCAGCGGCGCCGGTCCTATTCAGCGAACATATTCGTCGTCAGTTTGAGAGTCAGCATCGCAGACACGAACTGGCGACCGATCTCACCTGCTATCGTCCCGGCAATGCACTGCATTCGATTCGCTACATCGCCCACCCACATGGGTTGCACGTGGCCCGCTGGTTGAAAGTGCTGTCGTACACTCAGACCCATGTCACGATTGATACGGCAAATCCGGTCCCAGCCTTTTCGAATGATTTCGTCACGGCGAATCCGGTACTGCCAGCATGGCTCAAGCTACCGATGACGATCCGGTACTTCCTTGCGGGGCTGGCGCTTCGATACACAAAACCTGTCTGTCCCGACGAATTAATTCATGCCCATTGTGCCTCAGGTAATGGCACACTCGCATGGCTCAGCGGTCGACGCTACGTGCTCGGGACGTACGGCTCCGAGATTTACGGTGCACGGCAGCGTGGCCGGTTGTACTGCTGGTTGCTGAAGCAGATCCTGCAAAATGCCGAACGGATTTCAGTGGGCTCGTTCGAAAGCACGAAG
This sequence comes from Schlesneria sp. DSM 10557, assembly GCF_041860085.1. Classification (NCBI taxonomy): domain Bacteria; kingdom Pseudomonadati; phylum Planctomycetota; class Planctomycetia; order Planctomycetales; family Planctomycetaceae; genus Schlesneria; species Schlesneria sp. DSM 10557. The sequence goes on from NZ_CP124747.1 coordinate 5,593,766, forward strand.
ATTCTGGTCGAAGATTTTCAAATTCCACCCGAGAAGATCTACTTCTTTCATCTGGGCTACGATGATGAAAACTTCTTCGCGCTGGACCATGCACAGCGGATGGAACTGAGGGCCAGTCGTAATCTTCCAGCAGACGAGCCCGTCTGGGTCATTAATCGCCGGACAGATCCTCACTACCGGACACAGGAAGTCGTCAATGGCTTTTTGTCATATAGCCAGATGGGGGGCCGGGGACGCTTGATCGTTCTGTGTGGCGATCACCAGCCGGAATATACGAAATCCATCTGTGATGACATCGAATCGCATCCCCACGGTGACCGTGTTGTGGTCGTCGATCGGATGCTCAGCCCGAAAGAGCTGGGGAGCTGGCTGCAGATCAGTGATTTCAGTGTCTCGGTCCCCAAGACAGATAACTTCTCGGTCTCGACCCTGGAATCACTCGCCTGTGGCGCGATCCCGATTCTTTCGAACCTGGAAGGCTATGCCATGCTCCGACACTGCAAGCCGGTTCAATGGATGACAAAGTACTCCGTCGCTGACTTTGCACAGATTTTTGCGAAAACGGCGGCGACCTGGTCAACGTCTTATCAGGCGAGCCGAAAAGTCTGTCTGCAGTTCGTCGCCGACGGTTACTCAACAGACGGCGCTGTCCGCGATATCGCCGCCTTCTACCTGGGTGATCGAAGTCGTCAGGCGGTCGTCACGAAGAAGGCTGCTTAAGCCTGCCTGACGGGGGAAATCGAACGCGTCTCTGAGAGAAGCGTTCGGGAAAGTTCTCACTCAAAGGCTTGCGTCGAACAGTCGACCGATCTTGCGCAGCAGGAGTCCATGTTCATGGTCAATGAAGCAATGTGTCACACAGCAGTGCCGAACAGGGGTTTGGCATCAGAGGCCGCCGCGCGTTCGGCTGCACCGAAATTATTCTCTGGTCCAGCGGATGCATTCCAGCTTTTCGCCGAATGGTCGGCCCGGCAGATTTACTGGCGAAGTCCATGGCTGCGCGACCAGATCAATCGCTGGAAGACGAAGTCACAACCTGCAGTGCAGTTCGCATCCCGTGCAGAAGTGAGCGACTATCTGAGGTCGATCGGTGTCATCCCGGGATCACTGGTCATGGCGCATACCTCTGTGTCGGGACTCTCATTCGAGTCGACGGCAGGGGCTGCGAATTCGATCCAGAACTCGTTTCAGGTCGCTCAGGAACTTGTCTCGCTGCTGAAGGAACTCGTCGGTCCTGCGGGGACGCTGGTGATGCCGACGCATCCGATTTACAAAGCACAAGCAGCATCGCAAGCCAGAACGGGAGCACCACCCGTCTATAACCCCAAGACGACACCGTGCGGTGTCGGGTTGGCTAATGAAGTCTTCTGGCGGCAGGCAGGGACTCAGCGGAGCTTGTTTCCTCACAATACCCTCGCCGCCTGCGGACCACTGGCGGATGAGTTGCTCCGCGACAATCTGACCGAGCACAAGTCGCTGCCGCATGGAGAAGATTCGGGCTATTACCGGTTCTGTCAGCGAGACGGGTTGCTGATCAGTGTCGGTGTCCCTCTGGCAAGCTGCTTCACGCTGGTCCATGTCGCCGAGGAATCGCGCGACGTCCATTGGCCGGTGAAGAACTTTTTTGAAGAACGCGAATACGTTGTTCGTTCACAAGGAGTCGATCGGACCGTAACGATCCGAAAGACTCGTTCCGATTTCATGAAGTTCAGCTTCTGTCTGCGGAAGTTGCGTCGAGACCTTCTGCGGGAAGGTGTGCTGCACGAGGGCAAAGTCGGTTCTGTGCGGGTTGACTGGGCGTCGTCGGCAGAAATGATCGACTTCATCTCACGTCGCAACCAGAATTCCACCTATCCCTATTTCGGTACGGGGTTCGTTCCTCGGCCTGCCCCGTAGGAGCCCCGTCATGTCAGCATCGATCTCCCTGGAAGGTCGACAAAAGAAGATCATTCCGGGGCGAGCCCTGTACGTGGCCGCCAACGGTGATCTGTATCTCTGTCGTGGTTGCCAGATTTATCGCTCGTGCGACCGGGGACAGACGTGGCTGCTGGATTGCTACGTCCCCTCGTTTGGCTGGAAGCATCATTGCTCGCGAGTGCGGGTGCTCGCACGATTACTGCGCTGGTACATCGCGGCCCTGCATGTGCTGCCGGACGGAAGCCGACTGGCGATTGCGCGGGACGGGATCTACCGTGCCGCGGCGGGTGAACAGCAGATGACGCGTGTCTTTAAAGTCGAGCGGGGTTCTCGCCCGTTGAACTTTTCCGTTGATGGCTCACGGGTTCTGTTCGGGGAATACGGGAGTGGCCTTGAGAATTCTGAAGTACTGATCTATGTCTCGGAAGATTCAGGTCAAAGCTTTCAAGCAGGCTTCCGCTTTTCACAGGGGGACATCCGGCACGTGCATCACGTCATGGTGGACCCGTTCGACGGGAACTATTGGGTTCTGGTGGGTGATTTCGGCAGGCAGACCGGTGTCGGTGTTCTTTCGCGTGATCTGAAGCACCTGGAATGGCTCGGACGTGGCACACAGCGGTATCGGGCCGTCTCGGCGCTGATTGATCGCGATGGCCTGACGTACGGCACGGATTCGGATCGAGATCACAATTTCATCGTCCGGCTCGATCGAAAGACGGGACGGATCGAGGAACTGCTTCAAGTGGAAGGGAGCTCACTTTACGCGGCCCAGTTCGGTTCACTGAGGCTGATCTCGACCGCGGTGGAACCAAATCCATATTGCCGTTCCCGTGAATGTTGTCTATATGGAAGCACCGAGGGGGGCGACTGGCAGCGGCTGGCCGCTCACCGGAAGGACGTGTTAAGCCCGGTCTATTTTCAGTTCGGAGCACTCGTACTTCCCTATACCCAGCAAACCAGGGATGGACAGTCACCGTCAGAAAGCGACTTGATGTACAGCGGTCAGGCCGTCACCGGACTCGATGGCCGCGTAGCCCTGATCCACGGAAACAGGGAGCCTGGCAACGTGGCCCGGGCAGCCTGAGCTGATTCACCCCGCAGTCGGATTTCTGCGGCAGACTGTTCTAATGGAGGAGAGATCCATGTCCACAGCCAACACCAGTTCCGTCGCAGAAAAGTTCACCGAAAGCGAAGTCATCGGACTGGTTGCCGAAGCTCTCGACGTTCCGGCTTCCACGCTGAACTCCGCCAGTAAGGCGGTCGACGTTCCTGAATGGGATTCGATGGGGATCCTGGGGATTCTGTCAGTGCTGGATCGTGAAGGGATCAAGTGCGACATCGGGAACACCGAATCGCTGCAGTCGATCGCGGGAATTCTGGAAACATGCCGCAGTGCGGGACGTCTGAAATAGTTCGGAACCGCGCGGCCGCATGACTGAGTGCCCGACGATTATTTGAGTGCCGTCGCTTCAGTCGGGGTGAACATTTAGCGTTTCCTTGGTGACTTTTTTGTATTCGCCGAGCGTGAGATTGATCTTTCGATGCTTGAGAACCTGGTTACGCCAGAACAGGTAACAGCGTCGGTCAGATGTCGCACAACCAATGCATTCTGTTACCGAATGAGCTCCAGTAACTTCCTCGCTGCGGCTTCGGCGAATTCGGGGTCGTTAATGTGGTGGTCCAGTTCCATCAGTTCTACCGCACCATGCGTCGAGCGAATTCCGTCGAGCAGTGCCTGACGTGCTTCCGGATAGTCGAAAGGTTTATCCGTCTGATCAATGGCCGAGACTCCCTTTCGTGGAAACAGGATTGCTGTGGGGCCCTTTGCGGCTGCGGCCTTTCTTCCGAGTTCTGCTCCCAGTTGGAGGTTCTCGTCCACAGTCGTTCGCATCAGCGTAACGGTGGTATTGTGCTCGTAGAATTGTCGATTCTTGAACTGGTCTGGAACGGTGTTTCTGGGGCCGAAGTTCACCATGTCGAGAGCCCCCACCGAGATGACTTGTGGCACACCTCGTCGACCGGCTGCTGTGAGACGCGTCGGACCCGCAGTCAATGTTCCCCCGACAAGTTCATCCGCCAGTTCGGTGGTGGTGATATCCAGAACTCCTGCGAACAGTCCGTCAGCGATCAGTCCTTCCATGGCTTCCCCGCCGGTCCCGGTGGCGTGAAACACCAGGACCTCGTATCCCGCCCCCTCAAGAATCTGCCGCGCCCGTTCCACGCAGGGCGTCGTTACCCCAAACATGGTCGCTGCAATCAGCGGACGATCGACTGCTGGTGACGTCTCGATCACAGAGGCGTCGCGCCGGACCATGCCCGCCATGGCATGCGCAGCGTTGGTCAGAATGACGCGGCTGATTCTGTTGATGCCAGCGATATCGACGACCGCATTCATCATCAGGATGTCTTTACTCCCCACGTACGGGCGCGTCTGTCCTGAAGCGAGTGTGCTGATCATCAGCTTGGGAACCCCCAGCGGCAGGGCCCGCATCGCTGACGTTCCGATGCTGGTCCCGGCAGATCCCCCCAGGGACATGATCCCGTCGACTTCTCCACGTGTATGGGCTTCCCGTATCAGCCGAGTGGCCCCCAGCGCCGCCAGTGAGACCGCCTTGCCGCGGTCTCCTTCCAGACGGACGTTATCCAGCAACCACTCCGCAGCCTGAAACACCTCGTGCCGTGAAATGTCGGCGGCGATGACGGGCTCACCCAGGCAGCCCGTGTCCACGATGCAGGTGGGGATCGCGAGCTGGTGAAGTAAATCGCGAAGGAAACCGACTTCAGCCCCCTTGGTATCCAGCGTTCCCAGAAGATATACGGTCATCGAATTTCCTCGACTGCAGGAAGCGGACAGGCAGAGACTCGTTCGGGATCTGACCAGATCGGATACACGGCCTGTTACCTTGAAGCCATGGACTGGTGACACCGCGAATACGAAATTGCTGTACCTTCGCACTGACTGTAACACAGGCCGGGCGTGAGCCGAATTTTCTTACATCGCGGGAACGTGAGCCGGAACCACCGTCTTATTGCCCCCGGTTGAGGTACAGTTTGACATTTTGAGTCGCACGCCCTCCGGCAAGAAGATCCAGCTTGCCGTCCCCGTTGAAATCGGCAATCAGAGCATCCTCCACGGCGATGCCGCCATTGTCGATCACGTGTCGTGTCCACCTCTGTGAGGAAGGATCGTCTTGCGAGAAGACGTACAGCCCGGGACCCTTAATCTCACCTGTTCCCGGTTCACGGAAGCCGACCAGGATTTCATCCCCGCCGTCCCCGTCCAGGTCCGCGGTCCAGACGGCGTGCCCCTGTTTCAGCTCGGATTCGATGACCCGTCGTTCCAGGGGAAACTGACCTGATTTCGATTCGGTGTAGACTGCGACGCTGGTTCCGTGCATGGGCTCGACGGTCGCGACGAAACTCTTTCCCTGCTTTGTCTTCCCCAGCTTAATTTCTCCGGCCCCACGAAGTTCCGGTTTTGGTGATTCGGCCCCGCTGCCAATCCGCCGTTTCAAAAAGGCGTTTCCGGGACGGTGGATCACGAACAGGCCTTCTTCACTGGCGGTCAACGTATCTTGTGTGCCATCACCGTCCCAGTCGGCGTGTGTGTGACCGTGGACGCGATTCAGTGTCTCGTCAATCGGCGTCCCGATCCAGCGATCCATCTTCGGGTCCTTGGGAATTGAGAAGGCAAGCAGACGCACCCCTTCGTTCCCGTCGATACTGCGGTTTAGCGGCGACACCACCAGTTGCGGCTGACCTTCACCCAGAACATCCGCGAAGCTCATCCGGTGCGTGCTTTTCTCGTGGGCGATCAGGTGGACGGTCCAGGGATCTTCAGGTTTTTCGCCACGAGTCACCCACTGAATACTCCCCGTATTCGTCTTGATCCAACCCGCGCCCAAGGCGAAATCGATCTTGCCGTCGCCGTCGACATCGTGGACGGCGATGCAGACATTGTCCATTTCGGTCTGGTTATCGAGAATGACGTGCTTTTTCCAGGTCGGTGCTTCATACCACTGGAGTCGGTTCTCACTGACCGCCACGATGTCGAGCTTGCCGTCTCCGTTAACGTCGGCTTTGGTAACGGCGTAACAGACGGCGCCAATCCTCGGATCGATGGTCTGCGCCGTGAACTTGGGACAACCGGCCAGAGCTGGCTGAATCAAGGTCAGGATGGAAGTGAAGAACGCGGCCATCGAGTAGCAGAGACGCATGAATACACCTTCGTGAACGATGCAATGAGATCGGCATCAGTCAGAAATTGAGCGTGGAATGGAATCCATTCCACGCTCAGGCCGGCAGATTACACCTCGGGCAATGCTTCAGTCGCATCGCCAAACTTGTCGAGGTTCACACCCATCTTGTTCATCATCGAGAGATACAGGCGGCACATCTGTCTGTTCGATTGCTCACGATAATCGAGGACTTTTCCAGTCTTGATCTGGCCGCCGCCCCGTCCCACCATCACGACAGGCAACTGAGTTGCGTCGTGGCTGCCGCTCATCATGCTCGAGCAGAACATCAGCATGGTGTTATCCAGCGCCGTTCGCTCCCCTTCCTGAATCGCGTCGAGTCGCCTTGCGATGTAAGCCACCTGCTCGACGAAGAACTGATTGACCTTCAACCAGTCTGGTGTGTCCGAGTGTGACAACAAGTGATGGATCATGTAGTCGACGTTGAGGTGCGGGAACCGCAGCGAAGAATGATCGTTATTCAGCTTCAGCGTGCAGATTCGTGTGGTGTCGGTCTGGAAGCCGAGCACCATGATGTCACACATCAGCCGCATGTGTTCGGCGATATTCTGCGGAATCCCTTCGGGCGGACGAGGCATGTTGGGCTTGTCGAGCGTAGGACGCCAGCCCTGAAGTTCACCCAGCTTTCCGGCGTTCTCGATGCGCTGTTCGACATCCCGGACTGAATCGAGGTATTCATCCAGTTTGCGCTGGTCTGCGGTACTGATCGATCGACGAATTTGCCGGGCGTCAGAAAGGACCGCATCCAGAACACTCTTGTCCCCGCGCTGAACTTCGTCCTTGAACAGACGATCGAAGGCGAGCGACGGATACAACTCCAGCGGCGTAGGTGTGGTTGGTGAGCTCCACGAAATGTGAGAGCTGTAGATCATCGAGTAGTTTTTATGGACAGATGGGTTCGCCGCCTCGCAGCCCAGCACCAGGCTTGGCACTTTGGTAGTGCGACCGTAGGTCTGTGCCAGTAACTGGTCGACGCTGGTTCCTGAATGAATCTCGCCCCCCGCGGCAAGGGGAGCTCCGGACAACAGGTTGCCCGTCTGCGAACTGTGAATGTTCCCTTTCAGAGCCTGTTCGTTGTAAAGACCGCGAATGAAGAGTGTCTTATCGCGGAAATCATTCAGTGGTGCGAGCACCTGGCCTAACTCGAGTCCCCCCGGTGTTTCCTTGGCCCACCACTCCCTGGCGTGAAAGCCGTTTCCCGCAAACAGCACGGCGAGCCGGACGGGAGGTTGACTTCCCTTCTCGCTGCCCCGTGTTTCGTCACCCCAAACCTTGAGTGATTCCATCCAGGGGAGAGCCATCGTGACTCCCAGCCCCCTCAGGAATGCGCGTCGGTTGAATGGATGCGAGACGGGCGACATGTCACGGCGCATGGCAAGGTTCCTTCGCAATTCGTTTTCAGATTGGTGAGGTCATCAACGTCAGAAAGTAAGGGGCAAAGTGAGCGGGTAATAGCGATCCTGGTATGGCATTGGCGCCCGGTTTCTTCACATTTGCAGCCCTGCTAGGGGATGCGGCGGGCACTCTTGCCGACGAATTCAAGTACACGAACAGCGTTCCGTTGTAGAGCTGTATTCTACTCCGGGACATTGCCACGTTGGAACCTGAATTGTTGACTACGAAGGATTGTTTCGACCGCGGCCGAGAATCGGTAATCATTCGATTGCAGGTTCGCGATCATTTCATCCAACAACGGTTCGTCAGACAACTGGACACCACGGGCGAGCGAATAACCGAGCAATTTCTTGCAGAAATGTTTCAGGAAATCGTTGCGACGGGCCTGCAGGAGATAATCTCGTAGACCAGACTCGCCGGTAAACCGCGTTCCGTTGGGCAGTTCGACGTTGACGTCGATGACTCGTCCACCCAGATCGCGATCACGACGGCGGCCAATCGCATCGAATCCCTCCAGCGAAAAGCCGAAGGCATCGATCCGGTCGTGACAATGAGCACACGCCGCAATACTGCGATGCTTTTCGGTCAATTCGCGGACGGTCAGATCTGTATCCGTTTCGCTTTCGGGCAGTGGTGGAATATTCGCCGGTGGCCGCGGCAGCTTTTCCCCCAGCAGGCTTTCGAGCACCCAGTTGCCGCGCAGAATGGGACTGGTGCGCGAAGCACCCGATTGCTGCGCCAAGGTGGTCGCGAAGGTCAGGATACCTCCCCGGCCGTACTGTCTAATGCCCTCAACGCGTCGCCATTCAGGACCGTTTACGCCGGGGATTCCATAGTGCTTCGCGAGGGGTTCGTTCAGGAAGGTGTAGTCGGCATCCAGAACATCCAGTACCGAGCCGTCCCGTTGGAACAGGTCCACGAAAAACTGGACCGTCTCTTCATACATGTCATCACGCAAGTCACTGAACGTGGGAAAGACTTGATCGCTTTTTTCACTGTGCGAATCGAAGTCTCTCACCCCCAGCCACTGGCAGGCGAATTCGGTCGACAGCGCACGAATCCGTTCTGATTTCAGCATTCGTCTGGCCTCGGCCACCAGCGTATCGGGTTCGTGCAGGTGTTCTGCGCTCGCCAGATGATTCAGCTCGGCATCGGGTGGTGCAGACCAGAGGAAATAGCTCAGGCGGCTAGCCAGTGCCCAATCATTCACAGGGACGATTTCTGTTTCTGCCGTCGTAATCGCAGCGAACGGTTCGACGCGATAGAGAAACGCAGGAGCGATCAGGACGCGTGCCAGCGTAAAACGGAAGGCCTCTTCATGGGGCAGCTCCTGCTCGCGCAGTTTCCGGTAGAGACTTCGCAGATCGTGGGTTTCCTGATCTGTGAGCGGTCGGCGATAGGCTCGGCTGGCGAACTGAATCAACTGATCGAGCTGACGGGGCTCGGCATCCACCAGTTCCTGCTCAAACTGCTTTGCGCGATCATAAATCGGTTTTCGCAGGGGTTCAAAAACCTTTGGGTCGGCATCCTGGGTGGCAAACTCCATCAACTGGTTGTAGGCATCGACCAGGGTCAGGGCATCTCGACTGACGAAATGAAGTTCGCTCCACAGGCGGTCCAGTTTCCTCGCCTGCTCTTCATTGAGCATCAGGTTGACCAGGTGACGGTCTTCGCGGAAGAAGAGCGTCAACGTAACAACTTCGTCCACAGGGACAATGCGCGAATAGCACAGTGCCGCTGGGAACAGGTTGCGGAACGATTCAAATCCCGCTTCAACGCGTTTTCGGGCCGTGCTGGAATCGCTAACGAGAATCGGCGTTGAGTGCTGCAGCACCCATTTGTTGTCCGTCCACTGGCTATTTGCATTAACCGCGGTCACTTTACTGGCGATCAAACCCGCAGCCGCGTCTGGTTTCGTTGTCAGGACCTGAAGTTGAACGGTACCTTCCTTGCCCGTCTCGGGATGAAGGATGCCTGACGTGACGAGTTCGTATCCCGCTGCAAAATCGGCTGGCAATCGAACTTCGAGGACGGAAGGGGCCTTAACGCAAAGGCTTTCCGATTCGATCTTCTGGCCATTCGGGTGAACTCCGAAGAGCGCGGGGTCGGGACCCCAGACGTCTGATTTCGTAGACGTTCCCGCAGTTTTGTTTTCTTTCAAGGCCGGTAGAGGCATTCCTCCGAAGAGTGGACCATTTAGGGATCGAAGCTGACGTCGCAGTTCCTGATCCGCGGTCTTTCCATTCTCGCGAGGTTCTTCGATCAGCAGTCTTTGAATTTCCTCCGACAATTTCTGTCGGGCCGCAGGATCCTTCTCGACTTGCCACTTCGCCAGCAGTGACCCCTCGGGGATGACAGGTCCCTGGGACGCACTGTTGACGGGCTCTGTATAGAAGTGCCAGATCCCTTCGTTGCCGAAACGATCGGCATGAGGGTTACCGGCATGAATATCAGGAGACACGTCGGCGGAAAGGTCCCATGACCGGCCACCCCTATCCGTAGAGGTGATTGTCAGATCGATGGCGGTCAGATCGCACGAATGATTTCCGTCGCGTGGTCCAATCAGCAGCGAGATGACGTCCTCGGGCTGAACTTTCAGATCGGCGATCGGATCCGCGACCACAACCTGGTCGCCATGAGAGATTCCGTTCCGCAGTCGCTGCCGCGTTGCACCGCGCCGCAATTCGAGAGTCCAGGTGACCCCGTTCCCGCACTCGGGATGAGCATGCTGGATTTTGGCTTCCACACGAACGGTCGCGGACACCGGACTCTTCCACCCGACCACGGCCTGACGGTCCGGTGATGGGTGAACGGTGACTCCGTGGGGCTTGAGATTTCCCGGAATCCGAACGTGCTCATCCGACGAGTTGGCCACCATCAGGGGCGTTTCGTGACTTCCCCAACCTTTGGCAAAAGCGTAACCCGAGACGTTCGAGAGCTGATTTGTGAAGTAGTTTTCGATCTGAACGTGCCCGCCCGTCCCGACCCCGACGTAGTTCAACCAGGCAGTGAGCAGTTCAGCATCGACGTTGTGACGCTTTGCAAGGTCCGCAAGTTCGACGTTACCCTGGGCGGCACCCGCTTCGGTCGCTGCAGCCAGACATCGGACTGTTGCCGCAAAGGAGCGATCACGCCGCTCGGCCAGTTCGGCAGTGACTCGGCGGACATCCCGCAAGAGCACATCCGGCCGGCCGGGTGCGACCAGGCGAGGCTGCTGCCAGACGACGTAGTCATGTTCGTTACCATCTCCGCCGTCCATGGTCGTGAGATAGACCGAGACCTGCTCGCCGTCGCTTGACGCGGGCAGTTTCATGCGGATGTCGGTTCGGGTGGTGATGGGACTGACAGGTTCCATCCACGCCTTGGGGCCACCCACTTTGCCGATATGTCCGATGCTGGTGAATCGCCATAATGCCTGCTGCCACTGAGCGATCTCTGCAGCGATTTGCGGAGTGTCCTTGGGCGTCGCGTCACGCCACTGGCTGCGAAGTCGATCGAACAGAAACGAAGGTTCCTCGCTGGTCAGCGTACTCCAGAGCATTCGCAGATACTTAGGACTCAGGCTTCGTTCTTCCGCGACTTTCTCGATTGTCTTTCGCCCTGATTTCAGAGCGTCTCGTTCCTCCAGCGTTGCCAGCAGATACTTCTTGACGGGCAATCGGCCGCCACCATTGGTATCGAAAACGATTCCCTGCAGGTTGACCTGCGTTCCCCCCTCAGCGTCGGTAAATTCGCCATACACTCCACGAATCTGGGCGAGCAACTCGTCCGTCCAGTCGCGCGGAGTCACCGTCGCAGAGAACCGAAAGCCGTGTGGCAAGAGGATCGCGTGATTGGCGATTTCTTTGGCGGCGTCAAAATACTTGGTGACCATCGCCGGAGACATGGCGAGCGCGTTGCCCAGGTTCGTAAACCCTTCGCCCGCTGCGCTGTCGACCGGAAATTCTCGAGCTGGCGAGAGTGTGGGGACGCCCGTCAGTTCTCGAATCGTGTTGGTATATTCAACATTATTGAGACGCCGCAGCACGACTCGTCCTGGATCACCGGCTCTCGATTTGGCTTCCAGTTTCAGGTATCCGCGCACCCATTGCTTGAGCCGGGTTCGCTCGGCGTCAGTCGGCTGGGGAGCGTCCTTGGGCGGCATCTGACCGCTCTCAAGCATCTCGTTGACCTTCTGCCAGACTTCCGGATGATTGCGCACTTCGTCCAGCGAGGGAAACGCGGTCAGATCGATGTCCGCTTCGCTGAGCTCGGGTGAGTGACAGTTGTCACAAGTGCGAGAAATTATCCGACGAACGTCGTTAGAGTAGGATCGAGAGAACTCAGAAAAGTCCGTCGGCTCAGCGGCGAGCGTGATCCCGCAGGTCACGATGGAACCAGCGACTACCCAATTGAGAAATCTTACCATCTGCATTCGTCGCGCTCCGAATGATTGAATGAACCTCAATGTCCGTGCCCCATCATCGCAGGTTTTGCGATCGTATCAAACAGACACGATGCGTTTTTACTCAGATTGAGAAGGATCTTTCCGGTCGCGAACGGTGATTGCTTGTCGATGTCTGCGGCACTCTGATATTTTCAAACTCGGCCTGATTTCAGGTGAGCTTCGACGTTCTGGACGGAACCTCATCTCGATCAATTCTTAGAATGGACTTGTGGACACCAGAAGTGGTGCAGAAGGATATTACGATATGGCAAATCATGCGCCTCGCTTCCTGCAACTCGTTGAAGCCGTTCGGGGCAATATCCGCGAGTGTACGGTCCCGGACGTCGAGAAGAGGATCGCGGCCAACGAACAGTTCCTGCTGTTTGATGTCCGTGAAGAGAGTGAGTTCGCGCAGGGGCATCTGCCGGGGGCGAAGTCACTCGGCAAAGGGATCATCGAACGCGATATCGAAGCTCTTGTTCCCGATTTCGATCGCGAGATGGTGCTGTACTGCGGCGGTGGATTCCGTTCGGCCCTGGCCGCCGACAATCTGCAGAAGATGGGCTATACCAACGTCATCAGTATGGATGGCGGCTTTCGGGGCTGGAAAGAAGCAAATCTCCCCATCGAAAAATGATTCGGTGACTGTGGTCAGAACCGCGGAGCCAGTTTTTCGACTATCAGCTTTCCAATATTCAGAGAGGCGGTCGCAGCCGGGGAGGGTGCATTGCACACGTTGACGACCAGATCGTTCTCTTGAATCAGAAAGTCATCGACCAGTCGGCCATCTCGTGTCAGTGCCTGTGCCCGGACACCTGCCGGGGCAGGGACAAGGTGCTCGCTCTGAATTTCAGGGACGAGCCGCTGCAGCGCCGCCACGAATGCGTCTTTGCTGAACGAGCGATGGAATTCGTTCCAGCCCGCGCGCCAATGCTTCCAGGCCATCCTCAGGAAGCCGGGGTACGTCAGTGATTCGAGGGTGTCGAACAGATTGAAGCTGGTCTTGTAGTAACCCTCACGCGCGAACGAGAAGACGGCGTTGGGCCCACATTCGACCCCCCCATGAATCATGCGGGTAAAGTGGACACCGAGAAACGGAAACTCGGGATCAGGTACAGGATAGATGAGGTGCTTGCACAAGTGCTGCGCTGAGGGTTTCAGCTCAAAGTATTCGCCACGGAAAGGGATGATCTGGGCATTGGGCCGAACCCCCGACAGCCAGGCAAGTCGATCGCTTTGAAGTCCGCCGCAATTCACAACCAGACGAGCTTCCAGTTCGCCCGCTTCATTCTGAACGACCATACGGTTATCGCTGCGGAACATCCCCGTCACTTTGGCGCTCATCTTGATTTGACCGCCCGCCTGTTTCACGCGTTCGGCCAGCCGTTCTGCCACTTGGCGGTAGTCGACAATTCCTGCATCGGGAACGTGAATCGCCTGGACCCCCAGGACGTGGGGTTCAATTTCTTTCAGTCGCTCGGGCCCGATCAGCTCGCATTGAATCTGATTGGCAATTCCCCGCTCGTAAATTCGCTCGAGCTGCGGAATCTCTTTGGAATTGACGGCAACGATGACTTTACCGCAGCGTTCAAACGGAATGTTTTCCTTCAGGCAGAATTCTTCCATCGCAAGGCGGCCATCGCGGCAATTGGTGGCACGCAGCGAACCGGGTTTGTAGTAAATCCCCGAATGGAGAACTCCCGAATTGTGGCCGGTCTGATGCTGAGCGACCTCGCGCTCTTTCTCGAGGATCGTGACCTTCCGGTCGGGAAACTGTTCCAGCAGACGGTAGGCCGTAGCCAGGCCGATGATCCCTCCACCGATGATGACGACGTCTGATTGCTGCATATTCCATCCTGTATGACTGGCTGGTGACCAACGCGAACATCCCGTCACGCCAGAGCACCCGCAGCAATATAGTTAACCTGAACGCTCGAAACTAACCATCCTGCCTGTAATTCCAGTCTCGCCCGAACGGCTCGATCCAGTCGGACCACCTCAGGCATCGGCTGAGATGTCCGTCGCACAAGTATCCACTGCTGAATCAATGGGAAGGTCCCTCGCTCTACGATCGCTCCGCGGGCAGGCTGCAAATTCTTGTAAGATTTCCGTGCGGCTGTTGTGTTACTTTTGTGGGCTGCATCGTGACACGAACCTGCACGGTTGGCCTCCTTTTCCTGAGGCATCAATGGCACCTGTTCCGGATACTCGACCGAGTCTTGTTCTGCGGCTCCGCGATACGCGGGATCAGCAGGCATGGACGACATTTCTCGAAATCTATCAGCCACTCATATATCGCCTGATTCGCACTCGACACGTGCAGGACGCGGATGCCCGTGAAATCACACAGGAGGTGCTGCTGGCGGTTGCAGGTTCAATCGATCGTTGGGAGGTTGATCCGGGGCGGGGGACCTTTCGGGGCTGGTTGTCCACGATCACACGCAATCTGGTTGTGAACTTCCTGATCAGGCAATCGAGACTTCCGCGAGGTCGGGGCGACACGGATTTTCAGCAGGTGATGGTTGATCTGCCGGCTCCGGAAGGGGATGAGTCGGCACTCTTCGACCTGGAACAACGCAGGCAGGTCTTTCGCTGGGCCGCCGATCGAATTCGGAATGAATTTCGAGAATCCAACTGGCTCGCCTTCTGGCGAACCGCCGTCGAGGGGCACCCGGTGGCTGACGTCGCACGTGAACTGCAAATTTCTGCAGGCCTGATTTACGTCTCACGCAATCGCGTGATGAAACGGTTACGAGAAAAGGTGGAAGAATTTGAGAAGAAAGATGTTCGATAGTCGTTCTTTTCGCTGAGCAAGAACTTTTTCGCCTCGGTTTCGGCTGGCCCTGCGCACTCGTGCTGCGTCAGGCCCGACTGACAGAATGAATTCTCGCTGAATCAGAGGGGACTCTGATTGATCGGCGGACCGTAATACGGCGTTGTCCAGGCAATCTCAAAGAGCTGAACCATGTTTACTCGCATGTCCCATTATGATCGGGAACAGTTACAGCGAATGCTGAATGGTGAGTTGCCTGAGGCAACTCAAACAGCCGTCGTGCGACATCTCGAAAACTGCACCGGTTGCCAGCAGCAGATGGAATCCCTGGCGGCCACGGCACATTGGTGGGAAGAAACGCGTGATGCGTTGGCGGGGCTCCAGCCTCACACGAATTCATCCGAATTCAGTGGACTTTCGATGCATCCAGCAGAGGAGTCCATCCGCACCGTTCCGCTTGATTTCCTCGCCCCTTCTGACAATCCGGCAATGCTCGGAAGGTTGGGTGAGTTTGAGATTCTCGAGGAGATCGGCTGCGGTGGAATGGGAATTGTGCTCAAGGGCTACGACCACGAACTGAACCGGTACGTAGCTGTGAAAGTGTTACACCCGTTCTGTGCGACGAGTGCCGCGGCACGGCGCCGGTTTGTCCGGGAAGCTCAGGCGGCGGCTGCAATCGTTCATCAGCATGTCGTTGCGATTCATGCCGTGGATGCCTCTCATCATCCGCCGTATCTCGTGATGCCGTATGTTCCCGGCGAATCGCTGCAGCAGCGATTGACCCGCGTCGGATCGCTGGATGTCGTCGATACGTTGCGGATCGGGCAGCAAGTGGCAGACGGGCTCGCCGCAGCACACGCTCAGGGACTGGTCCATCGTGATATCAAGCCAGGCAATATTCTGCTGGAACGGAATGTCGAGCGCGTGCTGCTCACCGATTTCGGGCTGGCTCGTGCGGCGGATGATGCCAGTTTAACGCGGAGTGGAGTCATCGCCGGGACGCCTCAGTTCATGTCGCCTGAACAGGCTCGCGGCGATCAGGTCGATCACCGGACCGATCTGTTCAGCCTGGGAACGGTGCTTTATACGATGCTGGCGGGGCATTCTCCCTTCCGGTCCGAAACGGCGATGGGCGTTTTGAGGCGTGTCTGTGACGAGACACCCCGTCCGTTACGCGAGATCAATCCGGCTGTACCTGATTGGCTGGAAGCATTGATTGCCAAGCTGCAGGCCAAGCAGATCGACGACCGATTCGAGAATGCCCATCAAGTTGCGGCACTTTTGCAGAACTGTTTGGCCCACGTTCAGCAACCAACACGGGTTCCGCTGCCGGTTGAAGTCACGGACTTAGTCAGGCGGCCAGCGAAATTAAGAGAATGGCAATCTGGCCTAGTCGCGATTCTGCTGTTCGTCGTGTGCGGGGCAATCTGGGCCTTACGTCCCCCAGCGGCTGTTCCCCTGCCGCATGCCAGTGTCAGTCCTCCCACGGAGGCTGCGGTGTTAATGCCGACTCCCGCCGATGACGGAGCCAATGATGGATGGGATGACGAGTTACAACCCGAGACCGAAGCCGTCCTGGGAAAGCTAAAGGCGTTAGAGAACGACAGTGAATTCTAAAAGGTTGACGGTTTCGGTGGTCACCGATAGCCGCGTCGTCGTTCCGCCGAGGGATTCTGTGTCCGATGCAATATCTCAATCGGACAGTTTGCACGAATTGATGTTTACTGAAGCAACGATGTCTTCAACTGACAAAGAAAGAAATCCCATGGCGAGCAGATACAAACTGGCGAGTTGGATTGTTCTGGGCATCGTCGTGCAGGTAAGCATTATCCTGGGCACGATCTACTACATGGAGTCTCGCTTCGCCCAGGCGTTCTCAAGTCGGGACGCCCGTGGTTCCTCACGCGAGACCGATGACATTCGTCTAGAGCACGAGGATGTGCCGATCCCTCATCCGGCACAGTCGGATGACGATGACGCTGCCGTTCACGTCTCCGAAATTGCCGAGTCACCGATTCCCGCGCCGCGAGTGCGGGAGTTGATCGAAATCGAACGAGGCTCTGCTACCGAAATCGCCAGATCGATCCGTGAACTTTTCGGAGACGGGATCAAAGTTTCTGCGATCGAAAGCAGTAGTTCCGTCGTTGTGATGGCTGATCGAAACACAATCGATGACATCGTCGCATTCGTTCATGAAGTCTCAAGGCGCAGTCACGAACTGGACGAGTCACAGTCCGAGCCCCCGGCTGGTGAGCAATTGCCTGAACCCGAGGATGAGATTCCCGATTCCAATTCGGTCGGGGTGACTGACACCGAACCGGTCGGAATTGATCCGATCGAGCCAAGTGAGGAAGGGGCCGCACCAGGGAATGTGACGACGTTCTTCCGAGTTCGAAGTGGTTCCTCCAAGAACATCGCGACGACGATCAAAGAGGTGTTCGGAGCCTCGGTCAAGGTGATCCCGGAACTCGAGAGCCAATCCGTGATTGTCGTCGCTGACCCGGCAACACAAGAACGTGTCAGCGATTTAGTGGAGAAAATCGAACCTGAGGCCAGAGAGCAGCCGGCCGGGAACCATTCGTCCGATGAGACAGACGATCCGTCGGCGGAAGGGGAGCAGGATGAGGCGATCGTCCATGGGATTGAGCCTCATCCGGTCGCCGATGCGCTGCCCTCAAACCTCTCCGACCGAGATCGAGTTTTCGCCGCAGAGGGCCCGATTGGTCTCCGCGAACCTCTGCCGCAGGATCATTCCTTTTCCGGCCTCTTCGTTCAGGATGCAGAGGATGCATCCTATGATCGACAGGCAAAACAGCTTGCCCGGCGGATTCGTGAGGCGAGGTCAGACGAGCGCCAGCGCCTGCTGCGGGAACTGGAAACCCTTACTGTTCGGCAATTCGAACATCGTCAGCAACTACGGCACCGAGAGTTTGAGTCCATCAGTCAACGACTTGAAAGACTGATCGCCAGCCACTCGCGACGTCAGGCTCATCAGGCCGAAATCGTCGAGCGACGGATCAAGGATCTGCTTGAGCCCGACGCGGATCTGCGCTGGGAGGAACCGGGTACACGGGCAGAGCGTCTGGCCGACGTCGCTATTTCAGGGCCTCTTGGCGAAAGCGAAGCAGCGTTGCCACGCGACCCGGACACCAGAGTGACGACGCCCAAACGCGAACCTGAGACTAGTGACTTAAGCGAGGCCGAGCCAACTTACAATGGAATCACCTTGAGCGACTGGTTGCGCATGCTGCAGACGGAACGAAACGAGGAAAAGGTTGCTGAGGCCGTTCTTGCGATGAACGCCCTCGCAGATCGGGCAGATTCCCAAGACTTGACCAGGGCCATCTTTCAAACGATTCGCCTCCAAAACCCTGATCTGATCATTAGCGCCATGGGGGTTCCTCGCAATGGGATACCAGTGCCCAAAGAGCCGCAGGTGATCGTTCGAGGGCTTATGTATTTACTGACAAAGCTCCCTGCCGAAATCGTCGTCACCGAACTCTTATCGGCTTTTCAGCATTCTTCAGAAAAGGAGTCAACGCGAGAGTTTCTCGGCTGGTTTTTGTATTCGCTTCAGCACGACACGATCTCAATCTCGAGTTCCAGGGGGCATTCTGCTTTCCCGGACTCCGTCTCGTCGGAGGAAGCAAAGCAACGTCTCAAAGCAGAAATTCGTCGCCATTCGAGGGAATTCATCAGCAGAATCGTTGCCATCGCCACCATAGATGACAGTCTGACAAACTGGTCGGTCCGGTGTGCCGAAACGATTCTTCGGATGAGCGGAGAGTCCATTAAATCCTATCCTGAACTTGTTCCGCTTGCGGAGCGATCACTGGAACCGCTCCCGACGGAATTGGGGACGATGAAACTGAGCTCGCCCTTCTATCAGGGACCTTTTGCCGCATTGCTGCTGGCCGAAAGCGGTTTGAAAACTTCTGAGGTTCTCGCGTATGCGGAGAAGCTGTTGGCGACCGAGTTTGAAAACGGTATCCGGTGCGTCGTCGCGATCGCTCCTCATTCATCCGGCGCAGTGGATCTACTGAATAAAATTCTGGACCGGCACTCGAAGGTGTTTGATGAGTACTACGCCGCAGTCCGGAAGGAAAACGATGTCCTCAATCCCTACAGTTCTGCTCCAGCACATATCACGGGACCCATTCATGAGGTCGCGAGGATCATGAGTGCCCTCGGCGAGATGGGGACTGCTGCCAGTCCATCGCTTCCAAGGCTAAAGCATTACGCTGAATCAGAAATGTTTCGGTACCATCGAGTGTCGCTCCGGGAGCTTTCAGCGCCGCCAGGAGGACGGGGTATCGGGAGGGGGAGGGAATTCTCACTGCAAGATCTCGCCAGGGAAACGATCGTGAAAATCGAGAAGGCAAAGGCGCAGCTGGACCGCGAAACAGTTCCAGTTGAGGACGGAAAGGCAACAGGAGACCACTCGCCCACAGACCAGGACGGACTTGACGAGCAGCCCCGGGATGATGCGCAAATTCCGTCAAATGGACGGGTCGACTAGGGGACCGGCGGCAATCGCGAGGGGAGTTCGCTGGAGGAATTTTTTCAGCAGCACGCATTCCGGGGAGGTGACCGCTGCGCTATGCAGGTGTGCATATTGCCTGGAAAAAATATGTTCTCCGAATTGTGCCAACGTGTGTTCTTCACGGATGTGTTTTGGTTACTTGAGGACAATTAGCAGTCCCGTCGTCAGAACGCCCGAATCGTCCAACTTGTGGGCCTCCCATGAAAATCACCCCTCCCTGCGTCGTTGAATCAGAATTCAATTTTCTTCAGAACGATCTTCTTCAGATGGCGGGGGCTATTCACTGGGGAAGAGAGGTCGTCGGCGGCACATGAGTTGCCCGGTTTTCTGAGCGTCTGATTTTCCCGGGCGATGGTGTCCCACTGGCTGCATCTGGTCGGTTTCCGTGCAGCAGTTTGAACCGGGAGGCACCATGAACTAGGATCAGGATCGACTCAGGAGAAACCGAAATTGACTTGGCGCACCGTCCTTTCCCATGCATTCCTTACCATCATCCTCTCGGGAATGGTTGCCGTCGCGTACGCACAGGAGAAAGCCTCGGGGGATGATCCTCTACCGGCGAAGTCCACAAATGCGGCGACAAAGAACGGGAGTGAACTGACTCTTGAAGCGATTCAGGAACGGGTCAAGACTGTTGAGGAAAACAATGAGCTTGAGGCCGGTGTCAAAGCCAGGATTCTCGACAACTATGCCAAGACGCTGGTGCAGTTGAAGCAAGCCTCTGATGCCACTGCTCTCGGTGAGCAGTACGCTCGTCTGACCCGTGAAGCCCCCGAGACGCTGCAGCAAATCAAGCTGCAACTAGCGAAACCGGCCCCCCCGACTGCACCCGTGATCGCGCCTGACGCGACTCTAGCGCAGCTCCAGTCGATGCTGACCCAGGCGGAAAGTAATTTCACCGAGGCACAGAAGTCCCTACAGAGTCTCAAGGAGGAGCCTAAACGCCGGGCTGATCTGCGACTCGAGATTCCTAAAAATGCGGACTCGGCCAAGCAGCAACTCGCCGATATCGAGAAGCAGCTTGAGACCAAGCCCGCACCGGGTGAGTCAGCTGATTTAACAAATTCCGTGCATGCCTATCTTGAGGCACGTAAGCGAGCCATCACTGCAGAAATGGCGACGGCGCAGATCGAGTTGCAATACTTTGACTCGACGGGCGATCTCTTGTCGGCCCAGCGCGACCGCGCCGCACAGCGTGTGCTGGAAACGGAAGAACACGCCAAAGCACTTCGTGCCATCGTCAATGACCGTCGCCGGCAGGAGGCGGATCAGCAGGCGATTGAAGCGACTCGCGCATCTGTCCAGGCCCATCCCGCTGTGCGGAAAATTGCCGAGGTCAACGCTGCTCTTGCCAGCCGACGTCGGACGCTCGCCACGACCATCGAGAGGACGGCTCATGAAGTCGAACACCTGGATCAGGTCGTTCAGTTAATGGACGAGCAGTTCAACCGGATTTCCAAGCGATACGACACTGCGGGTACGACAGAAGCCATTGGACTGTTGCTGCGCAAGCAACGCGACGATCTGCCGAATCGAACCTCAAATGTGCAGGAAATCAATCGAAGGACGGCACTGATCGCAGAAGTGTGTCTGGAGTTGATCGACGACGAAGAAAAGCGAAGCGATCTGGCGACGATCGATCGACACGTCAAAGCGATCATGACTCACCTGCAACCTCCAATTCCCGAAAACGAAAAGGAGTACCTGCAGGAGAGTATCAGGCAGGTGCTGGAAGCTCAGCGTGACCTGTATGACTCACTGATTGCGGACACGAACAGCTATCTGGACAATCTGGTCGAAGCGGATGTCCGACAGCGACAGTTAATTTCCAAGGTCGACGAATATGCCGCGTATGCCGACGAACGAATTCTCTGGATTCGCAGTGCGAAAATCCTGGGGCTTGCAGATCTGCATCAGTTGATGCCGGCGATCAGCTGGCTGGTGAATGGAGAAAACTGGGTCACGGTCGGATACGCGATCTGGAATGACGTTTTGGACCGCCCTCTCCAGGCCTTGCTGCTCCTGGCCGCCTTCCTGATCCTCGTTTTGTTCCGGCGATTTCTTCGCACGAAGATCACGCAACTCGGGGAAATCGCCGCTCGCAGTAACAACACGGCCTTCTATCCAACGCTCTGGGTTCTCTTGATCACCGGATTGCTCGCGATCCAGTGGCCCTCGATCCTGTATTACGTCGGACACGCTTTAACGGCGACCGAACGAGGATCCGAATTCATTCATGCGGTCGGGCAGGGGCTGCGCAAAGCGGGGGTCATCTATGCAACATTCGAGATGCTGCGGCTCGTGTGTCGTCGGCACGGTCTCGGAGAAGACCATTTCGGCTGGAACAAGACGAGTACGCGGCTGCTTCGCTCCGCAATCTCGTGGTTCATGGTGTGTGGCCTTCCTCTAATCCTGATTGTGACCATCACGGAATCTCAGTCCAACGAGTCGATCAAGAACTCGCTTGGTCGGCTGGCGTTTCTGGGGACCCTGATCGCATTGATGGCCTCGGCCCACTCTGTGATGCAGCCGGTGGGTGGGGCCCTCGAGTTTGCATACGCGGCCGCTCCTAAAGCCTGGGCCACGCAGTTGAAGACCGTGTGGTACGTTCTGACGCTGTTGTGTCCGCTGTCTCTCGGCATTCTGTCACTGTCCGGCTATCACTACACCTCGGTTCAACTTGCCTGGCGATTGCTGGCAACGTTCTGGCTGGTGATCGGGCTGTTAATTGTCCACGCGACGCTGATTCGCTGGTCCTTGCTTTCGTACCGTGACCTGGCGATGCGGAAGGCTCGCGAGCGTCGTGCCGAAGCGGCTGCGGGGGGAACGCCTGCGGGGACACCCATCGCCGCCGCAGCCTCATTGCCGGGGAAGACGCAGGAAGAGGTTGCTCTTTCCGATATCAACAAACAGTCCCGCAAGGCTCTGCAACTGTTCATGGCGGTCGGCATGGCGATCGGGGTCTGGCTGGTGTGGGGCGATATCATGCCCGCACTCGGGGCGTTGCGGAATATCGAACTGTGGATGGTGGAAACGGCCAGTACGGACGGATCGGCTTCGACGACTGTCCTCAAGCCAGTGACGCTGGCCGACGTGCTGCTGGCGATCGTCATCGGATCGCTGACATTCACGGCCAGTCGCAATCTCCCCAGCTTGCTGGAAATCGCGTTGTTGCAGCGACTGCCACTCGATGCCGGGGTGCGCTACGCGATTACGACTGTGATCCAATACGCCATCACCGCTGCGGGGCTGGTCACCGCGTTTGGCGTGATGGGGATTGGGTGGAATAAAGTGCAATGGCTCGTAGCGGCCATCGGCGTGGGATTAGGGTTCGGGTTGCAGGAAATCTTTGCCAATTTCATTTCAGGTTTAATCCTGTTGTTCGAGCAACCCGTACGGCTGGGCGATATCGTCACCGTGGGGGATGTCTCGGGGAACGTAACGCGGATTCAGATGCGCGCCACAACCATCACCGACTGGGATATGCGTGAGTTAGTGGTACCAAACAAAGAGTTCATCACCAGTCGGGTGATGAACTGGACGCTTTCGAGCAAAGTCTCACGCATGAGTATCACGGTCAACGTGACTCACGAAGCCAATCCCGATCGCGTCCGAAGTCTGCTGATGGAGATTGCCACCCGAAATCCGCTGGTCATCAAAGAGCCGGCACCTCATGCGCTGCTGGATGACTTTGGCACGAACTCACTCACATTCATTCTGCGGGTCTACATGGCTACGCGAGGAGATTATCTCGAACTGCGTCACGGCCTGCTCACGGAAATCGCCCGTGAATTTGAACGAGAAAACATCGAGTTCGCCTTCCCTTTGCGGGAAATTCACATTCGTCCCGCAGGCTTCGACCACATGAACTCGGCTCTCAACGGCAGCCTGGCGGGTGCCTCAACACACCACCAGGACGGCAAACCGGCTTAGCAAGTTTGATTCAGGGGCGGACTAGGTCGTGAACCGATCCCGTCTGGTTCCTGCGTTTGCGGTGCGATAGAATCGGACGGATTGAATTTGCTCAAACTGGAGATGCCGCGATGTTCGTGGAGCGACTTCTGACAGATCACCGGGCACGGTCGTGCTCGATTATTCCCGCCCCACCCGCGATGCGGG
Source organism: Schlesneria sp. DSM 10557 (assembly GCF_041860085.1). Lineage (NCBI taxonomy): Bacteria > Pseudomonadati > Planctomycetota > Planctomycetia > Planctomycetales > Planctomycetaceae > Schlesneria > Schlesneria sp. DSM 10557. The sequence continues at coordinate 5,617,195 of NZ_CP124747.1, forward strand.
AAAGCCTGTCTGTAAGACAGCCGCAGTCCCGTCATTGCTGCGTTTCAACTTTCCGCCCCGCTGGAGTCGTCTGGCTGGTGCTGGCTGTTCTGACCCTGGGGATCGGGGGAGTGTTCGCACAGTCAGAGCCGGATGAAACGGCTGCCGATCCTGATGCACCACCCAGCCTGTCGGCGACTCAGGAAGCGATCGAGATGCGGTATCGCCGCTTTGAGATCACCCTGGAACAACTGAGCGACTATCTGCGTAAGACCGATGCCACCCGGTCCGAACTGTTGTTGCGTGCGATCGGCAAAAGTAAGGAAGGTCGAATCACGGACCAGTTCAAATCACTCACCGAACTGCTGAAGAAAGACCAGTTGGGGGACGCGGTCGAACGGCAGGAAATGGTTGTGGCCGAGCTCCAATCGCTGCTCGAACTCTTGATGAGCGAGGCTCGAAAGGACGACCTCGAGCAGGAAAAGAAACGCATTCAGGAACTGATCAAGGACGTCACCAAGCTCATCGGTAAGGAAACCGACGCGCGAGCGAATACCGAGCGGGGGGCGAACGCTGCGGAACTGCAGAACCAGCAGAAGCAGGTTTCTGATGAGACGAAAAAACTCGCTGAGAAAATCAAATCCCAGGATGCAGCCAAAAAAGGAGCTGATTCCTCGACGGAAAAAGAGGCGGGAAAGAATGCCGACAAATCGAACGGCAAATCTGGAGACGATCAATCCGAAAAGAAAGAATCCGATCCACAGGACGGAGAAGAATCGGACAACGCTGACAAGCCAGACAGTGGCGACGACTCTCAGGAGGGAAAGCAGCCCTCGCCCGACCAAAAGGGAAAGTCGAGTCAAAAGGGGCAAAAACCGAGCGGCGCCAACGGCGAACAGAAGCCAGCGGATGCCGAGAAACCCGCTGGCGATGATGATGCGAAACCCGAGGAAAGGGAAAAGGGTTCGACTGAAGACGAAGGGGCACCAAAGTCGGATGACCCTGAACAGTCCAAAGACGCTCAGGAAAAATCGCAGAACGGGAAGCAGGGGAAACCTCAGCCCGGAAAGAAACCCACTGGCAAGCCCCAGAAAGGAAAGCCCCAGCAGGGAAAGCCGCAGGAGGGTGAACCTCAGGAAGGACAGGAACAGCAGGAGCAACAAGAGGGACAAGAGCAGCAGTCCGACTCGCAAGAGCAGGAATCAAGTCCTCAAAAGCAGCCCCAGAAGACCGCGGGACGTGACGAAATTGAGCGAGCCCGACAGGAAATGGATCGTGCAATTGAAGAGCTGAAGCGGAATAACCGCAAGGGGGCTTCCGACAAGCAGGATCAGGCCATTGCCGAACTGATGAAAGCGAAAGAGAAGCTGGAAGAAATTCTCCGTCAGTTACGGGAAGAAGAACGTGAGATGGTGCTGGCGCAACTGGAAGCTCGCTTCCGCGACATGCTGCAAAAGCAGGAGGCCGTCAATAACGCGACTCTCGCGATTCACGCGGTGCCCGTCGACAATCGGACCGATCGCCATCGGAATCGATCGGTCGAGCTGGCTCGAAATGAAGAAGAGATTTCATTGCTGGCCGCGAAGGCCCTGACACTGCTCAAGGAAGAAGGTTCTTCCGTTGCCTTCCCGGAAGCGGTCGAGCAGATTCGGGACGACATGCTGACGGTCGCACGTCGACTGGAACGAGTGGACGTTGCCGAGATTACCCAGAACATCGAAGAAGATATCGTGGAAGGATTGCGGGAAATCATCGAAGCGCTGCAGAAGGAAATTGAGAAAGCCAAAGACAAAAAGCAGGAACAGCAACAGCAGCAACAACAACCCCAGGAACGGCAGAAGGAACTCGTCAATAAGCTGGCGGAGCTGAAGATGTTGCGTTCGCTGCAATATCGGGTGAACCGGCGGACGAAACTGCTGGGCCGAATGGTCGATGGTGAGCAGGCGCTGGACGGGGATATTCTCAATCAATTGCGGCAATTGTCGGATCGACAGTCCAAGGTCCAACGTGCCACGTACGATCTTTCGACCGGCAGGACGGAATAGCGAGCCGTCCTCGCGCGATCACGGATCGGCGGATCTCCAATACGTTGAAGTCCACTGGTATGACCACGTCTCACCAGTGGACTTTTCAGTTCGTTACACCTGATCCGCAGTGCGTCACCTCTGCAGAATCAGAAGCCTTACATCCCAGCGTTGAGGGCGTCCAAGTGTCTCACGAAGTGTTCGCGCAGCACTTCTGTGTAGCTGGCCACGTTTGCCGCCAGAAGCGATTTGACTTCCTTCCCCAGGACGGGATCCGTCAGTGTTGAGCCGAACGTGCAGTGCAGAATCTGCCTACCCGGTTCCGTGAAGCCCCGGCCCTGAGGGACGTCGCTCCATCGCTCAAGGTAATGGACTTCAAGCTGCCCGGCGTCAGGACAGTCCGTGGTCGAGGGGGCCGAGTCGAGTGTCGCGGAAACGTGGTAGGTGGCTTTATCTCGCATGTAGCGGTCACGTGCGAAATCGATGATCCGCCGGAACAGGGATGCGTCATGGTGAGCCACAACTCGAAGTGCTTCGAGATAGCTGGTTCCTGCGGTTTTGACGTGGAAGCAGCCCTTTGTTGCCCGTGCCAGCGAGCCGTACATCGAGAGTTTGTCAGACCCGGAATGCAGGCTGAGCTTATAGGGTCCCAGCAGCCTGGCGATGGCGGCGTGATCGGCCAGGGAGCGATCCAGCAGACTGGGATCTCCCTTGAAGTCGACACCTTTCTCAAAGTCGCCAATAAATCGCGGGGCCAGACTGACGAGCTTCATTCCTCGAGAAAGTGTCTGGTCGGCGATGATGTAGTGTTCGGCAAGTGTTGTCGGTTGATCGGTCTCGTCGACACTCAGTTCGATCTCGTAGTCGCGCTGCGCGGCAGTCTGGACCGTGCGAATGTGATCTGCAAGAGAGACCGCTGCGTTGATGGCCCGGCCGTACTTCACCGCCGCACGAAGACAGGCTTCTTCGGTCAGTTCAATCGTGGTTCCGGACGAGAGTGTCACCCGGCGACCTCGGTAGGACTCGATCCAGTTGACTTCGCCGGCCAGCGAGGCGAATTTTTCTCGCACCTCGTTTTCAGGATAGTCATCCGCCTTCTGGTCAACGTGACCGGATGGGTCGATGGTGAAGAAGGTAAAACCGACGGCGGCTGTCTCATCGACGTCGTTCGTCGTTTTCAAGTGGTCTGCGTCGGCGCCGATATCACCCTTCCAGCCACATTCTTCGGCCGCTCGTAGTGCATCCGACATCACCTGGGAAGGGGTGCGTGAGGTTCGCGACATTTCGCGAATCGACTGTTGCGGGAAGATCGGCAGAATGCCCGCTCCTGCTTCCTGCATCGCGGCGACATGGCCGGGGGTGGCCAGACCGATGCGATCGCCAAATCCGAAGCTGGGGGTCATGCCGAGTGTTTTGCACTGCAACGCCATTTCTCGCCTCACGTGAGTAGTTAGTCGGGATCGTCGTGGGAAGATATATAACCGAAGAATAGGGGCCTGTCGCGGGAGCAATGGTTTGATGAGTGGTGACCGTGAACAGTCGAGGGCATCCGAACAATCGCTGCCGCGATTTGATTTCGTGCCTGACCGTGTTCCGGGTGACAATCGGTCCGCTTGTTAATCAGGAACGTTACGGTCAATATTCTGTCTTCCTGCCAAGTTTCGATCCGTGAACGTGCTGTCCAGCGGGGTGGGAGTGTGCCCGGTCTGCGATGGATCCCCGCCTGATGCGAATCAGAGGGATGAACCAGCAATGGACGACGCTCCGGCCCCCTTGCGAAACAGGCGCAGTCGCTGTGGAAGAGTTTTTTTCATCTGAAATATCGGAAGAATGTGTCATGAGTACAGGCGAGTACCTGCAAGGGATGTTCGGTCTGAATGGGCTGACGGCTGTCGTGATTGGCGGAACCGGGACGCTGGGTGGGGCCTTTTGTGATGCCCTCGCCAGCGCGGGAGCCCACGTTGTCGTTGTTGGGCGAAACGACGAACATGGCAACGAGCGGGTACGCCTGATTAAAGAACGAGGCGGCCATGCCGAGTATTTCTCTTGCGATGCCACCCGGCATGATGATCTGGATCGGCTTGTGGAGCACCTCAAGTCCAGTCACCGCGAAGTCAATGTGCTGGTGAACGGTGCTGGCGTGAACTCGCCCACCCCGTTTCTGGAAATTGGCGAAGAAGAGTGGGAGCGCATTCTGAACGTCAATCTGCGAGGCGTTCGCCTGGCCTGTCAGGTCCTCGGCAAGTATATGCTCGATCAGGGAACGAAGGGCTCGATTATCAATATCGCCTCGGTCAGCGCCGGCCCGCCGCTGTCGCGCGTGTTTACCTATTCGCTGTCGAAGGCGGCCGTGATCAGCCTGACGCAAAACCTGGCACGGGAATGGGCGACGAAGGGAATTCGCGTGAACGCTCTCTCGCCCGGTTTCTTCCCTGCAGAGCAGAACAAAAGGGTTCTGACGCCGGATCGTGTGGAAAGCGTCATGCGTCACACTCCGATGAACCGGTTTGGTTCACCGGAAGAGCTTGCCGGCGCCATCCTGTTGCTCGCTTCGCCCAACGCCGGAAGCTTTTTGACGGGGCATAACCTGCTCGTCGACGGTGGATTCACCGCCATGACGATCTGATGGAAGTATGGTGATTCGCCGTTAGGTCGACTGACATCGGCAAAGCAGACTCAGTTCGATGTTACGGCTCTGCTCGCCGGATCGGTGGCCATCGTGAGAACGTTCGCAACAACTCAGGAAACTGCCGTGGTCAGTTCGTAGGGGGCCGGAGCCCCGCGTCACTTCACCGAGTATCGTTGAGGTGTCGCGATGAGCGCAAATTGCACATGATTTGATGGGTCACGTCGGAAACCGAAATCCTCATTCCGTTACTCCTGGAAGGACACAACGTGCATAAGTCGACAATCGCAATCGGGATGTGCGGCATCAGTCCCCGCATTCGCCGCCTGGCCTGTGTCATGAGTGCCTTGCTCGCCATGTCGGTTTCCGGAACCGTACGAGCTGACGAGTCGTGGCTGAAGTTCCCCGGTGGGGAAGGGCCTGGAAAAGGGAAGCACATTGTGCTGGTGGGGGGAGATGAAGAGTACCGTTCGGAAGAATCGCTGCCTCAACTCGCCAAGATTCTCTCCCGACATCATGGATTCGACTGCACGGTCCTGTTCGCTATCGATCCGCAGACCGGGGAAATCAATCCAGACGTCAACAACAACATTCCCGGAACCGAGGCACTCAAGTCGGCCGACCTGATGATCATTGCGACACGATTCCGCAATCTGCCTGATGAGCAGATGCAGCACATCGTTGAGTATCTGGAGTCAGGGCGGCCGGTGATGGGGCTGCGGACGGCGACACATGCCTTCAACATTCCCGCCGGGACGAAGTTCTCTCAGTATTCATGGAACTCCAGCGATAAAGCCTATGAGCAGGGGTTTGGTCGGCAGGTCTTAGGCGAAACATGGATCAGCCATCACGGAAACCACGGCTCGCAGAGCACCCGGGGAATCCTGGTGAAAGACCAGGCAATGCATCCGGTTCTGACAGGGATCAAGGACGGCGAGATCTGGGGACCGACTGACGTGTATGGTGTCCGGTTGCCGTTGCCTGGGGACAGTAAGCCACTGGTCCTGGGACAGGTCGTGCAAGGAATGAAGCCCACTGATCCCCCGGTGGAGGGTGCTCAGAACCAGCCGATGATGCCAATCGTCTGGACGAAGTCTTACACGAGTTCATCCGGAAAGACAGCGCGCGTGTTCACGACAACGATGGGATCATCGACAGACCTTGAGAACGGACCCCTTCGTCGACTGCTGGTGAATGCCGTCTATTGGAGCGTCGGGCTGGAAGACAAAATCACCGATCACCTGAAGACCGATCTGGTAGGTGACTATCAGCCATCGCCGTTCAAGTTCGGCGGGTATGTGAAGGGCCGCAAACCGGAATTCTATGGTAAGTAAATCTGCCTCGGTCGCCGACGGGTGTACCGGATGGCTCACACGAAGGGCATACGCTCTGCACGCCCGCGGTGGTTTGTCGAAGATCGACCCCAAGCAACCGTCAATGTCAGGATGTCCGAAGGTCAGGGTGGGGCTGAGGCCGCCGGCCGGCTTTCAGGTTTTGGGATGAATAAACCCCTGCTTCGCTGTCACCAGTGAAGCAGGGGTTTTCTGTTTGCTGCGGTGTCATCGCAGGCAGGTGTCAGTGGTACCAGTCCGCTCTGGCCACAGAGCCCGGGCGGCTCAGGCAATCGCCTTGCGGTAACGGGCGAGTGCCATGAGTGGGAAGTACAGCGCGTAGTAGTGGTACTTGAGGTAGAACACGCGGGGGAAACCGGTTCCGGTGAATTCGTGTTCGTACCATGTTCCGTTCGGACGCTGTGTGCTGAGCAGGTAGTCAACACCACGCTGGGCGGCGTCAGAGTGGGCTTCACCGGCGGCAATCAGCCCCAAGAGAGCCCAGGCGGTTTGTGAGGCTGTGGGGACGCCAGTGCCGCGCAGAGTCGGATCGTCGTAGCTGTTCGCTGTTTCGCCCCATCCGCCACATTCCTGCTGATGATCCTTAAGCCATTGGACGGCTCGCTGGATCCGAGGATCGCGGGCAGGAATGCCGTGGGTCACCAGGCCGACGATCACCTGCCATGTCCCGTAGATGTAGTTGACGCCCCAGCGGCCGTACCAGCAATGATCCGGTTGCTGATCTTGCCAGATAAAGTCGAGAGCCTTCTTGTGGACTTCGCTGTCAGTGCGGATGCCGACTGCGGCGAAGCTTTCGAGGACTCGCGCGGTGATGTCGGCCGTGCTGGGGTCGATCATCGCATTATGGTCTGCAAAAGGAACCTTCGTCAGGACTTCACGTGTGTTGTTCGCGTCGAAGGCACCCCAGCCCCCGTCTCGGCTTTGCATGGCTTTCAGCCACATCACACCGCGGCGCATTGCATTCACCATGGGTGACGCGGCTTCGAGTTCGGCGATGGCCTGTTCGGCGCTGGCGGATCGGCCGCTGAAGACAACTGGAGCATTGGGGTCTGTTGCGGCACGGTCGTCGAACAACTCCATCGTCCAGTCGGTTCCCATTCCTTCAGGAAGGCATTTCCCGAAAGCGATCAGCACCATCGAAGTGTCATCGACGTCGGGATAGAACTCATTGTTGTATTCGAAGTACCACCCCCCAGGGGCCAGCTTGGGGTTACGTAACGACCAGTCTCCCTGCTGGCGAACCTCTTTTGAAAGCAGCCACTGCAGCGATTTGCGAATGGCCGGATCGTGACGTGGAACTCCGGCATCCCGCAGGGCGATGGTCGCAATCGCAGTGTCCCAGACAGGAGAGAGGCAGGGTTGCAGCCGCAGCCGTGCGACACCCTTCGCGTTGACGTCGCGGATCATCAACTTGTCGAGCTCTTCGAACTGCGACACGATGACCGGTGAATCATCCGGGTAACCGAGGCAACGAAGCCCGATCAGAGTCCAGACGATCGGCGGGAAGATGGCGCCGAGGCCATCACTGTCTTTCAGTCGTGCCAGAATCCATTGTTCGCAGAGTTTGATCGAATGCTTCCGCAGGGGCTTGATCCCCAGTCGTTCACCAAACTTGATGGTTTGATCGACGCGCTGGAAAAACTTTGTCCAGTTAATCCAGCCTTGCGACGGCCCTTCATGGTTCACTCCACCGATCGTGGCGGGCAACCTCTTTTCAGGTGAGGCATAGAGCTCGTCGATCTGATGTTCGGGTGGAAGAGTCGTCTTCGGCTGACAGGCCCACAGCAGGCTGAGGGGTACGATGATCGTGCGAGACCAGGCAGACATCTCATAGATGTTGAACGGTGCCCACAGGGGCAGCAGGATCATCTCAGGAGGAACCGCAGGACACAGCTCGTACGGGATCAGACCGAGCATCGCGAGATAGTAGCGGGTGAAGCTGTTGACCTTCTCAACACCTCCCGCACGCAGGATGGCTTCCCGAGCGCGGACCATGTAGTCGGCTTTGGGGTCATGGCCAGTGATTTTCAGTGCGAGGTAGGCCTTCGCCGAACCACTGATTTCCAGAGGACCGCCGGGGAACATGCCCCAGCCACCATGGTCGCACTGCTGATCGAGCAAGTAGGCGGCAGCTTCTTTTGCCTGTTCGGACTGGCCCTTGCCGAGGAAGGCCAGCAACAGGATGTACTCGGATTCAAGAATGGTGTCTCCTTCCAGTTCGGCACACCAGTGGCCGTCTGGTTGCTGGAGACTCAGCAAGTGATCGCGGGTTCGTTCGATGCCCTGTGCCAGGGAGGTGATGGAAGACGCATCACGCGCGACTGTCATCGTTGACTCGCCTGCGTGTTGCGATCCGATACCCGCTTGCTTCGAACTCATTTCAGACCTTTCTTCCGTGTTACTGACTTCTATGTCATGAATGCGGCGGATCGTATTCGGCAACTACTGCTGATGACAACAGAGATTTTCGTCGTCGTATGTGATGAGTGAGGTCGATTGATGTGCCAATGGACTGCGATGTTCATTCAAGACCGCAGAGCAACATGATGAGCGGCTGCGTCCAGGGATCTTTGCAGGTGGTATTTCGACTTGGGGAGCCTGGTGCTTCAATTCGCCTGGTTGCGAGAAATCACTGTTTTTTATGGGTTTTTACGGTGTTGCGTGGTTCGTGTGGATGACTCGGCCAGGGCGTGGCTGACACTCTATGACAGTTGTCATAGTAACAGAGGCGACGTGTGGTGAGGCACCAATGAAGGTCATCGTTAAGACCAGTGAGATGGGCTTGAATGAGTCTCGAAAGTTCAAAAAAACAGAGAATTTATGTGGTGTCGGGGCGAGAAATGGCTTGAACAAAAAGATGAAATTCGTAGGATGATCGCAGTTTGTTGTTGGAACTCGTAAGGATATCACTGTCAAGTCAACAAAAAGTGGTCGCTGCCGTGGCTAACTGATGTTGTGAGTGACGAATGACGAGACCAACAGGCGACTTGTCAAGGTTGACAAGTCGAATGGAATCGATGTGGATGATAAGTCTTAGCCGTACTGCTTAGCCCGGTGCGCCAGCGGTCGAGACAAGTCACTCACGGGGTCTCTTGGAAAGAGGACTTGAAAATGGCTAAGAAGAAGGCTGCTGCTCCAGCTACGAAAGCTGCTCCTGCTACGAAGGCTGCGCCAGCTGCGAAGGCTGCTCCTGCTACGAAGGCCGCTCCTGCGAAGAAGGCTGTTAAGAAGGCCGCTGTTAAGAAGGCTGCCGCGAAGAAGGCTGCTCCTGCCAAGAAAGCCGCCAAGAAGGCAGCGAAGTAGGCCCTAAAGCCACGTTTTTCGGCTTCAGTATCTCATCGATACTGAACTGCGTCGCTTGATGCGATGCGCGTACTACAACAAGCAAGAGGGGGTTGGTTTTCCAGCCCCCCCTTTTTTTTGCATCTGCATTAAATAGCATGGCCCGCTAAGGTGGTTTCACCATTGTTGCGAGATCTGGCAGGCCAGTGTGGGGATGGGTGCCGTCACGGGTGGTTGCCCGGATGTGAGCTGGAAAAATTGGAGTCCCGTCAGGATGATGAACGGTGATTCTGTTCTGTCAATCGTCTTTGATTCGCCGCAAGAATGTCGCCTAACTCTTCTGACGACCCGCTGCAAACACCTGTTCGATTTCTCCGCGGGATTGGTCCAGCGCGCTCTGATCTGATGGCGCGGCTCGGGATTGCGACGGTCACAGACCTGCTCTGGAATCTGCCTCGCGATGTTCTTGATCTGACTCACATTTCAACGGTCTTTGAGCTGAAGGAAGGGGTGTTGTCGACCGTCTTTGGTGTTGTTGTGGATCGGGATTCCCGCCATACCTCGACGGGGAAGACGATGACGGCGATTCTGCTGCAGGCTGATGGTGGGTTCGTGCGGGGGGTTTACTTCAATCAGCCTTATATGCTGAGAAGGTTTGAATTGGGGCAGCGAGTTCTCTTTTCGGGGAAGCCCAAATTCATTGCCCGGCGCTGGGAGTTTTCTCATCCCACTGTTCAGTGGCTGGGTGATGAGGAGATCGAAGAAGGGGGCCGGGTGCTGCCGGTTTACTCGCTCACTGAAGGTCTCTCGCAGCACGAAATGCGCAGACTGATGAAAGGGGTAGTGGAGGAGTATGCGGAGTTGGTTCCGGACCCGCTGCCCTCTGGCTTTCGATCTCGCGCCAATGTGATTGAGCTCACGTCAGCACTGCGATGCGTGCATTTGCCTGCTTCCATGGATGAGTATCGGGCCGGGATGCGTCGGATCGTGTTTGATGACCTGCTCGAGTTTCAACTGGCGCTGGCGATGCGTCGCCGATTCTGGAGGGCCGAGAATGCGGCCGTTCCTTTACAGACCTCGGCCAAAATCGATGCACGAATCAGGCGACTTTTTTCATTTCGCTTAACGCCAGGGCAGGATCGAGCGATTTCCGAGATCGTCGAAGATCTGGGGCGACCCTATGCGATGCATCGGTTGCTGCAGGCGGATGTGGGTGCCGGGAAAACCGCGATCGCGATTTATGCCATGCTGGTGGCGGTTGCGGCCGGGGTGCAGGCGGTGATTATGGCGCCGACCGAGGTTCTCGCGCAGCAGCACTGGAGCACCATTGATGCTCTGCTCGAAGGGAGTCGGGTAGAGCGTCGTTTGTTAATTGGAGGGTTAACCGCTGCTCAGCGTCGCGCGACGCTCGAGCAGATTTCCTCGGGTGAAGCGCAGCTGGTGGTGGGGACTCAGGCGGTTATTCAGGATGCCGTTGCCTTCAAGAAGCTGGGGCTAGCGGTCATTGATGAGCAACACAAGTTCGGAGTGGTCCAGCGATCTCGCTTCTCATCGGGTGAGACGGCACCTCATGTCCTGGTGATGACGGCCACACCCATACCTCGAAGCTTATGTCTCACGCAGTACGGAGATCTGGACTTAACCGTCATCTCAGATTTACCGCCGGGGCGTCAGCGGGTGGTGACCAGTCGGGTTGTGGGAAGTGGATCAGCCCGACGGGCTTGGGACTTTATTAAGCAGAAGTTGAGGGATGGGCGTCAGGCCTACGTCGTTTGCCCTCGGATTGAAGACAATCCGACAACGGCTTCCAGTGCGGATGTTTATGGGAGTGCTGAGGCCATCTATCGCGAACTGTCGGAGCGGGAGTTTCGGGAGTTTCGTGTGGGTCTCGTCCATGGTCAGCTTGATCGCGATGAGCGAGTCCGGACGATGGAGATGTTTCGCAATGGTGAACTCGATCTGCTTGTGGCCACAACGGTCATCGAGGTGGGGATCGACGTTCCCAATGCGACCATGATGGTGATTGAACAAGCAGAGCGGTTTGGTCTATCGCAACTTCATCAGCTTCGCGGTCGGGTGGGTCGGGGTAAGGTGCAGGGGTACTGCTTCCTGTTCTCCGATTCGGATTCGCCAGAGGCGGCCAAGCGTCTGGCGGCGATGGAGTCGACAGCCGATGGGTTTAAGATTGCGGAGGCAGATTTTGAGCTGCGCGGACCGGGTGACGTGTTGGGAACGAGACAGAGCGGGTCGCTGCCGCTGCGCGTCGCTGATCTCAATCGGGATCAGGCCCTGCTGGATGAGGCGCGCGTGGCGGCGTTCAATCTGGTTGAGTCCGAAGAGTTTGATCAATTGGACATGGCGCCGCTGAAGATTCGTGTGCTTGAGCGATTTCATCGCTCAATGGATCTCCCCCAAACGGGTTGATGTCGATATCGCGGTTCGGCTCTTGAGTAAGAGCGGGTAGACGAGACGAGGACTGGCACTCATCTCGTCTACCAGGGTGTCAGTTCAACGGCCTGTCCGGCTCGAAAGCCGCAACGAACCGTCATCGAATATAGATACCAAATCCTGGAGTGCTCAGTCCGAATCCAGAACGGCCATAACCATACCCGGGGCCATACACAGGACCGTAGGCAGGTCCATACGCGGGGCCGTATACGGGAGGGTATGAGTACACGGCGGGAGGGGGCACAATGACTCGAGGTGGGGCCACATATCGATACCCCCCATAGAATCCTGGGCCGTATCCGTACCCATGTCGATGGCCATGGAATCCTCGAGGCCCGTGAGCCGACGCGGTTCCCCCCGCAACGCAGATCAGACCCGCCACCGCCACCAGGGCAACTACTGTTCGTCGCAACATGTTCTTATCCTTCTTTCATGAAATGAAGTTGTCTCAACCACGGAAGGATAGAAAGCAGGGTTCGTGCCAATCGGCAGAAACTGCGGGCGGGGATCGCTTCGGGGGCTCGATTTCAGTTGAAAATCAGATTGACGCGTGTCATTTGTTTTCCTTTGATTTTGTTTAATTCATTTTGGAGTATGATTTTGTGGGGAATGGTTGTGTGCTGATATTGATTCGGGCTCTTCACAGGAAGTGAGTCAGATTGTAGGCGTGATTCTCTTCTGTGTTGTCGAAGTGATGTGGCGTGTTGTCGATTGTGTCGCGTTATTCGGACATGAGTTTTTCGGAAGGGGCTTTCTTCTCGTCTGAGTCGGTCGGCGGTGAGTTTTCGGTGTCCGGTTTCTGCAAGCTGGGCAGCGGACTGATCGAGCCGTCTACGTGGACCTCGATTTCCAGCGGGACAGGGGCTTGACCGTCGGCGTGAGTTTGTCCGACGATCTTAAAATCCGTCACTCCTGGGGGAAGCAGGAAGTAGTAGCCTCCCTCTCGATCCTGGTAGACGCATCGGTACAGCGTGCGCGCGTGTTGCGCTACCAGTTCAAAGCCAAGGCCCTGGACCAGTGCGGGGATTGCCATGGAATCTCGGAAGACCGTAATGCTCTGGGCGCTGGTCTCTTTCGCGATCACCTTGCTGTATGTCTCAAGGAACGCGGTCGCAGAGGTAGTGATCTGGGAGAAACGCTTCTCTTCCAGGTTGAGAAGCTGATGAGACAGGTATTTCTTGAGTGTCGGCAGCTCGTCCAGTTCCACTCGATAGAACCGCGCCTGCTCGCCCGCATCGAGACTGACGGCGAGGCCTTCCGTCGATCCTTTCAGTCTGATTTGCATCATCTGGCTGTTGAGGGGGACGGGGTTTTGCTCCAGTTGGCTGAGGGCTTCGTCGACAAATTCCGAGGGAAGTTTGAAGTGTGATTTGCGAATCACGACCGGAGGAAGGTCCAGGCTTTCTGCCGTCTGTGCGCTGACTCGCCCTGTGATTTTGGTGCTCATCGATAGCGAAAATGCATAGATTCCGGCTGCGATGAGGGCCACTGCCAGAAGAGTGAATCCGATCCCTTTGGCCAGCGGGTTGGGTTTCTTCTTCTTTTCAGGGCGGCGAGTGATTGCTCTCGCGCGGGGCGGTGTTTCGACGGGCAGTTTTCCGAGGCGGTCGGTCACCGTTTCCGAGGGGGGCGGGAATTGCTGTTCGGAGTGGGTCAGTTCGGGCGGTGCCTCTGCAAACACGATGGGGCCATCCGTGTCGGGTTCGTCCTCTGCGGCCTGTAACGTCACAGGCTCATCTTCCTGCTTGAACAGTTCGACTTGCTGAGGGGCTTCGGTGTGAAGCGGTTGCGATTTGGATGGGACGGTGATCCGCATGGCGCATTTGGGGCATCGCCCTTTGCCCCCTTTGGCGCTGTCGGGAACACGGATGATTGCCTGGCAGTACCGGCAGGGGAACTCAATCGCCATGAGGGTCGGTTTCTCACAGAGTGAGGGGAATGTCACTTTCAGTTGTCATCCCATCATGCGGGTGACAACTGAAAAAGCAATCGGCCAAGTCGATTCCGGCTGCAGCGGGTCTGATGAAGGTAAGCGGAACGCGAATTCCACTTCGTCCGCGCAGAGCTGTGTGCTGCGCCTCGGAATTTCAACAAAATCGACGTGGCATCGCGGTTTTGTACATCAGCAGGCTTTTACCGATACCTGAATTTTGAAATACTCAAACAGACTTGAGAAAGGTACGGCTAAGACTTACTGGAAGACCACGCGATGACTGTGTCGATTGAATTCCCCAACGAAAACCGTTCAAACGTTGCTCGTAAGATTGTTGCTCAGCACGAACCCGTGGCGTTGCGGACGTTCACACCATCCCAGGCAGTCTTTGCCAAGTCGGCAGGTGTCTACCACTGGACGCCGGAAGGTCGAAAGCTGTACGACTATTCTTCCGGTGTGCTGGTTGCCAATCTGGGCCACAATCCCAAACGCTGGCTGCAGGCGCTGGGGCGGTATATGGGTTGGTCGCCCGAGTTTTTCGGTGGATCCCCCGCAGGGGCGAACGAGTATGTCCCCGCGGTAACGCTGACGGCGTACAACGGGATTACCGAAATCGAAACACAGGCTGTCGAACGTCTGCTGGCGAACCTTCGCCGCAGCAAAGGGAGTGAACGGCTCGACACAATCGTCTGGGCCGCTTCGGGATCGGAAGCGGTTCAGAAAGCAATCTGGGCAAGTCTTTCCCGGGATCGAACCCGAGACATCATTCTGGCGACCCGTTACGGGTTTCACGGAAAGAAGGGGCTCGCGAATGCCGTAACCGGATCAGAAAAGGATGCCGAAAGAGATCCACGAGTCCGATTCATCAGCTTCCCGATGGAAGAGATTATCGACGCGGGCTTTGATCCCGCCGCGATTGACCTGTCTAAATATCAGCAGGAACTCGAAGACCTGTGGCGCCAGTTCGGGCGGAAAATCTCGTGCCTGATTACCGAACCGTATCTGGGGGGGGGAGGAAGTTTCCATCCTCCTGCCGCTTATCATCAGATGCTGCAGAAGTTCTGTCGCGAGCATGACATTGTGTTGATCTTCGATGAAGTCCAGGCCAACTTTGGTCGGACCGGGGCGATGTATGCCTTCGAAGCTTATGGCATCGAACCGGACATGGTGGTGCTTGGCAAGGGCTTGGGGAACGGTATTCCGGTCGCCGCCGTAGCGTCTCGTGGCGATGTCTTCGCCACGATGAAGTATGGTGAGGCCTCAGATACGTGGAGTGCCAATCCGCTTTCCTGTGCAGCGGTTCTGGCAACGCTTGATGAGTTTGAATCGACGGACGTGCTGAATCATGCCCGCAAGCTGACGCCCCTCTTTATCAAGGGACTGGAACGCCTGAAATCAACTGGTCTGGTGAACCACGTACGTGGGGAAGGGCTGGTATTCGGGTTTGAGTGCGCTAGTGTTGGACAACTCACTGCCGGTGAAGTTGCCGCGAAAATCGTGCAGGCGTGTTACGTCGGTAAGGACAATACCGGCATTCACCTGCTGGGGGCACTCGCTGGCAAGGTGCTGCGCGTCAGTCCACCCCTGACGATCACTGTGGAAGAAGCCAATCAGTCGCTCGATCTGTTGTATGATCTGATCGCATCACTGGCGAAAATAATTCGGTAGTCAGATTCCCCGTAGGATTTTTGCTGATCACAGGCGAACCAGACGGGGGTGGTGCGCCTGTTCGTCTATGGAATTCTCGAATTTCTCGACTTTTCATCTTGCTGAAGTGAAACGGATGTTTCACGCGGTTTCCGGTGCGCGTTGTCGCCGCGGTTGTGGCTGATGTCCCATCATGTGCGGGAGAAATCGCGCGCCGCCATTCTCCCTCTGCCGATCCCCCAGCGTCTCTCCCTGAGCGGCTGGGCTGTCCACGTCTTACGCTAAGTAATTCGACTGCCTCCGATCCCGTTTCCGGTTGATGTTTGTTGCGGGGGCGATGGGCAGGTTATTTGTGTCGAGTGTGATTTCCTTCAGACTTCTCTGACGTATTGAATAGGAGTAATCATGACTCAATTCGGTCGGCGTGATTTCCTGTCGGTTGCAGCCTCAGTCGGTGCCGTTTCGACATGGGCCCTTGCACGCACCCAGGAGGCCGAAGGGGGAAACTCCACCTTCATGAATAACGTTCCCGATCCCTTGCTGGCGGACAAGGAACTGCCGACGTTCAAATTTTCACTGGATAAGTCGGTCGGCAAAGTCATCGGCGGAAGTTCGGGAAAGGAAGCGACGGTGCTGCAGCTTCCGATTTCCAAAGGGATCGCTGGCGTTTCGATGATTCTCGAACCTGGTGCGATGCGGGAACTTCACTGGCATGCTACGGCTGCGGAGTGGGCGTTTGTGCTGAGTGGTCGGGTGCGCACATCGGTGATTGATCCTCAGGGGAACGCAGAGATCAACGATTTCGGTCCCGGTGATGTCTGGTATTTTCCACGCGGCCATGGGCACATGCTCGAGTGTCTCGGGCATGAATCGTGTCACTTCATTCTGATCTTCGATAATGGATACTTTTCCGAGTTCGGCACCTTCAGCGTATCAGACTGGATTGGTCATGTTCCTAAGTCGCTGCTCGCCAAAAATTTCGGGGTCCCTGAGTCTTCGTTCAATGACTTCCCCAAAGAAGAAGTCTACTTTGCGCGAGGTGCCGTTCCTCCGGACAATCAGCCGATTCCCCTCCAGAACAAGAAGTTGCCTGCTCAAACGCACAAGTATGAGCTGCTGTCTCAGTCACCTCATGCCACGTTCAAAGGGGGGAGGGAATGGCGAGTTGATTCCACTCGTTTTCCGATCTCGACCACCATTACTGGAGTGATCCTCGATCTCGAGCCGGGCGGTTTGCGAGAACTGCACTGGCATCCCACGGCAGACGAATGGCAGTATGTGATTGACGGCAACATCAGCGTCACAATGTTTGGCTCACACGGACGGTATCGGACTGAAGAGCTGGAGCGAGGGGACGTGGGCTATATCCCACAAGGATACGGTCACTCCATCGAGAATATCGGATTAAAACCATGTCGTGTGCTCATCGGATTCAATACAGGGGTCTATGCCGGGATCGATCTGTCGCAATGGCTCGCCGGAAACTCGCTCGATGTGCTGGCAACCAACTTCAGCAAGCCTGCCACCCTGTTTGAGAAGTTCCCTCACAAAGATGTTTTTATTGCGGATCAAGAAGGTCACTGACGCTGGATCGGTCAGTTCTTCCGAACAGTTCCAGGCACTCTGTGAAGGGAAATTCGGAAAGGGATGAAGTGCCTGTGTCTGCTGAATCAGAGCGGAATGCAAGCTCAATTTACTCGACTGACTTACCAGAAGTCGAGCAGGATCCGTGCGGGCGTTCTGCCAACTGAGCATGTCTGGGGAGTTCGCACCTCCATCCGGTACGCCAAGTTATAAAGGCGATTCCAATGTCTTTCTTCAATGCTGGCCTGACACGGTCCCCGATTCAATGCGTTGAGGGTGGAACTGTCTCGACGGAGATGGATGAGGTATCCATTGAAGAGCCACTGCAGATCGAACTGACGCATGTCAGAGGTGGGAAAAAACATCGCTACTCGGTGGCGGTCATGATGCGTACTCCCGGGAATGACGCAGAACTGGCCGCAGGGTTTCTCTTCACGGAAGGGATCATCAAAAGGCACGATGATTGGAGCCGAATCGAGTACATCGACAATAACCATGTACTGGTCGAGTTCAGCCGATACGCGTATCTGGACGTCTCCAAGCTGGAACGCCAGTCGTTCGTCTCATCGAGTTGCGGCGTCTGTGGCAAGAGATCAATCGCCGCAGTATTCTCAGAACAGCAATATCCTCTCACCCCCGGCAGCCCCCGTCTCGAGGTCGACCTGATCCATCGTTTGCCGGAGATTCAGCGAAAGGCTCAGGATAATTTCCACCGCACGGGAGGAATTCATGCGTCGGCTCTGTTTGACGCCAACGGCAATCTGCTGTCCCTGTTTGAGGATGTTGGACGCCACAATGCGCTCGACAAATTGATCGGCAATCAAATGTTCGCCGACAAGCTGCCTCTTACGCAGCACATCCTTCTCTTGAGCGGTCGCGCGAGCTTTGAACTGATCCAGAAAGCCTGTATGGCGGGGATCCGGGTCGTGGCCGCCGTGGGGGCTCCCTCAAGTCTCGCGGTGCAACTCGCAAGAGAGACATCGATGACACTCCTGGGCTTTGTTCGTGAGAACCGTTTCAACGTATACGCCGACGCCGGTCGTCTTCAATTTCACCGTACCTCAGCGCCCGAGGTTGGTTCCCAACCGACTGAAGAGAGCAAACTTCAATGACCACAATGACACTCAATGGAACGGTTCACGAAGTGAACTCGGGAGAGCGATTGATCGACGTGATTCAGCGGGCGGGGGTCGAGTTACCGTCGGTCTGCTACCACTCACAGCTTGGGCCCCTTAAGACGTGCGATACCTGCATGGTCGAAGTAGATGGGCAACTTGTCAGGGCGTGCGCCCTGACGGTGGCCGATGGGATGTGTGTGGTCACGACGACGAATGCGGCACGTTTGGCACAGAGACAAGCCTTCGACCGGATTTTGGCCAATCACATGCTTTACTGCACTGTGTGTGATAACAACAACGGCAACTGCACGATTCACAACACGACGAAGATGTTGAAAGTCGAGCATCAGGAAATTCCGTTCGAACGGAAACCATACGAGGTCGACAATTCTAATCCCTTTTATCGGTACGATCCTGATCAATGTTTGCTGTGCGGTCGATGCGTCGAAGCTTGTCAGAACGTGCAGGTCAACGAAACTCTGTCGATCGACTGGACGGCGGAACATCCGCGCGTGCTCTGGGACGGCGGAGCCGACATCGGCAATTCCAGTTGCGTCTCGTGTGGGCACTGTGTCACGGTTTGTCCCTGCAATGCGCTGATGGAAAAGTCCATGATCGGCCACGCAGGGTTTCTGACAGGGATTCCCAAAAAGGCCCTGGATGGAATGATCGATATCGTGAAGGGGGTAGAGCCCGAATCAGGATACAGTGCCATCCTGCAGGTGTCGGAAGCCGAATCGGCGATGCGAAAATCACGCGTCCGCAGGACTAAAACGGTCTGTACCTATTGCGGAGTGGGATGCAGTTTTGATGTCTGGACCAAAGACCGCCACATCCTCAAAGTGGCACCCGAAAAGGGACCTACGAATGGAATCTCGACCTGCGTCAAAGGGAAGTTTGGCTGGGATTTTGTGAACAGCGAAGATCGACTCACGTCGCCGTTGATTCGCGAGGGGGACTCGTTCCGTCAGGCAAGCTGGGACGAGGCACTCGATCTGGTCGCGCGGCGGTTTGCGGAGATCAAACACCAGAATGGTCCTGACGCGATTGCATTGATCTCTTCGTCGAAATGCACCAACGAAGAGAGTTACCTCATGCAGAAGCTCGCCCGGGCGGTCATCGGGACAAACAACATCGACAACTGCTCTCGCTACTGTCAGGCCCCCGCGACGGTGGGGCTCTTCCGGACAGTCGGGTACGGCGGAGATGCCGGTTCTATCTCTGACATCGCGCAGGCAGGGCTGGTCCTGATCGTTGGCAGTAATACCGCGGAAAGCCATCCCGTTCTCGCGACCCGGGTGAAGCGAGCTCACAAGTTACACGGGCAGAAACTGGTCGTCGCGGATCTGCGCGAGCACGAAATGGCACGGCGTGCAGATGTGTTCTTCCAGCCTCATCCGGGCACGGACCTGGTCTGGCTATCAGCGATCAGCCGCTATCTGATTGATGAAGGTCTGATCAATCATGAATTCCTCGGTCGCTGGGTTCATGGCCTGGAGGAGTACCGACGAAGTCTGGAGATGTTCACTCTGGAGTTTGCCGAGACGACGTGCGGAGTTTCCGCTGCCACCTTAATGAAGGTGGCTCAGATGATCGCCGCGGCGGATGGGGTGTGCGTGCTGTGGGCGATGGGAGTGACTCAGCACACCATGGCCTCGGATACGTCGACTGCCATATCGAACCTGCTGCTGATCACCGGCAATTACATGCGGCCGGGGGCAGGTGCCTATCCGCTACGAGGGCACAACAACGTACAGGGGGCCAGTGATCAGGGAGCCATGCCGGCAATGCTTCCCGGTTACCAGTCGGTGACGGATCCCGAGGTCCGAGCACGCTTTGAAAAGGCTTGGGGCGTCACCTTGCCTCGCACTACGGGCCTGGATAACCACGAAATGGTCGACGCCATTCGCGATGGCCAGCTGAAGGCGATGTACCTGTTTGGTGAAGAAATGAGTCTTGTTGATTCCAACGCGAACTATGTCGAAGAGCAGTTCTCGAAGCTGGAGTTCTTTGTCGTTCAGGACATTTTCTTTACCCATACCTGCCAGTTTGCGGACGTGATTCTTCCCGCCGCCCCGAGTCTGGAAAAAGAGGGGACTTTCACGAGCACGGAACGACGGATTCAGCGACTTTACGAAGTCATGGAGCCGCTACCAGGAAGTCGTCCCGACTGGCGCATCATTCAGGAATTGGCCAATCGAATGAATGCGGGATGGAATTATCGACATCCTTCCGAAGTGATGGACGAAATGGCCTCACTCACCCCGTTATACGCGGGTGTCTCCTATGAACGGCTGGAGGGTTATCGCTCGCTTCAGTGGCCCGTCGCGGAGGACGGAACTGATCAACCGCTACTTTACACCCAGCAGTTTGCATTTCCCGACGGAATGGCGAGGCTATACCCGATCGGCTGGACAGTGCCGACAGAACAGCCGGATGCCGAGTACGACTTGCATCTGAACAACGGCAACTTGCTGGAGCATTTCCACTCGGGCAATCTGACCTACCGCGTCCCAGGGATCAAAACCAAGACGCCGGATGTTTTTGTGGAAGTCTCTCAGGAACTGGCTCGAGAGCGAGGTATTCAGAGTGGCACGATGGTGGAACTGACATCACGTCACGGCAAGATTCAACTCCGGGCCCTTGTGACAGACCGTGTGAAAGGCCATCAGTTGTTCATGCCCATGAATTCTGCGGAGTCGGCGGTGAACCGGTTGACGGGCAGCAACACGGACGCCGTAACGCACACGCCGGCATACAAAGAAACCGCGGTTCGTATGCGCGTTGTTGCGGGTGATATTCGCAGCCCGCTGCCCCGAATCAATCATCGCTTCGGCCATCCTACGCCAAAGCCGGGTGTCGAAGTCGAACTGAAGTGGAAGCGGAAAGACTATTCCGTACCAGGAGGCGACCTGGTTCAGCTCGAACCCTATTCCCGGCCGACGTAAGCAATTGACAACTTTTATTAATACAGCAGGACCTCAGGAATTCTGTCGTCGTCTCACTGGTTCCGCGGCTCCGGATGACTTCGCGTGGATGACGCACGTCGAAATTCCAGGTGGACTTACCACTTCCAACACAAATGGGAAGAGTGACAACATGGCAAAACCGATCCCGAAGAACATCAACCACCCTGATCCCCGGATTGAACTTCAAACGAGACTGCAGAATGCTTCTGTTGAGCATGCCGAGGCAATCCTGTCGGGGCTGGAGACGCTGCAATGCCTGCACGAGTGCGGGGCTATGGAGTTCGTTCGCGGACTGCTGGGGTCCAGTGACGAGGTCCTTCAGATCGCTGTCGATGCCGCAAGGACTCCGTCATCCATTCGAGGGATTCGGAACTTGATTCTGCTGATCAACATGTTCAGCGAAGTGGACCCCGAAACGCTGAAGGCGGTGACCCGTACACTGCCGCAGGCGCTCAAGTCGATGAGTGCGAGCACGGAAACTCCCTCCACATGGCGACTTTTCACAGAATTGTTACGGAATCAGGATACTCGACGAGGGCTGGGTGCAATGAATAAAGTCCTGGCCACGTTCGGACACGAACTGTCGGCCGCTCATGGGGCTCAGTGAGCCCAAGAGACATTCAGTTCCTGCATGAGAGACGCCGGGCGTTCCGAATCCTACGACAACTCAGGTGATGATGAGCGAATCGAAAATCAAACCGGCTGATACGATCACCGTCCTTGTCACGAGGAGGATCCGAGATGGCGGAGATGATGCTTTCGAAGATGCTCTGAAACAATGGATCCCGCGACTGACCCGGTTTCCGGGACATCTGGGAGTTCAGATGTTGCGTCCCTTACAGGGTGATCGGGAATACGGTGCGGTCATCACCTTCCGGTCAACGCAGGACTGGGAAGCATTTCAGCAATCTTCCGATTACCGGCAGTTTCTCGAAGAGATCAAGCCCCTCCTTGATACAAATCCTGGGTTTGTCACTGCCAACGGGTTGGAGAGCTGGTTCTTACCTCCGGAAGATCGTGGTGCATCCCTGCCACCACGCTGGAAGATGGCGATTGTGACCTGGATGGGAGTGAGCTTTACGGTCTATACCGTGACGACATTGCTGGCCCCGTATCTGAGCAATTGGCCGTGGCTGCCGAGATTTCTGTTAAGCAACGCGTGTGTCGTTAGTGTACTGACATGGTGCGTGATGCCGGCTCTTACCAGCGTCTTTCGTTCGTGGCTTTCTCCGCGAACTTGAGGTTTAATAGCATCGTTCCGGTCGCCGCGCGATGTTCAACGGAAGTATGTTTGCTATGACTGATCAGCCATCCAACGCATCCAACGCATCCAACGAATCCTCGCCTGATCCCGCCACAATCGCCGCTCGAGCCGGGTTGGCCCCCCCGTTCACAACGCGATCGAGTTCTCCTCCAATCTATATGACCACGGCGTTCGACCTCGAGTCGCTCGAGCAGCTCGATTCCGTCGTGGGAGGGCGAGAGAAAGGGTACATCTACACCCGTGACGGCAACCCGAACCATGAAGCGTTCGCAACCGATGTGGCTCAACTGGAACATGCCGAATCGGGAGTTGTCACCGCGTCCGGTATGGGTGCTCTGACTGCGATTCTGATGGCCACCGTGAAGACGGGTGACCATGTCCTCGCGGCCCGCGTGCTGTACGGTCGCACGGGGCAGCTACTCGCTCATCTGGCAGCCTCATTCGGCATCCATGTGACTTACTTCGATGTCGAGGATGTGGACTCACTCAAGTCACTCATCACACCTCAGACGCGGCTGTGCATTGTGGAATCGATCTCCAATCCACTGCTCGAAGTGGCCGACCTGCCGGCGATCGCAGCCATTCTGGATCAGATACCCCTGCTGGTCGACAACACGTTCGCAACGCCATGCCTGCTGCGACCGATAGATCATGGTGCGTCGCTGGTCTGGCATAGCGTCTCCAAATATCTGAACGGACACGGGGATGTCATGGCGGGTATCGTCGTCGGGCCGGAGGGTCTCATTCGCAAGATTCGAGCCATGTCCAGTCTTTACGGAGTGAACGCCAACCCATTCGAGTCATGGCTGGCCGCACGCGGACTTCGAACTTTGCCCCTGCGTATGCAGCGAGTTTCCGAGACGGCTCTCGAGGTGGCGCGGTTTCTGGAAGGTCATCCACACGTTGCGAAGGTCTACTACCCGGGGCTGAGCAGTCATCCAAACTTTGAACGTACTCAACGACTTTTGCCGCATGGACAAGGTGGGATGCTGGCTTTTGAAATCACCGGTGGTCGACCAGCGGTGGACGTGTTGTTTCGGCGGTTAGCTGAAGTAATTCCCTTCTCCCCCACGTTGGCGGATGCACGGACAACAATGTCCTATCCGGCAGGAACTTCCCACAAATTCATGAGTTCCGCATCGCGAGCGGAATATGGAATCGGAGATGGTCTGGTTCGACTATCGATTGGGCTCGAGGCACCTGACGATCTTAACCGGGAACTCGGTGCTGCGCTCACATCCCATGTTTGAAGTGGGACACTAGGCGAATCCCAACGCGCTCAGATATCATTGTGCTTCGCACTCAATCCTCTAAGTCAGAATCGAGCTGGTCACCTTCTTCAGAGGTGGGAACCGGTCGGAACTGACTTTTTGCCCGTTCGAGCATAACAGGAAAGTAGTACTCAATGAGATGTTTTGGATTGTTGGTCGTTTGTGCCGTCTTCTTCAGTTCCATTGAGGCAGCGGATTTCCCTCGCGAGAAATTTGACGACTCGGCATTCGAGACGATCTTTGATGGCAAGTCGCTGAAAGGCTGGCACGTCAGTACACAGACAGGGCACAGTGCGGCGAGTATGCATACCAGCGGGGGACGCTGGAAGCTCGAAGACGGTGCCATCATCGGCAGTCAGGACATTCCCGGAAACGGGGGAATCATTCTGACAGACCGGGCGTTTGGAAACTTCGAAGTAATCGTCGAAATGAAGAATGACTTCGGACCCGACAGTGGTCTGTTCCTGAGAAGCAACGAACGGGGGCAGGCTTACCAGTACATGATCGACTACCACGATGGTGGAAATCTCGCCGGCATCTATGGCGAAGGCCTGTCGGGCGGTATCCACCACCGCAACTTCGATTTCCTCGACGCCGTCACCAAAATCAAAACGAAAGACTCACTCATTCCCTGCCCGGTTCAGCCGGCTGACTGGCCTCAATTCTGGAAGCACGGCGAATGGAATGAACTTCGTGCCCGGATTGAAAGCAATCCCCCGAAGATCACCACCTGGATCAATCAGGTGAAGTTCATGGAGTTCACCGATACAGAGAAGCGGCATTCGGACACGGGAAGTATTGCGCTTCAGGTCCATGGCGGCGGGGACTATACAAAACAGTATGTCCGTTACCGGAACGTCCGTGTTAAAGAGTGGAAATAGCTTCTGCGCTCCGGAAAAATTGACGGGACTCACCTGCGTCAATCAGGGAGTTGTCTGTTCCCCCGCATATCTGCATGTGGGGGTGTCGATTGAAGTCCCACATTACGGTCGCACATTTCAGTTGCCGGTACCTTCAAATTTTTCTGTTATTGAATTCTGTCATTGATGAGGAGTCGCGTCTCATGAGTCGTACATGGATTACCTCTGCCATCGTGTGCGGGTTGCTCGCTGGCACACCGTTGATGAGTCAGGACAAACCAAACGCCAAGCTCGCGTTCCTCGACTCAAAGTCGGCTGGTCCCGACTACCAGATTCAAGGTGAATACATCGGCAAAGTGAACGGGAAGACGATCGGGGCGAACGTGATTGCTCGTGGAGACGGCAAGTTCCACGTTGTCGCGTTCCCGGGGGGCCTGCCGGGCGCGGGTTGGGAACCTGGTACTGCAGAAAAGATCCAGCTCGATTTCGAGACAAAAGACGGGGTTGTCAAAGCCGTTGATCAAGGCAATGAAACGACCATTTCCAATGGAATTATCTATGTGAAACATGGTGATTACAAAGGTGAACTGAAGCGACTCCATCGCGAATCGCCCACGTTGGCCAAGTCGGCACCTGAAGGGGCGATTGTCCTCTTCAACGGGACCAATACCGATCAGTGGGAACCGGGTAAGCCTGAGGACGTAGGACTGATGGGAGTGGGAACTCGCACGAAAAAGGTCTTCACCGACTATCACCTGCATCTGGAATTTCGCACGCCGTTCATGCCAAATGCCACCGGACAGCAACGTGGTAACAGCGGGTTGTATCTGGGTGACCAGTATGAATGTCAGATTCTCGACTCGTTCGGTCTGGAAGGACTGGACAACGAGTGCGGGGGAATCTATCGCAATGCAAAGCCCAAGGTGAATATGTGCTACCCGCCACTCGCGTGGCAGACGTACGACGTGGACTTCACCTGTGCCAAATTTGATGCCGATGGAAAAGTGACCGCTCCGGCGCGAGCCACGATCCGCCACAACGGCGTCGTCATCCATGACAACATCCCGCTTTCCCCGACCCCCGGGGGAAAGCAGTCGGACGAGAAACCCGGAGCCATTTTCCTGCAGGATCATGGTGACCCGGTTCGCTTCCGAAACATCTGGCTTGTCGAGAAGAAGTAGCACCCCTCTAGCTCAGATGGTCGCTCTGGCCGTCGTTGCGGGATGCTGAGGGTAAAGGGATTGCCCATCAGACCCTCCACGCCCCCTTCAGGGTGTGGAGTGGT
Source organism: Schlesneria sp. DSM 10557 (assembly GCF_041860085.1). Classification (NCBI taxonomy): domain Bacteria; kingdom Pseudomonadati; phylum Planctomycetota; class Planctomycetia; order Planctomycetales; family Planctomycetaceae; genus Schlesneria; species Schlesneria sp. DSM 10557. Next base: position 5,642,837 of record NZ_CP124747.1, read on the forward strand.
TGATGTACCGTCTCGCACTTGGCTGATCAATGACCATGGCGATGAGAGCTGTCGTTCATGTCGCTCGGGCGGGTAATGACTCGCCGGGTGATTACGACATCGCTCAGCGATTCCTCAGTGATAGATTGAGTCTCGATGTCGACGACACCCCCGCCTCCGCTCCTTGATTGTCGAAAGATCGGTGTTCGCTATGGGGGCGTTGTCGCGCTCACCGATGTCGACCTGAGTCTGCAAGCAGGCGAAGTTCACGGTGTCGTTGGTTGTAACGGGGCTGGTAAAAGTACCTTGATGAAGGTTCTGGCCGGCGTGGTGCCGGACTATACAGGCGAGATTCTGCTGGACCAGAAACCCGTCCGATTAAGTTCACCGCGCGAGGCACTGTCCCATGGCATCGCCATGGTCTATCAGGAATTGTCTGGCATCGAGCAGCTTTCCGTCGCCGAAAATCTGTTTCTCGGACGGCAGCCGGTCACCGCCTGGGGGCAGGTCAACTGGCAGGCGATGAACCGCAAGGCGACAGAAGCACTCGCGCAGCTCGACATCCACATCGACGTCAGGAAGCGGCTGGGCGACTTCCCCCTGGTGATTCGCCAGATGGTAGAAATTGCCCGGGGACTCGACAGTGGTGCAAGGATCCTGATCCTGGATGAGCCGACCAGCGCGCTCAGTCTGCCCGAAGCGAAACGGCTGTTTGAGCTGATCAAACGCTTGCAGACGCGAGGAGTCTCCATTGTCTTCATCAGTCACTTTCTGGAGGACGTACTGGCGATTTGTGACCGCGTCACCATCATGAGAGACGGGCGAAAGCTGGCGACTCGCCCCGCGTCCGAGTTAAATCGGGCCACGATTCTCAGTCAGATGGTCGGTGCGGGCGAAGACGCGTCGTCAGAGGAATGCATCGAAACTATTCTGCCCGCTGCCGTATCGGGCGTTCCCCGAATCGAATTGAAGGGACTGACACGTGCAGGGCTATTTGATGAGATTCACCTGGACGTGAAGCCGGGTGAGTGTCTGGGGCTGTATGGTTTTGTCGGGGCAGGCCATCAGGAACTGACACACGCCATTGCGGGAGCATTGCGTTTTGAACGGGGAGAGATCCTGCTGGACAGCAAATTATTCCGCACGGGAGATGTCGCCACGTCCGTGAAGGACGGAGTTGTGCTGGTGGCGGCAGATCGCGCGGCAACGCTGGCTCGTCGTGCACCGATTGCACACAACATGACGCTGGCTCACTTGCAGAAGAACCTGGGCAACTGGATCGTTCGCCATCGGGAACTGAGCGTCTGTCGTCCAATGCTGGAAATCGTCGGCTGTCGACCTCCTAACCCGACTCTCCGTGCCGGTGCATTGTCGGGCGGAAATCAGCAGAAAGTCGTCCTGGCCAAGTGGCTGTTGGGGCCGATCCGGGTACTCCTGCTGGAAGAACCCACTCGGGGGATGGACGTACACGCCAAGGCGGAAATCATGGAACTGGTCGCGAAACAGAAACGACAGGGGGCCGCAGTGATCCTCGCGTCCACTGAGCCGGAACTGGTCCTCGCCCACGCTGACCGGATTGCGACGTTTGCGAGAGGCAAGGTGACGCATGTCTTCGGTGAAGGGCGCGTGACCAAACATGATTTGATGCGAAACGCCGAAATCGAATCTCAAAACTGACTCGCTGTCGCCGTCATGTCCACCCTCACCAGTGAGTCAGGTCAGTGGGCGACTTCGCCGGGCGTTTGCGGAATCGAATGAAAAACGCTGTGGGACTCATTTTCCTTTCGAGAGACTCTTTTCGAGCGCATCAAACTGAGGCTTAAAATCCTTGCCCCCCAGTTCCGGGTACAGGACTTTGGTAATTTCCAGCAGTTTCCGTCCTTCATCAAGTTGATTCAGACGCACGTAACACTGAAGGACTTCGGACCGAGCTGTCATCCATTCGGTTGTCCCCGGCTTGGTGAGTGTTTCAACCCGCCGCCAGAGTTGCTGAGCCACCTTCTGTGCCTCAGTCGCTGGCGATTCACTGAGGAGTGCTGCCAATTGCCGTTGCTTTTCAGGGTGTCTGGAGGTGGCCTCCGACAGGGACCGAGCGAACTCGAGAGCTTCTGAAACCTGGCCTGTGATCAGGTAGGCGTTCACGAGATTCTGCTGAAGTTGTTCCTTCTGGGCCTCTGAGAACTTGTCCGGCTGGGTCAATAATTTCTGACCAGCCCTGATCACAAGACGTGCGAGCGGAGGACGTTCATCGACAGGAGCCGCGACCGTAACACTGGAAAGCTGAGCGACAATCTCCAACTGTTCGGCAGGTGAAAGCGAAGAACTCTCAAGAATTTTTCCGGCCTCGACAAAGTTTCCGTCCCGCGCGAGCAGCAGGATTTCAAATGGAACGGTCCGTGACTTGAGAGTCGCAATCGCTTCGTGACCGTCCGTACGGGAGGCATTGCGAGCTGTAAATTGTTCGACGCGATTTAACCATGCGCGGGCCTGCTCGTATCGAGATGCCTTCGCCGAAGTGCGAGCTGCATCCTTTGAGGGCGAAGATCCTGACGTCGAATTTTCCGTTTGTGAAGCGTCTGCCTCCATCAGCAGAATCGAGACGAACCTGAGCGCAATATCGGCGTGGGTTGTCGACCATACTTCTGCCGGTGGTGCGCCAGCTTCCAAGTATTTTGAAAGTGTCTCGATCGCGGCTTGCGTGATCTCGGTGGAAGGAACCTGCCGCTCGCGCATGCGGCGCAGAATCGCCTCATATGATCTCGCAACCCCCGCCATGGCTTCGAGTGCCCGGGGGTGGTCTGCTGCGACTTGGAGGTACAGCGGAAGTGCTGCTGTCGACTGAAGTCGCTGTTCCTCTAACTGTCCTTTGAGGAAACGGACTTCATTCGCGGTTTCATCCAGAGGGTAATCGGTCAGGTGTCGATCCAGAGCCTCGGTGTAGGAACTGCGTCGCGCCAGTGTTCGGTTGGCGTCATAGGCTCGTCCGAGGGAGTATGTCCCTAAGAGATGAAAGTTTGCCGATCGGGGCGACGCGGGGTAATCCTGGACCAAACGAAAATACTCTGTTGCGGCAGCGTCAAACTTCTTGCCGTTCAACAGGATGGATGCTCCCGTGGAACCCAGTTCCATCGCCAGATCGGTTTGACCATGGCTCTGAGCGACCTTTTCCGCTGCGGAGTATTTACTGACCGCTTCTTCAAATCGGCCGGATGTGAAGTCGGTTCGAGCCTGTTGCATCAGGGTGTCGAGTTCCGGCCCGTACTGATGCGCTGATTTGGAGTCGGCCCAGAGGACGTGGCAACGTCGAGCCCAGTAGCCGCCGACTTGCTGCTCACACCGTTCGATCGCCGCCGCAATCTGTTCCGCCAGCTCATCGGAAAGAGCTTCCTGTTTCTTTTCGATCGTCACATCGCGCAAGGCAATCAGCGAACGGGTTCGCAGAAACCAGAGCTCTCCGGTCAGTCGACGTCGCTGGCTTCGGACCTTCACGAGGAGATCAGCCGCGTCGATGGGACGCTGCTGGTCGAGCAGAATACGGGTCTGTTCTGCCAGCATTTCATCCGATGGCCCGGCTTCAGTCTTCTCTGCAGTTCCGATGACAAGGCCGATCAGTTCGGTCGCCCGGTCGAGCCTGCCTGCCAGTCTGGCACAGGTGGCCAGCAGGATCCGAGCGCGTGTCTGAAGAGGTTCGTCGGCAACTCCGACCAGTTGTTTCATGTACTGCTCGGCGCTGGCAACATGGGCCGCTCGGTCGGCGGAGTCAGGGGATGCCAGTTCAGCCAGATTTCGATAGCTCACGCCCAGTTCCCAACGGACCTGGTGCAGGAGCAGTCGCATCTGGTGATTTGTCGGTCCACTGGTATCCGCTTTTTTTCCGGTCATATCCGCCGGGGGATCTGCGAGCGTCTGCTCGATCGGACGCAGAATTTCGATCCCTGTGATGGCAGTGGAATGAGCCCGTTCCAGCAGTACTTCGTCGTAAGGATGAAACTCCCGTTCGGCCCGCATCCAGGTGCTCTCTGCGATCCAGACGGATGCGAGTTGAGTTCGCAGAAGCAGCATCACGCGCGGGTTCAGGGAGGCCTGATCCAGACGTTCTTCAATCAGTGTTCGCGCTTGGATCCATGAGGCGTCTCGCTGGTCATTGGGCAAATTTCCGGCCTGTTCAGCCAGCGTGCGGGAAAGCTGAATCGTGAGTTCATTCTGTTCAGTCGGGAGGATCGACGGATCGGACAATCTCGACATGGCGTCGGCGATCGCGATGGCATGGAGGCTGCGCTGGCGAAGCTGTTCGAAATATCGGACGAGATTCTCATCTGCCTGGCCGAGGGACGTATGCAGCACAAGGAAGAAAAAGAGTGCAATCAGTCGAAGACGGCCGTATCGCATTTCGTTTCGAATCCTCGCACATCGCCGGCCAACAGGAAATTGTCCTCATGACAAGAAAGATGCCCCGGAAGCGGTTGCTCCGGGGCATTATACGTCTGAAAACTCAGGATTTCTCAACAGCCTGATTACTTGAGGATGTCATGGACGATCTGAATCGTCTCATCGCGTCGATGGGGCTTGCTGAGATGCTCGGCCGAGATTTCCAACTGAATTTTGGCATCGGCTTCCTCGATCGGTTCCAGAGTCAATTCGAAGCCAGCGTTTCCTTGAGGATTCAGTTCATCGATCGATTCAAAGAGGATCTGATCGCCTTGCTGCTGGTATCTGCGACCGCGGACTTCGACCAGCCGCAGTTCAGGCGGAATTCGCAGGCTCAGTCGAACATTGCGGGCCGGAGCGGTGCCTGAATTTTTCAGCTGCATCTTTGAGGTGATCCGGTCACCCACAGAGACGACCCCCGTGGCACTCAAGGTTTCCATCTGAAGCTCAGGACGTCCGACGACCTCGACAGTTGAATTGACCGACGCCGTACTGCCGGAAGCCCCCGTCGCGGTGACCTTACCTACGTGTGTTCCTGTTTCTTTCGGTACGTATTTGACGCTGACGGCAAGGTCGTCTCCGGGGCCCAACGGGCCAAGTGTCCAATGGACGGCCCGTTGTTTGGGATCGTATCGGCCCCCTCCTGAGGCCGCTTCAAATTCCATCCCTGCCGGAACCACTTCCGAGATTCGCACATTCGCTACGCGCTGATTTCCTTCATTGCGGATATTGCTGGTAAAGGTAGCGGGCCGGGATACGTACACCCGGTTGTGTCCGGATCGCGTCAGGACCAGAACTTCACCAACCACATTGATGGTGTGGTCGAGTTCCTTCTTAATTCCGCTGTCCGCAGTCAGGATGGCACGGTTCGTTCCTGCCCCAGTCGACATCGCGGTGACGGGGAGCACGATCTCACGGACTTCGTTCGGTGCCAGCTTACCGATGGCACATTCGATGTCGGTCCCTTCATCGTGTTTGAAGTTCTCGGGGATGATATCACGGACCAGAATGTTACTGGCGTCGACCGTCCCGATATTCTTGAGATAGAAGATCATATCGACCGTCTGTCCCGGACGGACTTCGTGCGGCGCTTTGACGGTGAAGTCCAGTTGAGGAGTTGCGACCTGGATCTCTGCAGAAACTTCTGTGGCAAAGTAGAGTCGTGCCACGCTGCCGATCGGCCCTTCCTGTTTGGGAATCACCTTGATCGAGATCTTTTTCTCTTCGTTCGGCTTCAAGACAAGTTCGTTCCAGATCAGTCGCTTCCCGACCAGTTCTGCACGGGGCGATGTCCCCATCAGTTCGGTCCCTTTGGGGATGCGATCTTCGACGACCACATTGTGAGCGACAACGCTGCCCGTGTTTCGCACGATGATCGTGTAGATCAGGGGTTGATCGACCACTGCTTGATGCTGTGCGACTTTCTCGATCGTCAGTCGTGGTTGCTGCACGCCCTGTTGCGAGGGGTCACCTGCCACGCCATCTCCAACCAGATCACTTGGAGCGATGCTATCGGGATCGGGACGACGCTTGGCTGGCTCCCGTGGCGAAAACGGTTCGCGGTCTGAATCTTCTTCTTCACGCGTGTCTCGCTCGAACATCTCGGGTTCGGGCAGACGGCGGTTGGGTGTGGTCTGTGGCTCCAGAGGTAGTCCGGGGAGCGAAAGCCGCTTTCTGTCAGAAGCAGGCGACTTCGGTGCTGGCTCATCATCAACAGGAAAGAGTCCAGGCGGGGTACTCAGTGTGTCCGTGGAGGGATTTCCGAGTGCTGGAACGGGCTCTCGCTTCGGTTCCGGAAGTGACTGGATCTGCGATTTGGCAGGGGGAGTCACTTTGGATTTTGATTTGGGGGCAGGCTCTTCTTCCGCGTCGAATTCTTCGAATGCAGGAGGGGCCTCCACAGCGGAGGGGGTCTCATCCTCTTGCTTTTCTTCTTCCACCATTCCGTCGCCTGGCAGGAGAGGATCAGACTTGGGTTCTTCCTCGATCGATTCGGGCTCGTCCTGAGGAGGGGCGTCCTTGTCCGTTGCGGCCTCTTCGGGGGTTTCCTGGAACGAAGGTGCTTCGGTGGCGGCAGGCTCGGCCTTCTTTTCCTGACCCTCGGTTTTCTTTTCTTTACCCAGAGTCGCGCGGCGTGAGCGTGGGATGACGGCCTCATCTCCAAAGTCGATGACGGACTTTGAGGGGGCCGGTTCGGCGACTTCTTTCGTTTCCGCCTTCGTCGCTGATTTTTCTGACGGGCTGTTTTCTTCTGTTACTTCTTCGAGTTCGTCAAAAGCGGGGGGAGCTTCGTTGACGGCTTCGGTCTCAACGTCTTCTTTTGCTGCCGGTGAGTCGCTGTCGAAGGGATCAAATGATGCTTCAGGAGCCGCGCTGGGGGCCTCTTCTTCTGCTTGCTCCTCTTCTGCAGAGGCTTCGGCAGATTGTTTCATCGACGGTTCATCGGAATCAGAGAAGAGGGATTCTTCTTCTTCGTCAGGAAGGCTTTGCGGTGCTTCTGTCGCTTCTTCCGGCACTTCGAGTTCGACGAGTTCGACATCATCCCGAAAGCTCAGCCCTCGGGCGGGTGGCTGCAGATCAATGGCAGCAACTTGTCGCTCCGACGAGGACCGGGCTTTCGTCGCTCCGCCCATTGCGGTTTTGACGGTGGCTTTCTCGGAATTGAATCGTCCGACCAGATCGATTCGCCCTTCCTCATAAGTATCGGTGGGGCGCTTGCGCGGAACGGGCGAGCGTTGCTCATCCAGGCGCGAGACGGAGACTGACGAAGCCGCTCCGGCGTCTGGTGCTTCGCTGTCGGTCTCTTCGGCGGAGTCTTCAGGAGTATCGACATCACCCAAGGCAACCGATGGCTGCATCGTCGCAGCGCGGTTCATCCCCTGTTGTGCCTGAAAAACGGCGAATAATCCAACGCCGATCACTCCCACCATGACGGTGAGCTTCCAAAATCCGTTCCACATGGGAATCCCTTCCCCCAAATGCCCCCCGATAATCGCGAAACCACTGCATTGTGGTCATTGCGCCGGTCAGAGCATGAGGTGGTGCCACTCAATGAACATCACAATTCAAGCATCCCTGCCGGAGTTGAATCGAGTGTCTCTAACAGATTTACAATCATCTGGAAAGAGGAGTCTCCTTAAAGATTGCCTCAAGATCAAGGTGGAACAATGCCCAAAATCAGAATCTTCCTCACGATCTGACTTAACGGAAAAGTTTTTCCAGAAGTTTCACGATCGTCAGAACCGATACTTCAGGCATAGGCGTTAGTGTCGGTGCGTCAATGGCAATACGTAATGTTGACGACACTGAAAGACCCGTCGGGATGCACTTGTCAGGGAAACATCATGACCGGACGGATTCCATTCGGTTTGCTCACAGTACTGGCTGCATTGGTATCAGTGCCAATACAGGCTCAGGGCCAAATGGGACCGCCTACTGGAAACGGAGTGCAGCCTGCTGGGTTTCACACCTTTCACGAGGCGGCCATACCAGGCCAGTACCACGGGAGACCTCAGAGCTACCAGCGTAGCGGCGTGGAGCGATATCCCGGTCCGCCAGCACCCACGATCTACGAGGAGCTGCCTGACGATCTGGGATTTCTTTACGACGAAAGTCCGCTGGGGAACTTTCTCACGGACACGTTCCGGCATGCCTGGTTCCGCGGCGAGTATCTGCTGTGGAACATTTCGGCTCCAGGCGACGTGTTGCTGGGGGCTCAACCTTCCAGTGGCGTCGTCGCTGTGAATAACAGCAACCCATTATCGAATTATGGGTTTCCTGGCCGACAGCAGCTTGCCGAAAATGTGCAGTTTGCCCGAACGGTCAATGGCGTCAGCGGGGCTGCCATCGCCCCTGGTCTTGACTCGTTCTCCAATAACAACCTGAATGGATTCCGCGGTACGTTCGGACTGCCGGTTTCGACAGGGACAGTGGAATTGGGTGGTTTTGTCCTGCAGGACAGCGGCAATACCTACAACGGTGGCAATACGCTTGCCAGCGTGTACGAGTCCGGGGTCAATCGGGGAATCGGAACGGGCTATATCCAGGAGCAGATCGACGCGAATCCAGCCGTCGTCATCGGCGGGAATGTCGGAGCCGACGGAAATCCCGCGACGAACGGGCAACAAGCTCAGTTCATCTCGCAGCCTGTGCTCGTCAACGGCGTTCCTCAGAACATGACGGCCACATCCTCGGCCATCGACTACGACGTCAGCTATCAGGCCAAGCTGCTGACATCGGCCTGGGGTGCAGAAGGTAACTATGTTCTGGACAGCCCGGACCCCAACGCCATCATCCAGCTTCGACCGATGATCGGTGGTCGTTACTTCAACATCCGTGACCGCTTGAACCAGTTCGGCCAGTACAACGAGCAAGACGCGATCGATCCCACGATCAATAACGTGATCTCTCGAACGATTGACTCAGCCGGTAACAACAACATCTTTGGTCCTCAGCTCGGTTTGCGAGCCGAAGCGATGCACTCCCGATTCCTGATCGGTGTCGAACCCAAGTTCACCTTCGGTATGAACACCTGGAAGACGAATCTGGATACGACCAACGTGTTCGGTTCCGACGATCCGGCCCAGAGCCTGACGATGAAGGGAACGACCTTCAGTCCCTTGTTCGACGTGAAGTTCTACTCAAACGTGGCGTTGTCCAAGAATCTGTCGGCTTTCGTTGCCTACAACTACATCTGGGTGGGTCAGGTCAACAAGAGCTACAACGACGTCGTCTACAACCAGCCTGACTTCCGTCTGACTCGAAACTACTCGGGGACGACTCTCCAAGGACTTTCGTTCGGACTTGAGCTTCGCTACTAACGTGAAGTTTAGGGGTCAGAATGAAAACAGCGATCAACGTCGCGCTTCATCTTGACCCCAATCACCTTCCCACCTAGATTCCGCGACCTGAATCACTTCATCGATGTCAACGGATGCGAAAGGAATCGCAGAGATGACCTACACCTTGGGTATGACTGACGAAAGACCGATTCCGTTTATCGATCTGGTACCCCAGTTCAACGCCATGTCTGAAGAAATCATGGCGACCGTGGAGCGGGTTTTTAAGGAACAGAAATTCATTCTGGGCGAAGAAGTCTCGGAACTCGAACGAGAAATCGCCGAGTATTGCGATGCTCGCCACGCGATTGGGTGTAACTCGGGAACAGATGCTCTGATCATTGCTCTTCAGGCGATGGGAATCGGAGAAGGCGACGAAGTGATTACGACGCCGTTCTCATTCTTCGCGACGGCAAGTTCCATCTGCCGCGTGGGAGCCACCCCCGTCTTCGTCGATATCGATCCTGATACCTACAACCTTGATCCGCGTGCCGTGGAAGAAGCTGTCACGCCACGTACCAAAGCGATCATGCCGGTTCATCTGTTCGGCCAGTGCTGCGAGATGGATGCTCTGTGGCGAGTCGCTCAAAAACATGATCTGCAGATCGTCGAAGACGCTTGCCAGGCGATTGGGGCAGAGTACCAGGGCCGAAAGACGGGCGTCCTTGGATCTGTCGGCTGCTTCAGCTTTTTCCCGACCAAGAATCTGGGTGGGGCGGGCGATGGCGGGATGATGACCACGGACGATCCCGAACTGGCTCAGCGACTGAAACGACTCCGAGTCCACGGGGATGTCGGACAATACGAACATATTGAAGTCGGCATGAACAGCCGGCTGGATGCCCTGCAGGCAGCCGTCCTGCGAGTCAAGCTGCGACAGCTTGATCATTGGACCGAAGCCCGGCAGCGGAACGCTGATCGCTATGGCGACATGTTCCGCCAGGAAGGGGTCCTTGATTCGATCGCTCTACCCAAGGTCGGTGCAAATCGCCGCCACGTTTTCAATCAATATTGTATTCGGGTGCGACACGGAAACCGCGACGCCCTGATGCAGGAACTGAAATCGCGCAAGGTCGGTTGTGCCGTCTATTATCCCAAGCCGCTGCACCTGCAAAAGTGCTTCAAGCATCTGGGATATCGTCCCGGCCAGTTCCCCGAGGCGGAAGCCGCATCACGAGATATCCTCGCGCTGCCCAGCTATCCGGAACTTCCCGCCAGCGATCAGGCTCGGGTCGTCACGGCCGTGACCGAAATCTGTCATGAGTTTCGTGCGGCCCGCAGTCAGAAGCGTGCGGCCTGACGCCCGTCTTCCTACTGTGTTACGGCGGTTCGGTCGACGTTCAACGATCACCGAATCGCAACACAGGTGGGCGTGACAACATCGACGAATTTGAGACTCGAACAGCTTAATCCGCGTGATTAAGCTGTTTTTGTTTACGGTTCCTGTGTGACGATGCGGCTTGCCAGATGTCGCCTCACAGAAATTCCATGGCGACACGATCCGCAACGAATCGACCGGCGAGCGTCAGTTTCACGGTTTCACCATCATCTGTGACCAGTCCCAACTGAATCTGCTCTTTGAGGGTGTCTCTGTAAAGTTCATCGAACTTGATTCCTGTGCGAGCAAAAAACTCTGTTCGCTGAAGTCCGGCGCTGCGACGAAGTCCGAGATAGACGAGTTCTCTGGCACGATGATCGGGGGCCAGTTCTTCCGCATCGGCTACAGGGGATTCTCCCCGTTCGATCCGTGACAGCCAGCCGAGGACGCTCCGGATGTTCGTTTCACGCCGGCCTCCAACGTAACGGGCGGCACCCGGCCCGAAGGCCCAGTATTCGTCGCCGCTCCAGTAGACCTGATTGTGCCGACATTCAAATCCGGGACGGGCGTAGTTCGAGATTTCGTACTGATGAAATTGCGCCTGGGGCAGGATCTCCATCGCGAGGGCGTACTGGTCCCTTTCGAGTTCCTCATCGGCTGCCTGTAACTGACCTCGCTCACGGCGAGTCCAGAACTCGGTCCCTTTTTCAAAGGTGAGACCGTAGGCGGAGATGTGAGCCGGTTCCAGATCGATTGCCTGGCGCAGCGTGCAGCGCCAATCCTCCAGTGTCTGGCCCGGTACTCCAAAAATGAGGTCGAGTGAAATGTTTTCGAATCGCGGCTTGAGGCGTCGCATCACGTCGACGATTTGAACGGGATCGTGATCTCTCTCCAGCAGTTTCAGCGAATGCGGTGAGAATGATTGCACTCCCAGGCTGATTCGGTTGACGCCCGCTTCCTGCAGGAGTTGCAGCTTCTCTTCGGTCAGATCGAGCGGGTTCGCTTCGACACTGAATTCCGTTTCCGGTGTGTGTGGGAACGTTCGTCGAACGAGTTCAAACAGGCGTCGCAGTTCGTCAGGTTGAGGATGAGTGGGTGTCCCGCCCCCGAAAAAAATTGTCTTTACGGGGACCGCTGGGGGAACGAGTGCCGTTTTAATCTCAAGTTCCAGTGCACGCAAATAGTCTTGCACCAGATCATCACGCCCCGCGACCAGCGTGAAATCGCAGTATCCGCATCGATGTGCGCAGAACGGAACGTGGATGTAAACGGAGTGTGGAATTTGTCGCTCTTACAGTCTGATCAATGAGAAAAACGCTGATTTCGTACCGGTCAGTGGGGCGGTCGCATGTGACGGCACGTCAGTAATCGCAGGCCGTCGCTCCGACTCCCAAGGTCATGCGTGCGTCATCAATCCTCGATGAGTTTTGTCAGGTTCCTCGCTGGAAGCAACTCTTGGGCATTCATCACGGCAGCACGAATGCCGATCTCCAGACACTGCCGCATCGGATACTGTTGATCGATTCCCGCGGCGATACCGGCGGCCAGGCAGTCTCCGCAGCCAATGGGATTGATCACATTGACCTGGGGGATTGGAAGCGTCAGCAGCCCATCCGGTCCGAGAGCCAGTAACGGCGCTTCGCCCTGACTGACAACAACCCAGGCAGCACCGCGATCTCGAATCTCTGACATGGCCGACACCAGAGCATCTTCGGTCGTCATTTCCCTCCCGACGGTCCGCGAGAGTTCCTCACGATTGGGCTTCACGACGAATGGTCGAAGCGGAAGGGCTGCCTCGAGTTCTGCTCCTCGGATATCCAGCACGGCTTTGGCCGTCGTTTGTTCGAGAAGTTGCCGGTAGAAATCAGCAGGAGTCGACTCGGGCAGCGATCCACTCAACACGACGACATTGGCAGTCCGGGATTCCTCAGCGAAGGCCGAAAGGAAAGCGGCCCGATCTTCCTCCGGGATAGGGTGCGAGTTCTCGACCAGTTCCGTCGTTGTTCGCGTGGTTTCGTCCAGGATGGTGGTACAGGTCCGGGTGGGGACCTGCGACCGAATCCACCGGACTGAAGCTCCCAGACGGGCAAAATCGGCCGCGATCAGCTCGCCCGAGGGGCCCCCCACCAGGCACAGCGTTCTGGCAGAGGCACCCAACTGGTGCAGTGCCGCTCCGACGTTCAGAACTTTGCCAGATCCGCACCAGGCCGAGCGGTGGGCTCGGTTGACTTCACCGGGCACAAATTGGCTGAACGACAGTACCTGCTGCCAGGCGGGGGTTAATCCGGCGGCGAGAATCACGAATGTCGATCCTTTTCCCCAGGGCGGGATAGAAGTAGGTGGAAGGTATGGGGAAAGTTGATCCAGAAATTCCGACCGTCGTGGCTGTGCAATCAATACTGCGGCGAGGGGGGAAATCCCGATCTTGCCAGAGGGAGAATTCGGGATTTTCTTGACTGACCCGACGTCAGGCTGTTAGGGTAGTCCAAGTGGTGCAACGACTCCAGCCCCATGCATTTCCGTATCCACACATCGTGGAAATTCTGCCTCTCTCCAGTTCCTCATAATGTAATTTGGTTTCCGGCTCGGTTCTGAATTTCCTGTTGAGGATGCTCTGGTTCCCGGCGATGATTGAACGATTGAATGACAATTCGCTTTTGCGCTGCGGACAACCAGGCACGCAACGAACTCGCCCACAAATGTTAAAGCCGCGAAAACGGGTACTGCGATCGGGTGGCAAAACAGCGCCGATGTGGTTAATTTGTCGTGACTAACAAAACCGGGCTTGGTGCTGAGACCCTCATGTCCATGAACCGACTTCGTCAATATTCGAACCCACACCATTCTGATGTGAAGGATGGGTCCATGCACGACCTTCATCGGGCCGAATCCTCATCCTCGTCGCAGTGGGTGGGAACCGTCTCCCTTTGGAATCTGCTCACGCGGGCTCGGTCGCTCCGGCTCACTTTGGCCGTCGGGATGGCGATCAGCTTTTCTGACTCAACGTCGTTCGCACAACCCGGGCTGAACCGGCCTGCGGCACCCAAGAAAAAGGCCGACTCAAAGCAGACCAAGAAAAGCACCCCCGAGAAATCCACGTTTGAGCAACCCGATCCTGATTGGCTTCCTCCCTCATTTCAGCCGTTGCCTGAACCACCGGCGATTATGGAACTGGAACAGCCGATTGCGACGGCTGATGAGGTCGCAAAACTCAAGAAAGACTTCAGTGGCAAGTTTGCCAAGGTTTTGCGTGACTGCGATCTGAGCACGAACGGAAAACAGGTGATTGCCGGGGGACTTCGTTTTAAACTGGCGGAAATGACCCAGGGCGAAAAGCGGAAACTGCTGCCTGATCTGCACAAAACCCTGATGCGAGAAATTACAACCGGCATCGGTAGTCCTGGAAGCAAGCCCGCAGACGTTGCCAGCACAACGCAATTCGTCAATCAGGAGCTTCTCCGGCAGATTCCTGAGCTTCTGGTCAATAATTTCTATGTCCGGTTGCATGCCGTTCTGATTCTCAGCGAGCTGGATTACGCACCCGCACATACGCTTCTGGTTCAGATGATCTCGGCGAAAAATATCGAAGAAGATCCTGTAAACGGGCAGCCTCAGGCAGTCAAGATTGCAGCAATGCAGGGACTGATCCGTATCCTGAAGTTCGCTCAGCCACAGGCCACTGTGAAGGAACGCGGAACGATCGCGGTTGCGATTGTGGCCGAGCTGGCGAAGCCAGAAAATCACTGGTGGTATCAGCTTCGATTGATTGAGGGGCTTCGGAACATGACCGTTGCCCTGGACACCGCGAACAACACCCCGTTTGTGATTCAGTCACTGCTGTCCGTTGTGAAGGACCCGAATCGCGTCTGGACGGTACGAGCCAAAGCCTGTTACGCCTTGGGACGAGTTCCTGTTCCCCCCGTGGTCAAAGTCGATGATCTCGTGACGGCGATCTCTGAGTGTGCCCTGCAGATGGCTAATGACGCCCAGGCGAAGCCTAACAATCCGATCTGGAAGGGCTGCTTCTGGGATCTCTATCTCGCCTTTAAGCCAGACGGTTCAAAGGACAAAGATGGCAAAGACAAAGATCTCGACGCTGAGGGTAAAGCCCTTGGCGGCCTATTGGCACGTTTCCGGCCAGTTGCTCAACCTGCCTACGATGTGATCGTTCCGATCTGTTCCGGAGTGATTCAGGGTAAGGCTCCCGATCCGGGTGACGTCCAGAAACTCGGCGGATTCGTCCGAGCTCGACTGGCCATGCACGGCGGTGCCCGTGATGTCATTCCTGTGAACAATCAGGTTCCCGAAAAGCCCGCCGAGCTTCCTGATTCAGACCGGCCGACGAACAACAACGCCGGCGTCGTCCCCGCGGTACTTCCTAACAACAACAGTGTGCCCGCCGGGGTCAAGCCCTGATTCAACGCTGACGGCGTGAGTTGCACGTCACTTGGCATCTCAGGTCAGGTTGTGAAGTCCCGGTGTCGTCGTTGGAATGTGTCTCACATTCATTTGTTTCGTCCTGGAGATTCCTCTTCCAGCCGATCCAAATGAGTCCCGCGTCGGCTTCACGCTTTGATCCGGTCTCATCGTTCCGCTTGGGTGAATCGAGCCTTTGATGTTTCGCCGATCCGTGGCCTGCTCTCATGGGGGCTGTTCTCGCCTTGTCTGGTCGAACTGTGAGCAGGCAACGTTTTCTGTTCAAACTGTTTCGCCTCGACTGGAAGTCCCACTACGAAATCCCACGACGGAATCACGCAGTCCGTCAATTGATCTGATCGTTCTCTGGCACCTCCCAGGAAATGCGAAGAACCCGGCTTTGCCTTTCGGACAAAACCGGGTTCTCAAGATTCGTTCGACGACTGCGTCGACTATTCTTCGATTGGCAGCGGGACTTCTGCGAACTCCGATGGCGACTCATTTACGATGACGTCATCGATGGCCGATGCTGGACCTTCGACGTCGAGAGCAGCCGTCCGGTTCTCAATCACTTCCTGAGCCAGCCGTTGTGCTTCATCGCTGATTCGTGGGGTAGAGACTTCGACCAGAGGACGAGAAGCACGGGTGACCTTGGAAAGTTGTTCTTCGATCTGGCCCAGTTCAGCGAGTTCCTTCTGAATGCTAACCAGAGACTGAATGTGGGCATTCAAGGTTTCGCGGAAACCACGCAGAGTTTCGATCGTTTGAATCGCTTCTGCAACAGAGCCCGTCTGATCAGCCAGAGTCGACTCAAGCTTCAGCAGGTTCGCCAAGTTCTGCTCCGAGGTGGCGATCATCGCTTGTTCGCCCGCAAGCTTTTCGTTGATGCTCAGCAGATTCGCCAGGTTCTGTTCAGAGACGGCTGCGGTTGATGGATCGGATGCCAGCTTCCCCTGGATGTTGAGCAGGCTGACCAGATTCTGTTCCGAAGCGGCCACGTTCAGTTCGTCGCTCTTCAGTTTGTTCTGAATGTTCAGCATCCGGTCCAGGTTTTCTGACGAGGCAGCCACGTTCAGTCCGCCTGCAATCAGCTTGGAGTTAATCGCAATCAGTTTTTCAGCTCGTTCAGCAGCGATTTCTGCCTGCTGTTCTCCTACAGCCAGGCGACCCTGAAGGCTGACGACTTTGTCTGCAACACTTTGAGCTGCTTCCAGGTTTTCTGCGGCGGCGTAGAGTTCGGCCTTGAGCGAAGCGAGTCCGGTCAGGCTAGTGCGGGCGAGTTCCATCTTATCGGACTGACGCTGCAGGTCGTCACTCAATCCCACCAACTGAGCCAGAGAAGCCTGAGCCTGATTGATGTCTTTCCCCTGTGCTGAAGCGGTCTCTTTGAGCGAGATCAACTGCTCAAGTGATGCAGTGGCGCTCTCGTGAGATTCGCGCTGGTCGATGATGTTGTTCTGAAGCGACGCCATCAGGTCGAAAATCTGAACGGCACCGATCGTCTTCGAGTGCTGGTCAATGATGCGATCCTGCAAGATGTCCATTCCAGCGATTGCTGAGCTGACGACATCGTTCTTGGCAGCAACTTCAACCAGTTCGCTCCGCAGATCGTGAATCGCACGAAGAGCACGCTGTGCGTCGAGCGTTTCGGCCTGCTGGATCCGCAGGTTGGTGAGCAGGCTGTTGGTGTCGCCGACATAGTCGCCGACGGCCGTCAGCTCTTGCACCCGCTGTTCCATGACATGAAGGGTCGATTTCACCTGGGCCAGTTCACGAGCGGTTGGCTGGGTCACGAAGAAATGCAGACCGGCAAAGCCGAGTGCGGCTCCCGTCAGCATCTTCAACCAGGACTGTTTAGACTGTTCGGCAAGTTGATTTTCAATCACACTCGATATTGATTGTTCGTTCGTAAGCATTGGCTGCTCCTCATCCCGTCGAAACGGAAGAACATTAAAAGGGGCAGGCCATCCGGGGCCGGAATTCTCATCCTGAAGTCGCGGATTATCCACCATGGAAAATCCGCTCCTCCTAGAATATCGCCTTGACTGTTCGGCAAACTTTGCCGTTTGACGAAGACTTGTCGACGCGATTCGAATCATCAGAGAAGCTGGATCGATTGTGTGGGTTGGGATTGCTATCCCGCAGGTGAGAGACGACGTTAAATCATGCAAGATTTCAGAAAGAGTGAGGGCCTGCATGCGATATCGGGAAGAGGAGAGTGATGAATATGAAGTCGAAGATGACCAGGAGGATGACGGTTATGTTCCCTGCCCTCATTGCGGCGAATTGATGCTGGAAGCAGCGGACTATTGCCCGTCTTGCGATCGGTGGATTTCTTCCGAAGATGCAGCGAAAAAACCGCGACCCTGGTGGATGGTCGTTATCTTGATCATCCTGCTGGCGACCTTCCTCCTGACTGTCTTGCCATTCTGACCATGTCGGCCTGGTGTGAGGGCTCAAGAAGACGGGTTGCAGCATGCCGAGCTCACGTTTTTTCCTTGAAAGTGCAACTGAATGCGAGTTTTGGTTACCGGTGGAAATGGGTTCCTCGGGAAGGCAATCGTTGAACGACTGGTCGACCGGGGCGAACAAGTCTGCTCACTCCAGCGCAGCGACACGCCCGAGCTTAAGGCTAGGGGAGTCGAGTGCTTTCGCGGCAACCTTGGTGATGCGGCGGCCGTGGATCAGGCCGTCACTGGTTGCGAGCTTGTCTTCCATGTCGCTGCCAAAGCGGGGGTCTGGGGTCGTTACGAGGATTACCATCGCATCAATGTCGTCGGCACAGAAAACGTGATCAATGCCTGCCGGCGACACGGGGTTTCGAGGCTGGTTTACACCAGTTCGCCCAGCGTGGTGTTCAACGGGAAGGACGAGACTGGCATTGATGAATCCGCTCCGTACCCCGACCACTATTTGACGCATTATCCCCAGACGAAGGCGTTAGCAGAGCAACGGGTGATTGCCGCGAATGGAGCCGATCTGGCAACGGTAGCTCTTCGGCCACACCTCATCTGGGGGCCCGGTGATAACCACCTGATTCCGCGATTGATTCAACGAGGGCGAGCGGGCGAACTGCGCCGTGTCGGTGACGGCCGAAATCTGGTTGATGCCACCTACATCGACAATGCGGCTGATGCCCACTTGCTTGCTGCCGATCACCTGACGCAAGGTTCTGGGTGTGCCGGTAAAGTCTATTTCATCTCCAACGGAGAACCTTTGCCGTTGTGGGATCTGATCAACCGGATCCTGGGATGCGCGAACGTCGCACCGGTGACTCGAAGTGTTTCAGCGAATGTCGCTTACGCTGCGGGGGCGGCCATGGAACTGGTCTACAAGCTGACAGGACGAGAGGATGAACCACGGATGACGCGGTTTGTCGCCCGCCAGCTTTCAACCAGTCATTGGTTTCGGCTCGATGCGGCGCGCAGGGATCTGAACTACGTTCCTCAAGTCACCGTCGATGAGGGGCTTAGACGCCTGGCGCGGCACCTGTCTGATGTTGGCCTGGATCGGGTGGAAGTGGGAAACAAGCATGCCTGAAAACGCCAGCAGGCAGGTCCGATTTGACGATCGGGACCTGCCTGATGTTTCAATCAATCAAGATTCTTCAGTGTGGGCTGTTCTGCGGAGAGCATCCTCGCCGAGATCAGCGCGTAACGGTGTTTCGCGTCTGCCATACCGAAGCAGCCGAGGGAACGCCATTGAACATGGACGTCTTGCGAACCGGGGCCGACGCTTCCTCTTTGGGAACAGGGACGCTGCGTGCGGGAACGGTTTCATAGTCACTGGAAGAAGATGAATGAGCTGGGTCGGAAACTGCGGGAGTCGGATAAAGGGCCGCAGGGTTGTATGCCGTCTGGGGCAGAGGAGCCACGACCACCGGAACTGTTGAAATTGTCGCCGTGGTGTACGGAGCGACCATGGTGGTGGTGTAAGGAACCGTCGGGTAGACCGGCGGCAGGTAGCTCATCTGTGGTGTCATTCGAGCCGGCCCGAAGGCACGGCGGGTGTTGCATGTATTGCAGCCCGGAGCGGCAACGGCCATCGTCTGGACCGGAACTTCTTCGGTGACAAGCTGCACAGACTGGACCGGGACCATTTGTGTGGTCATCGTCGGAACTCGTCTCGTGACCTGTACCGGCACCGACACGGTCTTAACCTGTCGCTGAATGGTCGTTTCTGCAACCTGCTTGGTGACCGGTTTCGGAACCCAGACCATCTGGTATCCCCCTTCATCCACCGTGACGTTCCGCGTCGTTGTGATCGGGACGTTCTCGACGACTTGCTGCTGCTGCACCTGAGTCTCTGTCACATCGCAGAACGTCGTGACGGCCTGTGGGCGCAACTGCGTCGTGACAACCGGACGGGTTTGAGAGATGGTGCAGTTGAATGGAGTTCCTGCAATTTGAGCAGAGGCACCTGAGGGAATCAGGCCACCTAAACCCGCGATAGCGAAGCAATGCAAAAGTGTGCGGTTCATGGATCCGGCTCCTCTGGTTCTCAATTGCTTGATGGCTGGCGACCAAGCTCGGTTGATATGACGGTGCCGACTCGGCACAAGACCCGCTCTTCGTCACATCGACAACGCGACCTCGCAGACTGAAGTGAAAATCGGCAAAATCAAAAAAATCTGCCTGATCGCTACTTTCCGGTCGTGTTACGGCGCTGATTGCCGCTGCACGTAGCCTCTATCGGCAGGAACTGCCGCTTGTGATTGCTCAAATCGGCGAAAGACCCGCACAAATTCCGGCTCACATTGACGGAGAAGCAGGCTGGGTAAAACCGCCACGAGGAGTGCAAGTACGTAACTCAGCACGGTCGTCCGAGGAAGTGCTTTGAAGAGCAATGCTCGGAAGGTCCCCTGTTGTTCTGCCGAGAATCGATCGTTCAGCATGTGAATGGCTTTAAACACGATCAAAGTGACCGCCGCTGCCATGATTGTGACCAGTAACAAACTCTCGCGAAACAGTTCTGAAATGATGAGCGATCCACTCGAAAAGAAATACAAAACGGGCAGGCCGGTCAGCAGTAGCAGTGTGCGAGTAGGGAATCGAGGTTCGGGAGGAAGAGCTGCCCCGCTGGACCCTGCGTTCCCGACGGTTAACAGGGCTGCACACATCAACACATTGAGCTGTTGCTGCATCAGCCACGTCCCACAGAGCCCGATCCACGAGAATGTGTAACTTCCCATCAGTGACATCCCCGAGAGGCTGAGGAAAGCATATGCGATCAGATTTCGCTGATCAGCCGTATCGAACACTTTCAGTGCCCCCCAGATTGCGCCACCGACAGAGGCGATCACCACCCATTCGTCAAATGAAGCCAGCAGGTCAGGAGAGAGCGGCATCACGAACCGGAACCAGCCGATGCGGTTTGCGGAGAGACCGCCGACGACATACAGCAAAGCCAGTTCAGCGGGAACGTTCCTGATGATATTGATCTGGGAAACATGAAAGGGGAACAGACCGGAGACGATCGCGAAACCGATGGAGATGACGAGCAGCATCCACGGGAAAATCTCGCTTTGATAATGAAACGCCAGTTCGTTTCGCGTCGTCCAGCGCTGGATGTCCTGAACGATACTGGAGACGCTTGTTGAGAGTGCGGGCGTTCCGATGGAATCCTGCAGTTTCATCCAGGGGATCGACACGACCAGCAGGGAGAAGCCTATCAGAATCAGTGAACCACCCCAACATTGTTCCCACAGATACCTTTCGGTGATCGCGCGTCGTTCGGTCGGTCCATAGATTCCAATCAAAAAGCTGAAGCTGGCGACGCTGAGTCCCGACAGCAGCAGGAAGACGATGACGTCATTCGCGAGCAGAGTTCCCAGGGCCGCGGACTGAAAGAAAAGTATGAGGGGAACTGAAAAATTCCTGTCACTCTGCGAAGGCTTGAACCGGCAGACGATCAGCGCGGTCACGACCGACAACAGGAGTGCCGGAAAAATGTTGACTCCGTCAGCGACGAATCGATGATTCTGGATTCGTTCGCTTCTCATACGGTCCAACTTGCGCCGGACCTGTTCGGGAGGGGCGATCTCGCTGTTTTCTGCGGATTGAGCCTGCTCGGCAAATCGAATAATCGCAGCATGGTTGACCAGGTCAGACTCATACTGCCACTCGATCCCGACGAGGATGAGCAGCGTGCAAACGCAGTTCGAAATGGCAAAGTATCGCGTCAGATCCGGAGCCCTGAACGCGGCGACTGAGGCAGAAGCAACTCCCATCAACGGCGACAGCACGAGCAGCAGCGGAAACTGATCTCTGAGTGTTGTCAGCCAGGCCATGGAGTTCCAATCCTTTTGGCACAAATGCTAAGCGAAGCCAGGCAGAATCGGTAGGCATCGACCTTCCTGTAAAGCTCGTGTCGCCTTCATCTGGCATGAGTCGCTAGCCAGTACCTCCGAATGGCACGACCAGCTTGGCCAGGTTCCTCTCGCACCAATTCAGAGAAAACTGTAGCGTTTCAACCAGCTCCTAAACGTCACTGCGATGGAAAGATCTTTGCAGAGACGTTCGCCGGCGGTTGGACGCAATTTCTCTTGAAGTGAGGGACGCCGATGATCGTCACATGTCTGCTTTGTAAGATTGTCGCTGCCTCCATCATTGGGATCGGCCTGATGGCTCGGGATTATCCCGCACAGCCGGATCAAGGTTTCCGGGCAGGCCAATCGTTGATGGATACGCGCACCCCGGACGTGTCGCAAGACGTCCAAATGCTGATCGCCGCAGACCCTAAAGAATTCGCCTCACTCGACGTGAGTGAACTTCTAACACGGTGGCAGGTAGCGACGTCGCGCATTGAGCGGATGGACTGCACTTTCAAACTAAGCCAAATCGACCACGTTTTTGAGGTTGAATCGGTCTCGACTGGCAGGTGTGCATTCCACTCAGCAGACAGTGGCGTCGTCTGGACTGAGCCGAGTCGTCATCGAAGAAACCAAGTAAGCGTGAGGCGGGGCAAGGCTTATTCGCTCCAACCCGGACAGGCATTGAAGTCACTCTTTGAAGATGACTTGATCACTCTGATCGATCTCGAAAGAGACGAGGCTGTCACTTCAACGCTCCCTGTGGAAAATCAACTCCCGGGAAGTTGGGTGGATGGGCTTCTGATTTTTAACGAGCTTCTCTTTGGAATGAAGGTGGAAGAGGCGACGCGCCGGTTCGACTGGTCAGCGACGCAGCGGGATGGTGCTGTCATACTAAAAGGCGTCCCCCGCAACGGTCGGTGGCGGTCAGAACTGGCGTCTGACGACGAGGCCATCGATGACAATCGGACCCGGGTAAATTGGATCTGGCCGGGCTTTACGTGGCTACCACCTGGTGAGTTCCCATCAGAAACCTTCTGCCGTGATGTCGCAGTCTGCCTGAATCAAGAGACGTTCTTACCAACCCATATTCGTGTACGGTATTTCAGGGATCAGGAAGCAATTTGGACGATTAATTCGCTGAATGCCCAAAATCGAGCCCCGAAGTAGGTTGTGAGTGATCCAGAGTGACTGATGTGTTGGAGGATGTGCGGGTCAGTTTTCAGGAATTGTGAAAAAACAGTCTGATTCGTCGGCAATCAACCATACCGTCGCCTCTGGCTTGGACGACACAGTAGCGTGTTAAAAGGCCGAGCGATACGATTTCGCCTTCCCCATGGACGGGTGACGTTCACTCGGCGAATTTGAACTCGCCCTTGTCCGAGACGGTCCACGTCTTTGGACGAATTTTGATTCTGTTACTCCTTGGGAAGTTGAAATGTCGCATTCCGGTTCTGCGGAAGTTGTGCGTGAAGAAACCGAAGCCTCGTTGATCGCTCGTGCGCAAGTTGCCGTCAGCCGCTGTAACTGGGAAGTCGGTGAATGTGCCGCACTGTGGACGAAGCGATTTGCGCGAGGACGAACCGACGCAGACTTCGCCGCGCTGGTCTCTCTGAGCGCTGATCAGGTTTACCAGCGACGACGTGTCTGGGAAACCTTCGGAGACGTCAGTAGTAATTACTCGACGCTCAAGTGGTCTCACTTTTACGCGGCGATTAACTGGGACGATGCTGCGGAATGCCTGCAGTGGGCCGATGATGTCCAGGCTGGTGTTGCCGAAATGAAGGCCTGGCGCCGTGCACAGCGTGGTGAGGACCTGAGCACCCCAGCCGTCGATGAAGCCCTGGACGGCTTGCCGACGGAACCCGCACTGGCCCGTGAAGCCGCTCCCTTTGATCATCAGTCCACGTTTTCGGTTTCGGCCAATCAGGCAGATGAAGACGAAGAAGCGTCCGCAGCAGTCCCACCGTTCGGGAACCGGTTGCCAGAGGGAACCAGTGAGTACGCTCCTTTCAATCCCGATGCGACGACCGTCCCGCCACGCGAAGCGGGGGAACGTCCCAATCTCAGCACCGAGCAGATCGCCAAGCGGTTTACGACCACGATCGAACGGTGCCAGAATCTGCTGACCCCGCAGTTCTGCGAGGAATTCGCTGAGCTTCCCGAAAAGGTCCGCAAACGCCTGCTGAAGGCGGTCGAGATGCTCGCGGAAAAAGTCAGTGAGATTGGCTAGTCGGAGTGAAGTTCTCCATCGATGGTCACCGCGGTGTCATCGAAATGACAAAAGTCTCTCGCCCTGGATCGGGAACGAACGAAATTCGTGTTCCGATCCAGGGCGTTGTGTTTTTGGTAACCGCAAACTTCGCGATCGAATGTCTGCGTGCCGCAGGAAGACGGTTCCGACATTTTTCCAGGCCACATCCGCGCTCGATCCACTTGCTCACTTCATCGCGCAGGTGCGTCCCTTCGCAACTCGGCACCAGTTGCGGATCGAGTTCCGAATATGCTCAAATACCGATTCGTCAATCTCTTTCCCGATCGGCGGGTCGATATCCCCGGCAAAACACATTCACGATGAATCAACAGGAGATGCTCATGCGCATTCGGATGGGATGGATACTGTGTTCGATGGTCATGACCGCTCTGGTAATGTCCTCTACGGTACGTGCAGAGGATGGCTGGGTTTCCATCTTCGACGGCAAGACGCTGGAAAAATGGGACGGCGATCCCGAACTGTGGAGCGTTGAAGACGGGGCGATTACGGGCAAGACCACCGAAGACAAACCGATCAAGGCGAACACCTTCCTCATCTGGCGTGGTGGAGAGACTGCTGATTTTGAGCTGAAGCTGGAATACAAGATCATCAACGGTAACTCGGGGATTCAGTACCGAAGTTTTGAACTTCCTGATCGGAAATGGGGAATCGGCGGTTATCAGGCTGACGCCGAAGCGGGCGACAACTATTCCGGAATCAATTACGGTGAAAACTTCCGCGGCATTCTGGCCCTGCGTGGAGAGAAAACCGTGATTGGCGACGACCACAAACCGAAGGTGGTCGAAAAGTTCGCTGATACCAACGAGATCCAGGCGAAAATCAAGAAGGAAGACTGGAACGAGTACCATATCTCTGCGAAGGGATACGTCTTCGAACACCGGATCAATGGCGTACTGACCTCAGTCGTCACCGACGAAGACAAAGAACAACGACGTGCCAAAGGTCTGCTTGCATTCCAGCTTCACGTCGGTCCCGCGATGAAAGTTCAGTTCCGCAATATCAAGCTCAAAAAGATTTCCGCGGAAGGGAAGACCAGCGATTCGGGGAAGAAGAAAGCTCTTCTGATCGCAGGTAATCCCAGCCATGGATTTGGTGCTCATGATCATCTGTCGGGCTGTTCTCTGCTGGCTCGCTTGATCAACGAGAGTGGCCTGCCCGTGACAGCCGAAGTCCATTCCATCCAGAAGCAGGGATGGCCTTCCCCAGAGAAGCTGGCCGCCGCGAATACGATCGTGATCTATTCAGACGGTGGAGCAGGGCATCCCTTCAATGCTCATCTGGAAGAACTCGATGGATTGGCGAAAAAAGGGGCTGGCATCGTCTGTATTCACTACGGAGTCGAAACTGTTGCCGGTAAGCCGGGAGATGCATTCCTGGACTGGATCGGTGGATTCTTCGAACCACACTGGTCCGTCAATCCCCACTGGGTTGCCGACTACAAGAAGCTGCCCGAACATCCTACAACGCGCGGGGTCAAGCCGTTCTCGACCAATGACGAGTGGTACTATCACATGCGATTTCGAGAAAAGATGGATGGCGTCACAGCGATCCTGACCGACCTGCCGCCGAAAGAATCACTCAGCCGTCCCGACGGTCCTCACAGCGGCAATCCCGAAGTTCGTAAGGCGGTCCTTGAGCGGAAAGAACCACAGCACACGGCATGGGCTCGCGTACGTCCTGACGGTGGTCGCGGTTTCGGAACGAGCGGCGGACATGTTCACTGGAACTGGGGCAACAACCAGTTCCGCAAGCTGATTCTCAATGCCATCGTCTGGACGTCGGGAGCGGATGTTCCGGCTGACGGGACCCCCGCAGGGAATGTTACCGTCGACGATCTGCTGCAGAATCACGACGAAGCGATTCCCGCTGATTTCAACAAAGCGATGATTCAGGCGATGCTGGATCAGTGGAACAAGAAGTAAGCAGGACTGGTCTACCGGGGCACGGTCACTTCGCCATAACAAGGGAGTGACCGGATCGCTCCTCACATTCGACGTTTGAAAATGCACGGGGTGACGCCCAGAGTGTCGCCCTGTATCGTCTGCAATTCGCTATCTGCCTTGTCGGTCTGCAACAAATGCGGCTCTCGTCCGCAGGGTGAAGTTGAGGCTTCGAGCCGGTCAGATCAATGGCTCTTCCACTTCGTCTCGGATTCTTCCACTGGCGGTCCCTGATCATCCGCCCCTCACACGGTTAGATGCAGTTCCTCTTGCCCATTGGAGCGATGCGTTCATGCTCTCACGTGCTCTGAACTTTTTTGCCTTGCATGTTGCCATCTGTTCGTGTGCCCTGGCCCAGGACCCGGTCTGGCAATCCAAGGTGATCAACACGCTGACTCCGGGGCACGCCGTTGAGGTCGATGTGGATGTCGCCGGGGCGAAAGAGCTCTTCCTTGTGGTCCGCGATGGGGGGGATACATTTACTGCCGACTGGGCCGATTGGGCCGAGCCGCGGCTGATCCTGGACTCCGGTGATAAGCGGCTCACTGAGCTGAAATGGAAATCGGCTTCCGCCGACTGGGGCCAGGTACGAATCAATCAAAACGCCGATGGCGGTCCTCTTCGTATTGACGGCAAGGTCGTGGAATACGGGATTGGCGTGCACGCGAATTCGGTTGTGGCCTTCGACCTGCCCGCCGGAGTTAAACGGTTCAAGGCGCGAGCGGGAATCGACAACGGAGGATCGGACCAGGGAGCGTCCAGTTCGGTTCAGTTCCTCGTCTTCACAACGAAACCTGGGGCGAAATACCTTCAGCCCTCCGGGGGGACTCCCGGCGGAAGCCGCGACCCACAGGACGCAGTTTCGGGGCTGGATGTCGCCGAGGGTCTGGAAGCCACACTCTTTGCTTCGGAAGCATCGGGGTTACTGAGTCCAACCAACATCGACATTGACCATCTCGGTCGCGTGTGGGTCTGCGAGGTCGTCAATTATCGTGGTCGCCTCGGGGAGCGGGCCGAAGGGGACCGGATCCTCATTCTCGAAGACTTGAACAGCGATGGTGTGGCTGATAAGCAGCACGTTTTCTACCAGGGACGCGAAGTTGATTCTGCCATGGGGATTTGTGTTCTCCCCACAGCAACGGGCAAAGGAACCAAAGTCATCATCTCGTGTGCGCCGCACGTCTGGATCTTTACGGATGACGATGGGAATTTGAGAG
The DNA here is from genome assembly GCF_041860085.1 of Schlesneria sp. DSM 10557. NCBI lineage: Bacteria > Pseudomonadati > Planctomycetota > Planctomycetia > Planctomycetales > Planctomycetaceae > Schlesneria > Schlesneria sp. DSM 10557. The sequence goes on from NZ_CP124747.1 coordinate 5,669,558, forward strand.
CGGACAGAAAAGAGCTGCTGTTCAGCAAAGTCGGCGACCCGCAGCATGATCATTCCACACACACCTTTGTGATGGGGCCTGACGGCAAGCTGTACTGGAATATGGGGAACACCGGACGCCATGTCTTCGACAAGGATGGCAAGCCGGTCATCGACGTGATGGGCCGGGAAGTCAATGAACGCGGAATGCCGTATCGCCAGGGGATGGCGTTCCGCTGCAATCTGGATGGGTCTGAGTTCGAAGTCCTCGGTTACAACTTCCGGAATAATTACGAGGTGACCGTCGACAGCTTCGGTACCGTCTGGCAGTCAGACAATGACGACGACGGGAATCAGGGGGTGCGGATTAACTATGTGATGGAAGGAGGCAATTTCGGCTACACCGACGAGATGACCGGTGCGGGATGGCAAACTCCCCGTACGAACATCGAAGCCGAAATTCCACGTCGCCACTGGCATTTGAATGATCCCGGAGTGGTTCCCAACCTTGTGCAGACGGGCGGCGGGTCTCCCACCGGGATCTGTGTCTACGAAGGGACCTTGCTTCCGAAGCTGTATCAGAACCAGATTATCCATTGCGATGCGGGGCCGAATGTCGTCCGGGCTTACCCGGTGAAGAATTCTGGTGCGGGCTATTCCGGCGAAATGGTTAGTATCCTCCACGGTGCCAGAGATAACTGGTTTCGCCCCTCTGATGTTTGCGTGGCACCGGATGGTTCACTGATCGTGGCCGACTGGTACGATCCGGGTGTCGGGGGCCATCGTATGGGAGACGCCGAAAAGGGGCGTCTCTTCCGGGTGGCTCCGCCCAAGACGGCTTATCAGATTCCCAAGTTGGATGTTTCGACTCCCGACGGGGCGGCTGATGGACTGAAGAGCCCCAACCTGGCGGCACGTTATCTCGCCCGGACGGCCCTGCTGTCGTTTGCAAATCGGGATGCGGGTAAGACTGTTGGCATCCTCTTCAATCGCTTCGAGCGAGATTCTGACCCTCGGTATCGAGCCCGCGTGCTGGCGATTCTTTCGCAAATTCCCGCCGCGCGAGAAAAAGCGATTTCGACTGCAATCAGCGATCCAAACCCGGATCTCCGAATCGCAGGGCTGCGGCTGGCACGTCAGAAATTGCCGCCAACCGACAGCGACAAGCATACCCAGGGACTGGTCAAAATTCTGGCGACGCTGGTGGGTGATTCCTCGCCTCAGGTGCGACGAGAGTGTGCCTTGGCGCTTCGGCTTTTGAAGTCCCCTGTGAAGGCGGAGTTGTGGGGAAAGCTGGCTGTCCAGCATGATGGAACTGACCGATGGTATCTGGAAGCATTGGGAATCGGTGCCGATCAGGACTGGGACAACTGCCTCGCTGCCGCCGCAAAAGCCGCAGGGAACCCGTCTTCCGAGAAAATCGTGACAAGTCCCGTCGCTAGAGACATCCTCTGGAGATCCCGCGGAACCGCGACCCCCGAAGATCTTTATCAGATCCTCGCGTCCGACGACGTGACGGAAGCGGACGCGCCCCGCTATCTGAGAGCATTCGACTTCCTCACAGGACCGGCCAGAGAAGCCGCGCTCATCAAATTGGCGTTTGGTCAGTTTGGCAGTCCCGCAAAAACCCAGTACGTGAATGCGGAAGCCATCAGTCGACTTCAGCGATTCGATCTCGCTCCCAATTCACCTGAACTTGCGGCGATGAATCGAGTCCTGGATGGAATGAAGGGGCAGCCCTCATTCGTCCAGCTTGTGGGAAAGTTCAACGTCACAAATCGATTTCCTGACCTGCTCGCCCTGACCCAATCGATGCCCGACGAGCAAACGGGTGTCGACGCCGTTCGGGTGCTGGTAGACAAGAATCAGAAGGATCTGCTGAACGCAGCTCTCAGATCCACTGAAGGAACGTCAGCGGTCGCGGTTGCAACCGCGCTCAGCCACTGCGGAAGTGCACAGGTCGCAGAAATTTTGTTGCCCCTGGTTGCAGATCAAAGCTTTGCCTTGGATCTCCGACGGGAAGCGATCAAGGGGGCTTCTCGATCACGGCAGGGGGCAGCGGAACTGATTAAACTTGCCGAGTCGAACACCTGTGATGAATCACTGATTCCCGCATTGGCTGCTGCACTGCATAGTTCGACATTTGACGACGTGCGGAAGTCGGCTGAAAGGCTGTTTCCGTTACCTCCCGGTAAAGATTCGAAGCCACTTCCTCCCCTGGAACAGCTGGCTCAGATGAAGGGAAACAGTGGTAGCGGGCAGAAGCTGTTCGCATCGACGGCGAAGTGCAATACCTGTCACGTCGTGCACGGGCAGGGGAAAGAGGTTGGTCCGAATCTGTCAGAGATTGGATCTAAACTGAGTCGCCAGGCTCTGTACGAGTCGATCCTTTTTCCAAGTGCGGGGATCAGCCATAACTATGAATCCTGGACGTTTGCGCTCGAAGACGGGACGTCGCAGACCGGGATCATCGTCAGCGAAGATGGTGAAAAAGTGACCCTGAAGGGGAGCGATGCCATCGTTCGCACTTTCCCCGTCAAGGCCATTGAAGAACGTAGCAAGCAGACCGTTTCGCTCATGCCTGCTGACTTTGCTAAACTCATTTCTCAGGAAGAACTCGTCGACATCGTCGAATATCTCACCACACTGAGGAAGCCACGATAATAACGTCGAACTCCATCGAATGAATTCTCGATAGAGCTCGACGCTACGTCGGTGTGCCTGTTCTGTATGTCAATTGGACGTCTCCGGTGATGCGAAACCTTGATGTTTCCTCGCCTTCGAGGGGATCCTGGCTCGCTGGCCTGAGATCATTTCGCTGCGATTGCTTTCATCCACTTTTGCTAACGTGAAGCTGCTTTATGTCGAAACCCGAAGAAGCTGGGCTCGCTCCCCGATTTCAACTTGCGGACTTCGCGCCGCTGATCAGTTTTTTCACGCTCGTCCTGGTTTTCTCTGTTATTGCCAGTGACTTCCTGAGTCTCACTACGTTGACGCTTATCTTGAAGCAGGGAGCCGTTCTGGCCATCGCCGCAACAGGACTGACCTTTGTCTTGCTGTGTGCCGAGATCGACCTCTCAGTAGGGATGGTCGCGCTGCTCTCGGCTTGCCTGTGCGGGGTCCTTTGGGAATCGTCATTGGCTGCAGGGCCAAAGGAAGTGAACGGGGCCGGGAACGTCTCGTACCTTGCAACGGGGCTCGTGATCCTGATTCCTCTTTTAGCGGCAGTGTTAATGGGACTATTGTCAGGTTGGCTGACAATCTCATCGGGACTTCCCAGTTTCATTATCACACTGGCAATGATGAACATCGCGCTGGGGCTCGCCCGGTTCCTGACTCGCAGTCAGAAATTCGCGGTACCGCCAGTTCTGGGAGAGTTGGGGAACTCGCCGCTGCTCGAATTGCACTTGGGGCGATACGGGACTCTCAGTATTCCTCTGAGCGCCGCTTTGGCCGCCGCGGTTATGATTGCGGCCCACCTGGTACTGCAGCACACCCGTTTCGGCCGGTACGTCTACATGACGGGTGGCAATCGTCAGGCGGCCCGGCTGGCAGGAGTCAGAACCGAACGGATCGTCATCGCCTGCCTGGCAATTTGCGCGACGACCGCCGCGTGTGGAGGAATGGTCAACTCAGGCCGCATGAACAGCGTCAGTCTGGACCAGAACGCCGATCTCCTGCTGGATGCCGTCGCGTGCGTGGTTCTCGGCGGCACGAGCCTGTTCGGGGGGGAAGGGAGTATCGGTCGAACCCTGATTGGTGTGCTCAGTTTTACCGTTCTCAAAGTTGGACTGAACATTACGAACGTGGAACGACTGATCAAGCAGTCCGCACTTTCACCACAGCTTAAAGAGGAATGGCTGAAGGCGAGCTGGGTGACCCATTTTGATCTCCTGCGACCGTTCCTGATGGGTGTTGTCCTGCTGCTGGCACTTGTGATTCACGGCCGGCTGGTCAAGCACCGCAGCGATTCGTGACGGCTACTTCGCGGAGGCTTCGGCCTTGGCGATATCGAGGCAAATCAGGTAGTCCTCACCCCGGAGGTAGAGTCGTCCGTGTGAAACAACAGGAGCCGCCCAGGCCGGATAGCGGATCTGAGGATAAACAGCCCGGCTAATCTGCTCGTATTTGTCTCGGCTCAGTTTACCCAGGACGAGGATCCCGCGTTCACCCAGCATGATGAACTTGCCATCCACGGCGGTCTTCGAGCCACGGCCGAAGAACGTCACTGGCTTGCCTTCGCGATCCACGATTCCCCCATCGGGACTCGCACGAAGTTCTGTCGGGGCTCCTTCGAAACCATTCGTTTCCCACAGCAGTTCGCCACTTTTCAGGTCAACACACTGCAGCATCGCTTCGCCTTCGTGGCGACCACTGAAGCCGTAGATACAGCCGTCCTGGAAGATCGGGGTCGACCAGTGTGTCGACATGCCTCGCTTATTGCGCCAGACGACTTCGTAGTCTTGTTCGTCGGGTTTGACTTTCAGCAGCGCCGCCCCCGTTTCATAGGCGGCCGAGAGGAAGATCGTATCGTCAACGACGACAGGTCGAGCCGCATTCACTGACTCGTGGACCCGGGACCGGAACCAGTACTTGAAGCGAACATTCCCATTGGTCGGGTCCAGCGACACCAGACCGTGCCGCACAAGGCACAAGAGGTGCTTTGTCCCGTGGATGGTGGCAACAATGGGTGACGAATAGCTGACGACCATTTCGTCGCCGGTCCACCGGTATTTTTTACCGGCCTGATCAGTGGGGACGCCATCCCAGGTATCTTTGCCGACGCTTTCCCAAACGACCTCGCCAGTCTCCGCATTGAACGCGACGACGCCGGAATTGGGTTGTCCCCCGACGAGGACGATCAGCAGATTTCCTTCAAGAATGGGCGTGCAGCCAGCACCGAAGAAATGTTCCGGGACGTTCCATTTCTTAGTTGTCTCGACTTCCCAGATCAGCTTGCCCGACTGCAGGTCGAGGCAGACCAGCCGACCTTGCGCGCCGAAAGTGTAGCAGCGATTCGCGGTCAGCACGGGAGAACATCGCGGGCCGTTGTTGTATCCGTACGGGTCCGAGAAGTCCGTTTCGTACTCATGCGTCCAGAGCCGTTCGCCGTTCTGTACGGTCAGGCATTCAATCACGTCCCGGTCACGCTGGCGGTGATGGACAACGACATGCCCGTCGAGGATGGAGGGAGAGCTATAACCTTTGCCGATTCGCTTGCCCCATAAGACTTCGGGACCATCCTCGGGCCATTCGTCGAGCAGGCCTTTTTCGTCCGAAATACCGGTACCGTGAGGGCCGAGGAAAATGGGCCAGTCGATTCCAGGCCGTTCATCCCGAACCGTCGCTTTTCCGGGAGAAGCCGATTTCGCTTTCGCCAGCTCATCTGCGGCATGGACGAGGGACGTGCTGAACGTCGTTGATACCGCTCCTCCACAACCCAGTGCCACACAAACCAGTGAACTGAACAGTCGGGGAAAAGTGAATCTCATACGTCCCATCCGACAAACGGTGACCATTGCACTCGGTTCGCGCATCGCCTTGGTCTGGCAGCGAAAACTGAGTCTAAAAAAAGCCGTTCAGGGAGCAAACAGAAGTTTGCCACACCTGACGGCTTCGGAATAAGTCATAGAGCAAGCAGTCGCAGACCGCTCATTGGATCAGCGGTTGAAGTCGCCAGGGTTCCCAAAAAGTCCCCCGCTGCTTCCCATCGCTTTGCCACCACGCAGTGGTTCTTTGCGTTTGCGTTCGTACGGCTCGCCTTTGCCGGGGGCCAGATCTTCGTCTTTCGGCTTTTCCGGCTTCTGCTTGAGGGCCTTCAGTGACAGGCTGATTCGCTGGCGGTCAGGTGCGACTTCCAGGACTTGTGCCTGAACTTCCTGGCCGATGTTGACGACATCAGTCACTTTGCGGATTCGCTGGTGATCCATTTCGCTGATGTGGATCAGGCCTTCGACTCCCGGTTCGAGTTCAACGAATGCACCGAAGTCGGTGGTTCGTGTGACTTTCCCGGTCACTTCTTTACCAACGGCATAGTTGGTTTCAACGCTGCCCCAGGGGTTATGTGTCAGTTGACGCATTCCGAGGCCGATTTTCTGCTTCTCCCGGTCAAGCGACTGCACGACCACTTCGCACTTCTGGCCTTCCTGAAGAACTTCAGAGGGATGCTTTACTCGCGTCCAGCTCATCTCACCGATATGGAGGAATCCGTCGGCACCACCCAGATCGATGAAGACACCGTAGTCCTTGATCGTCTTGACCGTACCGGTGAACTGCTGGCCAACTTCGACCTTTTCCCAGAACGCGACCGCCAGTTCCTTCCGCTCTGCGATCATGACAGAGCGACGGCTGACGACGAGGTTGCGCTTGGCTGGGTTGAGTTCGGTAATCTGCACCGTCAGCTTCTGTCCGACCAGAGCGTCCATCGAAGAGATGAAACCAAGGTCGACCTGACTGGCGGGAAGGAAGGCTCGCAAACCACCGACGGTGACTTCGAGGCCGCCTTTGTTTGTCTTGTTGACGATACACTCGGTCACCTGGCCAACGGTGAGTTCGTCCCAGTTGCCGCGTGCCTTACGGGTCGCCTTGGGCAGGTTCACCAGAATGACGCTGTTTTCCGGATCGTACTTTTCCACGATCACGAGGAACTCTTCGCCGACGCGCGGCTGCTTTCCCTGTGGGAACTGGCGAGCGGGCAGCAGACCGGGAGAGCGATAACCGACTTCGCAGAATACGTCGTCAGCGGTGACGCTCTGAACCTTGGCCTTCAGTTTGGTCCCCGCTTCTAACTGATCTTCGGAGGCGGGAAGTTCTTCCGCGATGGCCGACGAGGTGGGAGTCACGGCACCGGCGGGCGGGGCGGTGGGGGATGTCATCTGGCCGGACATCGCCGCTTCGATTTCTTTTTCGAGACTGTCATCCAGTGCGACCTGCTTTGGAGGCAGTTCGATATGGCCGATGGGACCACTGGCGGTATTGGTCTGGGCCTGAGCTGCGGCCGCGGCAGCGAGGGTTGCTGCTTCGGACTCGACTTCCGCTCCAATGCTGCCCACAGCGCGCGACGACTGGCCGCTGACGTCCGGGTTCAGGACGGGCTTCTTGCGAGCTTCTTCGCCGGTTGCGGCAGCCGTCTCGGATGTTGGCGTGGATTCGCTCGCGGGAGCATCTGCAGAGGACATCGCGGCGACGGGGGCGTCGGTTGCGCTGCTGACAGCCTGTGATTCGGTCGGTGTTACCACGGCGGCGACGGGCTCTGCCACGGTGGCCTCTTTCGTTGTGAGTGTATCCGCCGACGCTGAGGCGACCGCAGCATGAGCGGCCGACAATGCGTCCGGGGTTAGCGGCTGTCCAGCCACCGAACCGACGTGTGGTTCCGCCCCTGTTTGCGAAGTGGGTGTCGCGGTCGGGCCGTCATGACTTGTCGTCTGTGCAGCCGGAGTTTGAGCGTCCCCAACCATCGTCTCATCACCATTCATCGTACCAACCCCAACTCGTCGAATGACTCGCGCAACGCCGAATTGCGATGCGCCGATATGTAACCTTATCAAACGGGAACTGTTTTGCGAAATCCGTCTTATTTTGATCTAGCAAAACCGTTCCACGTTCAGATTCCCCGATCGAATTCGGGTTACGGTAATCGAATCTGCAAGGGAACGCCAGTTTTCCGTATCGCTTTCACTGAATTCTGACAAAACGGTTCCAGATTTCTAGAGATCGGGCATTGGCACGGGAGCACCCGGTAGCGGAGCAAGTTGCCCTCGTTTCGTGCCATTCTGTTCGCCATGATCCCCTGCGAATCCCTCTGCTCCCTGTGCGGGAAATGGCATCGGCAGGGGGACGTCGTTTAATTTCGGGATCGCAGGATCAACGGGCTCGTCCTGCGGTGCAGCAGGGGCGTTCGCCGCGTGGTCGAGAAACGCCAGGATGTGACTTTTGTCTCCTTGTCGTTTCATTCGATCGGCGGCCTCAAGAAACTCACGACTTCGGGCGTCTCCTTCAAAGTGCAGCAGCACGCCCAGTACAAACAGGCGGTCGGATTCTCGATAGTCCTCCCGCACCCAGTCCATCACTTTACTGATGATGGACGAGCGGACGACGTCGCTTTCGGGGCCAAACAGGATCTTGGACTGGTTCCCCGATGCCGGAATGGTGGGGTCAATGAAGACGGCACGTTTCAGTTCACGGATCGCCGGCTGAAAACTTTGAATTGTGATGAGACTCAACCCAAGGCGCAGGTGAGCTTCGGCCCGGTCAGGAGCTGCGTCCACCGCGGCCCGATAGGCCGCACGCGCTTCGGACCATCTTTGTTCGCGCAGCCGCTGGTCCCCCCGGGCCTGGTGCTGAAGACTCCGCAACCGGGCAGCAGGACTGGAGGGAACCACAGGAACCTTGGTCGGCTCGAACGGTGTCTCACGCTGCTCATTGGGAACGAGGAACGACGGTTCGGTCATGGGCTGCGGGATCGTCAGGTCGGGGGTAAACGGGTTGATTCGTGGCGCAGGATAGTAGCCGACCTGATACGAGATTGTCCGTGTGTACCCCGGTCCCGTGAATCCGCTGTAGCCCATCGCCGGTGCGATCACCCACGGGGACCAGTGACGACGGAAGCTATAGCGATGGTCGCACTGTTGTGCGTCGGCCACGGTCGGCTCGTACAGAGCAACAAGGCTAAGAAGCATCACCAGCCAGGGCTTCATCACTCAAAGCTCCCTTCTTCGTTGTGTGACTGTTGCAACAGCATCATGTGCGCTCCCGGGCCGTGAAGCCAAAAAAAAGTCGTCAGTGGAAGCACAATCGGAAATGGCTGCAACAGCGGTTCATTTGACATTATCAGATGCGAGCTGCGCGGGTGCAATATAACCTCTCAAATCCGTCAGGTTTTCCGGGGCACAGCAGCCGCGGATTTCAGATATGCTTGAGACTCCACGTGAGCCGAAGACCGTCGGAGCGGGGAATGGAAACGGGTGAAGTCCCCTGGTGACAGGAGACGATTCTGAGACTGTTGAGTCTAAAAGGCTCACCAGATTAAGATGCCTGCAGCGTTTTCCGTTTCCAGATGAAAGCCCCGGAACCGGGGGAAGGGAAATCGAGAATGACGTGATGCGGATGAGAATGATAATTCGCCGCGGATTTGCAGAATGTTCGGCAGATATTTTCCCGCCGCAAGAGACGGAACTCTGGTCATTGCTGATCGTCACGCCTGACGCATTAAAAATCGTGAATCGACCGACCGAGAATCAACCGACGAAGGGTGACACATGTTTGATGGACGATTTCCGACGGTTCTCCTGTTTGGAGCACCGGGGGTCGGAAAGGGAACGCAAGGATCAATTCTGGGGCAGATCCCCGGCTTTTATCACCTCTCTTGTGGCGATGTTTTTCGCTCGCTGAACATTAACTCGGCGGAAGGGCGTGAGATCTATCAGTTCAGTTCCCGCGGGCAACTGGTTCCTGATGAACTGACGGTCCGTATCTGGACCAAGGCTCTGAACGGACACATTGCTGTGTCGCGCTATCGTCCGCCTGATGAACTGCTGGTCCTCGATGGGATTCCACGAAACCCCAATCAGGTGGAAATGCTCAAGAACACCATCAATGTTCTCGCTATTATCCATCTGATTTGTGTCGATGAATCGCAGATGATCGACCGCATCAAGCGTCGCGCGATCCGCGATAATCGGGCTGACGATGCGAATGAAGACATCATCAAGACCCGGTTCAACGTTTATCGAGCTGAGTCGGAACCCGTTATCAACTGTTACCCGAAAGAACTGATTAAGTGCGTGGACGCGATGCAGTCGCCTCCCGAAGTTCTGGTCGACGTCCTTCAGCACCTGATCCCGATCCGGAACAAGTGGTTGTCGGAACTTCCTGAAGCACCGATGTAAGACACCGTCTCGTGCGGTGTCGTGAGCCAGGGGCCGGTCATCTTGACCGGCTCTCGCTTTTTGCAAACACCCGCGAGCGGAGACCGGATTCGCCGGACGCCCCTCGCGGCGTTGCGATTCTGCCGAAATTCAAGTCGCCTCAGTGGCCCATGTCTCAGTGGCCAAGGCAGAGATTCGGCCCAGACTGAATTGCCGCGAGCGGAGTTCTTCTGCGAGTTTCGAACAGCAGAGGAGTTTGAGCTCGTTCGATCGGAGTTCCGCGAGGGGATCAAACCAGGGATCCGATTCCGCTGAGGTGTCCGGGCCGGGATCGATGGCGGGATGAACCCCGATTTCGGTCATCCTTGTTCCTCGTGCACCCGCCAGAAACCGCGTCATCGTGGCGTCATCAATGCGGCCAGCGTGAGAGGTTCCAAAAAAACGATCTGGAAACGCCACCTTGGTGTTAGCCATCCGTCGTCGAAATGCCCGCGCGAAATGTCGTTTGACCAGTCCAAGTCCCCAGCCTGTGACGTCTCCCTGCAGCAGGACGCTGCGGAACAGGCCCCGTTCGTAGGCAACTCTCACAGTCGGGATGGCGTAGTCGTGCAACAGGGCGGGGACAATCGCTGCGATTCGCGGAATCAGTTCAATGTATTGATGGCCATTCAAATGCGTCGGGTGGTGGCCCCGGGCGATCATCCATTCGATCTGGGCTCGGAGTTCTGCTTCGACGGATTTCATTTGAGCGTCGCTGGCATGATTAATACGAGCGAACAGTTTGCCGATCCCGGGGAAGCACCCCTCCTCGTCGAGTAACTCCGGCGAAAAGTCATTCAATGTCAGCGGTCGACCCTGGGTCAAATTCAGATGAATGCCCAGGTCAAACGGGGTAAGGGGGTCGCTCAGCATACGGCGACGTTCGAGGGAAGAAAGTCGACGTGTCTGCACGTCTGCCATCAGGGCCGGCCACACGCGGCAGGCATCTTCTGCAGCAGGTGCGTTCGCCAGGACTGAAGTGCTCGTTAACAGACCCTCGCGAAAGGCCGCCTCAATTCCCGCGTTCACGGCCGCATTCATGCCGAAGTCATCTGCATGAAAGACGATTGAATGACGGGGACTCGAAGAGGCCGACATCATGCCGCCTTCCTCGCCGGCGTCGTCGCGGCGGAGGTTGGATTGAGCACTTCGATATCGGGGCGATAGCCGTTTCGCAGGCCATGCAGTCGGACACCGACGACGTCCATGAGCATCGGAATGGCATTCCTCGTCAGTGAGATTGTGGTTGAGTAGTCGTTGACGAGCGTTACCGCGACTTTCTCAAAGGAAAGGTTCAACAGATGGGTCAAATAGACGACCTCGGCGTCGAACGCGAAACCGTTGACAATCGTCCGTGAGAAAATCATGCGAGCGGCACGGCGACTGAAAACTTTCAGTCCGCACTGGGTATCAGTGATCTCTCGGGAGACAAGGCACATCATGCAGGTGCGGAACACGAACGAAGCCAGTGTCCGCATCAACCGGCGTTCCACGCGCGATGTGGCTCCTTCGATGGTTCGGCTTCCGAAGACCACGTCTCGCCGGCCGGTCTCGATGATCTGATACGCAGTCTTCAGCGCATCCAGGTCGTAGGGGAGGTCTGCATCGGTGAAGCCGATCACCTTCCCGCTTGATGACATCATCCCGTTACGGATGGCGGACCCTTTTCCGCCATTGGTCTGTCGGATCGTCGAGAACCTGCGGCCGAATGCTTCGGTCAGCTTTGCGGTTTCATCACGACTGCCATCGTCGACGACCAGGACGCGGTAGTTAATCCCCCAGGCATCCAGATACGACTTTGCGTCCGCTAACGTCCTTGGGAGCCGTGCCTCTTCGTTGTAGGCCGGAATGACGAGCGTCAGGTCATGATCGACATGCGTATCTTCCTGAAGTGACTTGGTGGCCATCTTCAAGATGACAGTTTTTGAGCTTCCAGCAAAGTGCATCTCGGTGCGCTCCATCGCCCCAGGGCCGCCGCAGACAGGTCATTTTCTGCGGCCGTTTATTCGTTGTAAGAGGATACTTCGAATGAGGATGCGCGCCTATGGCAGCCTGCCTGGACGGCATTTTCTGCCGAATTTCGCCCACCTCATTGGGAAGGTCGCTTTGCTGCGGAACTACCAGTTGAACGACAGAAGTGTCGACGGTGGAGGGGATTCACTCTGCTCATGATCCCAGAATTTACGCCAGTCTTCCCAGTGAATGTCATGCAAATTGAAGACCAGCGCCCCCATGGGGAACGCGGTCAAACCTGCCGCGCGCGCGGCGGACCGAGGGCGGGGATGAGCGACAGGTTGATCGTCCAGAACGTAGTGAACTTCGTGTTCGTAGTTGCGATGCGGCCAGACCACCAATCCAGTCGAGTTGATGTCGTAGGCGTGTCGCTTACGATCGGCGGGGACTCCGTTGCTGGCCACAGACTTCGAGCCAGGTTGTGTCGATTGGGCCAGTTGAATTTCAATTTGTTCCCGGACCAGATCGACTGCGGCGAGCTTATAAAGACCCATTACAGCGACTTTGAAGACTTCGACATCGCGAGCCGGTAACTGACTGAGCCATCCTGGTTCCCGGACTGTGGCAACGAGCCAACCGGACTGCTCTGCAAACTCAAGTTGCAAGGGCGTATCCGCAGGGAAAGCTGTTTCTTTGCTGCTCTTGTCGATCCAGATGACCACTCGATTGGTGGCGAGTTCGACGTCGCGGACCTGGAAGCGGTCGTCGCGGAAAGTGCGACTGATATCGAGTAACGCAACAAGTTCACGTTCGACGAAGTGCCTGAGCGCGGCTGCTTCGTGATGCAGTCGCTCGGCGAAGCGGGCCTGGTTGTTCCACGAAAATGTATCGACGTCACGTCTGGCCGCGCGTCGCTGTTTGGCAAACAATTTCGGGATCGTCCCGGAATGGAAACCGGGGCAGAGAAGCCGGAGCAAGGTCTCTCCATGATCACCGATTCGCACTGGCCGCAGCTTGGGCGAGCGGTTGGCTTTGTAAAGCCGCCAGTTCTCTTTGAGTTCCCACGCGAGGAATCCAAAGACTCCGGGGATACACATGAGGATCAGTGTCGAGGCGGTATAGGCTGTCGCCACTCGGAGATCAAACAGCCTTACGAGACTCTGGCCGAGCGGCAGATAGAACGTGGCAAACAGGATTTTGTGTGAGACGGTGACAACGGGAAAATGCTTGATCGGATTCAGTTGAGGTTCGATCAGCAGCGTCACGCAGAACCGGACGACGCCATGTATGAAGGACCAGATGAGTCCAATGACGGCTTTGGCTCCGAGCGTCAGATGGGACTCGCCACTACGGAAACGCAACCATTCATCGACCGCATAGAGAATTCGCTCAATCCAGTCGGTCAATGCACGAAAGACATCCACGATCAATGTGAACATGCCCATGACGAGATGGACGCGGATGCGATACCAGGTACGTCCGAAGAATTCGCGGGCCAGTTCTTCAGTGTCACGCCCGACGCGAGAATTCAGAACGACAAACGACGCAATGAAGATGGCCAATCCCCACCAGCGATTGAGAAGACTGTAAAAGCCCAGATGAGGAAGGACCTGCCAGAAGAAGAATGTTGCGATGAGCGGGGCGAGGGCAAACCGACGGAAAAGCATCATGGGAAAACTTTTCATCAGCCAGTCGACCCAGGGCCAGCGGAGCACTGCTCGGGGTACTTCAACCAGCAGCACCTTGAGTACGGCCCAGGATTTGACCAGAAACCAGATCACCCATTGTCGGAACCGGGGGAAGTGAATCAGCATGAAGATCACACACCCCAGAATCAGCATTGCCTCGTGGCTGTAGACCAGGTGGCGACCATGTCCCGTAGCGTGTTGCTGCAGCACGGCGGGAGGGATGGCTGTCTCATCCGCCTCGTCCAAAGTTGGCGGTGGCTCCTCGGCTACGAGTTCCGAATGGGGTACCGGTTCGTCGGCGACAGTGGCATCAGCGACGGGGGGCAGAACTTCAGGTTGATCCTCGGCTTGTTGTGCTTCGACCGGAGCTTCGCCCTCGTGTCGTAATTCATCGTGCGGATGAAGCTCCGCCGCGACGTGCTGCGGAGCGGGACCGAAGCCGAGGATGAGATGTCCAATTTCTTCGATCGACATCAGCAGCAGGAATGAGAGGCCAAACGGGAGAGCGATATACTGTGTCAGTAATCGGCCCCAGTGGATTCCGTAGGCGAGTGAGTTCAGTTTCTGGAGAAAACGCAGGTAGAAGGGACCGCGCTGATAAACCCCGGCCAGCGAGACTGACATCAGTTTGTCGGCACGAAGCAGTGGGTCACCCTTAAAAAATTCTTTCGCATCGGCCAGATCGGGCATCTTGAGCTGGTTACGGGAAATGGTGTCCCGCAATCCTCCCAGCGTGATGAAGCCTCGCTCGACGATGCCGTCGGAAAGCTCCTGCACCATCTTCTTGAGTGCCACACGCTCGACAATGCTGGCTGGGACGAATCCGGCATCCTCCAGATTTCGCTCGATCGTTGGTCCGACGCGCGATCGCAAAATCTGCTCGGCGGCATCGGCGGCCTCGTGAATCAGGTGGCTTAGTTCAGTCTGGCCCTCGGGATCGATATCAATGTTCGGCACGCGCAGCGCGGCACGACGCAGGTGCTTCGACATCATGACGATTCGCTGCATCGGCAAGGGGCGTTTGAGTGGCGATTTTCCCAGGCTGAAAGACCATCGCAGCAGGTCTACCCTGTAAATCTCCTGCTCGCTGTCGATACAGACAGACTGCAGGTCGTAGAGCAGGCGCGCGTTTGGATTCCAGAATCCCGTTTGAGCGGCGGGCAACAGCTTTTCGCAGATCGCGATCCAGGGAAGTGCTTCCTCATCGCTGAATTCCAGCGCAGCCTGCAGTCGATTCACCAGTTTCTGGACTTCACTTCGCAAAAGATTACGAGCATCGTCAATTGACGTCTCGGGAGCGACTTCCAGGGCTGACTGGAGCGTTAAGGAGGCGCGAACGTGGTTTCCTTTTGCGCTGATCCTGGCGGCTTTTCGGATAAGACTCTCGTAGTGACGGGCCGAGCGGCGTGGCACCTTCGACGGGACAGGCTCTTTCTTCACTTCTGTGGTCAGTGCGTAGTTGATCTCCATATCCGCCGGGATATCGCGAGCCAGGTCCAAGGGCCGCGTCTCGTCCAACAGGCGAGTTGCATCACACTCGCGATTGATCACCTTCAGGACCTGATCTGCGGGAGGCAGGCTGGGGAAGTAGAGAGGGATCAGCCGCGAGGCAAAGGCGGTCAATTCGTGGTACACGGCGACGAATTCGGAATAAACGTTCCGATCGTCGTCGGGCTTGGTCAGCATTTGTTCGGCGCGCAGAACCGACCGAATTTCATCAAATGCGGTCTGGCCGAGCTGGTCGATCCGACTGCGCAGCTCGGATGCCGTCATGCGGCCTCGACTGGCGTTCTTCAGCATTTCGGAGTCGATGCGGGCATGAAAGACCAATCGCCAGTAATGCCGCAGCAATTCTTCCCGAGTCATCTTTTCAAGCTGATCTTCTTCGGGTTGAGCGATCAGAATGATCTGCTCAGGCAGGGCAGCACGGTCACTGACGCCGAGCTCGTCACGATTCACCAGCCAAAGCAGGCGATCCCGCTGAATGACATAAGTCTTGCGGTGAGGGGGCTGCTGCAGTGGGCTGGCGATGTCGAGTTCGTTCTGCAGCACACGGCGGACGACACGCGGCAAGACGAAGTAGATGCCCGGCTGTTGTTGACGCAATCGACGCTCGACGTCATTCGCCATCTGAAGCGAGGCGGGAAGTGGCGGCGATTCGATCGGAGCAGACATGGTACTTCTCGGGGGCTGAATCGGGGATGAGGGAATTACCCGCTTCACGTACTACGACAAAAACTCGGCGATCACGAGATGAACGCAGAAAAGGGACGGGCGGACCAATTCCTCGAGTGAACGGCAGCCACGATTTCAACGCAGCTTTGCGGCTACTTCGTCAACCAGGGAACTGATGTCGCGTCGAAGCCTACATCTTGCCTGCCGTCGCGGCAAGGTGTGTTGCTTTGTTACTCGCTTGGTTGACTGAATCGTTCGACAGTCATACCGTGCACCGCCAGAAAACTGGACGAGGCAAGGACATGTGCGCCCCTTACAAAGGTTCGCACAATTCGACCAGGGGTTTCCAGGCGCTTCAGGAAATCCAGGGGCAGGACTTGCGGAACTTCACCCCGTCGCTTGAATCAGGGCATGAATGATTCCAGGTTTGTTTCCGAGGGAGACGGATTGGAATTCTGATGCAATTGCTGGATGAAAAGCGGGTATGAAAGATTCCATAAGGCTGCTTCAATTCTCGCCGAACTCGATGACCCGCGTAGAGTGACGACCGGTAACGGAGATTCGCATGACAGATGAAGCGACCGTGACACCCCCGCAGGACTCGGAATCCCCCACGATTGTGCGGCATGCAATCCTGACGGTTCTGACTTTGATGTCAGTGTTGCTTTATCTGGACCGTTTCGCGGTCAATATCGCGTCTGAGTTCATCCGCGAAGATCTGCAGATGACGCAAACGCAGATGTCCTGGTTCATCAGCGCATTTTTCTGGTCTTACGCACTTTGTCAGGTTCCCGCCGGCTGGCTGAGTGACCGTCTGGGCGGTCGCGCGATGATGACCCTCTACATCCTTGCCTGGTCCATCTTTACCGGATTGATGGGGACTGCGAGTGCCGTGTGGGTTGTCCTGTGGTTACGCGTTTTCTGCGGGGCCGCTCAGGCGGGTGCCTATCCGACATCGGCCAGTCTGATTCGCCAGTGGTATCCCATTTCGAAGCGGGGAATGGCGAGTTCTCTGGTGGGATTGGGAGGCCGCTTTGGTGCGGTGCTGGCCCCTCTCATGACCGCCTGGCTGATCCTGTACTTCGTTGGGGATTCATCCGCCTCGAAACTTGCACCGACCGACTTTCTGGATCCCGTCGCGCTGCTGGCGCGTTTCGATGGCCCGCCCGATACTGCGACTCCCCGCGATAAGTTCATTTCTGGTTATCTGGCTCAACTTCCTGAAACAGAACGATCCCAGCTGCTCGATCATGCGGCGCTGGCGGCGGCTCAACTTAAACAGCAGGAACAAGTGGCGAAGCCAACTCCATTACTCGATCTGGCCGACTGGGTACCCCGATTCGGTGCGAACGATGTCCCGGACGTTCGGGAAATCCCTAGTCAGTTCCGGGAGGCGGTCGATGCCTTTGCCGCTCGAGTATCAGATGCGAACCTGATCGACTTTACTGCAGTTCCCGTACGATTGCCTGCGAATGCTCAACATCTGCTGGCCCGGCGTCAGCAGCAGAACGATTTGAGTGAGGCAGAATCGACGCTGCTCAACCGGTCGGCTCTGGAGGTTCTATTCCCTAAAGAGATTCGCAAATATCAGGGACGGGGCTGGCGGCCGACCATCGTTCTCTACGGGTTTATCGGAATCGGTGTCGCTCTGGTGCTGTTCGTGGTCGCTCGGAATCACCCGGAGAGTCATCCCTGGTGCAATGGGGCCGAACTCGAAGTCATCAATGATGAACCGACTCGCTGGGCGAAAAGCAGGGAGCCAGGTAATCCTACATTCCCGTGGCGTGCATTCCTGACCAGCCTGAGCTTGTGGGGAAACAGCCTGACACAGTTCTTTACGAATATCGGCTGGCTCTTCGTCGTGACGTCGCTCCCTCGGTACCTCGACAATGTTCACAGCGTCCCGTTGGTAACAAAGGGAGTCATGACTGCGTTTCCGAGCGGCCTGGGGATTCTGGGGCTATTCGCCGGTGGACGTGCGACTGACTGGGCCTTTCATGTTTTTGGACTGAAGAGCGGTCGACGAATCCCGCTGGTTGCTTCCCGTTTCGTTGCCGCAGGGGGTTACGGACTGTGTCTGATTGTCAGTGCACTCTTCACACCGACTCCGGAAAACTGGTGGCTCCCCTGGCTGTACATCGTTGGTCTGTGTATCGCATCCATGTCGGTCGACTTCGGCTCCCCCGCCATCTGGGCCTACGCTCAGGATGTCGGCGGACGCTATACGGCATCGATCCTGGGTTGGGGGAACATGTGGGGGAACCTCGGTGCCGCCGTTGCACCGCTGGTCTACAACATGGTGCTGGGTGAAAACCCGACCGTGGGGGACTGGAACAATGTCTTTCTGATGTGTTGTGGTGTCTTCGTTCTGTCCGGCTTCTGTGCCATGCTGCTCGATTCTACAAAGCCGCTGACGGTTGAGCGGGCATCCTGAAGTGCAGTGCGGCCTACCTTATTGAATTGGACGGGATCTGACTGCACGCTAGCACTTCGCGAAATGGCTCCCGCCAGCCGTATGCGAGAACATGTGCAGGATGAATTCCTGCCGGTGCACGATTATCATTTTCCGGATTCTATCTACTGGATACCCCCCCTCCCTGGAGATCCTGTTCCATGTCGTTGATCGAAAGTCTGCGTGATGGAAAGTCTGGAGTCATCCGAAATGCACTCCTGCTGGGATTCGTGTTTTGTCTTGCCTGGGGAAACCCACTTGGCGCACAAGAGACGCTCATCCAGGGACTGGAAAAGATCACTCATTCACCTCGATTCAAACATGCGCACTGGGGAGCATTATTTGTTGATCGGGAATCGGGCCAGGTTGTCTTTGAGCACAACACGGACAAGCTGTTCATTCCTGCTTCGACAACCAAGCTCTACAGTGTCGCGACCGCACTGAAGGAATTCGGTGCCGAGCATCGCTTCCGAACTCCGGTCGTTCGACGTGGTGACGTCTCACCTGAGGGTGTGCTGGAGGGGGATCTCATTCTCGTCGCCTCGGGCGATCTCAGCTTCGGTGGACGAACATCCCCGGAGGGGACTCTCGCCTTCGCTGATGGGGACCACACGTATGCGAACGGAAATCCCGATGCAGAACTGACGGCACCCGACCCGTTGGCGGGGATTCAGGAACTGGCGGAACAGATCGCCAAATCAGGGATCCGGCGAGTACGGGGTGATGTCCTGATCGATGACCGACTTTTCGAAAAAGCGGAATCATCGGGAAGTGGACCCAGTCAGGTGACGCCTGTCCTGATCAATGACAATCTGATCGACTTTCAGTTCAAGCCGACTCAGCCGGGATTGCCTGCCGAACTTGTCGTCCGACCTGCAACGAGTGCTTTTCAGGTCGAATCCAAAGTCCTCACTGTCGAAAGTGATCAGTCTCCGGAGATCGAAATTCGGGATCTGGGCTCAGGCAGATTCTCGATTACCGGCCAAGTGCCGGCCGGGCATAAACCTGTATTGCGAGTGCACGAAGTTGCTGATGCGGCATTGCTGGCGAGAACGGTGCTGATTGAGGCCCTGTTGCGAAAGGGTATACAGGTTGACGCCCCCACACTGGCTGAAGCCCACAAAGATCGATTGCCACGAGTTGACGAGGTCAAGACTCTGCCCAAGGTGGCTGAATTGACGTCTCTCCCCTTTTCCGAGTCCATCAAGTTGATATTGAAGGTGAGTCATAACCTGCATGCCAGTACGCTACCCTTACTCGTCGCGGCCAATCATGGCGAGACGACCCTCGCTGCGGGGCTCAGACGCCAGCATGATTTCCTGAAAGAGGCTGGAGTCGAAGTCGAAACAATTTCGTTTGCAGGCGGGGCCGGGGGAACGCGTAGCGATTACGTGACACCTCGAGCGACCGTCCAACTGCTTCGCTACATGGCAACGCGTCCGGATTTTCCGATCTATCAAGCCGCACTTCCCCGGTTGGGAGTGGACGGGACACTCCCAAGAAACATCCCCCCCGACAGTGCCGTGCGAGACAAAGTTCAGGCCAAGACCGGGACTCTCTATACCGGCAACACGATGAACGGAACCACCCTGATGACCAGCAAGGCGCTGGCCGGCTACATGACAACGGCGAAGGGAAAGAACTTGATTTTTGCCCTGTTTGTGAACAACGCTCATCTGCGGGACGGTGTCACGGCGAAGACGTTTGGTGATGACCTGGGAAAGTTCTGCGAGGCTGTCTACCTGAAAGAATGATGTGCCCGGTGAGATCGTGTGAGGCCGTTGGCCATCAGAGCTTCACTCCCCCCAGTCGTCGAATCAGGTAGTCGTCAAATCAGGATGCGAGCCGTCGCGTGTCACGCCTGCGTTTCCACAGGATGCTGCCCTCAATTCCGTTTCGCTGTTGCAGGATTCCGGGAGACCACATGAAGGGACGCAGGATAGATGCAGGGAGACCGGATGGGGTTGGTTTCCAGCGTCGTGGGCAGGCTTCGCTGCTGGAAACCTTGAGCAAACTTGGTTAAACCTTGATTTTTACCCCCGTTCCAAGAACAGAAAGTTTGCATGGCTTTTCATCATCTGACGCTCGACAACGGCCTGGAGGTTGTGGCCGAGACGAATTCCGCAGTTCACAGTGTGGCATTTGGTTTCTACGTCAAGGCAGGAGCTCGCGATGAAACTCCTGAAGTCTCGGGCGTCAGCCATTTTCTAGAGCACATGGCATTCAAGGGGACCGAGCGTTTCTCGGCCGAAGACGTGAACCGGATCTTCGACGAACTGGGGGCCGACAACAACGCCGCCACCGGTGAGGAAAGCACAGTCTATTACGCGGCGACGCTGCCCGAATATCTGCCGCAAGCGTTTGAGATCCAGTCGAGTATTCTGTTTCCCACGCTGCGGCAGGATGACTTCGATATGGAAAAGAAAGTCATTCTCGAAGAAATTGGCATGTACGCCGATCAACCTTCTTCTGTCGCTTACGACAACGCCATGCAGACCCACTTTCGGGGACACCCCTTAGGAAAGTCGATTCTGGGAACGACGGAAAGCGTGAGCGATCTGACCTCCGATCAAATGCGCAAATATCACCGCGACCATTATCTCGCGGGCAACATCGTGCTGGCAGTCACGGGAAATACCGATTGGAATAGCGTCGTTGAACTGGCTCACCGGCACTGTGCTCACTGGCCACAGGGGAAATCAAGTCGCCCTGTCGTTGCTGCCAACCCTCGTCCGTCGACGCGATTCATCCCCAAAGCCGACTGCCAGCAAGAGCAGATTATTCAGCTCTCTCCCGCTCCCTCAGGCAGCGATCCCCTGCGATTCGCTGCGGAGCTCATGGCGGTGATTGTGGGCGACGACTGTAACAGCCGCCTTTACTGGGAACTGCTCGATCCCGGCCTCGTGGAATCGGCAGAGCTCGGCTACTACGAATATGAAGACACTGGTGCGTATCTCACATTCCTGAATGGTCCTCCGGAAGAGACCGAAGCCAATCTCGAACGGATCGCTCGCATCTACGCTGACGTCAATCGGAATGGCATTACCGCAGATGAGCTGGAACAAGCCAAGAATAAAGTTTGTTCCCGACTGGTCCTGCGTGGTGAGCGGCCGATGGGACGCCTGGGGGGGCTCGGCAATAACTGGCTGTTCCGCCGGGAATACCGCAGCATCGCCGATGACGTCCATATCGTGCAAAGTCTGCAACTGTCCGATATCCGCAAGCTGCTTGATCAGTACCCTCTCGGCCAGATGACCACGATCGGGGTGGGGCCACTGGAAGGTCTGTAACAACGTCCGGCAGGCGTTAGAAAAATAACTGACACGAAGCCCGTCCAGGAAACCAAAAGATGCCGAAATCGACTCTCGTGCGTGCGATCTGTGTGCTCTGTGTTTCGTCCTGGTTAGCTGCGCTCGTGCAAGGCCAGGAGATCCCCCAGGGGGAACTTGTCAAATACACCTTTGATCAATCGAAGATCTTCCCGGGGACCACACGTGAAGTGTCGATCTATATCCCCAGGCAGTACGACCCGGCCACGCCCGCGTGTCTCTACGTGAATCAGGACGGAGTTCAGTACAAGGCTCCTGAGGTCTTCGACGAACTGATTCATAAGGGTGAAATGCCCGTAACGATCGGTGTTTTTGTCACTCCTGGAGTCGTCAAGGCGACTTCGGATCAGGCCTTGCCGCGGTACAACCGCAGCTTTGAGTACGATGGTCTGGGTGATGGCTACGCTCGATTCCTGCTCGAAGAACTGCTGCCGGATGTCGAAACCAAACGGGCAACGGATGGTCGAGCCATCAAGTTGTCCAAAAAGGGGAATGACCGAGCGATCGGCGGTGCCAGCAGCGGGGCGATCTGTGCGTTCACTGCCGCCTGGGAGCGTCCTGATTCCTTCCGCAGGGTCTTCAGTGCCGTCGGTACCTACGTGGGCCTGCGCGGCGGGCACAGCTATTCGACGCTGATTCGCAAATACGAGCCCAAACCGATCCGCATCTTCCTGGAAGACGGCAGTAACGATCTGAATATCTATGCCGGGGACTGGTGGACTGCCAATCAGGCGATGGAACGTTCACTGACATTTGCCGGGTATGAAGTGACGCATGAATGGGGTGAAGGGGGACATAACGCCGAAGCCGCCACGAAACTGTTCCCCGCTGCCATGCGATGGCTATGGAAAGATTGGCCTGCGGAAGTCAAAGCCGGCCCCGGATCCCCTCAATTGCAGGAACTGCTGATTCCGGGAGAAGACTGGAAACTGGTCGGTGAAGGTTACAAGTTCACCGAAGGACCTGCGGTGAATGCCAACGGGCAAGTCTTCTTCAACGACGTCGGAGCGGGGAAGACGTATCAGGTGACTTCCGAAGGAACCGTCAAAGAGTTTCTCGGCAATTCGAAGCGAGGCGACGGACAGGCTTTCGGTCCCGATGGCCGGCTGTATGCCAACGCGGGTGAAACGAGTCAGGTACTTGCCTGGGACCCGTCTGGCCAATCAAAGGTGATTGCTGACGGATTTCGGGGAAACGATCTGGTCGTCAATCACCAGGGGGGCATCTACGTCACGAACCCCGGCTGGAATGGAACTGATCCGAGCCACGTCTATTACATCAGTCCGACCGGCGAGAAAAAAGTGGTGGATACAGGACTGAAGTTCTCAAACGGCGTGTGTCTGTCTCCTGATCAGTCGCTGCTCTATGTTGCCGACAGCAGAACGCATTGGGTTTACAGTTATCAGGTTCAGCCAGACGGTTCGCTGAACCACAAGCAGAAGTATTTCCATCTGCATGTACCTGATTCGGCTGAAGACAGTGGAGCGGATGGAATCCGATGCGACCGAGACGGACGGGTCTGGATTGCCACACGATTGGGACTGCAAGTGTGTGATCAACCCGGCCGAGTCAACTGCATCATTCCAACGCCCAACGGCAAGGTTTCTAACCTGACGTTCGGCGGTGAAAACTTTGACACGCTGTACTGCACCTGCGGCGATCGCGTCTATTCCCGCAAGGTGAAGGTCAAAGGGGCGAACGGCTGGGATGCTCCTAACAAGCCGACGACGCCCCGACTTTAATTTGCGACACGGGCGTCATTGTCCTGCCAGAATGTTTCGTTTTGCTTTTGCCTCAAACTGAGGACCCCTTTGAAGAAAAACTGGAATTCCCGATTGTGAGTCGTGAGAATAGCGGACACGTCCCGTCTCCTGTTCGAGCGCATCCGTCAATCGAAAATGGGGGTTCTCATGTCCAGATTCAAAGCGGAACAAATTCGCAACATTGTTCTTGTAGGACACGGAGGAGTAGGAAAAACAACGCTGGCCGACCAGATGTTGTTCAAGGCCGGTATCGGATCCAGGGCTGGCTCGGTCGATGAAGGGACCAGCCAGCTGGATACCGATGAGGAAGCCCGCCAGCATCACTTCTCGATTTCCTCAGCGATGGTTCATTTCGAACATCAGGGAGTTCGAGTCAATGTCATCGATACGCCTGGGTATCCTGACTTTGTTGGTCAAGTCATTAGTGCGGTCTGTGCAGCAGAAACGGCGATTATCACCGTGAGCGCCACTGCGGGCGTCGAAGCGAATACCCGGCGAACATTCGAACTGGCCGGCCAGGCCCAACTGGGGCGGTTCATCGCCATTAACAAGCTTGATCAAGAAAACGCGAACTTTGCGGAACTGGTCGAAGCCATCCAGGAATCGTTCGGAGCCATGTGTCTTCCGATCAACGTTCCTTGTGGCGTTGCTTCAAACTTTCACGCCGTTACCAGCACCTTGAGTCAACCGTCTGGTTCGAATGGTGCCGTCATAGATCCCTCCGGCTACGGTGCCGCGATCATGGACATCATCGCGGAAACTGACGATGCATTGATGGAACGGTATCTGGATGGTGCAGAGCTGTCAGCAGACGAAGTTCTTGAGGGGGTCAGGAACGCCGTCCAGGCAGGGACCCTGATTCCCATCATCTGCATGAGCGCCAAGACGGGTATCGGGGTTTTGGAACTGATGGATGCCATTACGGACTTTGCTCTACCTCCGGGAAAACTGGTCCGTCATGCGACCAGCGAATCCGGAGAAGACGTGGAAGTCAATGCGGCAGAGGATGCACCGTTTGTTGCTCAGGTGTTCAAGACACGAATCGATCCGTTCGTGTCCAAGATGAGTTTCATCCGTGTCCTGTCAGGAAAGATGTCCAAGGACGCGACCGTCCGCGACATGCGCACCGGACGCGGGATCAAAATTCATCAGCTCCTCGACGTGCAGGGAAGTCATGTCGAGGCGGTGGACGAAGCCCATGCGGGTGATCTTGTCGTGGTGGCCAAAGTCGATGAACTTCAGGTTGGAGATACTCTGGTCAATGGCGACCGCGGAGTGTTCATGCCGCGGCTGGTCTTTCCTTCCCCGATGTTTGGTGTGGCTGTGGAACCCAAAAGCCGGTCTGATCAGCAAAAGATTTCCGGCGCTCTCCATAAGATCGAAGAAGAAGACCCCACCTTTCACATCACTCGCGATCCGCAAACACAGGAAATGGTCATGCAGGGGATGAGTGACCTGCATCTTCAGATTGTGCGCGAACGACTGCACAAGCGAGACAAGGTCGACGTTGTCACTCATCTCCCCAAGATTCCTTACCGAGAGACGGTCACCGGGCAGGCCGAGGGGTCCTATCGTCACAAGAAGCAGTCGGGCGGTTCTGGTCAGTTTGCAGAAGTGCACCTGCGTGTCTACGCCCTTCCGCGAGACCTTGAGCCCAAAACGTACTTTACCCGTGAGCGGTTCGAGAGCTTACGTGAGCACCACTATGACCCGCACCTCAATTTCGCCTTTCTGGATTGCGTGACGGGGGGGACTGTTCCCAATCAGTTTATTCCCGCCGTAGAAAAAGGGATCCGCGAGCGAATGGAACAGGGGGTCATCGCGGGATACCAGGTGCAGGATGTGGCTGTGGCACTCTTTTTCGGGAAGGACCATCCCGTCGATAGCAACGAAGCGGCATTTCGGACGGCAGCCAGTCGATGTTTTCGGGATGTCTTCAAAATGGCCCGGCCGTCATTGCTTGAACCGATGATGCACCTCGAAATTACAATTCCCGGCGAATCGGTGGGAGATATTACAAGCGATTTGAACTCCCGCCGGGGCCGGATGGAAGGAATCGACTTATTGCCCCAGGGAATGCAGATCGTGCGTGCGCGAGCCCCTCTGGCTGAACTGATGACCTATGCACGCTCTCTTTCCAGTATGACAGGAGGTCGTGGATCCTACGTGACTGAATTCAGTCATTACGAACCTGTGCCTGCCCACGAGCAGCAGAAGATCATTGCGGCATCAACAGTGAAGTCTGACGACGATTGATACCCCCGGCAGTATCCCCACGCTCCGTCGAAAGCGATTTCCTGGCTCCGATCTCAGGCCGGCTTGCCGACGACTCGCAATAATCGCCGCGAGATGTACGTGCATTCACATGTGGGCAGCGATGCGGGACATCGGCTGCCCCTTGTTCCAAAGGAGAACCTTCCATCGTTTCATCCAGAGAACGTGGAAGGGATCAAATGTCGCCGATGCGATGGGGTGGTGAAAGACACCCCTGATCCTTCCCCGGCTGTCAGCGAGCCTGCGGTGGATAGGAACTATGCATTGTGAGAATCAGGAGCCCGATTTCCCCGTCAGCATTAGGCCACCTCGACGTTCCGGCCTGAAACGGAGGTGGCTGATCCGGGAACAAGAGTGCAAAAGTTACTTTGCGGCTTGCTGGTCCAGAATTGCGACAAGCTCACGGATCTCGGTCAATTCGGCCTTTCGTTCCTCTTCGATCGTGTCCGGGACTTCTCGGATTTCAAGCATGCGACTGCTGCGCACGAAACGCAGCCCGCGCAACAGCAGTTCGCGTTGTCGGTCTGTCAGTTCCAGATGAAGCAAGTCATTCATAGATGGTTGTCCGTCTGCTCATTGAGTGCGTAAGTTTTTCTGCAAGGACGAAATTGTACGCCATGATTTGGCGGATGCTAGTCGCCGGATCAAGGCCGCACAAGCGATTTGCCCGCCCCACTCGATTGTAGCAACTTGTGCAGCCACTTGGTGGGATTCCTGATTCCCCTCGGTGAAGGTTTTACAATCCCTCGCACCGTCACGGAGAACTCTTCGCGGTGGCAATCTCACAGCACATCTGGTGCCGAAGTTTTGGTTGTCCTTCTTTCCAATACTCCACACATCATCGTGAATGCGACTGGCAATCTTTGCCGTTTTGTCTCGCGAACGCTTGAACGGCACGACCCCTCCAGTCTTTTGCTTCTCCGTCCACAGTCTGTGAAGCCCGGGTGACTCTGCGGATTGGCTGAATTTTAGGGATCATTCGGATTATTCCTGCAGGCGCCAAGGATCCCGCGACGAATCTTGTTGTGATTGACACAAGTACTCAGGTTCCGCGCCGAGGTAGGTTCCCTTGATCATTGCCTCCCATCCTTACGAAGTGGCCGATTTTGATATGACTGGTCCAGCCATGCGCCTGCAACATGCAGGGACGTGGATGCACTTTGCCGGGCTGGTTTCGAAGGGGAATTCGAACACGGGTGACCGGTTGCGATGGCATAGAGCGGCGCAACAGGCGGAGGTGATCCGAAGAAGTTCCGCGGAGCTGCGACGGCAACCCCTCTTTGCTACCCACTTGGCAGGCAGCGAGTGCATTGAGAACAGCTCCGTTCGTTCGCCGAGGAGGCTGTTCCCGGCGTCCTTCCCGCGATGCGTCCTGCCGCTGGAATCCGAGTGGCGTGGCGATGTGTTTTTTAAAATCTGCTTTAAGAACCTCGTGGGATTTTTCGTGAAGGCCGGAAGAGTCAACTCTTCGGACGGTCCGCAGTCGCACGACCCTGTCAATAAGCCCAGATCCCCTTAGCTGGCGATGCAGCAAATGCAATTTTGCATTGAGTGTGCATGCGGGCGCTGAGTCAATTGAAAGGGAAGTGGCATGAAATTGGAAAACAACACCAAGAGACGATTCTGGCTGGGGCTGACGCTTTGTGCCGGTCTGCTTACCTCTGGGTGCTCGCGCAATTTCTGGCGCTCTCAGGCGGATTTCGATTCGTATAACCTGTTGAGTCAAAAACAGTTCAGTCCTCTGTGGACACTTCCCCGCACGACGGTCGAACCAGACGAACGTAGCCGATTCTACGATCCGTATGACCGTGATCTTCCGCCGCTTCCCCCTGATGACGAAGCCGCAAGCCGTTACATGGAATGGGTTAACGGGATGCGGGGCTACAAGAGCTGGCACAAGTTCGGCCAGCTGCTCTCCGTCGAAAACCCGCAATGGCTCGCCAATTTTGGAATCGCTCCGGACTCGTTCCACGACGGCTACCTTCTTTCAGACGGGGTGAGCTACGAAACGGACCTGGAAAAGCTTCCGACGGGCGATCCCACCCGCCTCGTGCCGACGATCGAAGACATGACGTTGGGGCAAGCAATCGAACTGGCGGCGATCCACAATCGTGAGTATCAGACGCAGCTTGAAAACCTCTTTCAGTCTGCCATGCAGTTGTCGCTGGATCAGTTCCAGTTCCAGGCCCGTTATCTGTTTGGTCGCGCACCCGTGGCCCCGTCGGCCAACCTGCCAGGAACGACCGTTCCTACGGGAGTGCTCAACAGCACGACCATTCCCGGGGAAGGAACAGCGTTGGGGCTGACTTCGGCGGGCGGGGTGAGTCAGGTGTTGCCCACCGGGGGACAGTGGATCGTCGGGCTCGCGAACAATACGCTGTGGCTATTTTCGGGCGGGCAGCGGACCTCATCGCAATCGGTCCTGTCATACTCTCTTGTTCAACCTCTGTTAGCCGGTGCGGGGAGAAAATTCTTCCTTGAAAACCTGACCTACAGTGAACGTAAGGTCCTCTACGACACCCGTACGCTGGCCCGTTATCGCAAAATCTTCTTTGCTGATGCCGTCGTGAACGCCACCGGCGGGGGGAACAGTGCGACTCAGACCATTCCACCATCGACCGGTGCCAACAACCCATTTCCGGGGACGCTGGTCAGTGGGATCGCTGCGACCATCGCGTCCGGGGCGTCAGGGTCGTCCGCGGCGAGTTCCCAGGGAACGAGCGGGTATCTCGGGCTACTGTTTCAGTTGCAGCAGGTGCTGAATCAGCACGAAAACGTCGAGCTTCTGCGGGTTCAAACGGAACGACTGCGGGAACTGGTTGCCCAGACTCCCTTCCGTCGTTTGCCGGAAGGAGCACTGCCGAATGGGATTACGTTCCCTCCGCAGCTTGCCAACAAGGTCGATTTCTCGCTCAACACTCGCCGTATTCGCTGGAAGGACGCCGACGGGATGACGGACAACGAGCTCCGGCAGCTACTGGCGGTCAGCGACGACGTCGCCTATCAGGAAGCCGTCCAGGAAATCTATGACCAACTGCGGATCGGTGTGACGACTCTGGATGTGCTGCAGGTGGCGAACACACTGACGAACTCAGAACTGTCGGAACGCAACTTCAAGCTCAACTATGACAACCAGATTGATAGCTATAAGTTCTTTCTGGGGCTTCCGATCGACATGCAGATCACGATCGATCGCTCGATGCTGAAACAGTTCGAGCTCACCGATCCACGCCTGATCGAAACCGAAGGCCGAATTGTCGGGATGGTGCGGGCGCTGGCTCAAATCGATGACGAAAACCCAGCCGAGGCCGATTTGCGCTTCATCGTCGACCGCTTCGCCAAACTGGTGGACATGGTTCGCGAGCAGGGAGTGGAGCTTGTCGAAGCCGACATTGCCAAAGTCGAAGAAAATATGCCCAACCGGCTCGCCGGGTTGCTGTGGGACGAATCCAAGGAAACGGTCGAACGTTTGTTCGAGCGAGACCAGATCATCTTCCGCGGCGTGAAAGGGACCTTCGAAGATGTCGTCAGTGACCTGGGACGGTGGCAGGAGGAGTTAGAAAATCCTGCGACGACGAAAGAGCAGCGGATGAAAATGCTGAGTCAGCTCAAGGACAGCCGCGAAGAGCTGTTGCTGATGACTCAGAACTTGCGCGTGCTGCAGACGAGCCTCCGGTCGGAATTGATTACATTGGTGAAGTTTGATATGTCTTTGGAGGAGGCTGTTGAGCAGGCGTTGACTCACCGACTGGATCTGATGAATGCGCGTGGGCGGGTGATGGACGCGCGGCGAAATATGGAAGTTGCGGCCAACAGGCTGGAAGCAGTGCTTAACGTCGTTGCTCAAGGTAACTTAGGAACAACCCCCACGGGCAACCATCCGTTGGACTTCCGTGGAGCCAATAGCGACTTTCAGATCGGCCTGCAGATGACCACGCCACTGGACCAGGTGCAGGTCCGAAATGCGTATCGAAGTTCTCTGATAAATTATCAGCAGGCTCGCCGCGCTTTCATGTTGCTTGAAGATCAGGTGAAGTATGATATCCGGTCCAGTTGGCGAAGCTTAATGTTGAATCGCCAGAACTTTGAGCTTACTCGGAAAAGTCTGCGTCAAGCGGCGCTGCAGTTTGACATTAACGTCGCCAACAACTTGAACCCGAAAACACAAGTTGCGGGACAAGCGGGAACGACCTCGCTGGGTCAGACCGGTTTGAACCTGATTAACGCTTTGACACAACTGCTGAATGCCCAGAACAATTTGATTCGAATCTGGGCTCTGTATGAGCGAAACCGGATTAACATTTACCGTGATATGGATATCATGCAGATTGACGAGCGGGGCCTCTGGATTGATCCAGTTTACCAAAACCTGGGTGGCAACGATTCGTCTTCCAACCTGAACGGCCCCGCCAATGACATCCCACCAGAGCCCTCGTTCATCGAATTCGAATCCGCTTCCGACTCAGGGAGCAGTCGAAGCACATTCCCCGGAATCTCACGGGTCAACTCCTTCACGCCCGCTGCCCCGGAAACGCCGGAACTGGATTAAGGTCATCCTTCTGGGGGGCGTTACTCTCGGGGGTGTCGTCCTCTGGCCACAGTTGAAGTCCCTCTCGTCGCAGGTCTCCACCGCGCTGGTGAGGACCCCGGATCAAACCGATGGTCTGGTCATCGAAACCGCCAAGCGGGGGACCTTCCAGATTACCGTTGTCGAGAAGGGGACTCTCGACAGTATGAAGAATGCGATTCTCTCAAGTAAGGTCGAGGGTCAGACCACGATCATCAGTATCGTTCCGGAAGGAACGAACGTGAAGGCGGGCGACCTGGTCTGCGAACTCGACTCGTCGGTTCTCGCCGATAAAGAGACGCAGCAGGAAATCGCCGTCGAAAAGGCGAAAGCCGCTTTCGAGCAGGGGAAAGAAGACCTCCGGATTCAGGAGGCTCAAAACGAGAGCGACATCGAAGCCGCCAATCTGAAGCTGAAACTGGCTCAGATCGATTTGAAAAAATTCATCGAAGGGGATCTGCTGCAGCAGAAAAATGATCTGCTGGGACGAATCAAACTCGCTGAAGAAAATCTTTCCCGAGCACAGGAAAGTTACGAGTACGTTCAGCGACTCGCGAAAAAGGGATACCGAACGCAGAACGATCTGGAATCGGAGCGAATCGCCGTCGAAACGCAGAAGATCAATCTGAAGCTCGTCCAGGGCGAGTTTATGGTTCTCGAGAAGTACACCGAGGGCCGTACGCTGGCGGAACTGGAAGCGAACGTCAAAGAATACGGCCGCGAGATTGAGCGAACGGAAAGCAAGACTCGTGCGGCCCTGTCACAGAAAGTCGCTGAACTGCGGGCTCGCGAGCTGACCTACGAAGTCGAATCCAAGAAATACGAACGTCTGGTCGCTCAGATCAAGGCTTGTAAGATCTACGCAACCCAGGACGGCCAAGTCGTCTACGCAAATATTCGCGATGGTCGCCCGACAGAGAACGTCATGATCGATGTCGGGGTTGCGGTCCGCGAACGCCAACCGATTATTAACCTGCCTGACCTCGACTCGATGAAAGTGAACGCTCGAATTCACGAGTCGCGTATCAGCATGGTCCGACCGGGTATGTCGGCCATCGTGAAGATCGATGCCTATCCCGAAGAAACGTTCCACGGCGAAGTCGATTCGGTCGCCTCCGTTCCCAGTTCGACGGGAGGATTCGGCAGCACGACCCGCGAATATGACGCTGTCGTTCGGATTACCGATTCCTCAGACAAGGTCAACAAACTTCGACCTGGTCTCACCGCCAGCACGGAAATTCTGGTTGAACGTCGTGAAGACGTTCTTCAGATCCCGCTGCAAGCCAATCTCTCGTTTGGTGCCAAGCAGTATGTCTTCGCAGCAAACGGACGGAAGGTCGAACTGCGTGCAGTGAAGGTGGGGAAATCCAATGCGAACTTTCTCGAGATTCTTGATGGTCTCACGGAAGGTGAAGGGGTCGTGATGAACCCCCAGTCAAACTTCAAGAAAGAGATTTCGGACCTCGAAGCAGAACTGGCAAAAGAACTGGGCAAAGAGGGGCCCAAGCTGCCCGAAGGGCTTACGCCACCTAAATCAGATGCTCCAGGAGTGTCTCCGGGACAACCCGGTCAGCCTGGTTCAGGGGCACTCGCATCTCTCGGAGGACCTGGCGGTGCCGGTGGTGCGGTGGAAGCGGCGGAGCGTCCCGTGGCAGGTGGACCACCCCGAGGGGAAGGAAAGCCACCCGAGGGAGCTCGTCCACCCGGTGGATTCGATCCGATGGCCCGCTTCAACTCGATGGACAAAGATCAGGACGGAAAGGTGACCCGGAGCGAAGCCGAAGGCCGCATGGCCGAAAACTTCGAGAATTTTGATTCAGACTCCGACGGAAGCGTTACGAAAGACGAATTCCTCGCCGTCATGGCCAAGTTCCGTGCAGCAGGGGGCCCTCCGGGACAGCGCCCAGCGGAATCTGGCGGCAACTGATCCTGGTCAACTCGGAACTCGTTCAGAGTCTGATCTCATCCGACGCGCCCGCGGGATAAATTCGTACGAACGTTGAAATCGGTGTTTTCTTATGGCGATGGCCGCACAGCTCATTGAATTGACCAAGACCTACCATTTAGGCGAAAACGTCGTTCGGGCTCTGCGAGGCGTCACGGCTGATTTTCCCGAAGGTGATTTCGTCGCCATCATGGGCTCGTCGGGCAGTGGAAAAAGTACGCTCTTGAACTTGCTGGGGGCTCTTGATCGCCCGTCCAGCGGGAAATACATCCTCTCCCGCTACGACGTTAGTACGCTCAACGACGACCAGTTGTCCGAGATCCGCAATCGGCTGATTGGTTTCATCTTTCAGTCCTACAACCTGATTGCCCAGTACACGGTCCTGGAAAACATTCAGGTCCCCTTTCATTACCGAACAGATCGGCGAGTGATTGGTTCCGAGGAGATGAATCGAACAATCGACCTGGCGGCGAAGGTTGGACTGGCCGAACGTTTGGATCACCGTCCCTTTCAGTTGTCGGGGGGACAACAGCAGCGTGTCGCCATCGCGCGTGCTCTTGTGATGGATCCTCAGATCATTCTGGCGGACGAACCGACCGGGAACCTGGATTCGACGACTGAAAAGGAAATCATGGAACTGTTGACCGGCCTCAATCAGGAAGGCCGGACAATCATCATGGTGACCCACGAAAACTCGGTCGCACGCCTGGCGAAGCGACAGATCGTCATGAAAGATGGCTTGATCGCCAGTGAAGGTCTCTTCTCGCTCGACTCCAACAGCAAATAGCCCAGCTGGTCAGTCGGGGTGTGCGACGGCGTCGCACAGAACCTCCTGATTCGTGGAAATCTGAGAGTGCGTCTGCCGAGAGCGCCCGGACAGGTCTACTTCCGAATCTCGCTAATGGAACGCCAGTGACTCAATTGCCTGGCATCTACTGGTCCTTGCCGCGCGGAGTGATGTTGCGAGGGCTGTCGGAACTTGGATGGCCCGCATGGGTGCGGGGGACAACACGCGAAGTCATTCACCCCATTCGCAGAAGTTGTCTGGTCAGGCGACTCATTTCTGATGACGCAGAAGTCTGGTAATCCGCGCAGTGACCGTCATCTTGCCTCTTCGTACGTCAGGCCCATCTCGATCTCGAGGTTATCGGTTCTGACTCAAGATTCGGATCGCACGAATCACATAGTCGTATCCGCTCCAGACTGTGACGGCGACCATTGTCCAAAGGAGGCCGTCGCGGATCTGAGCGAAGCTCACCCCTGCGGCGGACCAACCCGAGACGGACGGATCCAGCGAAATCATCGCCACGATGGCGGCCGCACACTGGAGGAACATTTTAAGTTTCCCGGATGCCGAAGCCGAGAAGTCCGCCCCTTGTTGTTCAAGGAAGCCGCGCAGGCTGGTGACGAGCATCTCGCGGCCAATCACAATGACGACCATCCAGGGGGTGACCCCGGACTGCGGATGGGGAAGCAGGAAGAGGAATGTTCCACCGGTAATGAACTTATCGACGAAGGGGTCGAGGATCCGGCCCAGTTGCGTAATTAACTGGTATTTTCGAGCGATGTACCCGTCCAGTACGTCAGTGGCCACGGCAAACAGAAACAGCCCGGCGGCCCAAAGCCAGTTCGCCCCTGCCTGAATCATGCCGAAGAGCACAAACGAAAGAAACAGCCTGGCGAGAGTAATCAGATTCGGTGCATTCAAATTACGCATATCGCACTCTCGGTATAACGCAGCAGATTGAGCGGGAATTGTCAGGACAGTATGTCTTCGATGGTTGCAATGCAGAATGGTAACCATTGTAATGGATGTAGAGATGCTGGCCACTGGGGGCCGGCAAGCCGCAAGGGTCAGCGGCGCGGTCAATACGTCGAAAGACGGTCACCATCATCTGCTCCAAATGAGTTGTGAGCCGATGAAGAAGGTTGGAAGAACGAAATGCTCAAGTCTCCTATGATGTGCTCATTGCTGATGGCGTTTGGAATCTCGGCAATGATTCTCGGCTGCGAACCTGCAAAGCAAGAAACAAAAACACCTCCTCCATTGGCTTCTTCCGCCCCAACGGGTGGTGGTTCGACCACGGGTGGCGGCGCTGAAGTCCCCGCAACACCTTCGACTGGCGCTCCTGAAACTCCCGCTGCTCCTGCGGAAGGCGAACCGGCCAAGCAGCCAGAATAATTCCAATATCGATCGGGCGACCGCAAGTAGACGGTGCTGCCTGAGATGGCAATAAACGATGCAAGCCGGACTTTTTAGTCCGGCTTGCGTTTTATTTGGGCGGGCGACAAGGCAAAAGGCGTAGCTTGCAGTGTTTTCATTGTCCGTCGACTTGATCAATTGTGCAGAAAATCGGCGAAGTGCGGCGACTCAGTCCGAATGCGCCAAATGATGGCAGATGTCGTGGAAATGAGGATGGATGCCCGGGGTCTATCATCCCACGCCTTGATTACTTCGTTGCCTCTTCTGACTTTCGCTGATTCTCTCGCTGAATCGCTTCGTAGACTTCCTGTCGATGGACGGGGATGTCTGTCGGGGCTTCGATCCCCAGGCGAACTTTGTCGCCACGAATGTCGACGACGGTGATTTTGATGTTGTCGCCGATGAAAATACTTTCATCGCGCTGTCGAGATAGAACGAGCATTTGCGTGTCTCCTTATTCGGCGTTCGCGGCGTCGTTCGTACGCCATGAACGTTTCTCCAAGTTGTTGTCTCTCCAGTTCCTGACACTTCGCAGTCGCCGTCAAAAGCATTCTAGACATCACCGCCGAGCGAGTGACCACTCTGGTAGGCGGGAGATCGATTTCGGGAGTGTGTGGCCTTTGACTTGCGACGCACTCCTAATCGTCATCTGATCATATCGAGGGAGAACTCGACATCGCGAAAATTGCAGGTTCAGGGAATTGTTTCGCGAAGCTAGCAAGCCGTAGCGAATAATCCGTGTACCGTGCGAGTCCCATTCGTGCGTGCTATAACGATCGCACCAGACATTCGTCCCATTGCGCCTTTGCGGAGTGATTTTGATGCTGCGACAGACTTGGCCGCACAGATTCTCAAGTTTTGTTTGGCTGTTTCTAACTTTTTTTATTGTCACAACTTGCGTAACGCCTCTCAATGCGGACGACAAGGTTCGTGCGCTTATCGTTGACGGCCAGAACAATCATGACTGGCGAACCACGACGCCGCTGCTTCAGGCGTGTCTGGAAGCAACAGGACGCTTCCAGGTCGATGTTGCGACCGCGCCCCCGCAGGGAAAACCGGCTGCCGAATGGGATGCCTTTCGCCCTCAGTTCGACCAGTACCAGGTCGTGATCAGCAATTACAACGGTCAAAGCTGGCCCCAGCCCGTCCAGAAGTCGCTGGAGGAGTTCGTCGCAAAAGGGGGCGGTTTAGTGATTGTTCATGCTGCCAATAACGCCTTTTCGGATTGGCCCGAATATAACAAGATGATTGGGCTGGGCTGGCGAGGTGCTGAATTCGGATCACGCGTTACGGTGGGTAAAGATGGCAAAACTCTTATTTTGCCGAAGGGTGAGGGCCCTGGTGCCGGGCATGGTTCTCAGCATGACTATACGATCGTCACCCGAGATCGACAGCACCCCGTCATGTTGGGAATCCCTGCGGAATGGATGCACGTCAAAGACGAACTGTATCACGGCCAGCGGGGGCCCGCTGCCAACATGCACATCCTGGCAACAGCCTTCTCGGCAGGCTCCACGAATGGGACTGAAGAACACGAGCCACTGATCTGGTGGATTCCTTACGGAAAAGGCAAGGTCTTTACGACATTGCTTGGTCACGGCGATTACTCAATGAAGTGCGTCGGTTTCCAGACGACATTTGGACGCGGCGCGGAATGGGTTGCGACGGGCAAAGTCACCATTCCGGTTCCGAAGAATTTTCCGACTGCAACCGCGACCGTCTCGGTTGAGGGGGCGAAATAGCCAGGTGTCCAGTTGACTCGGGTGGATCGCGAAGTCCGCCTCCCGTGCATGACGGCAGCACATTTCCCCGCAGTCAACGTCCCGCTTGCCCACTTGAAGGGGACACGGATAGGGAGCTGCCCGACCCATTCAATTTCTCAGTGAGTCACTCTCTTCTGACCAAGCGGGGGGACGTATAGGTCACCGTGGAGAATTAACAAAACACCTCGCGTCCGGCTTGTAATGCCCGACGCGAGGTGTTTGTTTATTCGCACGAACGGTTGATGGAGTTCGACGATCCTGACATCGGGATCTGCCCGGTGCCCGGTGCCGATCTCCATAAGCCTACTTCGGCACGTCCACCTTGATGTGCAGGTCGCGAAGTTGTTTCAGGTCGACCGGAGCGGGGGCGCCGGTCAGCATGTCGCTGGCTTTCTGGGTCTTGGGGAAGGCAATGACGTCGCGGATGTTGTCCGATGCAAGGAACAACATGACCCAGCGGTCCAGACCCAGTGCAACTCCCGCGTGCGGCGGCGCCCCGTAGCGGAGTGCTTCCAGCAGGAATCCGAAGCGTGCTTCCGCTTCTTCGTTCGTGATGCCGAGCAGATTGAAGATTCCCTGCTGGACGGCGGGGTCGTGGATTCGGACGCTTCCGCTGGCGGCTTCATATCCGTTGCAAACGAGGTCATACGATTGAGCTCGTACTTTCCCCGGATCCGTCTGCAGCAGAGGAATGTCTTCTTCGACCGGTTGGCAGAATGGGTGATGTTCTGCGTCCCAGCGTTTCTCTTCTTCGTTCCATTGAAACATGGGGAAGTCGAGCACCCACGCGATCTTCAGTTCCTGAGGATCGTAGAGATTCAGTTCTTTACCCAGGCGCAGACGCAGGGCCGATAACGCCGCACAACTGACTTTGAACGTGTCTGCGACGCAGAACAGCAGGTCGCCGGCCTTCGCCTGCAACTTGGTGATGATGGCCTGCTGATGTTCGGGGCTGAAGAATTTGGCGATCGGCGAGTCGAGGCCGTCCTCTTTGACGCGGAAGAACGCCAGCCCTTTGGCACCGTACTGCTTGACGAATTCGGTCAGGTCGTCGATTTGTTTGCGGCTGTACTTTTCGGCGGCTCCCGGGACGCAGAATCCGCGTACCCGGCCGTTGGCTTCGATCGTTGACTTGAAGACGCCGAAATCACAATCCCGGGCAATCTCTCCCAGATCAATCAGTTCGAGTCCGAAGCGAAGATCCGGTTTGTCGCTGCCATACCGCTCCATGACATCGCGGTGGGTCAACCGTGGAAGAGGGAGTGGCAGATCGGTTCCACGAAGAACCTTGACCAGCCGGGCCATCAGGCCATCGATCATGTTGAGGATGTCATCCTGTTTCACGAAGGCCATTTCGACATCGATCTGCGTGAACTCGGGCTGCCGATCTGCACGCAGGTCCTCGTCGCGGAAACATTTGGCGAGCTGGAAGTAGCGGTCGTAACCGGCGACCATCAGAATCTGTTTGTAGATCTGAGGCGACTGCGGAAGCGCATAGAAGCTTCCTTCGTGCACTCGACTGGGAACCAGATAGTCGCGAGCCCCTTCCGGAGTACTGCGACCGAGCATCGGTGTTTCGATTTCGAGGAACTGCTGTTCGTCGAAGTAGTCGCGAGTGGCCTTTGACAGCTTGTGCCGCAGGATCAAGGCCTGCTGAACACCAGGTCGACGCAGGTCCAGAAAGCGGTACTTCAGGCGAAGCTCTTCGTTCGGGAGATCCGATTGGGTCGGAAAGAACGGCGGTGTCTTGCTCTTGTTGAGCACTTCCAGCTGGCGGCCTTTAACATCGATTTCGCCCGTTTCCAGCTTGAGGTTCTGCATGTCAGCAGGGCGTGCGACGACTTCGCCCGTCACCTTGATGACATCTTCGTTGCGAAGGGAGCGGGCGACGGCATGCATTTCGGCGAATGAGGGACTGAAGACGACTTGTGTAATGCCGTAACGATCTCGCAAGTCGATGAAAACAAGTCCACCGAAGTCACGGTAGGTATCGACCCAGCCGCACAGAGTGACTGATTGTCCGACGTGGGCCGTTCGCAATTCACCGCAGGTATGAGTCCGAAGCACGTAAGTCAATCCTTACTAGTTTCATGAAGCCGCCGGATCGAAAGAGAACGACCCGTATCGAGCAATGTCGTCACAGCTGTAGTGACCCGATAAATCACTCGAAGCGGCGATTATAGGTTTACCCCGACTGATGGGGAAGCAGCCGGGACACCACAAAACAGGCCGCCTGATGCTGCCCCGCAGGCCAGCCTGGAGTCGAAATTGGCTGTTTTAGACGTCAAATGACCACTTGAAGTGCAGAATCCGCCGATCTTCAGGCCCGATTGATCACAAAGTTCAAAAAAAAGGCATCTGGCGTGGTGAGCGTGGACCATTCCAATTGACCGGTTTCAGCCCCCGGCTATACTCCGCCCCGTCCCGTCCAGCATCACATCTCAGTTAACTCTCTCTGCAATTTACCCACTGTCATGTCTGTTCCCGAGCGGCGACGTCTGCGATCGGAACAGGACCTTTCGACTCGTCGCTATGGAAATTCAAGGAGGAACGCATGTTCGGAATTCGCTTCGTCAAGGGCATGGCCGTCAGCCTCGCCGCATTCGGTATGATGGTCCCGCAAACCCGTCTGCTGGCAGACACACCTGCCGCAAAGGCGCCGGTCGCGAAAGCGGGCAAGGTCAACCGAGTACCTGATCTGGTTCTGACCGCCGGTGGCACCATGACGGGGCGCGTCTGCGACCACTCCGGCAAGGTGATCGAAGGGGCAAAAGTTGTTCTCAAACAGAACAACAAGGAAATTGCTCAGACTGTGACGAACAATGAAGGAACCTACTCCTTCAAGAACCTCAAGAGCGGAATCTACCAGGTTGGCTCCGGCAATACCGATGGTGTCTTCCGTGTCTGGTCTGAAAAGACCGCTCCTCCTTCCGCCAAAGAGCATGCTCTGCTCGTGATGGGCGAAAACGGGGCTCGCGGACAGTTCGGTGCCGTCGACCCGA
Organism: Schlesneria sp. DSM 10557; assembly: GCF_041860085.1. NCBI lineage: Bacteria > Pseudomonadati > Planctomycetota > Planctomycetia > Planctomycetales > Planctomycetaceae > Schlesneria > Schlesneria sp. DSM 10557. The sequence goes on from NZ_CP124747.1 coordinate 5,708,555, forward strand.
CTCTGGTTCTGCTGACCGGCGGTGTGATTGCTGCCGTGGTCCTCAGTGCCATCGCTGTCAGTGAAATCAACTCGGTGAAAGACACCGTTAATCAGATTCCCATCTCGCCCTGATCCGCGAGACGCAAGTCAGTGAAGGATCCCTCCAATCGTCTCCCCCCAGACGATTCATACCGTCGACGGCTCGCCCTGAGTTGTCGACGGTTTTTTCGTTTTCACAGAGGGACCGCGTCAATTACCCCTGTGCCACACGTCACTTACCCCTGGGCCAGAGGGCATTTCCGTATGTCAGATACTGTCGGCTAGAAACCGGTCAACGCGACGAAAGTACCACGCTCCGGAAAGCAGCAGACAGGTGAGAGAAGTCAGGGAGATCAGCACCAGGGTCCCGTGCGGAGCATTGGTTCCGAACAGCGTCCAGCGAAAACTGTCGAGTAAGGCCGCCATCGGATTCAGGTGATAAAGCCCGATCCACTCGGAAGGGATAAGACTCGATTCGTACAGCACCGGACTGACGACCATTCCCAGTTGCAGCATGAATGGGACGACATATCCAAAATCCCGATAATGTGCATTCAGTGCAGAAAGCCACAGCCCAATCGAGAGTCCGCACAGGACCGTCAGAAAAACGACGAACGGAGCAAGGATCACGGCGGGGCCCGGCACGACCCGGAACCAGAGCATCAGCAGCATGAGAACCACCATCCCGATGCCAAAATCGAGAAGGGGGCGGAGGCAAGCTGATAAGGGAAGGGCGAGTCGAGGAAAATAGACCTTGGTGACGACCTGGCGATTATCCACGAGGCACGCCGTCGACGCAGCCAGTATCCCGGAAAAAAGCTGATACAGGAGCAACCCGGAAAAGCTGGTCACCTGATAGGGGAGACTACCCTCGACGGGTTCCGTCTTCAGCATGCGAAAGAGGCCTGTGAAGACAACCATCTGGGCGAGCGGTTGCAGGATTGTCCACGCGATTCCGACTGCGGTCTGACGATAGCGGACCTTGATGTCACGTTCGGCAAAGATCCAGACCAGCTCGCGATATCGCCACAACTCTTTCAGGTCGAACCAGGGAGAATAGTGGTCGGCATCGACGACGATGAGCTCCGAATCGACGGGTGGATCCGAGGAAACACTTTCGGGAAGACTCATCTTTGTCGCAAACTTTCGAGGTTAAGGCCGAACGAACGATTGTGTCATGATAGTCGCCCAGAATAAGGGGCGTCCACGAACTTGCTCGCTGTGGGTGTCGAGCACCAAATTGAGTGGGACGATTGAATCAATTCCTCGTACATGCCACAAATTCGGGGCGAGCATTACCAGTTTCTCCTGTAGAATTGTGCCGCATACGGCCATTGACGGTCGGCTAAAGCACCTGAGTTGAGAATTTCTCGACGCCTGTTTCCGGTCGAGAGAGGGGCGTCTATGGAAAAGCCTTTCATTTCCCGTCGCGATCTTTTGTCTTCCACGGCGTGCGGCTTCGGTTCGCTGGCCCTCGCCAATCTGTTTGGGCGCGACCAGCTTTTCGCGGATGAGCCGCAGCCCGATCTGAACGGCGGACTGCATCACCGGGCCAAAGTTCGGCGGGTCATCCAACTCTTTATGAACGGCGGCGCAAGTCAGATGGACTTGTTCGACTATAAGCCGCTCCTCTTTCAGAAGGGGGGTGAGGATTTCGATCCCGGGGAAGGGATCCGAGTCGAAGCCGCAACGAGTGCCCCGGGAAAGATACTAAGGCCCCCATTCGAGTTGCGACAGCACGGTGAAACCGGACGCTGGGTATCGGATCAGCTTCCGCACCTGGCCAGGAAGGTCGATCAACTGGCTTTCTGTATGGCAATGCAGTCCCGGACCAATGTTCATGGCCCGGGAAGTTATCTGATGAATACGGGGTTTCTCTTGCCCGGCTTTCCCTCAATGGGGGCCTGGGTCAGTTATGGGTTGGGAAGTCTCACTGACAATCTCCCGACATTCGTGGTGCTCCCCGATGCGCGCGGGCTTCCCTATAACCAGAAGGGGAATTTTTCAGCCGGTTTTCTGTCGTCGACTCACCAGGCCACGATTCTCAACACCAGTCTGCCGGCACCGATTCCAGATCTCCGTCCCCCGGAATCCGCTCATTTCATTACTGAAGAAGCGGATCGGGAAGGTCGGGAATTGCTGCAGAAACTCAATCGCCAACACCTCGCCGTGAACCCGGGAGATTCTCGTTTGGACGCTCGGATCCGTGCTTATGAACTTGCTGCGCGGATGCAGTTGAGTGCACCCGAGGCTCTGGATATCCGAAGTGAAACAGAGGCGACGCACAAAGCCTATGGACTGGATGAGAAGAGAACCGAAGACTTCGGTCGTCGCTGTCTGCTGGCTCGGCGACTGATCGAACGGGGTGTGCGGTTCGTTCAGGTCTGGAGCGGGGCAGGCGGGGCTGCCAACAACTGGGACAATCACACCAGTATCGTTAATGAGCTTCCACCCATGTGCGGCTCGACCGACCGCCCGATTGCCGCGCTGCTGGAGGATCTTGAGCAGCGCGGACTCCTCGAAGACACGCTGGTTCTGTGGAACACGGAGTTCGGTCGGATGCCCTTCTCTCAAGGAAGCGAGGGGCGAGACCACAACGGCGGAACATTTGTCGGCTGGCTTGCGGGGGCGGGGGTCAAAGCCGGTGCGAGCTATGGCGCAAGTGACCCCTGGTCGTGGCGTGCCGAGCGTGACGTGACAACGACGTATGACTTTCACGCAACGGTTCTGCACCTGCTGGGGATTGACCACGAACGTCTGAGTGTTCGTCACAATGGGGCTAACAGGCGACTCACCGACGTACACGGACATGTGATTCACGACGTCCTGGCGTAAGTCGCCTTTATTATCTTTCAGACTCTTCCCTCAGACTGTGCACCGTTTAGCGTTGGAACGAAAATCGTCAGACGCGAACCGGGGCAGCACGGCGCGACGCCTGCTCGAAACGGAAACGTTCCGTTTCCTCAGCCGACTGGAAGCCGAAAGATCCGTCGAGCATTCGCCGTGGTCGCTTCGGCAATCTCTTCTTTCGAAACTCCGCGAATTTCGGCAAGGCAAGCGGCCGTCAAACGGACGTGGGCTGGCTCATTCCGCTTGCCGCGAAACGGCGTCGGCGCGAGGTACGGCGCATCGGTTTCGATCAGCAGTCGATCGAGCGGAATTGTCGCTACTGTTTTGCGGATCGTTTCATTCTTCTTGAAAGTCACCATACCACTGATGGAAAGAGACATTCCCATTTCCATGCAGACGTGGGCGGTCTCGACAGAGCCACAGAACGAATGCATCACCCCATTGAGGGGGCCGCGTTCCGCATGTGTTTTCAGTTGCTTGACAACCGCTTCCTCGGCATCGCGACAATGAACGACAAAAGGGAGATCCAGTTCGCGAGACAATTCGAGGTGCCGATCGAAGAATTCGGCCTGCAATTCGATGGGCGAATGATCCCAGTACTGATCGAGGCCTGTTTCGCCTAATCCCACAACCTTGGGTGATTTCGCCAGAGCGACAATTTGCTCCCAATCACCCGGATTGGCAGCCGCGACATAATTCGGATGAAGTCCGACAATCGCGTGGACCTGGGGAAAACGTTCGGCCAGTTCGAGAACGCGGCGACAGCTTTCCAGTGTAATCCCCACCGCCAGCATCGCCTTAACGCCCGCATCGACCGCGCGGGTCACGACTTCTTCACAGTCCTGTGTAAAGGCGTCTTCGTCGAGATGGCAATGGGTATCAATCCACTCCATTGTCTCTTTCCCTAATTCTTAAAGTGCAAAATTCTGTCTGACATGCCTGGCGGGACGATACCTTCGTCCTCTGGCTGAACCTGAGCCGTGAGTGCGAAGTCTCATGAGCCAGCGAAGAGAAGAACCGCGTCAGTTGACTCAATTGAGCCAGACAGAATGCCCCCAGGCAGGGACAGCACCGTCACGCGGTGGCGGTCCTCGGGGAGAGACGATAGCACTTCAACCGCTGACGGGTAAGTGGTCGAAGTATTCCGCGGGACGTCGTGCCCCACGATTCCAGAGCAACGGGCAGAAAGATAGGGAATTGGGCTGGTACGACAATCCGGGAGAAAAAACTTCACACCGTCGCTTTTGCCCCGGCCGGCACCAGGTTGTTCAGTCGCTCGGTCAGCTCACGTTCCGATGTCAGGATTTCGCTGATGAGGGCGCTTGCTTCCGGATCGTGAATGCAGGTGTGAGACGCCTCATCCAGCACCGTTAGCAGTTCCTGCTGGTTCACACGAATCAGTTTCAGCAAATAATTCAGTGACAGAAAATGCAGGTCGGTGTAATCCGCAGGAAACCCGCCGTAATCGATCGTCCAGCGTCGCTCGGTCAGCAGAGCGGAAAGTTTTGCGACGTGTTCCTGCTGAACGGCCACAATTTTCTGGAACTCTGCTTCGACTCCCTTTTGAGACCGGCTGGACCACGAGCTGCATTGGCCAACATATTGAAGCAGGCTTTTTCCGAGCGCGATCAGGAGTTCGTTGAGCCTGGCATTGTGTTGCACGTGTGCCATAAGAAACTAGCCGTCTATGAGAACAAAAGGGTGGCCCGAGGGAATCTGGCCGGGATCGATTTTACTAGTCACTGACTTCAGTTGTGCTTTGGTTTGGTCGACCGGTCGATGTGACGATCACCGAGGGTCCATCTGCGGTTCAAAAAAAGGCATGGGCCGCCTGAAGTGCGACTTTCGTCAGTGGATCGATAATGATCCCCAGGAAAACCACCATTCCTGAGACCAGCATGACGTACATCGCAGGAGAGGAACTGGCTGGCATGGAGACGGTGGCCGCCCCGGAGGGTCGAGAATCGATGCACATGATTTTGGCGACGCGGAGATAGTAGAACAAACTGATCACGGTGTTGAGTCCCCCCGCAGCGAGGACCAGCCACATGAACCAGTGCACGTGCGTTGATTCATAAACCGATGCGAAAATAAAGGCTTTCCCGTAGAAGCCGCCGAGTGGCGGAATGCCGACCAGGCTGAACATGCAGATCGCCATGCAAATTGCCAGCACGGGAGCCTGCTGTGCCAAACCCTTGTAGTCTTCGATCTCTTCCGAAAAAGTCTGGTTCCGAATGAGCGCGACAATGGCGAAGGCCCCCAGATTCATGAACAGGTAGACGCCCATGTAATAGAGCAGCCCTTCCATCGCGCGAGGACCGTTTCCGGGGTGTGCAACCTGAAAGGCTGAGTCCGTTCGCACACTTTGCAGGACCAGCAGTGCTGCAATTGCCATCAGCGAGTAACCGGCGTGTGCAATGGTGGAATAGGCGAGCATTCGTTTGATATTTCGCTGCGAATAGGCGGCCAGGTTGCCGAATGTCGACGTGACAATCGCCACCAGTCCCAGTCCGAGTCCGCACGAGAGTGAAAGCTGCGAAAGAGCACCCGAGCCGTCCCCGGCGAGGGCCAGCGACAGACGAACGAGCAAGGCGAATGCCGCTGCTTTGGAAGCAACCGACAAGAATCCACCGACTTCAGCGGGAGCACCGTGAAAGGCGTCAGGGCACCAGAAATGAAAGGGGACCAGTGAGAGTTTGAATGCGAACCCGACGGAAATCATCAGGAGTGCGAGAACCGCACAGCGGGTGGCGGGATCCTGCATTCCCCCGCGATTCGCGAAGACGGCCTGGAACCGCTGGGCTAACTCGGGAAACTCGGCCGTTCCCAGTAGACCCGCAAGGAGGCTGATGCCGAACAACATCACACCGGCCGACCCGGCTCCATACACAACGAATTTCAGGGCCGCTTCACTGCTTCGTCGGCGACCTTTCAGGAATCCCGTCATGACGTAACTGGGAACGCTGGCCATCTCTATTCCCAGGAAAAGAATCAGCAAGTGATTCGCGCTGGACATCAGCATCATGCCCACCACAGCACCCGACAGCAGCGAGTAGAAATCAGGAGCGTCCTCATCATCGGGAATCCCTGTCAGGACTGTCAGGGCGATCACGAAGACCAGGAAAAATGTGAGGAACCCACGGAAGAACGTCGAGAACTCATCGTGAACGGCCAGACCTGTGAAAATCTCGCCGCCGACCGCTTCACCAACCGTGAATTGCCAGAACTGCGACAAGATGAGAACGAACGCGCCCATCCCTCCCGCCACGGCAAACCAGTGTGTCGGGATAATCTTGTCGAGACTGGTCAGTCGTGCCAGCAGCATCAAGATGATCGAGCCGGAAAGAATCAGTTCCGGCAGGATGATCTTGAGCGAGCGAAGCAGGGAAACCTGCCCGGCAACGTCACCACTCAAAAACTGCTGATATAGAGCTTCAAAATCCATCGGATTCGCTATCAGTAAAGCGGCTTGCGGATGTGGAACAACGAACGCCGGCAACTACTTCCATTGCGATGTCTGCATCGCAGTCACCGCGCCGTACAGCGCCTCGTATGAGGATGCAAGGCTCTCTGTCAGTACCTGAACCGATGCCTGCATCGGATTGAACAGCAGTTGAGGCAGCACGCCAAACAGAATCGCTGTGGCGACAAGCGTGTAACCAATCGCGAGTTCGCGCGGATTCATTTCGACCAGTGCTTCCGGGTGGGGGCCTTTGTACTCAGGACCCAGATAGACCCGTTGCAGCGTCCACAGGATGTAGCCTGCGGTCAGGATCACTCCGCTGGCAGAAATAATCGCCAGCAGGGGGCTGAAGTTCCAGCAGGCCAGGACCGAAAAGACTTCGCCGACAAAGCCGCATAGTCCGGGCAACCCCAGTCCAGCGAAGAAGATGACTGCGGCCAGGCCTGAATAGTGCGGCATAAACTGAGCGATGCCACCAAACTTGTTGATGTCACGGTGATGGACCCGGTCGTAGAGAACTCCGACCATAAAGAACATCCCGGTGGAGGAAATCCCGTGGGCAATCATCTGGAACATCGCCGCATTGATTCCCATTTCCCAGTACGAACGCCCCAGCGTCCGACCGTCGACGATCTTCCAGACCGCGATTCCAATCAGGACATAGCCCATGTGACTGACCGAACTGTAAGCGACGAGCCGCTTGAAGTCGGTTTGAGCCATCGCTGCAAACGCACCGTAAATGATGCTGAAGACGCCCAGCCCGACGAGAAAATACGCGGCATACTGTGCACCATACGGAGCCAGCGGGAACGCGATGCGGATGATTCCGTAGCCCCCCATCTTGAGCAGCACCCCTGCCAGTATCATGGAGATTGGCGTGGGGGCTTCGACGTGGGCATCGGGCAACCAGGTGTGGAAGGGGAACGCGGGCAGCTTAATCGCGAACCCGATGAACAGCATGATGAAGGCGGCGATCTGCATCGTCGTCCCGTATACGGGGGCCTTACCATCACTGGTTCCCGCGGCGATACGAGCCATTTCCAGCAGGTCGAATGTGCGGTCACTGTTGAAGTAGAACATCAACATGGCGATCAGCATCAGCACAGAGCCGGCCAGCGTGTAGAGGAAAAATTTGATGGCCGCATATTCGCGCCGAGGTCCACCCCAGATCCCGATCAGGAAATACATCGGCAGCAGCATGACTTCCCAGAAGACGTAAAACAGCAGGAAGTCGAGTGCAGTGAAGACGCCCATCATGCCGGTTTCCAGTAACAGGAACAGCATCAGGTAGCCTTTGAAGTTCTTCTCAATGCTCCAGGAAGCCAGCATTGACAGCAGACAGACAAAGCCCGACAGCACAATCAGCGGCAAGCTGATTCCGTCGACTCCCAAAGTAAAATTTGCGTTCCAGTTGGGGATCCAGGGAACCGAAATCCGGCACTGCATTCCCGACTGGGATGGATCGAACTGCGCCCACAACTGCAGGGTCAATGCGAACGTGAGCGCCGTTCCCAGCACTCCCCAGTATCGCATCGCCTCCTTGGCTTTCGCGTCAAAGCACAGCAGCGGGATCGCCCAGACGGCTGGCAAGAAGACGATACAGGTCAGGATTGTTTCCGAACTCATGATGAATTTCATTCCCTCATTCGTGCATCAACCATTCAGATGGCAGGCAGAATCCAAGATTACTTCGGAATTGTCGTGTACAGGGCACCAAACAAAACGATGACGCCAACTGCGATCCACATCACATACTGCCGCAGGTGACCGGTCTGAACGGCCTTCAGCGATGATCCGACTGTGTATGTCATGCTTCCGACCAGATTGACCAGACCATCGATGAACGTCTCATCGAACTTGCGGTCAAGTTTGGACACCATCACTGTCAGGCCCGCAGCTCCGTGCAGAATGGAGTCAAGCACCTTCCGGTCAAAGTTCACGCACCACTTGGCGACCACATGAACGGGGGCAACAAACATCACATCGTACAGCGTGTCGAATCGCCATTTGTCGACCAGGAAGTCATAGACCGAAGAAAACTGCTTGCGAACCTGATCCGGATCAACCGACTTTTTCACGTACAGCAGGTAAGCGAGGCCCATACCGACGAAGGCGGCGACCAAAGCGAGGAACCCCGCCATTGCATGAACGTGGTGGACGTCACTGTCATGCCCGTGATGGCTGGGCAGCGTGACTTGTGATGCCCCTGCGGAGACAACGCGACTTGCGGCCGGGACGGTCTCGCTGTCGGTGATCAACCGATACAGCGGTCCACTCTCGCCTGGCCAGGCACACGCGGCTGCAAGGACTGCCAGGACAATCAGCGGAACGGTCATGATTCGCGGATTCTCGTGGCAGTGCTCATAAACATGAGCATCACGAGGTTCGCCCGCAAACGTCATGAACCAGAGACGGAACATGTAAAAAGACGTGATTCCTGCCGTGACCAGAGGCGTGATGAACAACAGGAAATGGTTTGGATTTAATTCGCTGTAGGCCAAAGCGGAAGCGACGATGGCATCCTTGGAGTAAAAGCCCGAGAATCCGATGGCGGTCCCCGGAATTGCCAGCCCCGCAATGGCGATCACGCCGACGAGCATGGTGTAAGCGGTGATCTTCATCTTGTGGCGGAGTCCGCCCATCTTCCGCATATCCTGTTCATGGTGGCAGCCGGCAATCACACTTCCCGAGCACAGGAACATCAGCGACTTGAAGAAGGCGTGCGTGACGAGGTGGAACAGTCCTGCTCCCCAGCCCGCGACTCCGATCCCCAGCATCATGTAGCCGAGTTGACTGATCGTGGAATAGGCCAGGACCCGTTTGATGTCCGTTGCGACCAGGGCGATGGTGGCTGCGACGAACAGGGTAATGCAGCCGATGTAAGCAATCCCCAGCAGCACTTCAGGAGTAAACACGGGGTAGAATCGGCCTGCCAGATAGACACCGGCGGCGACCATGGTTGCCGAGTGCACGAGCGCGGAAACAGGTGTGGGACCTTCCATCGCGTCGGGGAGCCAGGTGTGGAGCGGGAACTGGGCACTCTTTCCGATGCTGCCCGCAAAAATTCCCAAGCCTGCGGCGACCAGCAGTGAATAACTGATCGTCAACGGCAGTCCGTCTTTCTCTGCGCGGTGGCCATGAGCGTCGCGCAAGTGGACCTGCAGTCCGTCGTCCGAGACGTCGAGCGTTCCGTCGGTTCCACGAACCATTGTGAACAGACCTGCCTCGGCGTGTTCACCTTCACCGCGGTCCCCGAACTGGAATGTCCCGAACGAGGTCCACAGGATCATCATCCCGATCAGAAATCCAAAGTCTCCAACACGGTTCATGATGAACGCTTTGTTGGCTGCGGTGCTCGCCGATTTCCGCTCGATGTAGAAACCGATCAACAGGTAGCTGCACAGACCGACCAGTTCCCAGAAAATAAAGACCTGGAAAATGTTGCCGGCCAGAACCAGACCGAGCATCGAAAAGCAGAACAGCGAGAGATAGGCGAAGAAGCGGTAGAATCGTCCGGGACGACTGAAGTGGCCTCCGTTGTGAAGGTGGACTTCATGGTCTTCGTATTCTTCGGTCAGCTCTTCCTGCATGTAGCCGATTGCAAACAGATGAATGCACGTCGCGATGAAGGTTACCATCGTGAACATGACCAGCGTCAGACTGTCGATATACCAGTCCAGCGAGATCCGCAGTCCACTGAAACGAGCCAGTTCGTAGTAGGTTCCGGAGAAGTACTTCGGAGCAGCGGGAGTCGGGTGAGCCCCCCCAGCGTGATCGTCCGCCGGATGGGTGTCTGCATGCACAGCCTCAGCGTGCGCCTTGGCATCGTCGTGGTGGGGGGCCGAGCTGTCATGGTGTTCGGCGTCGTGCGACCCCACGTGAGCATGATGTTCGGGCTCTGACAAGGCCGCCCAGTGTGTCTGGTTGCCCCAATAGATCAATGCGGAAAGGCTGCAGAGAAAGCCGATGCCGATACACGCCACGGCCGTGTAGGCGGCACCCTGATGCAGTCGATGCGACCATCTGAGCCAGTAGATCTCGACGACGAAGCCGACAAGTGGCAAGAGCCATGCCACCGTCAGCAGATACATCAATACTTCACCAGTCTCAGTCATAATTCCATCACTGAATATGTGGGCTGGACACAGACTGATTCGTCCGTGGTTTCTGATCTCTCTTTATTTCAGCCAGTGCACGTTACTTGCAGCGATTCATTTCGCAAGTGACGGGCACAGTTCACCTGGAAGATCGCTATCCCTGCAGCTCGTTTCCTCGGTCCACATCGATTGTCAAATGGTTGTTATAGAAGTTGAGAGCGATCGCGAGTGCCACTGCCGCCTCGGCAGCTGCCAGAACGATGACGAAGAGTGCCGTTGCCTGACCGTCCAGACCCAGTGGCGTATAGCGAGAGAAGGCGACGAAATTGACATTCGCGCCGTTCAGCACCAGTTCGACCCCCATCAGGATCCCGATGCCGTTTCGCTTTGTCGCCATGCAGACAACGCCGCAGACGAATAACACTGCACCTACCATCAGATAGGCATTCAGGCCAATTTCACCCATGATCGAATTTCACTTTCCAGACTGACGGTGGCTGTGAGCAGCGATCGCCATTATTCCAGACTGACAGCTTCTTCCGACACGGCGCGTCGTTTTGCCCGCGCGAGGTATGCAGCTCCAATCAAGACGACAAGCAGATGAACGGAAACAATTTCAAATGGCAAGAAATATCCAGGGGCCAACCCCTGTGCTCCTCCTTCGGCAAGGTTTCGATCCACACGCATTCCCAGGAAGCTCATCCCCAATTGCCGGATCGTTCGCCCCTGTTGCACGCGTGCTTCCAGATCTGCTTTCGCCTGCGTTGATCCGGTATTCACGAGTACCTCTTCGGCGTGTGCACCGAGCGTCAGGTCGGCGAGAACAGGTGCTGCCGGGATGGTCGGCGATCGGGCGGTGATATCGGCCCAATCGACATAGCCGATGGAAGAGATCAGGACGAAGAGCAGCAGGACTCCTACTGCGGCACCCGTGATGCCTTCCGCCGGTGAAGTCTTGATCGTGGAATACGGTCCACTGGCAGTCAGCATCACACCGAAGACCAGCAGGACGACTGTCCCACCGACATAGATCAGTAGCTGGGCAGCTCCGAGAAAATCGGCATGGAGCAGAAAGAACAGTGCCGCGACGGAACCAAGAGATACAACCAGCCAGAACGCCATTCGAACCACGTTCTGTGATGCGGCGACAGCAATCGCGCCACCGCAGGCAAGAAAGGCGAATGTGTAGAACAGAAGTTGTTCAATCATTGTGGTCCCCCCTTGCCCTCTGACGCGACGTGAATGCCAGTGGCTGTTGAACGGAGGACCGCTTTTTCACCGAGTGGTGCACCAGCCAGAATCGGACGTGAAAAGACTGTGGTGAGTGTCAGTGGCCACAGAACGGCCATCAGAAAGAGAAAGCAACTGATCGGGACGAGGTACTTCAGGCAGGTGGTCATCACCTGATCGATTCTCAGGCGAGGCAACGTCCACCGAACCCAGATCTGCACGAAGACAAGAAGACAGGCTTTCGTAATCAGGACGATCGCGCCGAACAGATTCGCAATGTACGTCCCGACCGAGAATCCTGAAATCCAGCCGCTTCCCGTACCACGCAACCCGTCGAACAGGCTGTCGATCATCAGACCGTCGTGCCAGCCTCCCAGAAACAGAATTGCCGCCACGGCGCTGACGGCAAACATGCTCGAGTATTCGGCCAGAAAGAAGATCGACCACCGGAAGCCGCTGTACTCGGTATGGAAACCGGCGACCAGTTCGCTTTCGGCTTCGGCCAGATCGAAGGGGGCTCGTTTGACACTGGCTGTTGCCACAGTGAAGTAGGCGAAGAAGGCCAGAAAGGTGAAGGGATCATGAAACAGAAACCAGTTCCAGAAGCCGCCCGACTGCAACCGGCCGATCACCTGGAAGTTCAGCGATCCGGCGATCATCAGCGGTATCAGGGCACAGATCGCAAGTGGGACTTCATAGCTCACCATTTGAGCCGCTTCGCGCATTGCGCCGAAAAGTGCCCATTTCGAACCGCTCGAATATCCCGCGAGAATAATCCCGAGGACTTCGAGTGACATAAGTGCCAGGATCAAAAAGGCTCCACATTCTGCTGCAACGGCGACCCAGCCGTCGGAGATGGGCAGAACCATGAACGCACCGAAGGAGGCGATCGTCGCGAGATAGGGTGCCATGCGGAAAACGAGGTTGTCGGCATCCTTGGGAACAAGGTCTTCCTTCTGGATCAACTTGATGCCGTCTGCAATCGTTTGCAGCCAGCCGAAACTGCCACCGACACGTGTGGGGCCCAGGCGGTCTTGAATACGACCGGCGACTTTTCGTTCGAGCCAGATGTAGAAGACGGGAAGTCCACCGAACAACCCCAGAAGCAGGGAGGCGTGGATGACTGCTGCCAAGAGGAAAGCAACAAGAAGAAGTGTCTCTGAATCAGCGGGAATTTTCGCCGTAGACGAGATTACCCTGACCAGGAAGTCCTGCAACGTGATTGAGGCCAGCAAGCCATGCATGGGTTGTGTCCATTCGGAATCGAGCCCGCCCACATGATGGGAGGCGGCAGGGAGCGGGCCAACTATGCCAGATGGATTTCACCCTTTCAAGCGAGCCGAACATCTTTCGCTACCATTCCCACGAATGGGAAGTCATTTGACTCCACGGACCTTGGTAACCTTTTCTCAAAGCGCCGCGTCATAACCGCAGCAGGTCATTCATCTCCAATTGTCTGCCTCGTCTGGGGCAGACGAAGGGCTACTGCCGGGGCTCAATCATTCCGGCTCCTTCGCGACTGTGCTTGATTTCAGGCGTGACTGTTCGATATTGTCGGTTTTGGAATCCGTTCCAAAGTGACTCGATGAACCGTTTTTGACCGTTCAGATTGGCGAGGTTTTGATGGCGAAGAAAAAAGCCACGGGAGGGCTTGAAGGATCTCGAATTCGAGTAAAGGGTGGCGTTAACTCGCCCGAATTTCCCGAGATCTCATTAGCAGGTTGGACGGGCTCCGTTGTGGAAACATCAGGAAAACCTCCCAGCCAGTCGGTGATCATCGAATGGGATGCCACCACGCTGGAGACCATGCCCAAAGAGTACGTTGAGAAATGCGAGTCCGAGAATCTCTTCTACTCGATGGCCAGCCTGAAGGCCGATGACGTGGAAGCCGTCATCTGAATCTGTCATCGCACTGATGCAGGTACTTCTCTGAATCTGCTCGATTCTGCCAAAAGGCAGGTCGCGCAAGTGTGAGCGATTGCGCAGCGGGCCGACTGCGGTATCCGCTCGGCGACCTCGCCCCGCAGCCAAGGGGTGTTGCACGCAGGGAAGGGGTGAGTGGGTTGCGGTGAGCGTCTTTGCGCCCGTTTCGTTTTTGCGATCGCATACAGTCGCGCGATGTTGTTAAGTCGCTCGGTTTCTGTTTCTTCCGACGATTGTCTCTCACTTTCGTCGATCAAGTGGCCCTGTTCTCTGCTGCCGAGGGGGGAGCATCACGGGAGATGACTCGACCAAAGACGCCTCTGACTCTTCGAAGCTGAGTTGAATCGGCGGTTGGTCGGTTCTGCTGGACGTTTTGCTCGTGTCGGCGTCCCTCGAGACCCTGCTGCGGCCTGCTGATCGCTGCCTGCCGGTTCGGTGTGCATGTGGGGTTGTCTTGAGTCGTTAATCTGAGTACCCGCATGCTGTCCGGTCCCGTTCGACAGAATGAAATCGGATCGCCGGGGCTGCGCCGGGCTGGGGCCCATGTTTTTGGGAGTCGAATTTCATTACAATCGCCGCTTGTGACAGACACAGCGGAATGAAGAGGATTTTTGAATGTCAAACGCTCTGAAATTAGGAGTCAACGGTGCCGCCGGACGGATGGGGCAGCGTGTGGTCGCGTTGGCCCATCAGGACAAAGCACTGCAAGTTACCGCCGCCTTCGAGTCTGCGTCGTCCCCTAAGCTGGGTCTCGATGCAGGAGAACTGGCCGGGATTGGTAAGCTGAATGTGCCGCTGAGTGCCACCATCGATCAACCGGTTGATGTGATCATCGATTTCTCGACCCCCGAAGGGTGTGCTCATATCCTGACGCTCAGCAAAGAGCGGAAGATTCCTCTGGTAATCGCCACCACAGGGCTGACAGAATCGCAGCGAGCCGATGTCGTCGCCGCGTCGAAGGTGATTCCGGTTCTGATGGCGCCCAGCATGAGTCTCGCAGTCAATATCGCGATGAAACTTGTCGCGGATGCTTCTCGCGCCCTGAAGGACCATTCGAGCGGGGTCGATGTAGAAATCATCGAACGACATCATCGCTACAAAGAAGATGCACCCAGCGGAACGGCACTGAAGTTCGGCGAAATCGTGGCTGCGGAGATGGGGCAGACCGAACACAAGCATGGACGGGAAGGGCGCACAGGGCAGCGTCCTCGGAATGAGATCGGCTATCACGCGCTGCGAGTCGGGGACAACGTCGGCGAACATACGATCGTCTACGGAATGCTGGGAGAAACCCTCGAAGTGGCGGTTAAGGGGCAATCTCGAGACAGCTACGCGGTGGGATCGCTGACCGCTGCCAAGTTTCTGGTGACTCAGTCACCGGGGCTGTACTCGATGAAAGACGCTCTCGGTCTATAATTTCTCTCGGCGTGGCACCGCTTATTGTTCCGGAGCCAGACGCCTTGGCCTGGTTCTAGAAACCTCGACCTGCGCTTTGAGCAGGTCGAGGCCATGCGACGAAAATCTACCCCATGTCTATCACCGCTGATCCTGCTTTCGATGTTGAGTCGATTCGACGCGACTTTCCTATTCTCGCGCAGCGACTTTCAAACGACCGAACCCTGGTCTATCTCGACACGGCCGCGACGTCTCAAAAACCGCGTGTCGTCATCGATAAAATGGTCGAATGTTTCGAGCACTTCAATTCGAACGTCCATCGGGGCATCCACGAATTGGGGGATCGGATGACCACGGAACTGGAAAACGCACGTGAAAACGTCCGCCAGTTTATCGGGGCCGCCGACGTCGACGAGATCGTCTTCACATCCGGGACGACGATGTCGCTGAACATCGTGGCTCATGGGTGGGCAAGAAAGTTCCTCAAACCTGGTGATGAGGTCCTGGTGAATGCCATGGAGCACCACGCGAATCTCGTTCCCTGGCAACTCGCGGCCCGCGCGACCGGAGCGGAACTGAGATACATCCCGTTGACCGATGATGGCCGACTGGACCTCTCCAGACTGGATGAGGTTTTGACATCGCGGACCCGACTGCTCGCCGTCACCGCAATGTCGAACGTGCTGGGGACGGTCAATCCGATTGCGGAACTGGCGCGGAGAGCCCATGACGTCGGTGCGTTGATCTGCGTGGATGCGGCTCAGAGTGTGCCGCACGGTCACACGGATGTGCAGGGAGCGAAGATCGACTTTCTGGCATTTTCGGGACACAAGCTTTACGGCCCTACCGGCATCGGTGTGCTGTATGCTCGCCGCGAATTGCAGGAAGCGATGGACCCGTTCCTGGCGGGTGGTCACATGATTCGTGAGGTGTTCGAGCAGTCGTCGACCTGGGCGGATCCTCCCGCCAAGTTTGAGGCGGGGACCTGTCCGTTTGTCGAAGCGGTCGCCATGAGTACCGCGATCGACTATCTGCGCGCCGTGGGACTTGACAGGATCGCTCAGTACGAACATCAGTTGTCGAGCTACGCCCATCAGCGGATGAGGGAAATTCCTGGAATTCGGCTGCTCGGGCCGTCGGTCGACCACAAGGGGGCGATCCTCAGCTTTGTGATTGAAGGGCTGCATGCTCACGACCTTTCCGATCTTCTGGATCGTCAGGGAGTGGCTATTCGGGCGGGACATCATTGCACGATGCCCCTGCATGACCTGTATGGCCTGACGTCGTCAGCTCGCGCAAGTCTGGCCTTTTACAACACGCGCGGCGAAGTTGATAAACTGGTCGAGGCAATCCTGGGGGCCCAGAAGGTTTTTCAGCGACCGAAACGGAAGTAGGACGTATCCGGGAGAGAAGGCTTTGTCGCGGAATCGGCTGTGAATTGCCTTTCGCAGTTTGTTGAAGGTATCCTTTTGTGTCTTCTCTTCCCTGTCCCTCGAGAAGGTGTGTAAGCCGCAAGAACGGTTGAATATGACTCAAAACATAGACATTGACGCCGTTAGCAAGACGCGGAAACTTCTTTCTGACTGCGGACTGAGAACGACAGCAGCGCGACTGGCGGTGATGCACTGGTTGCAGCGGGCCACGTCTCCAGCAACACATGCGGAAATTGCGGCCGATCTGGTTCCGCTTGGTTTCGACAAAGCGACGGTGCTCCGAAACCTCACCGATCTGGTCGAGGCAGGCCTGGCAACACGCCGGGAACTCGGGGACCACGTCTGGCGATTCGAGATCCGTGACGTGTCGCACCCTGATGGATGCCAGCACGCCCATTTCATTTGTGTCGATTGCGGTAGTGTGACCTGCCTCCACAAGGTCGAACTGCCCAAGTCTGCAATCAAGTCGGTGACCGAGATTGGCCGAATCACCGAAATCCTGATCCGTGGCCATTGTGTGCTCTGCCAGTGAGAACAGGCCTTATCCAGGACCCTCCGATGGTCTGGATTGATCGGCTGTCAAAAAACGCGGCTCTGGTCAGGCGTCGCCGGTCTTAATTGTGTTGATGATGACGCCTTTCAGCGTGTTTTAAGTAATTTCCAGGAAGTCCGGGCATAATGGCGATCCGCGTGGTGCTGGCGATGAGTGGTGGAGTGGACAGCTCTGCCGCTGCCGTGCTGCTGAAGCAGCAGGGATACGAAGTCATCGGACTGTTTATGCGGTCTGGTGCCGTCGAGGAAACCACTTGCCGAATCGAACCCAAGCCCAAGGCTTCCTCTGCTCCCGCTGTGGTTGACGCGTTACCGTCCCCACCGCTGCCGACCCTGCCGATTCTTGGCGCGAAGGCGAACAAGCAGGGTTGTTGCAGTGCCTCGGATGCAGCCGACGCCCGCCGCGTGGCGGACGTTCTGGATATCCCCTTTCACGCACTGAACTTTTCGGATGCGTTCGGCAGGATCAAGGACTACTTCGTCGATGAGTATCTTGCGGGGCGAACGCCGAATCCCTGCGTGATGTGCAACAACTGGCTGAAGTTTGGAAAGTTGTGGGACTTTGCCGTCAGCGTCGGTGCCGAGCGGATCGCGACGGGGCACTATGCGCGGATCGGAACGATCGACGGCGAACCCGCCTTGCTGCGTGGGCGAGATCGATCGAAAGATCAATCGTACGTTCTGGCGGGAATTAACCGCGAGATCCTCGATCGAATCATGTTCCCTGTCGGTGACTTCAATAAGCCCGAGATCCGTGAACTGGCAGGAGAAGCGGGACTTCGCGTGGCCACCAAGCCCGACAGTCAGGAAATCTGCTTCATCCCTGACAACGACTACGTCGGCTTTCTCGAACGGTATCGCGGTCGACCCGACATGGCGGGTGATTTTGTGGACCCCTCCGGTAATGTTCTGGGCAAACATTCCGGATACGACCAGTTTACGATCGGACAACGTCGTGGGTTAGGGATCACCTTCGGTGAACCTCGCTTCGTGATTCGAATCGAGCCGGACACGCGGCGCGTTGTGCTGGGCAAGTACGAAGATCTGGCCTGCTATGAGTTAGAAGCAGATGGGTTAAGCTGGCTCAAGGACCACCTGCCGGAGAAGTTTGACTGCCTCGCACAGATTCGCTATCAGCACACCGCCGCCCCCGCAGTGGTTGAACGGATATCGGACGGACGTGTTCGCGTGCAGTTCGAAGCACCCCAGTACGGCGTCGCTCCGGGGCAGGCGATGGTCCTGTACGAAGGCGATCGCGTTCTCGGAGGGGGCTGGATCTGTCAGCCCGCGCGAAGTGAAGTTCACGTTTGAAGCAATGAAGTTCGCGATAAGGCCGTCGTTCCGGGGTGAACACTTCTGTGGGAGACCTCAGCCCATTCGAGAAGGTCTCCCTCAAAATTCGGTACGCATTGTCAGCCCGCGATCGGAACCCAGTGCCTGGTCCAGCCGCTGGTCGCCGCTCTGTTGAGTCCGATGTAGGAGTTTTCGCAGTTCGTATTGGACTTGCGCGGATCAGGGGTTTCCGGGGCGGAACAGGGGGAAGCGAATACGCTTCTGCCAGCGCTGGTCCCTCACGAATTGCCAGATCTGTGACTTGGCCCGATCGACGAAAGGTACTTTTGGACGATTCAGCCTGAGAACAGCCAGGGAATGACCTTCCAGTGGATACGGTTCCTGGAACGTCAGCCGCTTCAAGAGGGAATCGGTTGCCGTGTCGAGCAGGGGTTGCCAGAACTCATTCTCGGCGTGCGGGGGCATCAGGAAGGGGATCGAGTCGTTGTGCGAATTGAACAGGATGAGGAGCGTGTCCCCTGAGATGGGGCGCCCCTTTTCATTGATCTCGTCTTCCATCTCCCCTTCAAGTCGCATTCCAAGGCAACGGGTGTAGTCCTTGTTCCAGTCTTCATCCGTCATCTGCTGGCCGAGCGGAGTGAGCCAGACGACGTCCTTGACCAGCTCGCCGCGAATCATTCGTCCCTGAAAAAACTTTCGTCGCTGCAGGACGGGTTGCGACTTCCAGAGTCGAATGACTCGCTGCGTGAATTCCAGGAACCGTCTTTCTTCTTTCGTCAGTTTCCATCGCAGCCAACTGATCGGGTTGTCCTGACAGTAGGCGTTGTTGTTGCCACCTTGCGACTGACAGAATTCATCCCCGCTGCGAATCATGGCGACCCCCTGTGATATCAGGAGAGTGGTCATGAAATTTCGCTTCTGCTGTTCGCGAATTTTCAGTACTGCCGGGTCATCTGTGGGGCCCTCGGATCCACAGTTCCAGCTGATGTTGTGATTATCTCCGTCGTTATTGTTTTCGCCATTGGCTTCATTGTGCTTGTGGTTGTATGAAACCAGATCATGCAGTGAGAATCCGTCGTGAGACGTGACGAAGTTGATGCTCGCGTAGGGGCGGCGGCCTGTTGCTTCGTAGAGATCACTACTGCCGCACAGGCGTGTGGCGAACTCGCTGGCGGTGTGTCCGTCGCCGCGCCAAAACTTACGCACGCAATCGCGATACTTTCCGTTCCACTCGGTCCACAGGACGGGGAAGTTCCCCACCTGGTAACCCCCCGGCCCGACGTCCCATGGTTCGGCAATTAACTTCACCTGGGACAGGATGGGGTCCTGGTGGATAATGTCGAAGAACGCCCCCAGCTTATCGACGTCATGAAGTTCACGTGCCAACGCCGCTGCCAGATCGAAGCGAAAACCGTCAACGTGCATTTCCTGCACCCAGTAACGCAGGCTGTCCATGATCAATTGCAGAACGCGGGGCGACTGCATGTTCAGGGTATTTCCGCAGCCGGTGTAGTCCTGGTAATAGCGGCGGGGGTCAGCGAGACGGTAATAGGAGGTGTTGTCGAGCCCTTTCAGGCACAGTGTCGGGCCTAGATGATTTCCTTCGCAGGTATGGTTGTAGACCACGTCAAGAATGACCTCAAAGCCATTTCGATGAAGCTGGCGAACCATCCGCTTGAATTCATTGACCGTCTGCTGCGGGTTCGGGATCGAGGCGAACCGCATCTCGGGCGCCAGGTACGCCAGCGTGTTGTAACCCCAGTAGTTTGTGAGTCCTCGATCGACCAGAAACCGTTCGTCGACATGGTGATGGACGGGCATCAGCTCGACCGCCGTCACTCCCAAGGACCGCAGATGTCGAAGCGTTCCTTCACATGCAACGCCGGCGTATTTTCCGCGGCTCTCGCGTGGGACCCAGGGGCTTTTGCACGTGAAGCCCTTAACATGCATCTCATAGATGAGCGTCTTATGCCAGGGGGTCTTGGGGGGCTTGTCGCCGCCCCAGTTAAAGCGGGGATTGATGACGGCGGCGAGGGGGGCCGAATCCGCATTGTCGCGCTCATCAAAACTGAGATCACCAGCCGGATCGCCGATGTGGTAGCCGAACGCGGCGTCGTTCCAGATCAGGTCTCGTCCGATTCCCTTGGCGTAGGGGTCGAGCAGGACCTTGTTGGCATTAAACCGAAATCCCCGCTCGGGATCGTAGGGACCGTGGGCACGAAACCCGTAGAGCTGTCCCGGTCTGATGTCAGGAAGATATCCATTCCAGACATGATCCGTCTGATCGGGAAGGGGGATCCGGGCCGACTCTTTTGTCGCGAGGGGAGAGTCGAAAAGACACAAATCAACTTGAGTCGCGTGTTCAGAGAACACCGCAAAATTGACCCCTTTTCCGTCCCAAGTGGCGCCAAGAGGTGCGGGGCGGCCAGGCCAAACTCGTTGATATGCCATCCTGACAAAACTCTCCGTCTGGGCAAATCGTGTCGCAACGTCCGATTTTTTAAGAATAGTCTTCCGTAGTCCCTTCACGGAAGAGCGAAGATCGACTTTATCGCCGACGATCGAATTCTGTTGCGGAAGTCCGATGTCCATAAGTCAGCACTCCGCATTCGGGTGGTTTGGGCGGTTGGCGTCCATGTCGCTCATCAGCGGGGGCGGTTCGAGATCTCTTATGATTTCGACTGTGATGCTGATTGTCGCAACTACGGTCCGATCGAGTCATACCGTGATGATCATCGTCTTGAGTCTGCCGGGGCCAAAGGATCAGGGGATATCCACTCAACTCTGCCGAAAAGCTTTCAAAGACTTCAGGTACGCAGCATCGATCAGTGGCTCAATGGTCTCACGGAATGTCTCACGTGAGGGGTTGAGAATGCAGACCCAACCTTGGGCGGCGTAAACGGGGTGGGGCATAAGCCGATTCACTGCGGCAAAGTCTTCGGTTGCCGCAGGTGTGGCCGGTTCTCGGAACTTGTTTGGGGAGAGACCGAGGGCGGTGTGGAAATCGTCCTTTCCCAGTCCCAGGTTCAGGCGGAAGATTCCGGGGCGGTTGAGCTGCGAGAACTCATCGAACCCAGGGTAGTCTTTCACGACAATGGTGGCGTAGGGGAACTGACGCTGCGAAGGGAGATTTCCCTCGGGGTCGTAAATAAAAAAGCTATCGCCCCAGGCAGCTTCTGGTGCACCGCTTTCGCGTGACGCGACCAAGACTCGGGTCCCGGGACACTTCAACTCGATGAACTCTCTGATCGCTTGCGGATCCATCGCGCCTCGCAATTCAAAATGGGGGAATCACTACACATGCGTCATGGAGTCAATCAGGGTGGTCGAGCAGGGCAACAATACCAGAAGCTCAATTCCAGACCAGCTCAAGCCGGTGCAGTGACAACGGAACCAGCCAGCCCCAACATCCTGCTGCGGGCTCTCATGGAAATAAAATGCAAAGATTCTCAGAAAAATGTTGAATATTGTTGATCTGGAATCAATAATATTCAGTTATGAGTCATAAGAAGTGGATTGATCTGCTCGACGACGAAGATCTCGCTTTTCTGAAGCGTTTCGTGCTGGCGTCCGGCTCGTTGAAAGAGCTGGCGAAAGCGTATTCCATTTCTTATCCCACTGTGCGACTCCGTCTGGACCGTCTGATCGCCAAGATTGAGGTCTTTGACAGCCAGTCAAGGATGAGTGACTTCGAGCGAACATTGCGCGGACTTTTGATCGACGGAAAGATCGATCTCAGCACACTGAAGACCCTACTGGCCGCACACGCGAAAGAAAACGAGAAGGGGACGAGTCATGTGTCTACGGATGATGTTAGTCGCGGTGCTTCTGCTGACTTGCCGTAATAATGCCTCTGGTGAGGCCCCGACGGTGGAGCTCACTTTTGCGAGTCTGGAAGAGATGGGTCAGAACGCGGTTTCTTCGGCTGGACCGGCGAGTGAACCGGCCGTCACCGTTCTGGGTAGCGATCAGCTAAGTACAACACGGGTCGCCGTGTGTGAATCGCCCGCTCTTCTCAATCATCGGTACGTCGTGAAAGGGCGAGTCAAGTACGAAGACATCGCCGGGGATGGGTATCTCGAACTGTTGAATGACTTTGGCTCGAACGGAGAGTTCTTTACGCGAACATTGTCTGCGACGGGGCCGATGTCAAAACTGACCGGTACATCGGACTGGCGCGAGTTTGAGCTGCCATTCCATGCCAATCCGGGAATGAAGCCACGCCGACTGACGCTGCGCGTGGTTTTGCCCGGACAAGGGAAAGTCTCCATCACGCAACCACTTACTGTCCTTTCAGGGGGGGCCGGGCCGGGGAGTGGTGGTCGAATCAGCAGGGGGATGGGTGGGGGGAATCGGTGGCATGCTTTTAGGTATCCTTGGTGGTCTGGCGGGACTGTCTGCACGCAGAAAGAGAAACCATGTGACTTTGGGACTATATTCTGCTGCGATCGCGTTTTCGCTGGTCTCACTGATCGCGGGAATCGCTGGTCTTGTGATGCGGCAACCCTTTCACGTTTTCTATCCCCTGTTTTTAATCGGCGGGATTGGAGTGTTCGTAATCGGGCTGAACCTGCGAAATCTCTTCCAGCAGATCCGCTCTGACGAACTTCGGAAGATCCAGGCGGCCGACGCCGTCTGACCTCGCGATGTTTAATTTTGCGTGGACAAGCCTGGCAAGGTCTTCTTCTCAGCGTAGCTCTTTCCCCGCCTCACGCGGAGATGAGGAGATCACGCCATTCCCAGAGGGTCACGCCTGAGTGACGAGGCGCACTGAGTCTGTCGGGTCACGCTCGTAGAGCGGAGCGAGTTTCCCCTTAACGGCGGTTTTTGCCGGCGACTGGC
Source organism: Schlesneria sp. DSM 10557 (assembly GCF_041860085.1). Classification (NCBI taxonomy): domain Bacteria; kingdom Pseudomonadati; phylum Planctomycetota; class Planctomycetia; order Planctomycetales; family Planctomycetaceae; genus Schlesneria; species Schlesneria sp. DSM 10557. The sequence goes on from NZ_CP124747.1 coordinate 5,731,653, forward strand.
GTTCTAAAAGGGGGATGGCTATTCTCACTCAATCCGTGTTGAAGTGTTCCGGCTGAAAGACAGCTCTTCGGACAGGTAGCACCGCGAGGCGAAGGCGGCCACCGGTTGACACCCTGTTTGGGCCTGATTGTGAAGTACACTTCCACAGGAACGTGATTTTCGTGGCTGATATTGACGCTTGGCGTCTAGAGGTTTTTCGAATCATGTTAACTCACAAGCCCCAGGCCATTTCGGGAGTCAGTCCGGATCACGAAACGGTGATCGAAGAGTTGTATCCGTCGATTGCTCATACTGCTGTGGGCGAACTGATTCATCGGATACTGAATTGCATACCCACTCGCATCTGGGGAATGAAGGTTTCGAACATTCTGTTCGGATTGCCGCTGGCCCCGCTGGCGGCCTTGACCTACTTGTGGATGAAGGTCTTCGGTTCACGTTACGTTTTAACGAACCGAGTCGTAAAACGTGTCAAATCAATCGGTTACCGGCAGTTCGAATCGATTCCCCTTTCGCAGATCGTCAGTGCCACGGTCGAGCCCGAGTCGATGAGAGACTTTTACAAGACGGGCGACATTCGTCTTACCGGTGCCGGAGGCCAGCCACTTCTGGTTCTGGAAGGTGTCCCGCGCCCCGAACGGTTCTGCCAGGTCATTCAGGAGGCCTGTGATGCGAAGCGCCTCGTGGCCAGTTCCCTTGCGCGGATCAATGCACGACATTGAGATCCGCCGCGGTGGTTCGATTTGATCTAAGTGTTTTCCATATTTCTGTTTAGAGTGGACTCACCACCGTCTCTCCGAGAGCGCAAAGAGAACTTTGCCGATTGGAGCGGTTTTCCCAAAAGTTCCGGATGTCAGGTGCCGATATTGTCAGCGAGGGAAGAGTGCGCGTCGGCCTGCGGCGCTCAGTTTTATCCTCGATCTGAATCGTCCAGACGAGGCGACTTGACATTAAGTCTTTCTTGGGTATACAGTTGAGTCTCATCAGCACCATCGAAAACTGTTCGACTGTTCCAAGTCGTCATTCTTCGGGAGACTCAGGTCATGACCAAGAAAGAAATTGTCAAAGAGATCTCAGAAGCCCTGGGGATGACTCAGCTCAAGACGAAAGAGATCGTCCAGAAAACGTTCGATGCGATCGTCAAGACGCTCGTCGCAGACGGGCGAATTGAGCTGCGGAACTTCGGAGTTTTTGAAGTCAAAAAGCGTGCGGCCCGGAAGGCACGGAATCCACGAACTGGCGATAAGGTCTTCGTACCTGAGAAGTTCGTGGTGACGTTCAAGCCAGGCAAAGAGATGGAGGAAAAAGTCCGTCAATTGGAGATGGAGGCTGCGGCCAAAGCGGCCATTGAATCAGCCGACCATCACCAGCTCAACGGAGCGCCCGAACCAGTCACGATCGCCCCGGAACTCCCCACCAGCCTCCCTGAATGATCTCTTCTGCAGTTGCAGTGGCGGTCATCGCGTGGCAGGTGTGAAGTCGGTGTGATCGAGATATCACAAAGGCGTCATACCAGCGGATTGACTGCTGGTCGAAATACGGAAGTATCGATCACGGCACTGCACCTGTGAAAGATCTTATCGCAGACACATTGCGCGAACGAAACCGCCTGCGGGCGGTGGGCACGGAGGCCATCATGCGAAATCGGCTGTACATTGCATTGTTGCTGCTGGGTTGCAGCTTTGGGCAGATCGGCTGCATTGTCCCGATCTATTCGTCATCACCCGATGTTCGTGCCCGTCAGTTGATTTACGCCTCTGAAGGTTATCGGCACATTCCCGAAATCTGGGAACGTATCTGGTCGCTCGATATGCCAGACGTCGCGACTCCCTACCGTACTCACGGTGGTGTGATCTAGTTTTCTGATCAATGCGTTCGCAGATCGTTCCGGTTCGCTCTGGCGGCCCTGTACGGCCTATGATGCGGGTGTGAGATCCGCTGTGAGGAAGCACCTTGCAGCGTGAAGTCTCCATTCGGGTCGTCGTTCGCTTTTGTTCCAGGAAATTCTCGCGCTCGGGGCTGCGTGAATGTCGTCCCGGCGCAAGGGCGTGTACGATACTCACGTAATGACGGACAGGCGGGGTCGAGCAGCCATAGGGGCCGCATTCGACGCGACTGGCCTGCGTCATTCAGAAGAGAATTGCCTCGTGCCGCGCCTCGACGTCCAACTCAATCGAATTCACCTGAAGAATCCTATCCTCGTGGCGTCCGGGACGTTTGGGTACGCACGCGAGATGGTGGCGTATGCTGACTTCTCCCAATTGGGAGGAGTCATTCCTAAAACCGTGACCCCCTTGCCCCGTCCCGGTAACCCGCCGCCGAGAACGGTCGAAACGACCTCCGGTTTGTTGAATTCGATTGGCCTGGACAACGATGGGCTGGATGTCTTCATCGCCAAGCACCTGTCTGCGCTGCTGGAGTTGGGGACTGCGGTGATTGCCAATATCGCCGGGAAGAACACGAGCGAATTCGTCGAAATGGCCCGCAAGCTGAATCAGTTCCCCAAGCTGGCGGCGCTCGAACTGAACATCTCCTGCCCCAATGTCTCGGGGGGCGTCGACTATGGGACTAATCCCGCGATGACTGCTGAAGTGGTCTCGGCGGTCCGTAACGCCTGCGATCTTCCCATCATTGCCAAGCTCACCCCTAACGTGACGAATGTCGTCGAGATTGCTGCTGCCGCGAGCGAAGCAGGGGCAGACGCCCTGTCACTCGTGAACACATTCCAGGGGTTCGCCGTCAACTGGCGGACGCGCCGACCGATTCTGGGAAATGGAATTGGCGGACTCAGCGGTCCCGCGATTAAACCTCTCGCATTACGTGTTGTCTGGCAGGTGGCCCAGGCTGTGAAAACGCCGATTATCGGAATTGGCGGTATCCAGTCGATCGATGATGTCATGGACTTTCTTGTCTGTGGTGCGTCTGCCGTCCAGGTGGGAACCGCAAACTTCTATAACCCGACTCTCGCATCGAATCTGGTGAGCGACCTCGAGTCGATTCTGGAACAGGAAGGGTGTGAATCGGTCAGCGACATAGTCGGAACGGTTCTCCCTTCGAAAGTTGTTCAGATGGCTTCACGGGTTTCGTGCGGCGTCGCGAAGGCAACTTGACCGGTCCGCTCTATTAACCCGGGGCGTCGTTGCTACAATTCCCCTGCGGTTCTCCCTCAATTTTCGCTGCACTGCTTCGTCTCGGATATCCGTTCAGCATGACAGACATCGCTGCCTCGCCGAATCATTCGACTCAACTCCCCGTCCTCTCCAACGGTCCGGCCGCTTCGGATCAGCCGCGAGTCGGGAGCGGGATTGACTATGAACGATTCCTTGACTGCGTTCATTGCGGTCTCTGTACCGCCGCATGTCCTACGTACCTCGAGACCGGGAACGAGAACGATAGTCCTCGCGGCCGTATCTACCTGATGCGAGCGGTGACCGATGGTCGTCTGGAGCTGACAGACACGGTCAAAGGACACCTCGATCTGTGTCTGGATTGCCGAAGTTGCGAGACGGCCTGTCCTTCGGGCGTGCAATACGGCCGGCTGATCGAGCCGTTTCGGGTTGAGATGCAGCAGCATGAAATGGCCCGGGCCGGCAAGAAAGGCTCGCAGGGTGACTGGTTCCAGAAGTGGATTCTGTACGGGCTGTTCCCGTATCCTTCGCGACTACGCTGGGCACTGGCCCCGGCGAAGTTGATGCAGGTTCTGCACCTGGACCAATTTGCAGAGTGGACTGGACTGACGAAACTCTTGCCCGAGCGGTTGCGTCGCATGCAGCGACTGCTTCCCCCCCTGAAACCACGCGAGCCCGGTCTTCCTGAGTTCCTGCCAGCCATTGGTCCGCGACGCGCTCGCGTGGCGCTCTTCACGGGCTGTGTGGCGGATGCCATGTTCCACCATGTGAACTGGGCGACCGCGCGAGTTCTCCAGGCGAATGGGTGTGACGTTGTGATTCCCCGCAGCCAGGCTTGCTGCGGAGCAATCCATTACCACAGCGGAGCAGGGCAGCCTGCGCTGGATCTGGCGCGGACAAATTCGGGTGCATTCTCGGCCGAGGATCTCGATGCCGTCATCGTGAATGTCGCCGGTTGCGGTTCAATGTTGAAAGATTACGGTCATGTGGCTGCGGAAATGGCTCCGAATGATCCGGTGGTCGCTCAGGAACTGAATCGCTTTGTCGGCAAGGTGAAGGATATCAGCGAATTCCTGACCGCTCTGGGGCCGATTGCTCCCAAGGGCGAAGTCCGGATGAAGGCCACGTACCACGACGCCTGTCACTTGTGTCACGCCCAGAAGATCCGTGAGCAGCCACGCGAACTTTTGTCACTTGTTCCCGGACTGGAGCTGGTGCCGCTGAGCGAGTCCGAAATCTGTTGCGGTGCCGCAGGGAGTTATAACCTGACGGAAGGTGAAATGGCCGACCAGTTGGCCAGCCGCAAGATCAAGAATATCCTCGCAACCGGGGCCGAGACGGTCATTATGGGGAATGCCGGCTGCTCATTGCAGATCCAGGCCGCACTTCGACAGGCAAAAAGCCCTGTCTGGGTCGCTCACCCCATGGAGATTCTGGATCTGAGCTATTCCAGAGGGCAGCAAAAGTCGAACTGACCCAACAGCCGTCCAGGTGGTGCGTTGAGCGGTCGTCGATCGTACGTAAGAGACTCCGTTCCTCCCCTGATCACCAGAACGCAACTCGCATAATCAGTCATGACCCGGAACGCCGATCTTATCCGCTTTCGGTTGCGTGACGGGGTGGTGTGGGGTGACTTTGTGTTTTTTAGCGATTGTAGTGATGGATCGCGGCCTCATGTGTCGATGTCATTTCCCGGCGGAGGATGAGTCCATTTCGCATCCTCGTATTCGAACGCGAAAACGAAACGGACATGACCATGGCGGAACCGACCTTAGTCGCGACGATTGAATTGCTGGCGCAGGAAGCGCTGATGTGGATTGGGTTTGGAACGATCGTTGGTCTCAGCGCAAAAGCTCTGATGCCTGGACGGGATCCCGGCGGAGCGATTGGCACTATGCTGATGGGGATCGTAGGGAGTCTGATTGGTTGCAGCATCCTGCTGTTGTTCGACACCAGTTTTAAGATCACGCCCATCAGCCCGATTGGATTCGCAGCCGGGACGATCGGCGCGTTTCTGCTGCTCTTCTTCTTCCGCCTGCTCTCAAACTCGTACGTCGTCGAGGCCGTCGACGGCAAGGTCTCGGGCCGCCCCGGAACCGTGGTCACGACGTATCACCGCCGGCGCACCCGCAAAGCGGCGTGATTCAGTGTGATGTGGTGAGTCTGACAGTGGAGCCTCCCGCGATCACGAATGCCGTGTTCCCGGGTGGACGAAGTAGAAATTCGCTCAAGCATCGATCAATGCCCGGGAGTGTCGATCGCTACTGGGCTGGTGCGTCACCCACAACAGGTTCGAGTTTGCCTTCAGCAGTCCTCTGATAGACAGACTTGGTGTGTGGGTCGACAATCAGCAGGTTGCCCTTCCACCAGGCCAATCCCACGGGGTTCTTTAGCGGTTCACCTGCGAAGAACGGTTCAGGCTTCTCGCCCTGCTTCACTTTCCAGATCGTCTTGGCATAGCCGTCGGCGACGTAGCCTTCCCCTTCCTTGCCGAGCACGATGTGGTGCTGGAACTGGAACGGACGTCCTTCCGTAATGACCTCGCGCTGCATTCCGTCACTTGAGAGCCGGATCACGGCGTCTTTACCGTGTGAGACGATCCACAAGCGGCCTTCATCGTCGATGGTCATGCCCCGAGGGGCGGTCACTTCCGCGATAATGTTCGGCGTGCCCCCTTCTGCGGAAATTTTCACGATCCGCTGGATTTCAATGTCTCCGGCATAGATGGTTCCATCCTTGGCCACGGCGAGCGACATGGGGATTCCGACTCCCCCTTTGGTCAGCGGCTGAGGTTGAGCGGATTCATCGAACCGATAAATCTCTCGCGTGCTGGAATCTCCCGCCAGCAGTTTTCCCTGATGATCAATCGCCAGACATCGCACGGCATTGAGCGGCGTGCGAAACTTCTTTGATCCCTGAAAATAGATCGACCACTTCCCTTCTGAAAACTTCCAGATGCCGGGAAGTTCACGGTCGGCAACGTAGATCGTGTCATCTGCCGTAACCGCGACGGCCAGCGGGTAGAGCATTCCATCAGCCGCTCGCCCCGATTGCGTAAGTCCGCTGAGCAGGCACCACGTCAATAAACACAAATACGCCGGGCGTAGAGACGTCAACATCGATTCAGGACCTATGCTAAAAAGCGTACGATGAGGAACGGTGCCATCCCGCATCCGGGAAAATGATCAGCATCTACCGTAGATCGGGAACGTGAAAAGATCAGCCGTCGCCAGCATGGCGATGATTCCGGGAATCACTCAACACAGTGACGCAGCGAAAAGTATAACGAGCGATGCCGAGATGTTGCCATTCAGGCAACTCCTCTGGCAAGACAAGCGGGAAGACAGACGCCCAGATTGCAGGTCAGAACGGGAAATGGGTCAGAGCTTCGAGACAGTCCAAACTGTGAGGGGCGGCCGGAGGATTGAGTCCGCTCCATTCACTTGCAGGGGGGAAGTCGGTACGTTTCCACCGGTTCCCCTTGTTTATTTTGACTCCACCTTCTCTGCAAAGTGTTCTCTATGAGCAGCGCGTCTGAGTCTGACGTCAGTTCACCCCGCATCGTCGTTGTCGGCTCCATTAATATGGATCTCGTCGCGCGGATGAGCCGTCTGCCACGGCCCGGTGAGACGGTGCTCGGTACCTCGTTCCAGACGATCCCGGGAGGAAAGGGTGCGAATCAGGCTGTTGCCGCCGCACGACTGGGGGCAAACGTCATGATGATCGGGTGTGTCGGCAAAGACGCGTTCGGCGAATCGCTGCGGAGAAACCTGCAGGACGCAGGAGTTAATACGGTCCACGTACTGGATTCTCCGGATGTCTCCAGCGGCGTGGCATTGATCGGAGTCGACGATACGGGTGCCAACTCAATCGCCGTGGTTCCCGGTGCGAACGCAATGCTGACTCCTGAGGTGGTGGCGTCCCGTGAAGAAGTGATCGCGGGGGCACGTGCCCTGATCGTTCAACTGGAAACGCCGCTCGATGCGGTCGCCAGTGCCATTCGACTGGCTCATCAGCACGGAGTGACTACGATCCTCGACCCGGCACCGGCGCCGGTCAACGCTCTTCCGGATGCTCTGCTGTCCGTTGATATTATCAGCCCCAATCAGACCGAGGCGGAAGTCCTCACGGGAGTCGTCGTCAATGACTGGGAATCGGCGAAACAGGCGGCAAGAGTCCTGCAGTCTCGGGGAGCGAGAAACGTCGTTCTCAAGATGGGCGAACTCGGGGCACTCGTGCAGTTAACGGACGGATCGACCGAGCAGATCCCTGCGCACAAAGCGAATATTGTCGATACGACGGCGGCAGGAGATGCGTTCACGGCGGCACTGACAGTGGCACTGTGCGAAGGAATGTCTCTCCCTGCGGCAACGCACTTCGCGTGTGCAGCAGGTACGCTAGCGTGTACCCGTTTTGGTGCTCAGCCAGCGATGCCCGTCCGGGCCGAACTGGAGGCATGGATGAAAACCGACGCCACAGTGCGCTGAACACAATTCGACTCTTTCAGGTGTCGGCTGTAAGCCCCGGACGCCGCAACTTAGAGTGCATATTGCTGAATTTTTGTAATTCCATTAACGTCTCGACCGTTGATGTTCTGAGTGACAGTGCGCGATTGTGTCTGGGTTTAGCCTCGCCTGGAGAATTTCGAGGTGAGGGCCATCGAAGACCATGCCTTCGATGGGATTGAATCCAGGACGATGAGGCCGGAGTGCTCCAGAATTTTCGACGGTAACGGTGCAGAATACGGTTGCAGGAGTGGCAGCCGATGGATGCCGAACGGCAACAGGATCGTAGCAAAGGACTGAAGACGTCCTGAGACCGTGACAGGCAATCGCCAAAAGGAGTTGACGATGCAATGGGTGCGGAACACTGGTTTCGTGGTTTCGCTGGCAGTACTGGCATTTTTTGTCTGTTCTGTGGCGGTCCAGCGACAGTTTGAACGCTATTCGGAACCGTTCGCGTCCGACCAGCCATTCGCAGCGCTCTCCGGACCTTTGCTGAAGTGTTCTGCCGAGGACTTCAGCGACATGGGAGATCTCGGCTTCCCTCGCTTTGCCGAACGGGTCGGTGCCGACTCTGATGTCGTTTCCGCACATCAGATTCAGGAGTGCGAAGGGCGCGATCTGACGATTCGTACGAGTGATCCCCCGACGGCTGTTCCCGCCCCTGTCGACGCATATCCGGTCGATGCACCGAGTGAAGAAGATCTTTACGAGCAAACCGGGAACGAGGCCGTTCGCAGCGTGATCGAACGAGAACTCTCACACACGACAAGCGAAGAGCGGGACATCTGGTTTGAAGAATTGAAATCACTTCCCGCCGGGGTGGTGCGTGACCTGCTGCAGGTTCGAAAGCAGCTTCGCGCCCTGCCGCAGTTACTCGGCGGTGCTCCAGAAAAGCTTGCCGCCGCCGTTCCACTGCGAGAAACCCGGACGGGCGACATCATTGCTGAACCGATCTCACAAAAAATTCGGTTCCTGTCCTCGCTGGATTCCTCGCCCACGGCGGCGATTGAAGCGGCGATTACGCAGCATCAGCACAATTTGACCAACTCGAAAACGCCGGGTTACAAGCGGATTCGTGTCACGCTGGTGGATTACTACCGGCAGAGGGCTTCAATTGAGGACGAGGAGGACGAAGAGGAGTCAACTCCCGCTGCTCGTGCGGGGATTCAAGGTCTCGGCTGTCGCATGTCCCCGCCCCAACTCGACTTGAAACAGGGACTCTTAAAGAACACGGAACGACAACTGGACCTCGCCATCAGTGGCGAAGGCTTCTTCGTCGTGAAGCGAGGAGAAACCGAGTATCTGACAAGATGTGGCGCATTCACTCTCGACAGCAATCGTCAACTCTGTCTGCTCGTCTGTTCTGACTCGGTGTTACTCCAGCCGCCAATGACCGTCCCCGAAGACGTTCGTGAGATCCAGGTGAGTGCCGACGGCACCGTGTCGATCCTGAAGAACAGCGAAGCGACGCTGGTGATCATCGGACGTCTGCATCTGGCCCGCGTTGCCAGCTCACCCCGATTGCTGCCAGCCGGACAGACACTGTATCTGCCCACCCGGGAATCCGGTCCGATTGTGGTCGAAGCTCCATTGTCGAATGGGATTGGAGAAATTCAGCAAGGGTACCTGGAACAGTCGAACGTCGACTTCGAGGCCGAGCTGGAAGAAATCGAGGACTTGCAGATGATTCTGAAGTCGCTTCCTTATCCAGCCTCCCGACCTGTGACGGCCAGCGGAACTCCGGCTGCTCCGACTCGCTAGAGCCCGCTGATGCGTTCCCCGCTCCATGAGTCGCACCCGAATCAATCGGAACTGTGACCGGAAGACAGCGACCCGATAACGGGGATTTGACGTTTGCGCACTGTCTGCGGGAAACTGTCTGTGGCGAGATTCCTGCGGTCAAATTCGTCTGGCAGGTCGGTGTTCAGTGAGCCGCAGTGTCCTGCGGGCCGGGCCCTCGGATCTGGGTTCGTGCATGGAACCAGCCCGCTTCTGCGAATCGGGTAAACCCTGCGCATCACGTGCTTTACAACGGTGTTGACGCTGTAAAGCAGGGGGCAGAACGGCAGGTCGCTTTCGGCCGATTGTTGGAACGGCCGACGCCGTATACATTGGTGCGGCATGGGGCCTGCTTAATCGGCCCTGCGCGGATGCTGATCGCTCTGTTGCACCCGCCGAGAATTATCGTGCCATGATGATCTTTGAGAGAGACCATGCCTTTACATCCTGAAGCCGCTGCGTTCCTGGAACAAGTCGCCCGGCAGAAGGCCTACACGTTTGAAACAGTTCCCGTGGAAACCCTGCGTCGCGCGGCGGCTCTGGGCTGTAAGGCCGGGACGAATTTGCCAGATCTTGCCACCGTTGAGAACCTCACGATCGAGGGACCCGACGGAGATGCATTGCCGATCCGGGTGTATGTCCCGCAAGGTGACGGACCATTCGGTGTCTGCCTCTATTTTCACGGGGGCGGCTGGGTCCTGAACAACCTCGACACGCATGATGACTTGGTCCGGCATCTGACGGCCGAATCCGGCTGCATCTTCGTCAATGTCGACTACCGGCTGGCCCCCGAACACAAGTTTCCTGCTGCGATCGAAGATGCTTATGCCTCCCTGAAGTGGGTGCATGCGAACCCAGACCAGTTTGGCTGGGATCCCCATCGAATTGCCGTCGCCGGGGACAGTGCTGGAGCGAACCTGGCGGCGGTGGTCTGCCTGATGTCCCGAGACCGCGGTGGACCCCCGGTTGCATTTCAATCCCTGATCTACCCGATTACGGACTGCGATTTCGAACGTCCCTCCTATCACGAGAATGCCGATGGGTATTTTCTGACGCGGAAAGAAATGGGGTGGTTCTGGGATCAGTACGTTTCCTCTGCAGCACAGCGGCAGGATCCCTATGCCTCGCCTTTGCGGGCGACAACATTGAAGGGGCTGCCACCCGCTTCGATCATCACCGCTGAGTACGATCCTCTGCGGGACGAGGGAGAAGCCTACGGGGCTGCCCTGCAGGCCGTGGGAATCCCTGTGACGCTGCACCGCTACGAGGGGATGATTCATGCGTTCTTACGCCGCGTTCAACAATTTGAAACCGCACGAGATGCGATCAAACGAATTGGACAACAGCTTCGCAACGCCATCGGAACGAAGTGATTTTCTGGACTAATTGGATTCGCAATGCATAAATACGTGATCATGGGAGCGCAAGGATGCGGCAAAGGGACCCAGGCTAAGCTCTTGAAGCAGGTTTTCGAGATGGTTCACATCTCGGTGGGCGATATTTTTCGATGGCACATTCAGTCGCACACCAAGCTGGGGGCTCGGATCAAGCGTTTGATCGCAGATGGACGAATGATCGATGACGAGATTGTCGAGCAGATCATTCGGGAGCGTCTGGCGCAGCACGACTGGAACTACGGGTTCATTCTCGATGGCTTTCCTCGCACGCTGACTCAGGCCGCCTTCTTCCTGGAAAGCTACGACATCGACGCCGTGATCCATATCGATGTTCCGGATGAAGTCGTGTTCGAACGCGTTCTCGCACGCCGGCTGTGCAGCCAGTGTGGCCTCGACTACAACCTGATCCATCACCGACCCGCAACTCCAGATACATGTGACGTCTGCGGGGGGAAACTGGTCATTCGCAGCGACGACAACAAAGAAGGATTACAGCAGCGACTGCGTGACTATCGGACTCAGACCGAGCCTGTCCTGCAACTGTTCGCGAAAAAAGAACTGGTGATCCAGACAGACGGAGCCCGCGATATCGACGCGATCCAGCAGGATATTCGTTCGCAACTCGGCCTGCGCAAGGTCTGAGCGGACAATGCAACGCCCTTGGTAAAATGGGTACGTGCGACGACACGCATGGATCCGTCCGGCGAAATCTCATACGCATGCCGTCGCCGGCAGAGGATCGTTCCGAAGACGGATTGCGATCGAATCGTCGTCTTCATGCCACTGCTTCGAAGTCTTCGTAGAAGCAGTGTCTTCTCATCTTCGCACGGATGGATAGAGCACTGCATGCCCGAAGCCGGTCATCCAGTGGCATGAGCATTCTTCCAATAACCGAGCATGCGAGCGTCGTTACGATCAGATCATCAGTCGTCATTCAGTGCTTCAAAATCTTCGGAGAATCAGTCTCTTCCGCATTCGTACGGCGGGATTGTGCGCTGCAGGCCCGAAGACGGTCATACAGTGGCATGTGAGCTTTCGTGATCTCTTCCAGGGGCCTGCTTCGAAACTTCATCCCGCTTCATCCCAGCGAGGCGGTGACCCATGGGGCAAACGCCTTGCTGGCCCCGTCCACCGTTTGTGTTCGGGGGATGACCTAACGAGTTAAGCCAGCCAAGTGCGACAATGCAGGTCACACCATGCAGTGCAGCGGGTCGGCCAGGTAATACATTGCCTGCAGGGCCTGTGGATCATCCATTGTGACCAGCGGTCCCGGCGTGATGATCTCCAGCGGAACGGAATCGACCGATTCCTTGTTGCGGGCGATGAAGTGGCCAAGGAACAGCGCTGTCTGGTGGATCCGGCAGACGGGGTTCACCGCAGAAGCGGCGAGTGTCCCCGCCCTGATGGCGTCGAGTCCATCCTTCTGGCCATCGACCGCGACGACGATCATCTTTTCGTGAATCGTCCCCTTCAGTGCCGGGATGGCGCCCAGGGCCATGTCGTCACTATGGAAGAACGCACCGGCGATCGGTGTCGTCTCCTGCTGAAGCAAGGCTTCGAAGGTGTTCCGGGCTTTTTCCTTTTTCCAGTCGCACCAGCGAACGCCCCCACCGACAACTTCGACATCCGGAAACTTTTCCACGATGTTCTCAAAGCCCTGGCGTCGACCCTGCGCTCCGCTGTGTCCATCAAGGCCCCCGATGTGGATGACTTTCCCGCGTCCACCAATCTTCTTCATCAGGTAGCCGACGCTTTTCTCGGCCATGTCAACATGATCCGGCATGACCTCGCACCAGACGCCGGTGCTGCGCATTTTGTCCATGTCGACCAGCAACGTGTCCATCGAGATAACTGGAATCCCACGGTCCTTGAGTCGTTTGACTGGCTCAGCCAGCGAATCAATCTGCACGGCCTGAAAGCAGCAGAAATCCCAATCCCGGCCGGTGAGCGAATCAATCTTGTCACGTTGCCGGCCGGGATCGAATTCGCCATCGAACCATTCGATTTCGATATTCAGCAGGCGTCCCCAAAGTTCAGCGGTTTTCTTGCCGAGTTCGCACCAGGTGCTTTGCAGTCCCGCATTGGAAAAAGCTGCTCGCAATGGTCTTGCACCGTCTCCTGTGGGAGCGACCCCTGATGCGGCACATCCCGCCAGAGACAGTCCCATGAGTCCGGTCGATCCGATGGCGAGCGATTCCAGAAAGTCACGACGTGATGCAGACATGGTAGTTCTCCCGGGTGAAGTGTTCTGAAGGAGAGCAGTTCTACACTTTTGCCCGTCTAAAGTCGTCCGCTGCGGAAAATTCCGTAGATCAGCCAGATGGCCAGCAGACTGGAAAGGAGATAGATCGGCATGGTGACCCAGATGGTGCTCGCCCCTTTTGAGATAATCAGGGCCGAAGCGACAATCAGGGCTGCAATCACCATTCCGACGACCAGCCGGTTACTTGAGCGTTCCAATTCGAGGATGAAGTGATCCAGATTCCGATGTTCGAGCTGAATACGTAAGTCGTCGGTGCTGAGCTTGTGCAGCGTGCGGCTCAGTTGGCTTGGAAGATCGTGCACGCAGTGCCACATGTGCTGAGCGTCGGCGTAGACACGCTGTGCCATCTGCGCGGGCGAATAGCGCTCACGCACAGACCGTTCGACGAAGGGCTCCAGATGTGTTGCCAGGTTGAATTCCGGGTCCAGGGTGCGGCCGACTCCTTCCAGGGTCACAAGGCAGCGGATCAGCAGCATCAGGCTGCCCGGACAGCGAATCCCGTGGTTCGTCAGGATCGCCACGAAGTCTGACAGGACGGAAGCCACTTTCAGATGAGCCAGGTCGATGCCGTAGTAGTTCGAGATGAAATCACGGACATCGATTTGCAGCAGCGCCCGGTCCACCTCCATGTGTGGTTCGCCGATTGCCAGAATCAGCTTGATGGCGGAATTGACGTCCTGACGAATGATTGCCAGCAGCAGATCCAGAAGCTGCTCGCGAGTTCTTCCGTCGATCATCCCGATCATGCCGTAGTCGAGCAGGCACAGTGTCCCATCTCGCAGAATTCGGATATTGCCTGGATGGGGATCGCCGTGGAAGACACCGAACTGGAAGGCCTGCTTCATGAAAATACGGGCGCCGTTGGCTGCGATGTCCGCGGGACCCCACTTCGAATCGGTCAGCATCGTGAGCTGGTCAATTTTCAGGCCATCGACAAACTCCATGGTGAGCACTGCGGAGGTGCTCAGGTCGCCGTAGACCCGAGGAACATACAGGGTCGCATCGTCCTCGAACAACCGGCTGAACTCGAGCATGGTTCGACCTTCACGATCGAAGTTGAGTTCACGGCGAATCGAACGTGAGAAGTGTTTGACGAGACCCGTCGGATCAAAGATGCGTGTTTCCGGAACATTCCGCTCGAGCAGAATGGCCAGTTCGTGCATCAGCAGAAGATCACGCTCGACATCACGCACCGCGTTCGGCCGACGGATTTTCACTGCCAGAGGAGTTCCGTCAAAATGGACTGCGGTGTGGACCTGTCCCAGAGACCCCGCGGCGAGTGGCGTTCGGTTGAATTCGGCGTACAGGGTGTCGACGGGACGGCCCAGTTCACTTTCAATCTGGGCGACGGCTTCTTCGGAGGAAAAGGGTGGAACACCCTCCTGGAGCTTTTGGAGTTCGAGCAGCATCTCTCGCGGGACAAGGTCCGGACGAGTGCTCATGACCTGGCCGAACTTGATAAAAGTCGGACCAAGCGTTTCGAGCGTCATTCTGATCCGCTCGACCTGCTTCAGGTGCTTGATCGGTTCAACCGGTTTCCGGCTGAACAGACGGCACCAGCGATACCAGACCGTCCGCAACCCAATGCGGTCGACGAGATCGCCGAAGCCGTGATTCAGCAGAACAGTGACAATTTCACTGGTTCGTCCGAGATTACGGAGCAGCCGAAAAGGATTGGCTTCCACAGGGATGCTCCGTTACTCGTGACAGACGACAACTCAGGCCTTAAAGGAATTCATGTAGGGCAACTGCGCAGAGGACGACTTCACGGCGTCAGCTCCTTCGAGAAGTTGACCGAGAAAGTCCCAGTTGCCCGTGGTCAGTGAGGATCTTGCACTTTCGAGGATCGTCACGGGGAACGTCAGGTCCCCTGCCTGGATCTGCTTAGCCATCAGGTCCACCTTGATCAACTGCACGGGGTTGTCCGCCACCATGCGATTCAGTCGATCCAGGTCGGCACGAGCAGCACAGACACAGGGGATGCCCAGAGTCGTGCAGTTACCGAAGAAAATCTCGGCAAAGGATTCGGCGATAATCGCCTTGATTCCCCAGCGCATCAGAGCCTGTGGAGCGTGCTCACGGGAAGAGCCACAGCCAAAGTTGCGACCACTGATCAGGACTGAGCCTGACTTGTATCGTGGATCGTCAAACGGGTGGGACTTGTCCTGCAATCGATCGTCTTCAAAGGCATGCTCGCCAAGTCCGTCGAACGTAACGCACCGCAGGAAGCGGGCAGGAATGATGCGATCGGTATCAATGTCGTCGAGCAGCAACGGAACACCGGTTCCCGTTACCTGAGTAATGCTTTTCATAATCGTTTCCAGTCAATGAAGAGGCTATTCGCAGAATATCAGATCAGTCGTGCTCGGGCTTCGGTTCTGGCAGGAAGCACGACAGAATGAGATTGAGGAGGAACAACGTGCCAGCCACCCCCGCAGCGACATAGGCGGTCTTGGCTTCCGGTGATGCTCCGGGAACAAATGATTGAAGTGCAAGATATTGCGTGACGGCGGCGAATGGCGTTCCAATCATCCGGCCGCCAATGTTCGCGGCGAAGCTCTCACCAGTGCCACGCAGGTGCATCGGATAGGCATGCGGCAGGTAGTTACCCCAGAAGCTGAACTGGGCTACGGTGAAGAATCCGGCAAGGAAAATCCCGATTCCCAGCAACGAGATATGTAATCCGTGGAACCCGGGGATCCAACTGATATCGGCGCTGAAGAAAGTCGTGTCTTTCCCTTGAGCGAACGCGATGAAGATCAGCGGCGTGAGGATCAGTCCTGGAATCAGGAAGACACGGAGCAGGTTCCTGCGGCTGGCGAAGACGACCACAAGCGCTGCCAGGGCAAAACGGCCGACAAGACCTCCAATTTCCTGGGCCTTCGTGTACTCGGCGGCTTTCTCCTGGCGAGCCTTGCCGGCGGCTTGACCAGCGGCTGCCTTGGCTTTATCCGCGGCGTCCTCCTGGCCTGCTGCGCTGGCAAGGGCTTTTTCTTTTGCCGCGCTGGCGCGTGTCTCCATTTCTGCTTTCACGGCATCGATTCCACCGACGATCTGTGGCATCTGCTGAATCGCACCGAAAGCGACTCCGTAGCTGCAGGCAAACATGGCGGTCGTCACGAGAGTCGTGGTTCGCAGTTCGGCAGAGAACAGCTCAGCAATACTGGGGCGACGCAGTGTTCCAGCAGCTTTCTTCTGGGCCCACGTGGGGGACTCGGGAAGAAATGGGCGGATGATGATCAGAGGGATGGCCGGAATAATACCGGACATCAGCGTGTATCTCCATGCGGCGTGTGGATCAGCGATTTCCCCACCGAACAGATTTAAGAATCCAGGCAAAACGATCTGCGGCAACTTGCCGGCGTAGACAAGAATCAGTCCGTTAGCAATCGCGACCAGCAATCCCCCAATGGACGAGAACGCCTGGGTATAGCCAAGTACCTTTTCGCGCTGTGTCGGGTTGTCGAAAAGTTCTGCCAGCCAGGCGACAGCGGCCACGAACTCGATACAGACACCGATGAACGTCGTCGTGCGGAAGAAAAGCAGCATTGGCAAGTTGGTTGAATATCCCGCTGCAAATGCGGAGAACGCGTAGAGCAGGATACTCCAGGTTAAGACACGGCGGCGGCCAAGCCGGTCTGTCAGATAACCACCCAGCAGGCCGAAGATCCCCCCGCAAACGGCAGGAACATAGAACAGCAAGCCGAACCAGAACGCGAAGAGTTCTTTATTGGCGGGTGTAATATTGCCGAGCTCTTTCAACGCAGGCGCAATGACGAGCGGCAGCATCAAGAGTTCGTAGATATCGAATGCGAATCCAATTGCCGCGATAATACAGATCAGCCATTGCGTACTGGTCAGTCGAAGCGGCTCAGCAGAAGTAGACGGGGCGGGAGCGGACATGAAAACTCCTCAGAGGGTGTCTCTCGGCAGGATGGAACGGCAGGGACGCGGAACCCAGAGTTTAAGCCCTGCGCGCTTCACCCACAACTAAGACGCGATGTAAGGACCAAACAGGCCAGACAAGGCGCCCGATAATCGTCAGGAGCGGAATCGCGGCTTGCCGACTTTGGCTATCGTCGCGATTGCGATGCCTCAAAAATGAGAATTCTCCTGACACGAAACCACTTGCTTTGACAGGCGAATTCCACATGGATAGGATTCCGACTTTCTGAACGAACCTTAAGCCGTTGCTGAGGCTGGCAGATGACGCAGAGCGATAATGATCGCGATGGTCGCAGTGCAGTTGCTCGGGGTTACGTTCTGGCGACGAGGGTGACGTCCATCGGGATGCAGATGGCATTTCCTTCGTTAGTCGGCTGGTGGCTGGATACTCAGTTCAATACGGGTCCGTGGTTGCTGGTGCTGGGTGCCGCTCTCGGTTTTGCTGTATCGATGCTCGAGTTGCTTCGGCTGGTGAAGGATATGAATTCCAGGGTCTGAAGTCTGGGGAGAAGGAATAGCGTGAGGGGTGACCTGCGTTCCCTGCTCTGGCGTCAGGCTTTGTTCACGCTGGTGATGGTTGGGCTGAGCGGTCTTGCTGCCGCGGTTGCATTTCAATGGGTCGGTCCCAAGGGTGTTGAAGGGGTTGTGATCTCCGGGTTACTGTGCCTGATTCCCGGTTGGCTCACAATTCTCATCGGTGGGCTCGTCAAGCAGGGGTCGCTTGCTGTTTATCTCGTCCTCGTGGCGATGATGAATCGAATGATCTTCGTGCTGGTGGGTGTGTTGGCGGTTAAGAATCTGCGGCCGGATCTAGGCTTCTACGAGTTTACGATCTGGTTGCTGACTGCATATATGGTGGCGCTGGCTTTGGAGACGTGGCTGGTCTTGTCACCCTCCAGTTCCGGTTGAGTCTGGCAGCTTGTGCCTTTTTGTAGGTTTGGCAGCGGATATGGATCCATTTCATCACGTACGAGACGGTCAAGTCTGGGAATTGCCCCGGTTTGTTCTCGATCTGCTTGGTCGCGGTGAGCACCTGGTGCTCCCGGGGCGATGGACCAAGTATATGGTCTTGCAGATCGTGGCTGCCGTTCTGGTCTTTCTTGTGTTCCGGGGGCTCGCTGGACGGGTCAAGAACGGTACGCCAGTTAAGGGTGGCTTCTGGAACTTCTGGGAAATGCTGGCGCTGTATGTTCGTGACGAGATCGTCCGACCATCGATTGGCTACCCCCACGACGATCATCATGATGGTCACGGCAACGCAGATCATGCTCATGCGGATCACGGAAATTCTCACACTTCACACGGCAGTCCGGCGGTCGTACTCAGTCAGTCACACTCCGGTGCTGACGCAGTACTCGCGGGTGGTCATGTCGCCTTGACCCCTTCGGGCTATGCGGCGGTTGATGTCAGTCATCCTGCCGATAAATTTCTGCCCTATGTCTGGAGTGTCTTTTTCTACATTCTGTTCTGTAACCTGCTCGGGGCGATCCCGTTGCTCGGTTCACCGACGGCAGATATTAATGTCACAGGAATGCTTGCTGCGGTGACATTCCTGCATGTGGTCTTTTTCGGTTCTCAAAAGTCAGGCTTCGGTGGCTTCCTGAAGTCACTTGTGCCTCATATGGATCTGCCCGGTCCGATCGCGGTCCTCCTGTTGCCGTTGATCTGGATCATCGAAGCTGGTGGTCTGCTGATCAAGCACGGTGTTCTGGCTGTTCGATTGTTTGCGAACATCATGGCCGGTCACACAGTGCTGGGTGTCTTCCTGGGCTTTATTGCAGTCGTGGATGGGTTCTTGTGGAACCTGGTCACGCCTGCCAGTATCCTCGCTCAGGTGGGTGTCGGTTTGCTGGAACTGTTCGTGGCGTTCCTTCAAGCCTATGTGTTTGCTTTGTTGACGTCGTTATTCATCAGTGCGGCAGTGAATCCTCACTAATGTTTTCGGTTTGCCAAATGTCTTTGGGTTTGTCCCAAGTTTCCCGGTCAGGAGAGTTAACGTGAGTCAGAATCTGCGAGTGTTGTGCTACGGTATCGCTTTGGTTTTCGCTTTCGCCGCGCCCGCTTTCGCCGCTGAAGGTGGTGCTGGTGGAATTCACTTTTCCGCTGCTTTCGGTGCCGCTGTTGTGATCTGTGGTGCTGCTTACGGTATCGGCCGTATCGGTGTTGCCGCTGTCGAAGGGATGGCTCGTCAGCCAGAAGTCGCTGGCAGCATCCAGACCGCCATGATCATTGCAGCCGCTCTGATCGAAGGTGCGACGTTCTTCGCCCTGATCGTCTGCATGCTCAACAACACTGGCTACCGTCCTTACATCGCTCAGTGATGCTTGTCCCTATCGTCCGTACTGTTTCTTGTCTGAGAGTTCTGGGTATGTTTCGGATCATCTCGCAATTTGTTGCTGTGGCCATGGTGTGCGTTGCGTTGCATGCACCTCAGGTTGCATTCGCGGCGGATCCTGTCCATGCGGATGCACATGGAGACGCGGCGCATACTCCTGACGGTGCCCATGGTGACGCACACGCTGAGGGCGGGCACGGGGAGCACGGCGGGTTGCCAATGACATTCAGCAAGGATCTTGCTTTTTTCTCATTGATTACCTTTGCCGTTTACCTGGTCGTGCTTCGAGTCGGTGCCTGGGGGCCACTCAGGGCAGGTTTGAGCGAGCGGGAACGAGGCATTCAGCAGAACATTGCTGACGCCGAAGTATCTCGCACCAAAGCCGAGGCACTGCTCAAAGAAC
This sequence comes from Schlesneria sp. DSM 10557, assembly GCF_041860085.1. Lineage (NCBI taxonomy): Bacteria > Pseudomonadati > Planctomycetota > Planctomycetia > Planctomycetales > Planctomycetaceae > Schlesneria > Schlesneria sp. DSM 10557. The sequence goes on from NZ_CP124747.1 coordinate 5,751,405, forward strand.
ACGAACTGAAGCTTGCCAAGGTGCAGGAAGAAGTCCGTGAGATCCTGGCGGAAGCCCGCCGGGATGCTGAGCACACCAAGCAAGAGATTCTTGCAACGGCCCAGAAGGAAGCAGACGCTTCGCGGCAGCGGGCGATTGCCGACATCGAGCGATCACGCGATCAGGCGTTGACGGAATTGTTCGACTTCGTGTCAACCAACGTCGTCAACGCAACCGAGAATGTGATTGGTCGGAGCCTTTCTGGCGATGACCATGATCGTCTCGTGAAAGAAGCACTGTCACAAATTAATGTTCGGCGGAACTAGGGAGTTGGCTGACGTGGATTCGCAAGATCTCCGCACTCACATCTCCTCCGTGTTAGAAGACCCACGTGCCCAGTCGGTGGCGAAGGTCTACTCACACGCCTATCTCGAATCTGCCGAGAAAGCAGGCGGGATTCCTGCGGCACTGGAAGAACTCGGGTCGTTCGTCACAGACGTACTGCAACAGAACCCCGAGTTTGACCAAATGCTGCGGGCGCAGGGGTTGAGCGTCGAAGCGAAGCTGCAACTGCTTGAAAAAGTTGTGGTTCCGCGATCGACCCCACTATTCGCAGATTTTATTCGCGTTGTCGCAAATCACGATCGACTGAGTCTCGTCCCGCTGATTCATGATGCTGCCGTCCGCGAGGCCGAGCAACGCCTGAATCAGCAGCGAGTGCAGGTCACGAGTGCCGCAGAGCTCTCTACCGAGACGCTCGATGCCATTCGCAGTTCGTTGGCGACAGCATTGTCAAAACAGCCGATTCTGGAAACGCGGGTCGACCCATCTCTCCTCGGCGGGATGACGATTCGTGTTGGCGATACCGTCTATGACGGTTCCTTGAAAACTCAAGTAAAACAACTTCGCGTTCGTTTGCGCGAGAGGTGTCTGAATGAAATTCAACGCGGGCGAGATCGCTTCAGTCATCAAGACGGAAATTGAAGGCTTTCGCGGACAAATACAAACCAGTGAAGTCGGCCATGTCGTCGAGGTCGGTGACGGCATCGCGCGGGTCTATGGCTTATCGACAGCCATGGCTGGCGAAATGGTCGAGTTCACCAAGAGCGGCGTTCGCGGCCAGGTGTTCAACCTGGAAGAGAACTCCGTCGGTGTGATCATCCTCGGTGACTACCTGAAGATCACTGAAGGTGAAGAAGTCCGTACGACTGGCGCACTTCTGTCGGTTCCTGTCGGGGAAAGCCTGATTGGTCGCGTAATCGATCCATTGGGTAATCCGCTCGACGGCAAGGGTCCTGTGCTGACCACCGAAACCCGTCCGCTGGAAACAACGGCACCAGGCGTCGCCGGACGTCAGCCGGTCAAGCAGCCGCTGCAGACCGGGATCAAGGCTGTTGACGCCATGACCCCTGTCGGTCGTGGTCAGCGAGAATTGATCATTGGTGACCGAAAGACGGGCAAGACAGCCGTCGCCATCGACGCGATCATTAACCAGAAGGGCGGCGACGTCATCTGTGTTTATGTGTCGTGCGGTCAGCGAGCCAGCTCGACAGCCGGTGTGGTGGAAGCTCTGACCAAGGCCGGGGCGATGGATTACACCATCGTCGTGAGTGCCTCGGCCAGCGATCCTGCTCCACTGCAGTACATCGCTCCTTACGCCGGTGCTTCGATCGCTGAGTTCTTCATGTATCAGGGTAAGCACACCCTGGTCGTGTACGATGACTTGACTCGACAGGCGACTGCCTATCGTCAGTTGTCGTTGCTGATGCGACGCCCACCAGGTCGTGAAGCGTACCCAGGGGACGTGTTCTACTGTCACAGCCGTCTGCTGGAACGTGCCGCCAAGTTGAGCGACGAGCTCGGTGGTGGATCGATGACGGCCCTGCCGATTATCGAAACCCTCGAAGGGGAAGTTTCGGCGTATATCCCGACGAACGTGATTTCGATCACCGACGGTCAGATCTACCTCGAGCCGGATCTGTTCTTCAAGGGTGTTCGGCCCGCCATCAACGTCGGTATCTCCGTCTCCCGCGTCGGTGGTAACGCACAGACGAAGGCGATGAAGAAGGTTGCCGGTAGTCTGCGACTGGACCTGGCAGCGTTCCGTGAGCTGGAAGCATTCGCTCAGCTCGGTACAGAACTCGATAAGGCAACACAGCAGCAGCTTGACCGCGGTTACCGCATGGTTGAACTGTTGAAACAGCCTCAGTTCCAGCCGTTGAACGCAGCAGATCAGGTCATGAGTATCTATGCTGGTTCGAAGGGTTACTTCGACAAGGTACCGGTACCACGCGTTCAGGAAGCAGAAAGCAACCTGCTTCAGTTTATGCGAGAAGAGAAGAGCGAAGTCCGTGACGCCCTCATCAAGGGTGGGGCACTGGATGACGCCACCGAAGGTGCCCTGAAGAAGGCACTGGAAGAATGGCGTGACCGCTGGCAGGCGACCCAGGCAAAAGCGTAATTCCGAAAGCCTTCTGTTTCGGCAGGAGAACAGGAACAACCGGGAACATTTGACAGATGTCCCGGTTGCGACACCGTCCCCAATTTGAAACTGACTGCAGTACAAGAGAACCATGGCAAAAGCACGTGCGATCATCAAGCGGTTAAAAGCCGTTCGCAACGTCCGCAAGATCACGCGGACGATGGAACTGGTTGCGACCGCACGCTTCAAAAAGGCAATGGATCGAGCGACACAAGCCGCTGCTTACACACGCAAGATTTCTGAAATTGTGGCGGATCTTTCGAGCACACTTCAGGAAGGCGCGTCAGGATTCACTCATCCACTGCTGCAACAACGGGATACCGAACGAAAAAGTATCCTTTTGGTCATCACATCCAATCGCGGGTTGTGTGGCGGTTACAACGGGGGGGTGTTGCGGCACGCTCAAGCACGCATCCGCCAGGCCAAAGCGGATCAGATTCCGCTGGACATTGAAGTGTCCGGCAAGCGAGGGATCGGCTTCTTCAAGTTCCAGAAGATTTCGACGGCGCTCAGCTATACGCATTTCGAAGATAAGCCGACATTCGATGAAGTCGACGTGCTGGCAAAGCGGTACGTGGACCTGTTCATCCGGGGCGAGATTGACCGGTTGGACGTGGCTTACACCCGGTTTGAAACCATGGCCCGGCAGAAGGCCGTGATTGAGACCTTGCTGCCGATCGGAAAGCTGGAAGGGGCGGCCGCCGCACCCTCTGGCAAACCAAGCATCGAGTACGAATTTCTGCCATCACCCAAAGAAATTCTGGAAGAGATTGTCCCGGCGTCATTCAAGGCGCGGCTGTTCAAGTGCTTCCTGGATGCCGCTGTGAGTGAGCAGATCGCACGTATGGTGGCGATGAAGAGTGCTACCGACAACGCGGATGAGATGATCCGCACAATCCGTGCTCAGTACAACCGGGCACGTCAATCGCAGATTACATCGGAACTCAGTGAAATCATCGGTGGTGCCGCTGCGTTGGAATAACGCGGTGCCCCCGACCACGAGTTGTTCGCCAGTTAACCCGTTAGTTCGTTCAGAGTGGCAAAACAGACCATTCGAGAATAGAGACCACAGATATGACGACCGGCACCAATATTGGCCATGTCACACAGATCATCGGATCAACATTTGACGCGGAATTTTCGGAAGCGAGCCTGCCCGGAATTTATAACGCCGTCAAGATTGAGACCGAAGTGAAGGGGCTCAAGCTCAAGGTGACTGGGGAAGTCCAGCAGCACCTGGGTGGCGGTCGAGTCCGGTGTGTGGCACTCGGTTCCACCGACGGTATGGTTCGTGGAATGGAAGTTGTGGATACCGGGGCGCCCGTGAGTGTTCCCGTCGGTAAAGCGACTCTGGGCCGTGTCTTTAACGTGCTCGGCGATCCCATCGACGGCCGTGGTGAAGTTCCCTGTGAAGAACGATGGGCCATTCACCGTGATCCTCCGGCTCTGTCGGACCTCAGCTCCAAGACCGAACTGTTCGAAACCGGTATTAAGGTGATCGACCTGCTGGTTCCATTCGTCCGCGGTGGTAAAGCCGGTCTGTTCGGTGGAGCTGGTCTCGGTAAGACCGTTATTCTGACTGAGTTGATTGCTCGTATCGCCTCGGCTCACGGGGGTTACTCGGTGTTCGCAGGGGTCGGGGAACGAACCCGTGAAGGTAACGACCTCTGGCTGGAAATGCAGGAAGCCGAGATCGGCAGTACTGGCCGTCACGTGATTGATCAGACCGCGATGGTGTTCGGTCAGATGAACGAACCGCCCGGTGCCCGTCTTCGCGTGGCTTTGACCGCTCTGACAATGGCCGAGTGGTTCCGAGATGCAACCGGTGCTGACACCCTGTTGTTCGTCGATAACATTTTCCGATTCTCGCAAGCCGGATCGGAAGTGTCAGCTCTGCTTGGTCGTATGCCGAGTGCCGTGGGTTACCAGCCAACACTGGGTACCGAACTGGGAGCTCTGCAAGAGCGAATCACCTCAACCAATCGTGGTGCGATCACCTCGGTGCAGGCCGTTTACGTTCCTGCAGACGATCCGACCGACCCTGCTCCTGCGACCGCGTTCGCTCACCTGGATGCATTCTTGTATCTCGAACGACGAATCGCTGAAAAAGGGTTGTATCCCGCTATCGATCCGCTGTCTTCGTCGTCACGAATCCTCGACCCGCTGGTCGTGGGTGAACGGCACTACAAGATTGCTCGCCGTGTGCAGCAGATTCTGCAGCGATACCGCGAACTTCAGGACATCATCGCAATTCTCGGTATCGATGAATTGAGCGAAGAAGACAAACTGGTTGTGCACCGAGCACGTCGTATCGAACGATTCCTCTCGCAGCCGTTCCTCGTTGCTGAGCCATTCACCGGCAAGAAGGGCAAGATTACCCCACGCGACGAAACGATCGAGAGTTTCGAAGAGCTTTGCGACGGCAAGTGGGACCATCTGCCGGAAGCCGCCTTCACTTATGTCGGTGGTATCTCTGAAGCTGCCGAGCAGGCTGAACGTATGGCCAAGGCTTAATCAGCCGCGGCGATTTCAGGCTGGATGAGTTTGTTGAATTGGATTAACGATCTGGTGCAGGGTTGCATCAGATGGCGAGTGGTATTATGCCAGCGGGTGCCGCTTCAGGTCCCCGCTGACGTGAACTGCATGAAGTGATTCGGGACAAGACGCCGGGATTGTCCCTTTGGCTGTGGTTAAGTGAGGTCAAAATGGCTGGTGGCGACAAATTGCGACTGATCGTCGTGACTCCCGAGCGAACTTTGCTCGATGAGCCTGTCGCTTCGCTCCGTTTTCCGTTGTACGACGGTGATATCGGCATCCTGCCGGGGCGAATTCCACTGATCGGACGACTCGGAACTGGGGCGCTCCGCGTGCGAACCACGGCAGGCGAAACTGTCTACTTCATTGACGGTGGATTCGTTCAGGTACAGGGACCGGTCATCACGCTGCTGACGAATCGAGCGGTCCCGGCTCAGGACCTGTCGACTGCAGAAGCGGAGAAGCAACTCGCGGAAGCGATTGCCCGTCCCGCCAAGACAGATGAAGAAGTGGCTGTGAAGTTCGCAGACCAGCAGCGGGCACGAAAGATTCTCGCAATCACCAATCCTGCCAACTCCTGAGTTGGCGAAACAGATTTTCAGAACCCTGTCAGGCCTCACGATGGTCTGATGGGGTTCTTTCGTTTCACGTCTGGAAGATTGGGCGTAGCAGAAACTCACTCATGGGCGGAAGCTCTCGAGGCGGTGTCGGGCCTGGGTGAAAACCGCATCGAGCATCGGTTCTGTGAGTCGTCCCGTGAATGTGTTGCGGGGACTGGGATGGAAGCATCCAATGATCCAGCCCCGGTCGTCGAGCATCGGGACTTCCTTGCCGTGACCGAATTTCGGTCGTGGACCCTTGGGGGGCAGCCAGCGTTGGGTGATCGCCTGAGCGATCACGTTGGTCCACGCGGTCTGACCGAGGGCGACGATGACTTGAACGGGTAACAGAGTCAGCGTCCGTGCGATCCACTCCGAACAATTGGCGATCTCATCCTTCGTTGGCTTGTTGTCGGGTGGAGCACAGTGGCACGGATTGGTGATTGCACAGTCAATCAGCTTCAGTCCGTCATTTCGATGTGTGGCGGTCGCCTGATTTGCAAACCCGGCTTTGTGAAGAGCGCGGTACAGCCAGTCGCCACTGCGGTCTCCTGTGAAGACGCGGCCGGTTCGATTGCCACCGTGTGCGGCAGGCGCTAACCCCACGATGACGAGTCGGGCGGATGGATCGCCGAAGTTGGGCACTGGCAGCCCCCAGTATTCCCAATCGCGGTAGGCAGCCCGCTTCTGCTGAGCGACCTCCTGGCAATACGTCCGTAGCCGCGGGCAGCGTTCGCAGCCCACGATCTGGTTATTGAGTTTGGCCCAGGCTAATTGCTGTTGTTTTGGCGTCAGGCGTCGTTCCATGTGATCAATGTCGGCAGAGGGTATGATGCGATGCGCCTGCCTGGCGCTGACACCAAGTATACGCGCCCAGGGATTGTCCAGGTGGTAAAGTTCGGATCGTCGTGCGGACCAGATTCCTCGAGGGAAGATTCATGATGACACGGATTCTGTGGTTGCTGCTGCTGGTATCTGGGATGGTCGGGAGTGGGGAGGCATGGGCCCAGGATCCGGCATCGCAGCTGAAGCCAACATATGCGGAGGTCACGTACGGTCCTTATCCCCGTAATGTCCTCGATTTCTGGCAGGCAGAGGGAGCAGGGCCCCGGCCCGTAATGGTTTACATTCACGGTGGGGGATGGACGGCGGGGGATAAGAAGCAGAATACGGACAAGTATCGTCCGTTTCTCGAGAAAGGAATCTCCTGTGCCGCCATCAATTACCGCCTGACCCCGGACAATCCATTGCCCGCCCCCGTACACGATGCTGCTCGCGCCATCCAGTTCCTGAGGTCGAAGGCCAGCGAGTGGAATATTGACGGCGACCATCTCGCCGTCACGGGGGGAAGCGCGGGGGCCTGTACGTCGATGTGGCTGCTGTTCCACGACGATCTGGCGGATCCCGACTCTAAGGATGAAGTTCTGCGACAGTCGACGCGGGTTTGCGCCGCGGCGGCGTATGCCGGCCAGGTCTCAATCGATCCAAAGGTGGTGGAAGAGTGGCTGGGGCCGAACGTCCTCAAGCATCGCATGATCAATATGGCCGTCGGAGAACTGACGATCGAGGGCGCTCTGAAAAACTATGACAAATACCGCGATCTCTATGTGGAGTTTTCACCTTACAACCATGTCGACGCGAAAGATCCCCCGCTATTCCTGAGATATACCGAGGAGATGACACTTCCTTCCAGGGACGCTGGGCATGGTATTCATCACCCGGTCTTCGGGATCAAGCTCAAAGAGCGATCCGACGAACTCGGTCACGAATGTCATCTGCTCATTCCCGGCCATTCCCGCTCGGAAAAATACGAGTCAGAGACTGCGTTTCTGATCGCCAAACTGCTTGGCCAATGAGCGGACGATCCGTCAGCAATTGACGGTCCGCGATAAATCACGCGCGGCGCTGGTCGCCACGAGGGGGCGGCAACCGAGTCTGGTCAGAAATCTGGACCGAACATCCGCACACACGGTCTTTTGCTGTGGACTAGATGTCATCCTGAATCGTCGTGGGGGACATCAGGTGCCAGTCGGTTTCCCGTTCCAGCATTCGGCCGGTCTGCAGCAATCGCACCTCTTCGAATGGGGGGGCGAGCAACTGGAGACCGATGGGAAGACCGGATTTTGTCAGACCGCACGGGAGCGAGATGCCGGGGATCCCCGCCAGGTTTGCACTGATGGTGTAGATGTCGGACAGATACATCGCCAGCGGGTCTTCGGTCTTTTCACCAATCTTGAAAGCGGGTGTCGGCGTGACCGGGCCGGCAATCACATCGACCTGCTGGAATGCGGCGTCAAAGTCATTGCGAATCAAGCGGCGCACCTGTAACGCCTTGGTGTAGAACTTGTCCGCGTAACCGGCGGATAGCGAGAACACGCCGAGCATGATCCGTCGTTTGACTTCGTCACCGAATCCCTCTCCGCGGCTGGCTTCGTACATCTCGGCCAGGCTCTGCGAGTCCCCTGCGGCACGATGGCCGTAGTGTACGCCGTCGTATCTGGCGAGGTTGCTGGAGGCCTCGGACGTCGCAACCAGGTAATAGGTCGCGATGGCATATTTGGAATGAGGGAGATGAATCTCTTTGAACTGTACACCTTGGGATTCGTAGACCTTAAGGGCCTGGCGGACAGAGGCTTCGATTTCTGGATCTAATCCCTCGGAAAAATATTCTGCGGGGATTCCGATCTTCAGCCCTGCGAGTGGCTGATCGAAGAGCTGGCTGTACGCGGGAACGGGCTGGTTCACACTGGTCGAATCGCGCGGGTCATGTCCCGATACGGCCTCAAGCAGTGCAGCGGCCCCCTGAATGTCTGTCGCGAAGGGGCCGACCTGGTCGAGCGAGCTGGCGTAAGCAATCAGACCGTAGCGGGAGACCCGTCCGTAAGTCGGTTTAAGCCCCACAATGCCGCAGAGGGCTGCGGGCTGGCGAATGGAACCACCCGTATCGCTGCCAAGAGCCACGGGAGCCATTCTGGCCGCGACGGCCGCTGCAGATCCGCTGCTGGATCCCCCGGGAATTCGCTCGATATCCCATGGGTTCCGGGTTGCTCCCCAAGCAGAATTTTCTCCCGATGAACCCATGGCGAATTCATCCATATTGGTCTTGCCGATGAGTACCGCATCGGCCTGACGCAGCTTTGTAATCGCGCAGGCGTCGTAAGGAGGGACGAAGCCTTTGAGCATGCGGCTGGCGCAGGTCGTTGGCTGTCCCCTCGTGCAGAGTACGTCCTTGGTGGCGACGGGGATCCCGGCGAGGATGCCGAGCGGGTGGCCGGAGGCACGCTTGTGATCAATCTCTTTCGCCTGGCGAAGGGCTTCCTCTTCGTCAACATGCACAAACGCGTTCAGGGACGGATCCCGCTGCCGGATTGCTTTGAGAAACGATTCTGTCACTTCGACGGAAGTGAGTTCGCGCTTGTTCAATCGGTTGAGCAGTTCACTGAAAGACAATTTCGTCAACGACGAAGAAGCCACGGCGTGTTCCTCATGAGATGTGTCGAGACTGGTGCGGGCGACACCGCGCAGCTCGTCTCAATAACGAAAAAGCACGAACAAGACCAATGCCTTGCCGTGCTTTGAGTATCCCGAAAACCGAAGCCCGAATTACTTGCTGGCCTGCTCGGCTTTGATTTCTGCGACGCGTTCTTCAAGATTGTAGAAAGGGCTGAGCCGACGAACTTTGGTCGCCAGTACAGCCTTATCGGCCTGTGCGGTGGCCTTGATGTACTTGGCTACCAGCTTCTGAATTTTGACCTTACGGTGTCGTCGGCGAGCAATCTCGCGATCTCGTTCAATGCGAGGCATATTTCAGTGTCTTCTTGAAGCGGGATTGAAGAAAATGATTTCGTATCGTGTTCACCGCAGGCGATCTCGCCAGTCAGGTGAGAATACAGCCAACGATTGATGCAAGCGTAATCAACGCAACTTCTTGTGGCAGGTTTTGCAGCGAACACGCATGCCGACAAGCTTGTTGCACTTGGGGCAGCGTTTGGCCTTGCGAGCCAGCTTCAGTTTCGTTCGGGGACGATAAACCATGACAGAACCCTCGTCGTTCCCTGCCAGACGCAGAAGAACCAATTTGCATTACCGGTTTTCGTGACCACTGCTCGCGGATCAGTTCGCCATGCGAAGCCAAAATCGAGCCAAGTCCCGATACATTAATTATTTACTGTTATCGACCTAATGGGGGTGAGTCCGTAGTTAACAGGCGCAATCCCATTCGGGGTCGAGCAGTCTACTCGTTGTCGGTAGGCCATGCAAGGCAAGCCAGTGTTTGTTGCTGATTCTTCAGATCAAATTGAAAATTTGCTGTATCACACCGCGAAGGGGATTGCTAAAATTAGTGGCGTCCGTTCCGTGGATTCGCTGGGACGGCTTGTTTGAGTGGGTCTCAAGCAGGTCGTGAATCTCGTGACGGATACGCAGTGTTTTGGGTGTATTTGGTTCCAGGTGTTTTCAACAAACAATTGCTCAGTCCGCTGAGGAAGAAGGTTTGTTCGTTCGGCGTGTACCGAATAGGCCACGTCGAAGAAACAGTATCGACTGGATCAGGTTCAAAATCCGATAGAAATTCAAGATCGGGTGTGTAACCAGGTCACGTGTACTTCTGTGGCTCAAGAGGTCGCTGTTCGCGTCCCCTTTGTGCACCGGAAACCTGAATATTCAGCGAGCGGCAAGGACTGCTGGACGAGAGTGGAAACTCTTTGGCGCGGGGAGTCCGTAGTCAAAGTTTTTACGGGGTCAGGCGATGATGGCTGGTTCCGATTCCCACCGCGTGGTCGTCACCGGTGTTGGAGTGGTGTCACCGATTGGCATTGGGCAAGATGCGTTCTGGCAGAATCTCATTGCCGGACGTTCCGGAATCGACTTGTTAACGGCGTTCCCTTCGGGGGGCCTGCCGTCCAAGTTGGCTGCGGAAGTCCGCGATTTTGATCCGGTCGAGCACATCTATCACCGAAAATTTCTGAAGGTCATGTCACGCGACATCCAGTTGGGTGTTGCCAGTGCTTCGATGGCGATGGCCGATGCGGCGTTGCCTCGTGGAGCGATCGATCCTGAACGGCTGGGCGTTGAATTCGGTGCCGGACACATGTCCGCGACACCGGAAGAGCTGGCGGATGCGGCGAAGCATCTGCAGCAGACGGCTGATGGCGTTTCGTTCGAAGGCTGGGCCGAAGATGGTCTCGGCGAGATTGCTCCCTTGTGGCTGCTGAAGCAACTTCCCAACATGCCCGCGTGCCATGTCGCCATCGAACACGATGCGCGCGGGCCGAACAATACGATCACCAGTTGCGAGTCGTCCGCTCTTCTGGCACTGGCCGAAGGGATGCGAGCGATTGAACGGGGTGCGGCTGACGCCATGATCGTCGGCGCCTGCAGTTCGTACATTCACCCGCTGGAAATCGCACGGCTGAATCTGTACGAAAATCTTTCGCGAGGTGACGATCCGCGTTACGCCTGCCGGCCGTTCGATCTGAATCGGGACGGGACTGTTGCCGGGGAAGGGGCGGCCTCGTTTGTGCTGGAACGGTTTGATCATGCTGTCCGCCGCGGTGCACCCATCTACTGCGAGATCCTCGGGGTGGGGGCTGGCTGCGATGGTAGCGATCCTGCCAATCGTGCGAGCGGTCTGGGGTTAGCCCGATCGATCGATGCGGCTCTCAAGCGATCGAATCTGACGCCGCGCGACCTGGGGCATATCAATGCCCATGGTAAGGGGACTCGCCGAGACGACGTCGCGGAAGCGAGTGCCTACTACCGGTCGCTGGGGACGATTGCCGAGTCGATTCCCGTAACGGCCCTGAAGAGTTACTTCGGACATTTTGACGCGGGAGCCGGTGCGGTCGAGCTGGCTGGTAGCCTGCTGGCAATGCGACATGGTCAATTGCCCATGACGCTCAACTATCGCACTCCTGATCCACTTTGCCGGCTGAACATCGTCCACGATGAGCCGATGAAGATGTCCAACGGGATTGCACTCAGCGTTAACCGGACCCGCATGGGTCAGAGTGCTGCTGCTGTGATTCGTGCTGTCTGACAGACAGAGGGTGCAAGGTTGGGTCACAGGGCGGTCCACTTAAGACTGACTGCTGAACTCTTGAAAAACCGCAGGCATTGCTGCTTGCGGTTTTTCTGTTGCTGTCGCTGAAGTGGACGCACTCGAGTCGGCAGGAGGGGTCAACTGTTCGCGGGAATGGATGTTCAAATCTTGTGGGCGGTTTAACCCGAGATGTGAGCCCGAATTTCGCCTCCATGCACCTTTCGTCTACACTGTTCGTCTACATTGTGTGGGGACTGTGTAAACCATCCTGTAACTGCGCGGGCGAGTTTTACGACTCTCGCTGTAACGCTTGTTGAACTCACTGCTTTTGATGAAGACCGTTGAATTTCACTGTTGAGGAGACTACGTGATGACCGGCGAATCGAAACCTCTCACGATCGGCTTTGTCGGGGCGGGGCAGATGGCGACCGCACTGGCAAAGGGGTTTCGGGATGCGGGGTCGGTACCTGCCTCGTCGATCGTCGCTTGTGACGTGTATCCTGCTGCCGGAGAGCGATTCGTCGAGCAGACGGGAGGGCGGCTCGCTCCGTCCAGTGCTCAGCTCGCCACCGAAGCTCAGGTTATTTTCCTTGCTGTCAAACCACAGCAGATGACGCAGGCCATGGCTGATCTTCGGAAGTCACTGGGTGCCGGTCAATTGGTGGTCTCCATTGCTGCAGGGGTCACCCTCAAGACGCTGGCGGCCGGGTTGGGAGAACAGGTTCGAACGATTCGCGTGATGCCCAATACTCCTAGTCTGGTCGGTTGCGGTGCCAGCGCGCTGAGTCGCGGGGCAAGCGCGACCAGCGACGATGTTGCTCTTGTTCAGAAGCTGCTGTCGAACGTGGGCGTGGCCGTTGAAGTGCCGGAAAAGCTGATGGATGCGGTAACCGGTCTGTCCGGAAGCGGGCCGGCTTATGTCTATCAGGTAATTGAATCTCTCAGTGATGGTGGCGTGCGGATGGGGTTGCCTCGGGATACGGCGACGAAGCTGGCTGCCCAGACCGTGTTGGGTGCCGCGCAGATGGTCCTCACCACAGGTCTCCATCCCGGTGCCCTGAAGGATGCTGTGACGAGCCCCGGGGGGACCACGATTGCGGGGATTCATGCACTCGAGCGAGGTGGTTTGCGCGGGGTTTTGATGGATGCCGTCGAAGCGGCGACAGACCGTGCGCGCGAACTGGATGCGTCGTGATCGAATTTCGCCCCTTCTGATTCGCATGACGGCTTGACCGCTGCGTAAAGGGTTGGTAGGTTGCGGCGAATGCGGGTGTAGTTCAATGGTAGAATGAAAGCTTCCCAAGCTTTAGGCGAGGGTTCGATTCCCTTCACCCGCTCTTTTCAAGCTTCTTCCAGATCGGTACTTGCAACGAATCTTGCAAGGCACGATCTGAGACGCTTTTCTGAGGTTGAGACGCTTTATCTCCCGTGCGCGATAGCGCCGGTCTCTCTCCGCTCGTGGGCTGCACTCTTATAGACTCGCGTCGCCTGGAGTCTCCCGTCGTCCTGCCCTTGGCCGTGTCGGCGTTGAGTTACGCGTCCTTCAGGTAGTCTCCGATTATGACCGTCACGTTGTCACGGCCTCCTGCGGCAAGTGCTGCATCGATCAGTTGCTGGCAAGATTCCTGGGTTGAGCAGTTTCTCGCCATGATCTGGGAAATGTGAGAGTCACTGGCCATGTCAGTCAGGCCGTCGGTGCAAAGGAGTAAGCGGTCGCCATCCTCAAGCTCGATGTGCGAAGTCTCGACGTCGAGCTGATTAAGGTTTCCCCCGAGGCAACTGACGAGAGTGTTCCGGAATCGCCTGGCGGCTTCGTCGATGGAGTTGATGAGTCCGGCTGCGAGCATGGATTCCGCGAGTGTCTGGTCTTTGGTCAGCCTGTGCAGTTTGCCATCGCGAAACAGATAAGCACGCGAATCCCCCACGTGGAAGATGAACGCGTCCCAACCCACTGTCAAAGCCCCGGTCAGGGTGGTTCCCATGCCGCGGTACTCACCCTGGGCACGGGCTTCATCCTGGATTCGCTGGTGGATGAGATGCATATAGACGTTGATGGCTTCTTGCAATTCTGCCCGTTCGGCTTGAGAAAGGTTGAAGTGCCACTTGAAGGCTTTGCCAGTCAGCTCCCAGCACGTTTGCAGAGCGAGCATGCTGGCCAGCTCGCCGAACGCGGCGCCTCCGATACCGTCGGCAACCGCGAGGGAATAAGCTTCATCGCTATTCCCTTGATAGGCGTCGTTGGGCATGTTGGTCAGCAGGACGTCACGACCACGGTATCGCCGCACAACTGAGTAATGGTCTTCATTGTTCGTTCGGAGCAATCCGCGATGGGACAGGGCGCCGAACTCTGTTTTCACCCGAACCGCCTCGTCACCAAAGTACTTGGTCGCAAGTTCGTCGTAGTCGGGCTTCGCCGGGCGAAACCATTGCGTGTCCTCGATTCGCGAAGTTGCCACGACTATGTCCTTTCTGCCGCGAGATGTGACTGCCGGAGTTTTATCTCTATTGTAGACATCCCGGTTCATGAACGTCTGTGTACATCTTGTTATCTTTTCGAGGTGACCGAGTCGCTGCGGGTCGGATGATTTCAGCGCCAGTTCGTCCTGAGCCGGCTGTCAGCGCTGCCTGAAGCGCTTTCGTAGAGGTCAGCTTGGAGCGATCCTCGTCCCCTCCAGACAGTTGCAGCGAGTGAAACCTCGTGAGAATGAAGGAGCAATCATTGTTCCGTCGCCCGAAAGCCTCTCGGGAATTGAAGGAATGAGCCGGAGAAATTGGCTTCAGAGAGTGGCAGCCACGTTGTGGGATCTATAAATTCTCCGTAATTCTGCAGTGAATCGCCGATTCGTACCCGATCAAGCGTATTCGGGTCCCTGAATTGGGCTCTGCCGGTGAATTACGGGATGTCTTCGCTTCCCACACCCCCGCTGCGTTGCTACACTTTCTCCCCGGCTCTCGCCTTGGTACGTACCGGTACAGGCTGAAGTGCGAACATTTCTCAAAACATCCGATGGGAGGATTGTGTGGTTAAGTTGCGGTTGCGGGACAATGAGGGAATCAATGACGCGGTGAAGCGGTTTCGTAAATTGGTTGAACATGCGGGCATCAAGAAAGAGATGCGCCGACGTGAATTTTACGAAAAGCCAAGCGAAACCCGCCGTCGTGCCCGTCGTCGCGCCGAACGTCGTTCACGGATTCAGCGAATGGTCGGTGGGGGCAGCCCTTCCGCACCAGCCGGTAAGCCAGATCGATAAGTTCGAGAGTTTACAGCAGTTCTGGAAATGTTCAGCACTCAACCAGCCATTCTTCGGAATTGATGCTGGAGCAGGGAACGGTACAACGTCGTCATAGCGGTTTCACGCACGTGCTTCAGGCGCGGCGTGGCCGCTGGAACAGCCTGGATTTCGATCACGCCGGGCTGTTTATTCCCGGACCGCAGTTCTTTGTCCCTGCGATGTTATGCACTCTGAAGCGATGATGTAGTAATGGGGCAGTAGAGTCTGCTCTGTGGCATTGTCTGTCTCATGCGGTGCTCGCACGTGCCGTGAGTTTGGAAGACCTTCTCTTCGGTCGTCCCCGGCACCGATTTGCGATTTGCCGAGGCAATTCGATCGGTTTTGCCCTCTTCTCTTCCTCTCAAGCTTCGTTCATCTCAGCGGGGCCCCTGTGTTGATTTGGCCTGGCGATAGTCCCCGGAAATCGAAAAACGGGCATGCTGAGTCGCTCCATCGCTCATGTATGACGGCGAGACGGAACTGACTCTCTGCAGCCGGAACGACGCAGATCCCTGGCGGCAAAAGTGAACTCGCCACAAATTCGGCTTTCGGCTATTTCTACCGCTGTCACGCCACCTGGCTGAGTGACACTGCGAGGCAATACGCGAGAAGCACGAGTGTCGACATCATTGACTGCCGCGGAAGCTGGTCCTGCGACTCCGACTTTCGTTCACTGGATTGGACGGAAGACGCTCGACCTGTTCATTGCCATCGGCGATCTGGTGACCTTCACCTGGCAGCTTTGGGGTTTTCTGGTTGCACGACTTCCGCGCGGTCGCGTGCTCTGGCCGATCTTTTACGAAGTGGGCGTTCGAAGCGTCCCGGTTGTCTGCATTACGGGGTTGTTCATCGGGATGGTGCTGGCGGTGCAATCCTATGATACCTTGAGTCAGCTTCACTTCGAGATTCACATCGGTTCCGTCATTAACGGGACTCTGGTGAAGGAACTGGGGCCGGTGCTGGCGGCCGTGATGCTGGCAGGGCGAGTCGGAAGCTCCATCGCTGCGGAGATCGGCACGATGAAAGTCAGCGAGCAGATCGATGCACTGAAAGCCCTCGGAGCGGACCCTGTGGCGTATCTGGTGGTTCCGCGCTTTCTGGCCTGCTTCTTAATGATCCCGGCGCTCACCATGGTGGCAGAAGGGGTGGGAATTTTCGGGGGCTGGTTTGTGAGCACCCAGGTTTATGGGGTCAGCGGTCATCACTTCTGGGATTTCTCAGACCGATTCGTCAGCGGTTTTGATGTGATCACCGGGGTCGTGAAGAGCATGAGTTTCGGGGCGGCAATCGCCATTGTTGCCTGTCACCGGGGCTTTCGTTGTGGATCCGGGGCAGAAGGTGTCGGACGCGCTGCCACGGAAGCCTTTGTCATGTCATTTATCGCGATCCTGGCACTCGATCTGGTACTGGCGCTGACCACAATTCAGCTCGTGAAGACCTTGGAAATGCTTGGAGTTCCGGTCACCTAGTTCCGGACAGACCCTCAGGCATGATGCTCACTTACTGGAATGGATGTCAGCGATTGTGATGGATCACGAACAGTCAACTCAGCTCGAAACCTCGTCGAACCACGACCCGGCGGATCATGCCGCGTCGCTTCCCTCGCTACCGGGGTTACAGGTCACCGAGAGACTCTCCGCCAATTCACAACTCCCGCCAACTCCGTCGTTCGCTCAGGCATCCCACCGACCGATGACGACGGGTTCTCGCGCGAGCCGTCCGGCAGCGGCAACGGCCCGGGGCAGCACACTGGCGATGGAACTTCGCAACGTGTCTCAGTCGTTCGGAACTCAACAGGTACTCCGCAACATCTCGCTGGAAGTACGACGAGGGGAAACACTGGTCCTCATCGGTGAGAGCGGTTGCGGAAAGAGTGTCACCACAAAACTGCTGGCGGGGTTGCTGAACCCGACGCAGGGAGATGTCTTGTGGGAAGGCCGACCCGTGAGTGACCGCAGTCCTGCTGAGCGGCGACGTGATCGACTGCGACTGGGGTATTTGTTTCAGGGAGCGGCTCTCTTCGACAGCATGAACGTGTTCGAGAACATCGCTTTCGGCCTGCGTGAAAATACGATGCTGAACGAATCGCAAATTCGTGACATCGTCCATGAGCGGCTGCGGGAAGTGGGACTGCCCGAGAGTACCGCACGGAAGCAACCGTCCGATCTCTCGGGGGGAATGAAAAAGCGAGTCGGGCTGGCACGTGCTCTGGCGATGTCGCCTGACATTGTCTTTTATGATGAGCCGACAACGGGATTGGATCCCGTGATGAGCGAGGTCATCAACGAACTCATCGAGCAGACGCAGGCCCGCCGTCAGGTCACCAGTGTGGTGGTGACACATGACATGAAAACCGTTGGCCGTGTTGCTGATCGCGTCGTCATGTTCTACCCGCTGGCCCGGTTGGGAGCGGGGGAGTCACAACTGGTGTTTGAAGGTACGCAGGAAGAAGTCTTTGAGTGCGAGGATCCCCGCGTCGCTCGATTCGTGCGAGGTGAACTCGATCCGCGCCGGAATGCGGGGTAATCCCGATCCGTCTCAGCAGATATTTGCAGTGACTGTCGTTTAAGAAGGAAAATCATGGCCACGGAACGGCAACTCCAGTTTCGAGTCGGTGTGCTGGTCACGGTCGCTCTCTCGATTTGTATTGGACTTGTGGTCTGTTTTGGTGATGTGCAGCATCTCTGGAAGAAGAGCTACCCTCTGGTCGTCCAACTCGACAGCGGCACGGGACTCTACCCCACTGCGCCCGTCCTGTTGTGCGGCCTGAATATCGGTACGGTCAAACAGGTTGAACTCGATAAACAGGGGCGGGGCGTCAACGTCATCGTCGACATTCAGGAGGGGATCGATTTCCCCAAAGATACCCGCGCCGTCGTGACCAGATCACTGCTGGGGGAGTCGGCAATTGAATTCGTTCGAGGAACGGACTCGGAAATCCTGAAGCCCGGCAGCCGACTGCCAGGGCAGACTGCCGTCGACCCACTGGTGATGGTACAGCGACTGGAGGCCAGAACGACCGATTCACTCAGTGCCTTCAGCGAAACCAGCCAGGAATGGCGGAACGTGGCTCGGAATCTGAATCAATTGATGGAGACGCGGCGAGGTAACCTGACGGAAATCGTTGAGAACGCGGCGGAGTCACTGCACCAGTTCACGGCGACGATGAAGACCGCGAATCAGTTGATCGCGACTATCAACAAGGTGGCGGCTGACCCCGCCTCACAGCAGGCGGTCAGGGAAACATTGACCGGTCTGCCGAAGCTCGTCACGACCACGAAAGCCACAGTGGATGAGACGCGGCTGGCAGTGGCGTCAAGTCGTCAGATGATCGACAGTCTCAACCGGAACCTCGTGAATCTCTCTCAGGTAACAGAACCCCTCGGGCAACGTGGCGACGAAGTGGTGTCCAAAGTCGATAGTGTCTTGGGGAAGATGGACGCATTCCTGACGGAACTGAATCACTTCGCCAAGGAGGTGAATCAGCAGGACGGGACGCTTCATAAATTTATCGCTGATCCCACGCTGCACAATCAATTGGTTCGCTCAACCGAGTCTGCCAATGTCCTGCTCAAGAACCTGGACCCGATTCTCAGGGACCTGCGTGAGTTCAGCGATAAGATCGCGCGGAACCCGGAAGTTCTGGGACTGGGTGGAGCGGTCCGTCCCAGTAAAGGTCTGAAAGACGCCGAAATGAGATCCCAAACTCACAATGGAGTTTCTCCCAAGACCATCGTCCGCGGGAATAACCCCGAATAATTTCACTGCAATGGCCGTCGACGGACCGCTGATCAGGGGCGCGATTGCCGACGGATTACTCCGTGAAACGCTGTGACGCAAAAAGAAAACGCCCCTGTTCAACGTCCGTCGCAGAGGGGTCAAACACAGTTCTGCGAAGAACGGTCGCGCTTGATCTCCACGGATGGCACCGCCGTCACGGTGGAGAGGGTGCTATTGCCAGTTCCTCATCGGAATTATTTGGTTGAGGTGGTTGTGGCTTCTGCGGGAGTGATCGCGACCCCGGAACGGTCGCAGACGCGAACTTGGAATGTCCAGGCCTGAGCCCAGTCATCGGTTTGTTCGTTCTGGCAGATTTTCAGCAGGATCGTGTTCGGACCTGGCTTCAGTTTCGCGCTGACCTTGTACTGGTCCAGGAAGGAACCCCGGTGATATTCTTCGTGTCCGAAGATCTGCACGCCATTGACCCAGATTTTCCAGGCATTGGGAGTTCCCAGACGGAATTCGACGTCCCGTGCTGCATCGGAGACAAAGGTGGTTGTCGCGTAGGTTACGGCGCCTTTGAAGGGTTCCGTTTTCTTGGCGATATCGAGGATCCCGTACTCATCGTCGGTTGAGTATTCTTTCCACTCAACCTCGCCCATTTTCCCCACGTATTTGGCTTTCAGGTTCAATTCGCGTTCGGGTGGATAGGCGATATTGAAGCCTTTCTTGTCGGTGTTATCGAACGGACCAATCAGAGACCACTTTGTCAGAAAACCGAAGTGTTTTTGCAGATCAACTGTCTCGCCAAGTTCCCTCAGCGGTTTCACGATCTCTTTCACCTGATCATCGTCGATCGCGCCGGAGAGTGCGGTGGTCAGCAGTTTCCGTTCGGTCTCTTTGTCGTCCTGTTCATGTGCTTTGGTGGCTTGTGCCATTAATCGAGCGACAGCATCGCGCCGGAACTCGGAACTGGTGTCCTGCAGCATTCCCGGAATCAACCGATCAGATGCGGTGGCATCGACCTTCAGCAGCCATTCATACGCAAGTCGACGAGCTTCGGGGGATCGATCGGTGTCTTTGACGAAGCTTTCGAGAGACTTGGCGGGAAGGTTTCCCGTGGTCTTCAGTGTTCGATCGGCGATGGTGTCGACGGCGGATCGAAGCCAGTTTACGGCAAGCGGATTGGCATCTTCGAAGTTTTTGAGGATGACGGGCAACGCGTCGGTCGGCGCCTGCGACAGTTCTTTGACGGCGGCGATCGCTGCGGAATGACGGGCTCCTTCCGGACCGACGGACTTGATCGCTTTGATATTTTCTTCGATCGATGCGGCATTCGCCTGCAGAGCGGGGGCCAGGGAAACTGCAAAGCATGCAATGAAGACTGTCCAACTCCAGGCTCTTGACCGCATCGATGGCTCTCCCGCAGCAGTTCGTTCTCGTGAAAACTCTCTTTATCTGGGCTGACCAGCTTCAGATGAGAATTGACACGAATTCTACCCGTAGCGCGGGACAAAAGACTACTGTCTCATGCTGGTTGCGCCGGAGCGGCCGTGTGGATAGGATTGTGCCCGGGCGGATGACAACGTTGCTGCTGCCAGGTTTTTGTGGGCACGATCGATGAACGGATCGTTGTCGCGTCGATGCTGAATTTCCGGGCTGCCGTCAATCAATGGACTAATCCTTTACAGGAAGCACCTATGAACCCTTTGCGCGATGCGAGGCACAGGTTGAAGAGTCACTTGAACGTAGTGCGATTGCTGACGGCAGCAGTTCTCGGTCTGGCGGTCGCCGGTACGGCTCCGAATCTTCTCGCGTCCCCGCCCAGCATCGTCGTCGACACTCCGATGCATCCTCCCTACTGGGCTCTTTTGGAGCGAGAACTGCTCAGACAGAATGCGAGCGCCTGCCGTGAATTCTTCGACAAGTACTTTGACGAGCGGGGTTGGCTGCTGTGTGTTGAGCGATGGGGTGGTGATGACGGACCCGATGATGCAATCGAAAGCTGTCTGGACTGGCCTCTCGTGCATGCGTTAGGGGGCGATGACGACGTCCTTGCGATGTATAAAAAAGCGTGGGAAGGCCATCTTCGACAATACACGGTGGCAAAAACCGTGGATGTTCCGCTGGCCCGCGACGGGATGTACTTCAAAGAGTTCCCCGTCATGATGGATTGGCTGCATAACAGTGAGGGACTGGTCGTCTTTAACTTGCAGGGACTGTCAGATCCTCAGGATCCTGCATTCCTGCAGCGGGTCAAACGTTATGCGGGATTCTACCTGAATGAGGACCCCGGCGCGCCGAACTACGATGCAGACCACAAGATCATTCGCAGTATGTTCAACGGCAGTCGAGGTCCGTTGCTGAGAAAAACGACCGGGCTCGACTGGGCCGGTGATCCGATTGAAGTCGAGAACCGCTTCCAGCCTAAACATGGTGAGTCGACGTATGCTCAAATGCTCGAGCATTTCAAAGACTACAACGATACCGTGGGGGATCATCCGCAAAATCTGAAAGCGACGACACTGGCGCTGAATGCCTATCTGGTGACACAGGATCGGAAGTACCGGAAGTGGTTACTGGAATATGTCGATGCCTGGCACGACCGGATGAAAGAGAATGGTGATCTGATCCCGACGAACGTGGGACTGGATGGCAAGATCGGCGGTGACGCGGGGGGACACTGGTGGGGCGGGGTCTATGGATGGGGATTCACTGTTTATGATCCCGCATCAAAGACGATGGCCAGTCGCAATCAGCATCATGCCGGGCTGCAGGGATTTCTGAATGCCTACCTGCTGACGGGGGATGATCGCTATCTTGAGCGATGGAGAAGGCAGATCGATGCCGTGAACCGGAACGCCAAAGTCGAAGCCGGAGTCACGCTGTACCCCCGCATGTACGGTCCAGAGGGCTGGTATGACTATGTTCCCGAAAAGTATTCGGCAGGCGCCTACGAGATCGCTTACCTTTCGATGAAAGAGCAGGATCTGGCACGCGTTTCCGATCATGCCTGGTTTCGGTTTCTGAACGGCACGAATCCGGACTATCCGCAGCAGGCATTGCTGGCGGACCTGACCCGGATCCGCAATCAGGTCGACGGCATTCGCAATGACCCGACCACACCGGATACCCGTCTGGCTGATGATCCTCTGCCGTTGAATCCCGCCAGTGTGAATTCGCTGGTGGAACTCATGCTGGGTGGTCTTCCGCCAGGCCGAAGCGGTTCGGCGCTGTTCTGCCGTTTACGGTATTTTGATCCCGAGAAACGCCGGGCGGGCCTTCCGGACGGTGTGGCGGCATTGGTCGATGAGATGTCGGACAGCCACGTCACTGTGACACTGGTGAACGTTGATCAGCAGTTTTCCCGGGATGTGACCGTTCAGGCGGGTGCGTACGCCGAACATCATTTTGAGTCCGTAACGAACGGCTCGAAGGTAGAGAAAGTGGATCGCTCCAGCTTTACAGTTCAGCTTGCCCCGGGGGCGGGAGCTAAGTTGAGGATTCAAATGAAATGTTTTTCAAATCCCCCGCGCATGTCATTTCCGTGGAGGTGACGATCCTCACCGAATTGAGTGACCGGATTGTAGAAGATGTCGAATAAGGGGCTGGCGTCGGACGGTCACGAACGGTCACGGACACATGGACGATGGCAGAGTCTCGTCTCTGAGCTATTCGGGACGCTGGTACTTCTTCAAAATGGGTTCGACGACTTCCGAAGGAAGAAATTCGGCCAGCTTGCCCCTCACGCTGCCTGTTGCCAACTGAGCGACCTGTTTGATCAATGTGCTCGAGACGTGAGTTAAGTGCTCGCTGGCCATGAGAAACAGCGTGTCGATATCGGGTTCAATCGCCCGGTTAGCGAGTGTAAACGTGAACTCGGTTTCAATGTCGGACAGCGATCGAATACCGCGAAGCAGCACGCGAGCCCCGCATTGGCGGACGAATTCGACGGTCAGCCCTTCGAAGCAACGGACCTGGACGTTCTTGAGTGGTTTCAGGACTTCCAGAGCCATCGAAAGGCGTTCATCCGGTGTGAACAGCGGATGCTTCTCGGGGTTAATCCCGATTCCGACCGTCAGTTTTTCAAAGATTGAGGCACCGCGGCGAATGATGTCGACGTGACCCAGCGTCAGGGGGTCGAAGCTGCCGACATAAACCGCGTGCTGCGAGCTCAATCCCGTTGACATGATCACAAACTCCTGCAGAAATCGCCAGTGGGCCATGGAATCTGGCTGATCCTGCCGCACGGACGCTGAGGTTTTAAATGTGGTCGAGTTGCCGACGGGGTTCGACCGTGGCGACAGGCTCGCTGTGTTCGACCGGAGCGTGATCCATAATCGACATTGTCATCCACCGGCCGTTAACAAACCGGGCCAGGAACACAAACCCGAGCGTGATGACGTAAACGGAACACCAGACCCAGCTCAAAATCAGGCTTTTTCCATAGAACTCCCAGGTCAGGTAGGTCGGAATGACCAGCAGGCCCCAGGCACAAACACACGTGACGATCATTGAGAAGACAGTATCACCCGCTGCACGGATAGCGGACCCAAAGATAATTGCCATCGCGTCGAAGAACGAGTAAAGAGCGACAAACCGTAGGAGCACGATCACAACGTCCTTGGTGGCAGAAAAGTCATCCCCATCTGCGTAAAGGGCGTACGGGACCAGCAGAACCTGAGGAAACACGACGTAAATAAAGCCGCATAACAGCATGATCCCACCGCCGAACACAAAGCCCTTCCAGGTAGTTGCTTTGGCCAGTTCCGGTCGACCTTCCCCGATCCGCTGACCCACCAGAGTGGAGACAGCAATCCCGACGCCGATCACTGGAGTGAATGCAAGGGTGTTCAGATTGAAGGCAATATTGGTCGCGGCCAGTTCATGTGGCCCGATCAGGCCGATGATCATGATGAATGCCGTGAAGCCCGCCACATCAAGGAACATTTGCAGTCCACTGGGTCCCCCAAACCGAAAGAGGTCCTTCATCAGCGTCCAGTCAAAGCGACGGTGGCGGGAGAACTGGTACGGTCCGTGGACAGAGTAATAGTACATCAGAGCTGCATAACAGAGCGTTGCATAGAGGTTCGCCAGGTTTGTGGCGGTCGCCGCACCCGCGATGCCCATTTCGGGAAATGGTCCACGGCCGAAGATCATGGCCCAGTCGAGTCCCGCGTTGACAAACACCGAAGACGCATTGACCGCCAGTACGACCGTCGTCTGTCCTCGCCCGCTGAAAAAACAGGAAAGAGCCGCAGGCAGAAGCGCAGCGAGTCCACCGGTACACAGATAGCGGAAATAAGTGGCTTCAAGTGGCCACACCGTTTCGGAATGCCCCACCCAATTGAAAAACGAGTCTGACCAGAGGGCAGGCAGAAACAGCAGCAAGCCGCAGAACGTCGCGAAATAGATTCCTTGCCAGACCGAAGCGGAAACGCGATCCGGCCTTCTTGCTCCGTCGTACTGTGCGACGAACGCGTTCAGGTACGAGATGATCCCGAACGGCAGGCTCAGGCACGACCAGAACAGAATCCCCGCAGGAAGTGCCGCAGCGACGGTATCCTTCGAATACCAGGTCAGATAAATACGATCTACGACGTGCATCATCGACTGTGTGCTGGCACTGAGGACCATCGGCAGCGCAACGGCAATCAGTTCTCGATAGCTGCCGGGAACCCACTTCAGGGGGCGTTCGTCGAAGGATTCGGTTGCCGAAGACACTATGAAAACCTAACTCGAGTTTGCGGCGGGAAAAAGGGGACTGGGGAGTATGTATTGAACCGATTTTAACGGCAAGTGGATGTGAAAAGATCCTGCTTCGCAGCACTCTGTCGAGCGAGTGATCCACTCAATGTAACTCGATGCACGTCACTGGTTAGGCGATCGATCAGATGTTTCATCACTAATCAGTGACATACCCGTCCAACTCCGCGTCACTCATCACAGAACTTCATTGAAGAGAATGTGCCCCCACGCCAAGGGCGACGAGAGAGTCCGACACAGGAGCCGAGAAACGGGTTCGGAATTTTATCCCCCTGATTGTTCCAAAGTGTTCTCGCGGTGAGGAGTAGCCCGTGTTGTGGAGTCAAGCCGCTGCTCGCCTCAAGGCTTTCGCCGCTCTGCCGAAGCCAGTATCCTCGCAGGCCTTAGTCGAGCAACGAATCTTCTGGTATTTGAGGATCCCTTTCGCAAATGCGGGCGTGGATGAGTTTCCGATGGCGACGGAAAACCTGGCGAGTTGCTCCGTGGGTTTCATTGCGCGCGGCAGGGATCTCGTTGCTGATCGTGGTCGCGACCGCACTCGTGTTCGATCACTGGATCCTGGCTCGGCTGGAGAAACGGGGCCTGATCGCATCTGATGACTGGAAACGCCATAACCAGATCGTCATCGCGAATCACGAGAAAAAAGACCGTCAGATCGCCTACGAGCGACCAAAGCCAGAAGGGCCCTGCGGTGTCCGGTCCTGGCTGGGACACCCGGTTGAAAAACAGGGCCGCACTCAACATCGCCTGCTGGTGATGGGAGATTCATTCGTCTGGGGCTCTCCGTACTTGACGCTGAATCATCTGTGGTGGCGGCAACTGGCGATCGAACTCAAGCGTCGCGGATACCACGACGTGGAAGTCATCGCGGCCGGATGTTCAGGAATGTCGACTCGTGATGAACTTGAGCTGGCTCGCAGAGTCGTCCCTGATTTCCACCCTGATCTGATTCTGTGGGGGTTCGTCACGAACGATCCGGATGAACGCCTGGTTAAACAGATTCACACCAGCCAGCTCGCGCCGCCGATTCCGGGACGAATTCAAAAGGTGCTCGAGCGATTCATTCCCCGTCTCTGGGAACTGTTCAAATCCCGTCGTGCTGACAAGTTGGCCAAAAGTTATGTAGGACCGGAGTATGGGTACTCGTACGACGACTGGCTGAACCGCATCCATGAAGGGGAAAATTTTGAACGCTATCAGCAGACCGTTGCTGATGTCGGCCGTTTTATGAACGAGTCCCAGACACCTGCTCTTTTCGTGACACTCCCCGAAGCGCCCATCCGATCACGATTCGCGTTCTCGTACGACAAAGTGATTCCATTGTGGGAAGCGGCCCGCGTTCCCGTGCTTGATTCTCTCGACACGTTCGTCCAGCGATTTCCCGATGCCGAGTCGACCGGGCCCAATTCCCTGGTGTGGGGAATCAATCCCGCCGACGGACACCCCGGTCCGCGAACGACGGCCTTTCTCGCCCGGCAGACGGCCGATCGGCTGGAGCGGGACTTTCCTCAGGTACTCGGCCCACGCAGCTTGGAACCGCCCCGACTGACGATTAACGACTGGTTGCCTTACGATCTTGACGTAAGCCCGCTTGTCGAAGCGGGGCAGTGGGAACTGGACTATCCTCGCACGGAAAAATTCCTGCCGACGATGCCGCTCGGGATTCCGACGACGCTGATGGCGCTGGAGCTGCCGCAATCCCTCGATGCAATCAGGCTCAGTTCACCCGGCTTGAGGTCGGCTCAAATCTGGATCTCGACGTGTGATCCTGATGAGGGATACGACACCGGTAAATGGCACGATCTGGGGACCGCGAAGGGAACGGAGCTAAACTGGATGATTCCTGATGCGCTGGCCCGACGTGACGTCGCGGTGATTCTACTGAAGGCTGACGTCTCTTCCGATGATCGCCGGTTGCGACTGATGTTAGTCCCTGCTCAACCTTCCTCTTCTCGATCGGAAGGTGAGAAATGACGTCGATCCTGGGGATTTCCGCTTATTACCATGATTCGGCCGCGGCACTCGTAATCGACGGCAATATCGTGGGAGCGGCACAGGAAGAGCGATTTACGCGGGTGAAGGGGGACTCGTCGTTTCCTCATCACGCCGTGGGATGGTGCCTGCATTTCGCGGGTCTGTCGATCGAAGATGTTGATCACATCGTGTTCTATGAGCGGCCGCTCGTTCATTTCGAACGTCTGATGATGTCATCCCTGTTTACTGCCCCTCGAGGACTGCGCAGTTTCATCCACATTCTGCCCGACTGGCTCACCCGCAAACTGTGGCTTGAAAAAGAAATTGCGAAGGAACTGGGGATCGACCGGAAGATCGACTTCGTTGATCATCATCGCTCGCATGCGGCCAGTGCTTTTTATCCCTCTCCCTTTTCGCAGGCTGCGATTCTGACGGTGGATGGTGTCGGGGAGTGGTCGACAGCCACGTGGGGAGTCGGGACCGGGAACGAGATCGAACTGAAGCAGGAACTTCGCTTCCCCAATTCCCTGGGGCTGCTTTACTCGGCCTTCACGTACTACTGTGGCTTCAAGATCAATAGCGGCGAGTACAAATTGATGGGGCTGGCTCCGTATGGCCGGCCACTCTATGCGGAACGTATCCTTCAGCATGTTGTCCATCTGATGGATGATGGCACCATGCTGCTCAATCAGGATTACTTCGGATACGCCACCGGACTGGTTTCGACAACGGCCAGGTTTCACCAGTTATTCGAAGGGCCACCTCGTCAGCCCGAGACACGGATCACTCAGCGGGAAATGGATCTGGCCGCCAGTATTCAAGTGGTGATAAACGAGGCCCTGCTGCGTATGGGACGATTTATCCATTACAAGACTGGCATGAACCAGCTTGTGTTGGCGGGGGGCGTGGCACTGAACTGTGTCGCGACCGGGCACTTGTCGACCGCTGGTCCCTTTGACCAGATCTGGACTCAGCCCGCCGCAGGGGACGCGGGGGGAGCACTTGGTGCCGCTCTCAGTTTCTGGCATCGGGACTTAACTCAACCGCGACTGACAGCCAAACCTGATGGCATGCATGGAGCATTTCTCGGACCGGATATCCCTCCGGAATCGCCTGCCGATGATGCCGTGCTTGAGGCGATGGGGGCGGTATGGGACGTGCTGGACGAGTCCGAGTTGCAGACGCGGATCGCAACGGATATCGCGGCGGGGAAAGTCGTTGCCGTCGCGCGAGGGCGAATGGAGTTTGGGCCGCGGGCTCTGGGAGCCCGCTCCATTCTGGGTGACGCGCGATCCGACTCCATGCAGACGCGGATGAATCTGAAAGTCAAATTTCGAGAGTCATTCCGGCCGTTTGCTCCGATGGTGCTCGCCGAAGATGCCGACCGGTATTTCGATTGCCGCCAGGAAAGCCCTTACATGCTGCTCGTCTACCCTGTGACGCAGTCGCAGCGTAAAGAAGTTTCTGACGAGAAGCTGTTCGGCATCGACCTGCTGAAGCAGTCACGCTCGCAGATTCCCGCAATTACGCATGTGGATTACTCGGCTCGATTGCAGACGATCGACGCCGCGCGAAATCCGTTCGTGTATGGCGTGCTGACCTCGTTCAAGCAGCAGACCGGATGTAGTGTGATCGTAAACACGTCATTCAATGTCCGTGGCGAACCCATTGTGAACACGGCCGAGGACGCCTATCGTTGTTTCATGGCGACGGAAATTGACACCCTGATTGTCGGTAATCGTTATCTGGAACGGACCCGTCAACCCTCCCCTCCCCTTGATGAGACCGCTCGTGCCCAATGGCTTCAACGCTTCGAACTCGACTGAGTTCCAGGCATCATTCAGCGCCTTTCCGTATCTCCGTCAACTTTCCGAGCGACGTGAGCGGGACGAGATCCGCCAATTGACCAGCTTTGGACTCACGATCGGGTGGCTGTTTTTTCTGCTGGGTGGCTTCTGCTGGTTCTGTGTGGTCAGTCCGCTCGATGGCTTCTGGCACGGTTTGATGCTGAGCGGCCTGGCTCTGATGGGGTTCGGGACCCTGTTGCCGCAGGCCCTTTACTGGCCTCATCGGATCTGGATGTCACTGGCCCATTTTCAGGGGCGGCTGGTCATGACGCTGCTGCTGACGGTGTTTTACTTTTTGCTCATCTCGCCGCTGGGCTGGTGGGAGCGTCTTCGACACGGGAATGCGAATCCATTCTACTCCTGGACGACCGAACCTCCTCCGGTCACGTCTGCCTGGCAGGACCTGCCTGTCGAGGAACTGCGGGAATCGTCCGTATCCTATCGCCGTCTGAAGTCGCGGCCGCTGATCTCGCTCTTCGCCGAAACGTTCTCATTCTTTGCACGACGAGGCCACTACCTGCTGCTGCCCATTCTGGTGCTGCTGCTCGTACTGGGAATGGTGCTGTTCTTCGTGCAGTCGTCGGCACTGGCCCCGTTCATCTACACCATAGGCTGACGGCGGATGAGAACGGGCCTGCTCCGTTCAGATGTGCAGATCGAACACTGGTCCGGCATTGCGCACGCTGACTCTGCGGTGGGTTACTCTGTGGCGGTGTCCGTTTTTGATTTTGGAATCAGGGCGTAATAGACGATGCCGGCGGCGATCAGAGCAAGCACCCAGATGAGCTTGTCCCACTGCTCGATCAGTGTTCCGATCAGAGCGAGAAGATAAGTGGCGATCAACAGCCCTGGAGTGATGGGGTATCCCCAGGTCCGATAGGGACGAGGTTCGGCAGGACGCTGGACTCGCAGGATGTAGACCGCTCCCACGGCAAGACTGTAGAAGATCAGGCCGGCACAGATGACGGCATCGGTGATCAGGTCAAAGACTTCCTTTGGGTTGGGGCTGGTCGCATAAAAGGCGATGATCATCAGCGACGTCCAGATCCCTTGTATCAGAATTGAGTTCGCGGGGGTGTGATATCGAGGATGGACTTGCTGGATGTAGTTCGGGACCAGACCATCGCGAGAGGCGGCGAAATAGATTCTCGGGCCGGCGATCAGATTGGAATTGGCGGCTCCGAAGGTTGAGCAGCAAACGCCCAGTGCGGCGAACTTACTTCCCCATTCCCCGAACAGCACTCGAAAGACATCGGAGGCAAGTGTCGTGCTGTTGGCGACGGCGGACATCGACAGCACGAGATGGTAGCTCAGGTTGGCTCCTGCATAGACCAGGACGACCGTCAATATTCCGATCCCCAGAGCTCGGGGGACGTTCTTTTGCGGCTCACGGATCTCCTCGGCAACCGGTGCGATATTGATCCAGCCGTCGTAGGGCCAGAACACAGCGATCAGGGCCACACCAAAGGCTGCCAGGAATGTCCGCGATGTCGGTCCGGACTGTGATGCGGAATCGGCGGTCTCAGCGACGGCGACATCCGTTTCAGGTGCGATGGTCGTTTCGGGGGAGGAGACCCAAAGCGGCGAAAGATGTTCCAGGTTCATCTTTCCCATGAGCAGGGGGAGTCCGATCAGCAGGGCCAGAAAAACAAGCTTGGCAGCGGTGGCGACGTTTTGAACGGCGGCTCCCCACCGGGTGCTGAAGATGTTGATAGCCGTTAGACCGGTGATGATGATCAGCGATGCAGCGAACTGCCCGTAATGACCCAGCGGATAAGAGGTCGCCCCGGATGGACGCAGAAATTCGTCCAGATAAATTGCTGTCGCACAAACGAGTGCCCCGACAGAACCGGTTCGGATCACCCAGAACTCGGTCCAGCCCCAAAGAAAGGCGGGAAGTTGCCCGTAGGCTTCACGCAGGTAGAGATACGGTCCGCCTGCCTGGGGATACATTGCTGCCAGTTCTGCCAGAGCCAGCGAACCGCACAGCGTGATCAAGCCCACGAAGACCCAGACGCCAATGATGGGCAAGTATCCCCAGGCCATGAGTGCCTGATCGACTTTGCCCACCTTCAAGAAAATCCCTGAACCAATAATCGAACCGATGACAAGTGCCGTGGAGTCGACCAGTCCCAGTACTCGAGGAAGAGTCTTGGGAGCGACCCGATGCGGAGTTTCCGGATTCGACATAGATTCATGGTTCCTAGGTGGCAATACGGACAGCTTCAGCGACGTCGATTGTCCCTTCGTAGATTGCGCGTCCGACGATCGCGCCAATCAAGCGAGGGTGCTTACGGGAAAGCGCAGTCAGTTTTTCGATATCCGCCAGCGTGGTGACACCCCCCGATGCGATCACGGGGAATCCGAGTTCCGTCAGTCGGATCATCTCATCAATGGTGGCATCATCCACACCTTGCATCATTCCATCATTGGCAATGTTGGTGTAGATCACTGCGGCCAGTTCCAGATCGGAGAACTGTCGTGCCAGTTCCATCGCAGACGTCTGCGACACATCCAGCCATCCCGCTGTCGCGACCATGCCGTTGCGGGCATCCAGTCCCAGTGCAATCCGGCCGGGGAATAACCGGGTCATATCGCGAAACCAGTCGGGTTCCTTGAGTGCCTGAGTGCCGATGATGACCCGATCGATCCCCACTTCGCTCAGCATGAAGCGAATGGTGGACTCGTCACGCAGACCTCCGCCGAGTTCGCAGGGAATTTTGACGGCCCGGACGATCGCCTTGATGGCATCGACATTGACGGGCTTGCCTGCCTTGGCGCCATCGAGATCGACAAGGTGCAGTCGGGTTCCTCCCTGTCGTTCCCAATGTCGAGCCATTTCAGCCGGATCATTGCCGTAGACAGTCTCCTGGGCATAGTCACCCTGTCGCAGCCGCACACAGCAGCCGCCTCGCAGATCGATTGCAGGCAGAATTTCCATAACTGTTTCGGTGCAACGGTTGGTCGAAAATGACGGCACATTCGATCGACCGTTGCCAGATTCCTTGTTGTTCTCACCACGGGCTGACCGCGAGGAATGAGATGTTTACAGATTTTCACGTACCACAGTTTCCGCCAGAATGACTTCGGGGAGTACTGCAACAGGTCAGGATGATAGCAGTCCCGATTCGGTGCCACGATGGAAAGTGGCTGATTTTCAAAATCAGAAAAAATTCTGGTGGTGACCAGGCTGCAAGAGCCCTGTTTTTCAGGGGTTTGCAGCCACGAATACGGTAGAATCAGGTGAAATGCGATGGACGCACACTGTCTGTCGGATAAAGTGGTGTTCGTCCTTGTGCTTTACGGAATCCAGATAGGGACCGATTTTAGTCCTATGAAATATTCTCGAGTCTACATTGATGCGATCGGCTACGAACTGGCACCGGTGATCGTCACCTCAACGGAAATTGAGCAGCGTCTCGAGCCTTTGTATGAAAAGCTGAAGATTCCCAAGGGGCAGCTCGAAGCCTGGACCGGGATTCATGAGCGACGCTGGTGGCCGGAAGGGCATCGACTGAGCGACGGAGCAACGGAGGCGGCCCGCAGGGCACTTGAGAATTCCAATGTCGCCGCGCGGGATATCGGCGTGCTGATCTACGCCGGGGTCTGTCGTGAACAGTTTGAACCCGCGACCGCCTGTAGCGTTGCTGCTAACCTGACGATCAGCCCGGATGCCTCGGTCTTTGATGTCAGCAACGCCTGTCTGGGGGTACTCAACGGAATGGTTGATATCGCCAACCGCATTGAGCTTGGGCAGATTCGTGCCGGGATGGTGGTGTCGTGCGAGACTGCACGGGAGATCATCGACTATTCGATCCAGCGATTGCTTGAAGAGATGTCGATGGATTCCTTCACCAAGTCCCTCGCGACCCTGACGGGCGGATCTGGGGCGGTGGCGGTACTGCTGACGGATGGGTCGTTCTCGCGTGAACAGTCCCATCGGCTGCTGGGGGGCGTGACAAAAGCGGCACCCGAGCATCACGCTCTTTGCCGCTGGGGATTCGAATCACTGCTCCCTGCGGCCGTGAACAAAGTCGATGCGATATTGCCCTCCGTCGTCACGCATACGAAATTCGGAAACCTGCTGCCCAACCTGGTCCAGCAGAAGGTCAGCGGCCTGTTACCCGCGAAACTGTCTCACGCGTTCACTCAGTTTATGCAGACCGATTCGATCAGCGTACTGAAGCACGGCGTCGACCTGGGAATGAACACATGGCGTTTATTCCTGTCCAAAATCGGTTTCTCGCCTGACGAAATCGACAAGGTCATCTGCCATCAGGTTGGCAAGGGGCATCGCGAACAGGTTCTGGGGGCCCTCGGCATCGCCCATGACAAGGACTTCAACACCTTCCCCTATCTGGGGAATATTGGCACAGTGTCGCTTCCACTGACTGCGGCGATTGCCGATGAGCGAGGATTTCTCGTTCGCGGGGACCGGGTCGGATTTCTCGGTATCGGCAGCGGACTCAATTGCCTGATGCTGGCAATTGAGTGGTGACTTGCCGGGCGTGATCAGTACTGACGGATCACGCCAACCACGATACCAATGACCACAACGCGGTCGACGAACTGGGGATTTCCGGTCTTGCGAACCGATTCCAGTCGGACGCGGTGGATTTCCTGGTAGAGACGGCGAACGCCGATCGTTCCATCTTCGTAGGCGATCACGGCCAGGTCACCGTCACGGAACGACGGCTGCTTGTGAACGACCAGGGTGTCCCCTTCGGCGATCTGGTCATCGTTGAGGCTGGAACCACGGACTCGCAGGCAACACAGTTCGGGGGATGTGAACAGTCCGCTGAAGTCGAGGCGATCGTCGGGGTTGGCGGCAGGGAATGGCTCGCCCACCGTAATCTGGCCCAGGAAGGGGAGCACCGTCTGCAGCTGAGGGGGATTCGACAACTGAATCGCCCGTGACATGTGTGCTTCGCGGGAGATGAGCCCCTTCTTCTCCAGTGCCTTCAGGTGACACATCACTCCGTTCGGCGACTTGATGCCAAATTTGTGACCAATTTCGCGAACGGTGGGACCGTAACCGCGGGTCACAATTTTGTCGCGCAAGAAGTCGTAAATCTCTTGCTGTCGGAGTGTGAGAGAATGCATAGGATTCAATGTGTTCATCGAGATCGCCCTTAATTAACAAATACGGTGAACCCGACCATCAACCGAGACAGAGCTGACACAGATGACTGTTGCGTTTTCCGGCGCATGTCATCACGGGATGCCCTTCGCGGGCTCTCCCAGGAAACTCTTCTACCAAGTGCGCTCATCAGATCCTGATACCGCGAAAGTTGGCATGATGTTCGGGCAGTACACCTGCCAAGCAATTGACGTTCCAGAAAGCGGAGGTGCGGTTCGCAAACCCGAATCCGTCTTTCGACCACGTCGAAATGACAAATCGACAATCAATTCCAGTGTATATGTTCCCCCTCCATTTCTTTCGACTCTGGCCTGTCTAGTTGTCGCAAATTCAGATCGGCTTCAGGTTGGCTATGCACGGTTGCGCGAATAAGTCTACTTTTCAGGGGGTTGGAGGCCGTTCAATGTCGATCGTTCTGGCGATCGGTGAGACGATATATAAAAAAAGACTTTTGTTTTTGACGCAATTTGACGTTGCGACTCAGGGTGCCCCGTTTCGTCGAATGTGGCTACAGTCGGAATGACAGAGCTTCGAGCGACCCTCCCGGCCCCCTTGTTTTGTCACTTCCCGATGGTCTTCAGCTCATCTCTGAACAGCCCGGACGAATTGTTCATCGGATGTTGAGTCGCGTCCGATGTCGCCCGAAAGAGGGGAAGCCTGTCGCACCGTCAGCCCTTCCAAAGGTTCCACGCCGGCTACTCTCAGCAGGGTATTGCAAGTCATTTCAGCTGGTAACGGGCGGCAACGCGTGTACGTCGTGATGCTTCTTCCTGTCGACTTGTGGGTCGTGAAGGGGGCTTACGCGTCGGCGTCCGGGGGCTCTGGTCATCAAGGTCTGCTCCCGAAACCAAAAGTGTGTCGAGATTGATCAGCCCGCAGGCGATCTTTCTTTAAATGCTGTCTGAGACGTTAGTAAGGGCATGTTTCGGAAAATGTTTCTTAACTTTGAAAATTTCTAAAGGGCTCGAATTTGTCGCTGGGTTTCGTCTTCGAGGAGTGAAACGCGTGTTCAAAACCGTGGAAAACTTACACCCCTTTGGGAAACAAATTTTCCACACATGGACACGAGTTGGTGGGCAATCGCTCAGTAGCCATGGAAGCGTTTTGAGTGTCCCGACCTGTGGGGAAGGGGCTGAAAAGGTTGTCACCCATAAGTGATTTACAATTGATCATTTTCCTGTTTCGCACGTCCGAAGTGTGGGGGATTGCTCTTCCCTATATCGTTTGTCACAATTCTGCCTCTTTCGGGGAACGGGGACCGTGAAATGCGGCCGTGTTGCCTCGTCTTGCTGTATTCCGGTCGTAGTCCGGTGCGGCCTCCAATTTGCCACATTTCAGACGCCCCGCGGGGTGAACTTAGACTGCAAAGAGCTATTCCATGACTGAATCGAAACCGGCTTGCACAAAAAACCTGGATCTTCTTTGTGTCAATGCACTCCGTTTTCTGGCCGTAGATATGGTCCAGAAAGCCAACTCGGGGCATCCCGGCCTTCCTCTGGGGGCCGCATCAATGGCCTACGCCCTCTGGGATCGGTCGCTGAAGCAGAATCCCGCGGATCCACAATGGCCGGATCGTGACCGGTTTATCCTGTCTGCAGGGCATGGGTCGGCACTTCTTTATGCCCTGCTGCATGTCAACGGGTTTGATTTGTCGATCGACGAACTGAAACGATTCCGTCAGTGGGAAAGCAAGACCCCCGGGCATCCTGAGTATCACCTGACTCCCGGAGTGGAAGCGACAACCGGCCCGCTCGGTCAGGGTTTTGCGAATGCGGTGGGGATGGCCATCGCCGAGGCCTCGCTGGCCGCTCAGTTCAATCGTCCTGGTCATACGATCGTGGATCACTACACGTACGTGCTGGCCAGTGACGGCGATCTTCAGGAAGGAATTTCGTCAGAAGCAGGGTCAGCGGCCGG
This sequence comes from Schlesneria sp. DSM 10557, assembly GCF_041860085.1. Taxonomy (NCBI): domain Bacteria; kingdom Pseudomonadati; phylum Planctomycetota; class Planctomycetia; order Planctomycetales; family Planctomycetaceae; genus Schlesneria; species Schlesneria sp. DSM 10557. Next base: position 5,786,676 of record NZ_CP124747.1, read on the forward strand.
CCATCTCAAGTTGGGCAAGTTGATCGTGTTGTACGATGACAACGAGATCACCATTGAAGGAAGTACGGATATCGCCTTCACCGAAGACCGCATGGGTCGATTCGCCGCCTTTGGCTGGCACGTTCAGAAGGTCGAGGACGGTAATGATCTCGACGCCATCTCGGCGGCCTTGCAGAAGGCCCGCGAAGTGACCGACAAACCGTCGCTCATTCAAGTCCGAACACAGATTGGATTCGGCAGCCCGAATAAGCAGGGGACGGCAGGGGTCCACGGTGAGCCTCTCGGTGCTGAAGAAGTGCGTCTGACAAAAGAGGCGTTGGGCTGGCCAGTTGAGCCTGCCTTCCATGTTCCCGCAGAAGCGGCCAACCACTTCCGGGAAACGGCCAAGCGAGGTGCCGCCGCTCAGGAAGAGTGGAACGCCCGCTTCAAAGAATACGCGAAGGCTTTCCCGGAGTTGGCGGCCGAGTACCAGCGAGTCTTGGCAGGGGAACTTCCCAAGTCGTGGGAAACCAAGCTGCCGACGTTCTCGCCTGCTGATGGTCAGATCGCCACCCGCGTGGCGTCCGGTAAGACGATTGCCGCAATCGGCGCTGCGGTGCCTGAGCTGATCGGTGGTTCCGCGGACCTCGCACCCAGTACGCATACCTATCGCAAGGGGGGCGGAGAATTCGAGCCCGGCAACTTCGCGGGCAAGAATATGCACTTCGGGATTCGTGAGCACGGCATGGGGGCCATTTTGAATGGTATGGCCCTGCATAAGGGGATGATTCCCTACGGTGGGACATTCCTTGTCTTCAGCGACTACATGCGGCCACCCATTCGTCTGGCGGCCCTGAATGGTCTGCGCGTGATCTATGTCTTCACGCACGACAGTATCGCCATGGGCGAAGATGGGCCGACTCACCAGCCCGTCGAGCAGCTTGTGGGTCTGCGTTCGATTCCCGGGCTGGTTGTTCTGCGACCGGCTGACGCGAACGAAACGGTCGCTGCCTGGCGTGTTGCTGTTGAAAAGAAGGATGGTCCAGTCGCGTTGATTCTCACTCGGCAGGGGCTCCCTATTCTCGACCTGGGCAAGTATCCGAAACTCACTTCCGGAGTCGGGCAGGGGGCTTACGTCCTCTCCGAGACCGCGTCGTCCGCAAAGCCGGACCTGATTCTGGTTGCAACCGGATCGGAAGTTCACCTTGCCCTTGAAAGCCAGGCGCGGCTCGCGAGTGAAGGGGTTCAGGCTCGCGTGGTGAGTATGCCGAGCACGGACCTGTTTGCTCAGCAGTCGGCGGAATACAAAGAGTCGGTCTTGCCGACCGGGGTTCCGCTGCTGGCGATCGAAGCGGGTGGCACTCTCGGCTGGAATTCCTATGTCGGTCCACAGATCGAGGTGATTGGGCTCAACACGTTTGGGGCCTCTGCACCCGGGGGAGAAATTCTCCGCCGCTTCGGTTTCACCGTGGACAATGTCTGTGAAAAAGCGCGCGGCGTGATCGCCAGAGCGAAGGCGTAACCGACAGTGGAAACGCGAAGGGGGCTGCTCAGTCAGCCCCTTTTTTTTGCGCGCGATCTTTCGCTGGCTGCCCGAAGTCGGCAATGAATTCAATCGCGACCGTTACGGTGCGGGCACGTGGAGGGGAGCTGATTCTCAGGCAGCGCGGCTCGTGTCTGATCACTCGCTGGGATGTCAGGCCGCCGGCAAGAGGGGGCGGTGCAACCTCCTCGCTCGAACCAGGACTTGGACTCCCCGGCCTGCTCCCTGGCTCGATGAATGATCAGGGGTCTGACGTGAGGGTTGGGCACCGGCGGGGCTTGTGCAGGCAATGCGCCTGATGTCGTAGCGCTGGCGGTCGCTTACTCGGGAAGGCTGCTGAGAAGTCTGGTGATCTGCGACTTCAGTTCCTGAGGGTCGATGTCACTGATCAGAAATTTTTTCAGCGCGGAGGTGGGGCCGCTGACTAATTGAATCTGGCTTTTCCGGATTCCGAGTGAGTCGGCGAGGACCTTGGTGATTGCCGCGTTGGCTTTCCCTTTTTCAGGGGCCTGGATGACGGCCACTTTCAGTGCCCCATCGTGAACACCCGTGATTCCGTTTCGGCGTGCGCCCGGGTGTGCTTTTACGGGAATAATGACGCCGTGCTCAGAGGGGGCCAGTTCGATCAAATGAAGCCTCGCGCGCTACAAACGAACTCAGACGGTCAGCAAAAATTTACTGACCGTCTGAGAAGTTGCTTCAGATTTTCGTGGAGACGAAGTGGCATCGCGAGAAGCAGTCGGGAAGACTACTTCTTCTTGGCGGCCTTCTTCTTGTCGTCCTTCTTTCCATCGCCTTCGGCGGCTTTCTTCTTCTTTTTCTTGCCGACAACCAGGCGAACGACGCGCAGTTTTGGAAGACCGAATGGGCTCGTTCCGTCCGCCCAGCGTTCATCGGTTTGCATTTGAGTGATACGTTCGTCGCGGGACAACACACTGCGAAGGCGAGCCAGACGCCCCTTCCGCTTCAAACTCTTGTCGATAGTCACAGCAAATTACTCCCGCCACACTGGCGATCTAAATTGAGCATACGATGCTTGAATACCCGGATGAAAGCACGCTCGACCCTGGACAGGGAGCCGCCATACGGGGGACATATCGTAGTAGGATGCCACTCGGGTTTCAAGGCGCGTTTAAGCCGAAATGTCGGCCGGGGGGATTATTGAAACAATCCGGCAGGCAAGTCAGTTTCCACACACACCTCCCCTTGCCACTCCCCCGATCGATTCGATAGATTACCGCCTCCTTACCCGATAGTGTAACGGTAGCACAACAGATTTTGGTTCTGTTTGTCCAGGTTCGAATCCTGGTCGGGTAATCTCTTTAAGTTGTTCCCATAGAACAGCTTACATTCACGCCCAGTTTTTTATTAACTGCCTCGCCTCACTTGGTGCTACGCGGGTGCTACCTTGCATCCGACGAAAAGCGATTGCCTTTCGCTCTCCAGACGTCAACTTTGCTTGAAGTAATCATCACGTTTAAGGGCAAATCGTGATTGACGTGACACTCACAACGGTTGGAACCACACTCAGTTACGTCGCAAAGGCAGCGCGGTGGTGTGGTGGCAAGGGTCTTGTTTGGAAGGCCCGCGATCGAATGACGATCAGCATACTTCAGAACTTGCATATCGGCGTTGTGCATGAATGCAGGGCGCTGACTTCCGCGTTGCAGCCTGCCCCAGGTGAAGTCGCTTCGAGAATTGCTTCTGGGCTGTGCGATCGAATGAACGATATCATGCGCACTATCTTGGAGCTGCAGCCGAATCAGTTGCATTGTTGCATTAAACTGATTGCACCGAAAGAAAATCCAACTGAAGATGATCAGTTAGGCACATGGGCTCGATCCCAGCCGTTTGATGACCGGCCGGTCCACCAAGAACCGTCGAAGGATTTCCATTCAATTGACAAAAACACCGTGTGGTGTGCATTCTATGGAAGAAATGATGGAGTGACGAACTGGACTCGCGTAAACTGTTTCTCGTGCAATGATTTGCTTAAACAGGCGCCACTCTTCAAGTGTGATCGCGATAATTGGCAACAATTTTACCAATCCGTCATGGTGTTCCCAATCAACTTTGCGATTGGTTCCGACAATCGCAGCTTTTCGCGACTTGGTTTTCTGGCGTTTGATTCTCCGATTCAGAATGCGTTTCGCGGTATGCCGAACATCTTTGAGTATCGCGACTCTATAAGTGAGTATCGAGATCGATTGTTAGATTCAACCTGCTTCCACTTCGGCGCGATATGTGCCGACCTTTTGGGAGCGGCTATTGCGGATGCGTTCAGGTCAACAACGCAGCCAGCCGTTTTGCCAGTTGTTAAACCGACTCCGAACCACAGAAGCCATCACCCTAATCCCAAGAAGCGAAGGCGACGCTAAATACATGGAACTCACTGAACGTCCCAGATCGAATCAATTGACTGATTACAGCCAAAGCGGGGTTTCGCTTGTTTCTGTTTCAGCCCCTATGGCACTCTTTGTATCTGGCCAGAAGGTTATGCAACAAAAACTGACAGATCAAAAACGCCAAGCCAGTAGTGCAAAAAAGGCAAATCGATCGAAATGAGTTTCATGAAGTTGCATTGAGCGCGAGCGGAGCCCGCCTAGACTCCGTTCGCGCCCAATGCCGAATTGCTGCGGATTTTCAAAGATCAGTTACGACTAGCGGACTCTGCCGGTCAGGTCGTCATTCGTCGTTAATCTGCTCAACCACCCAAACGGCACCCTCTTCGTCTTCCTGCTCAAGTTTCTCCAGTGCTGCGAGGATGAGTTTCAAGACTCGATGTCGTTCCACCTGCTGAGCCAGAGATGCGTCAACGTCTTCTGCGGTCTTCATGCTACCGCCTCCTCTGCTGCTGAGATGTTGACCAACCGTGCGATCAGATCTAAGTCTCGGTCGTCGGTGACAGATTCAATGGCTTCCGCTACCCTGCTCATCAGGTCCGCCTGCACTCGAAGCCACTCAGCCACCTGTGCCGGTAATGGCTTCCGCAGGTCGAACTCACCATCGTGAGCCCACCACTGATAAACGATGGTCGCTGCCTCCTCATCCGTCGACGCTCTCCAGCCGTCCTCGTCGCAGTCCTCGCCATCGTCGGCCAGAACGAATGATGTAAACCCCCGGTGTTCCAGCAGCATGTCTTGCGTCACGCTGTCTGCCGCGTTGTCGATCAGGTCGGTGATCGGTCTCGAGATTTTGTCGAGACGGTAGGCCAGTTTGTTTTCAGATGGCTTCATTCAGTCGCTCCTTCTTCTATGGGGATATTGGCTAAACGTCCGTAAACTGCGCCTCCAGTCCGGTGGACGCACTCTTTGATGGCTTCCATGAGCTTTTCGGCTTCGAAGAGCACTCGACCATCCTTGATCACGACGAACTTGCCCAGTTGCTCCACTGGGGTATCGACCGGTGCGTTCTCCATGCAGTCACTGCCCCCTCTGGTTCAGGGTTGTGCTGTTGGGATCGCTCCAGAACCATTCGGCATCGACACTCAGGAGTGTCCTGCCGTCTCGTTCGAGGGGCCGAATCCGGTGCCTCTTGATGAGGCTCGCGAGTTCCTCTGGGACCCGGCTGTCACCTTGCTCGGGATTGGTCCGCTCGGCTGTATGCAATGTCGACATGCGTTATTCTCCAGCGGTTGGAAGTGGCTTGAATGAGGTCAGACTACTGCCGCGAGAACTCGATCCTTCTGCGACGATCCCGGTGGAATGACTCGTCCCTGATATTCGCGTCGTCACCCGGTCGAACGATCTCAACGAGCTTGCAGGACTTGTGGTCTCTGCCGGAGAGAATGTCGACGCGGCAACCAAGCGCCTTTGCCAGTGATTGTGCGGCACGTTCTGCTCGCTTTTCGCAGTCGTACTCGATGCCGTCGACGAACCACACTTGGCGATTGTGGTACTTGTCCAGAAACTCAATTGCCTTCTCGGTCAGTACCAGGACAGCTTTGTCGTCACCGAACTGACCGAGTTTCCGAACGGCTTTGACATGCTTGGGACATGCCAGGCACTTCCTCACGAGGTGTGCTGAGTTTGGCTGGTCTGGTTCCTCCGTCAGCTCACAGTTGCAGGCATAACATCGGGGGAACGCGGCCAGCATTTCACGGCGCAGTCGTTGCTTTATTCGCTGCCTCATGGGGTCACCGTCCCTTCGTCGGCCAATTTGGGATCGGTCACGGAATCAGCACGCCGCAGGCTGATCGTCCATTGGCGGGGGATGCGAGCCAGGTCATAGCGGGTTTTGTTGGCCCGGTTTGCAGCATCTTCAGCCACCCGGAACGTCAGGCCCGCTTGAACGCACGGAGGGAAGTCCGCAGGGTCTGCGGGTCGATCCTGAGGGGAAATGCCAGACAGGATCACCACTGATCCTCGATTGGTCAGAACGGCCCACCGTCGCTTTCTCCTGCTGATGTCGCTCTGGTTGTAGAGCAGCACGTATTGCCCGGCCAGTTCCATACCGAGTTCATCGGTGACGCTGGGGGGAACGTCGCGGGAATTCGCAGGTTCCCAGCTCACGTTCTGAATCGTGACAGTGCCGCAGGTCGGGGAGTCCTTCCAGTATGACGGCCGCTTGGCTTTCATCCGCTCGATCGCTTGTTCCGCCTGCTCCACCGTAATCGGGGTTTGATGGACGATCGTCGCAGCATCATTGATCGTCGTCGTGGTTGGCTCGTCGTCCAAGATGTGGCCCGTAAAGTCCGGACGTTCCGCAGCGTGAAAAACGGGTGTAAGCGTCGCCATGAATGAGACTCCCTTGTGAGAAAGGCCAGGCACCGAGCGCAACGGTAGCGCTGATGCTGTGCTGGTACGTGAAAACACCGTGTCTAGAAACCGAGTGTCGACCGCTGAGCGTTGAGTCGCTGGGTCATGATGAAACGAAAAAACCCGACTGGGATTTGCTTGTTACCACACGAGCGCCCAGTCGGGTTAAATCTGAATCGGGATATGTCTGACGTGAGAACTCGTCTCACTGCTCGTGTGGTGCAATGAAATTACGAACCGATAATTCGTTTGTCAAGTGTTCTTAAAGAACTCGTAAAACTCTCTGTATCGGATTTTCACAATCCCGGGATTTGGGTCTAATTGCGACATGGCCAGAAACGAACTACCTCCAGAATCATTTGAGCAGCTTGCCGCCGAGCTTTTAGAGGCATCGAACACGCTGTCAGGAATCGCGTCATTCATGCGGGAAAGTGGAATGCCTCGTGCGTTGGTCCATGCCGCAACAACTCAGAATCACCACGTTCCGAGCATCTTGGAATCCGTCGCGAAAATGAATGTCGATGTCCGGGTTCAAGTCCGTGCGTATCTCGCGGGGGTCCCATCAAGCGCAGAGATTCACGTGCAGCAGAATGCTAACGCGAAGAAATCGGCCGCACGGAAGGCCAGGAAGAAACCTGGGGCGTGAAAGGTCTGGCTGCTGCGACGCAGGGATCCTGTTGAAGACACAGTTTAAGGTGGGATGGTATAAGTGATACCAAAGAGAAATTGACCGCGATTCTACATCAATGGACAAGTCATGACGTCAGCATGTGGACGATTTCGTAGTTGTGTCTCAGAGATGTGCTCTCAGATCGCTTCAGCTCACTTCGGTCGCATTTTACGTGACCGTCGTCTAGTAGATGTGCTAACAGATTTCCAGAAGTGTAAAAGCAACCTTGAAGTCGGGATCGCAGCAGCAACGCAGATGTGCGAGGCCGACTTCACGGTCGACGATTTCGTGATCGGAGCCTCTATTGTCATGTTTTTTGAAGATGCAACCGGCGACTACATGGATGATTCGGACAAACAATCATGTGTCGAAGCATTCAAGGAGCTTGTCGTTTCTTCCGCAACCAATGACGCCTACCGGCTTTGGGCGAAACAGTGGTTCCCGACCATCCATTAAAGTGTTTGACTGGACTAGCGATTGCCGGTACGATTCCGGTTTGGATATTGCGAGTGTCCGCACAAAAAGGAATACCGCATGAACCGCAAAATGATTGATCGCGCGAAGCAAATAATCGTTGAAATCATTCGCCAGTCTGGAGGCGAATTTCACAATAAGACCAATCTCTACAAGGCTTTTTGGATTGCTCACCTTTCATTTGCAGATGCAACTGGTGGCATATTGTCCACATGGCCAATTGTAAAAATGCCGAATGGCCCCGGCATTGATCGGCACCAAATCCTTCTCGGAGAGCTTTTAACGGACGGCATTATCGAAATAGAACAGAAGGAAGGCCAATACGAAGCATTCATTTTTCGACTTTCTGACAAAACGTCGATCCCTCAAATGGAAGACGAAGAGCTAGATGCTATCAAAGACGGAATTGCTGGCGTTCGAGGCAAGTCGGCCAAACAAGTGAGCTTCGAATCACATGAGAACTCGATCTCATGGAATCAGGCAGACATAGGCGAGGAAATGAATCTTTATCTGGATATCATCCCGCCTGCGGATCGTGAGACACTCAAACGCGAGTCAGCGAAATTCGCGTCTTTTGCAAGCGAAGTTGTTGGAATATAACGGTCAAAAACGCGAAGAAATCCGCTGCCAAGAGGCCCCCGAAACGACCTGTGACGTGATCGCCGGTAAATCGTCGCTAACATTGGCAGCAATTTCTGAGCAGCCCGCAGGCCCCAAATTTGTCACCTTTTAGTGACAAAATCCGCTCATCTTTTTCGAGTGTATAGGCGATTCCGCACTCACCTTTTAGGGGGAGTGACTTTTCAAAGCGGGAGCCGGTTACCGTTTTGCCGCCGACAGCAGCCGGACGGTTGAGAAACTTGTCAGTCGTCGGGAGTCAGGTCGATGTAACGCTGGTGTAACGGCAGTTCCGTTACAAAAGTAACGCTCGTGGGCGCAGGTTCCGAAACTGGAATTCCCGCCACGGGGTTTTTGATAGTTCCATCAACAACCTGATCAGCAGGTCCTGCTGGGATCGATCACCTTCTGCTGGTCTTGGCTTCACTTCTGAAACAACGGTGTTCATCACCATTGTTTCCCTCAGTTTGCACACAAACGAATGGTGGACACCACATCGGGTAGCGATCTCGCGTGCAGACCACTGTGACCAGCCAGGGTCACGCAGAAATGTAACCAAAAGGTGACAAAAATAGCCTTCGACAATGTTGACGAAGGCTTACTTCCCATCACCACTGAACGCGATAAACGCGATTTCCGCCACTGAGATTTTGGACGATGGTTCTATCGGGGAATCAGATCGGAACGCGGGATAAGCGATCCTCGCGAATCGATTTCATTGAGAACGCTCAGCAAGTGCCTCCAGCAGCAGCTTTGCGGTCTCTCTCTGCCGATCTGATCCCGTCAACGCCGCCTCCATTGCCGCAGACTGCATATCGGCAAGTTGCTTCTCTGTCACTGGCCAGCGATTACGCAGTGCCTGAAGGAACAGCCGCAGGTCACTGCGCTTGACGTTGCAGTGGTTACGGTCACTCATCGCGATCTGAGCCTTCCACCAGATTGATCCTCGCAAGCATGAGCGCCTTGTGCTGAGCCAGGTTCTCGGGTGTGACTGGTCCCAGCTCGGCTTGAAGTCGCTTCAGTTCGTCGGTCTGAGTGAGTGGGGTCTCACCAGCATGAACGATCGACGGGTCGTCGGCTTCATCGGCAGTCGGCTTCGTGGCGACATAGGTCAGAATGAGTTTCGCCGCATTGAGATTGCCAGACTTCGCAGACGCAACCAGCGATTGCACGATCTCTGTCATGTCATCCTCACTGATGGCGCTCAGCAGTGCAGACCGCAGCTTCGACACTTTCCCCGCGAACGGATTGCCGCGTGAGAATTTGTTGCCGATACCGAACCGGCCGCTGTTGGGATCTCGACCGAAAACACCGTTTGGTGACGGCGGAACTGCATCATCCATGAATTTTTTCTCCATGTAGTATTACCGCTGCAAAAAGTTTCTGACGGACACGAAGCGCGAGCAGGACCACCCGCTTGCCGTGTTTCGGTCCAGCAGGGACCCGCTACTCATCACGGGGGATCAGCTCACGTTGCACAGACTTGAATCGATACCCGCAGGTCCGGCATCTGTGCCACCGAATAGGCCGTCTGGTTGATGTGACGGGACAGTCCGCCCCTCGGCATCGCTTTCGCGGACACTGAATGACGTCGTACACGATCGGTCTCGGGTCGACTCGTGGGTCTCGTGGCATTCTGGCTCCAGGTCGTGAGCACCTCGCATACGTCGGGTGATCCGCTCGCCGTGCGACCACTCGCGCCTGATCCGCGCACACTCCGCTTCGATCTCTGCTGGTGTCGGCAAGTAGATCGGCTTCCGGCGCCGTGTCAGTGGTTCCGGGTTGGTGATCACCGCGTCAACTTCCGCTGTGGCCCCGCAGGCCGTACTGGTCCCAGTGGCATTTCCCGCGTCGTCTGCCGAGCTCCACATTTCAAACACTCCCTATGTCTCATGGTCCGCGTGCCCCCGTCATCGTGAACAGTGTTGATCACATGCGAGAATCCGCCGCATTGCTTCCCGCGAACGATGGCAACGCACCGCAGGCCCCTTGTTCGTGATCGCCTCGGCATGGTCGTCTCACTCCCTCGAAAAATGTCGTGATCCGCTCCAGCCGACCGACGGAATTTGTCACCAAAAGGTGACAAAAAGCGGGGTCAGCCAAGACTCAGAAACTGACCCCGCCCCCGGCCTACTTCAGCCAGATCAATTGACTGATGGAATCGGTGTGGTCGTCGGTGGCGTAGAAGTCCCGAGATAATACAGCCGTCGAGACGCCCACATGACAAGCCCATCACACATTTCGGAGAATGTTTCGGCCACCTCGGGATAGTCGACTTTGAAACTACTGGTCCAGCCGTAAACCATCCCCAACGCCTCGGCAAGACTGGCATCATCCCAGCTTAGAAAACAGATCGGTGTTGGTTGGGATGGGATATCGGGAGTGCCCGCGATCACCATATCCGCCCGGTGCTGTAACTCTCTGTCGATGGCATCATGAAGCCACTTTCCCAGCCGTGGACACGCACTCGGCGTGACCAACTCTGCCAGGTGTTTCATTTGTTGGAGACTATCGAGACTCCACTTACTGAAGTCGACTTTGTCGGACCATGTAAAACTTCCGTCGTCTGCTACTTCAAGCATTTTTCCGTTCCTTCGTGTTCAATTCTGGACCCCATTTGCCGATAGGACACGCACTACCAGCATGGGCAAGTTTGTTCATCAGTCTGTTCGCTTCGACACACGCACAGCCGCATAACTGGCAATGGGATTCACGCAAGTGTTCGCACGACTGACAGATCGTCAGCCGTCTCTTGATCAGTGCTTCACCACTACGTGGGAACCCGTGAAATGCGTTCCACGCCATCGCCCGCCCGAAGTTCCAAGTCTTGATCAGCAGGCTGGGAGCTTTCGCCATCGCCGCGTCCAGATCCGCAGTTGCTGCTGAAACCATCGCACCTGTGGAACTTGCTCCGGAATCCGGGAGCATCTTAGAAATCACGAACTCTGTGTAGCGCGAGTAATAACTATCAAATGTTTCTCCTTCGCGCTGAACGATCGTTCTCTTTGCTAACTGCCTTGTTTCTTCGCTGATTTTCATGAGATCACCATGTGAGTGTAATAGTTCGCGTGTCGCACGTTAGCGTGACTCCATTAACAGCATCTGCGACCACATTTAGACAGTGAATATCACTATCGTCTGTCCACGAAAATCGCACGCGGCCAGCAAGACCAGCACAAGCATCAACTGTGACCTGCCATCCAACCCCGGCAGTGAACCCGGTTCTCCTCCAAATAATAGGAGCTATTATTGAGACTTTCGGGAGTGTGAAGCTAGTTATGCTACCAAGGTATGGCGCCCCACTAAATGCGACGTACACTGTTGAAACTGGCGTGAAGTCTGCGCAGTTGTAGACATGGCGACTTGATGACGAGCTGTTACTCGGACAGCACGCTGGGCAGTTGATAGTGGTCACAATTACGTCGCCCGGATTCGGCATAGACTCCTCCGTGAAGTGGCGAGCCAGTGCCCGCCGTTGATTGAAAAACGCATGCTCTCGATACCCGACGTGCCCGCCGTGGAAAGGCCACTGGTGTCACCTCGATGAGCTGAGTGACGGATGCGTCGGAAGCTATGCGACGCTTGAACGGCAACCGCGTGCCGAGTGGGAACAGGTCAATATCGTTCGGGTCTCAGATCAGTTCAGGGTTGCAGCACCACTCGTCTTCAATGGCTTTCCGCTCGACCTTCTGGTCCTCGAACAGCTGATCAAGTTTCAACCGCCGCTGGTCCAATGTCTGGATCTCCGCGTCGAGACGGACAGCCCGTTCTGCAATCGTCGAATCATGCCCGCTCGACAGTCGGTTACGGCAGTCGTCGAGAGCATTCTTCGCGTCTTTGAGTAGCCCTGAGACGGTCTCATGATCCCGCAGTCGTGCCTCACATCGCCGCTCCAGTTCATCGAGCTTGCTCAACGCCTCGGGATGGCGACAAGACTTGATCAGCTCGGCCCGCGCCGCCTTACCGTTGGCTACCCGCTTCTGTGCCTCGGAGACAGCACACTGATTGTCATAAATCTGACTGTTGAACTGTTCAATCAGCTGATCCCGCTGCTTCACCAGATCGCCAATATCCTTCCCTCGCTGGGTGATCTCGGCTTGTGCGCCATCTATCAAGTCCATCTTTCGCCGCAGGTCCCGTCGTCGCTCGATCGACAGTTTGAACTCCTCCAGATCCGCGACAGTCAAGCCGCTTTGTTCCAGGTCCTCGTAACTCACATCCTCCGCACGGACGTAGGCCCTGATAACCCGCTGTCGCAGCAGTTCTCGCTGTTCCTTTCGTGCTGCCTCCTCTTGGAGTAGCCTGTCTCGAAGTGTCGGTCCGTCAGTCATGTGCTCACCTTTCCTCAAGTGAAGCGGCTAAAATGCGAACGTCCGAAGTTGGTACGGTCGCTGGTTTGCTGAGAGTTACAGGGTCGTGCCCCGTGTCGCTGGCCCAAACATCGAGCAGTCGCTTTGGCGGTTCCGACTTGGAAATCGCGCTCAGTGGCAAGTGCTTCATCGTTTGAATTTCGTCGCTGACTGCTTCGAGATACGCCCACGGGTCGCCATAGCCGAAATACGACCATGCCATCAATTGAACTAACGGCAGCCGAAGTTTCGTTGCCTCGATCAGTCGGCCAGAAACATGCAACGCCAGCCGAATGAATTGCCAGTCGTGATGAACCCATTTGGGATGATCTGCATATTCTGGAAGTTCATCTGGATCGACTTCGGTATCTTCCTTGAACACCTGAAATTTCGTCTCTTGTCGAATGTGGTTGAAACTCGTGCACCAGTGCGGGAAGCACCCAACGCAGTGCGCCAGCTCGTGCCCCGCGACTTGCAACAGCCGTGAGTACCAGTCTGTATAGTCCTCGTCCGCTGCTGGGGGATCGTCTCGCAAACAGAACGCAGGTCCGATGCCCCGCCACTGTGCCCCGATCTGTGGACGCAATGTGTCGGCCAGGTCCTGAGAAGTGATCCCGCAGAGGCTATCGTGCCATCGCAGGCCGATCTCAGTCTCCCCAAGGATGTACAACCTACGGCACTTCGACTGCCGCAGTTCGTGCCTGATCATCGGCTTCAGGGTGTCTATCAGCTTCTGCCGTTCCCGTGCCCACGAGAAACGCCACGGTCGGACGATCTTTGGCGCAGGTCGCTCATACGCCTTGATCCATCGCCGTTCCCCCGTGCTTTCGTCGAGCCACAAGATTTTTTGGTAGGGGTTGTTTCTGTTCAAAGTAGCCTCTCTCGGTTCCGCTTGGGATGGGGGTGAAATTTTGGGTGGCGCGCGGGATCGTGTGCAGTAACAAGGTTTGTCGACCTGACAGGAACCTATCCTTCATGGCCCCCTCCCTTCATGCCGCAGGATCACCTCACCATCACGCCTGATCTCGATCGATTGCTTCGACATTGTTCGGTCTGGTCCGATCCTCACCTCATTGTGATTCTCGATCTGTAGCCGTGGTGCAGTCGGCCCGATCGGCACCTGATCGCAGCAGCCGAGACTCAGCAGTGCCGCCGCCCATCTGTGTGATCTCATCGCCTGCCCTTCCAATTTCGATTCGGCTTTCCTGATCGCTTCCGGCCTGCTGCCGCCGCGATGTCAATCAGGGGTCGTGTCTGCCCGCTCTCGTCGGTCCAGTTGAGCCACCGACACCGCTGGCAGTTCCATCTGCCGGACTGGGGCTTGCTCGATGTCTCGCCGCAGCCTGTGCATTTTGGTGGGGTCATGATTTCCCCTTCGGCTTGAATATCCACTCGAACCCGGCGATCGAATTGCCTGGGGAATGTCGATCGAGCAGGTAATTGCGATACTCCTCCCCAACCGGACCGCGATCTAAGATCGTTCGGTTCTTGGCTTCAGCTTCCGAGAACTTCAGCCGACCGTCTGCGGCCAAGTACAGCGTCACTGAGAACTTTGCGGGGTCGTCCTCCCAGTTCGTCGCGAACGACTCAAGCCATTCATCAAAACTGATTCCGGTTCCCAGTTGCTCATGTAACCGTCTCGCATCGACGACGGTGATCGTGCTGCCGTCGACTCGGAGTTGTTCTGGTTCAAGTTGGACGTGTGTCTTTTCTGTCATGCTTCTTTCCTCGATTTTGTGGGTAATGTGAATTGCCTGTGCATGTTTTGAGATTCAAGATTCGACGGCTTATTGGCTCACCAGACCACCTCCTGTTCCTCTGGCCCCAGCAGTCGCTGGCGCACTGGATCGATAGTCATCTGAATGACCGCCTGACTGATGCCGCGACTTCGATTTTTCGCGTGGTAGATTCGATACTCGGTCGGGTCGGCGTAGTTTGGATCTACCTTTGCAGGCCATTGGATGAACAAAATCACGTCAGCATCTTGCTCCAACTGGCCCGAGTCCCGCAGGTCGCTGAGTTGTGGGACCGCAGACTGACGGCTTTCGATCGACCGGCTGAGTTGTGCGAGCAGTAACACGACAATCTCATGCTTGGTCGCGACCCGCTTCATCCGGGTTGATACGTCGCTGACCTGCTCGTACTTGCTGGAGCCAGCGCCCTTCAGTAACTGGGCATAGTCCACTGCAACGATCTTTACGCCGTGTCGCCTGACCGCCGAAGCAATCGCACGTTCTGCGACATCCACCGATCCGCAGGACTCAGCCACCAGTAACGGCGCCCGTCCCGCGAAGTGCTGTTGGGCTTCGTATTTCAACCGCTCCAGGTCCGCTGACCAACCATTCACATCGGTCGGCATGATTCTCTGAACGGTCCGCTTTGCCAGGCTGATCGCCGACATCTCTTCGCTGACGATCATAGCCGGGACACCGTGCATCGTCGCTTGCTCAACCCATTGCAACGCGGACAACGATTTTCCCTGACCCGGTCGCCCACCAATGATGATCAGCTCGCCAGGTGCCACCCCGCCTATCGCACGGTCAATTGCAGGAATCCCCACTCGCATTGTTTCCGCTTCGCCGCGTGCCAATCCGTCGACGTACTCGTGAACGACATCAGACATCAACTTTTCACGTCGACATCCAACTTGCGGCAGGTCCTCAGCCAGTCGGAGCAAGCTCGACCGCACGCCCTCGATACTGGCATGGGACTCCGTTAGTTTCAGCAGATCCTCGAGCCCACGCTGTAGCCTCCGCAGAGAAGCTTTCGAGTTGATGATCGAGATCCACTCTGCAACGTGCTCGGCCCCGAACGACTCGGCCTGATCCAATAATTCGAGCAGGTAGTTCACGCCGTCCGGCAACTCGCCCAATTTCCCGGTTTCCGACAGCCGATCGCCGACGGTCAGCACGTCAACTGGTCGCTGTTCGTCTGCCAACTCAATCATCGCGGCCAGTGTGGCCCGATGAGCATCACCCACCAGTGCCGACAGATCGAACTCGGTGATTGTGTCCCGCAGTTCATCGAACCGGACAAGCAACGTGCCCACCAGCAGTTTTTCAGCGTAGTCCGCACGAATGAGCCCCCCTTCGAACGGGATCTGCCATTTCTGGGCGCCGCGTCGTGTACGCGCCTCGCTCATTGGATGATACCTCCGAGTGAATTGGTTCGGATCTCGGAGATTGGCTGAATACGTGGGGTGGTGACGTGCCCTGTGCGATGTGGTGTCAGTCCGTCGCCAGCGGAATCCGTGGTCGACCAGTTGCGGACCGCTGCCCTCCAGTCCTTCATCGCGTTTCGACCAACCTTCCAGCCGTTCGACTCGTAGTGATCAACGAACTTCTGCGGATTGATCGTCGACGAGATCTCACGGCAGTAGGCCGACACTTCAGTGGCAGTAGGCTTAACGAACCTCACGACCTTCGGTTTCAGTTCTATTTCCCCATTCCCCTTTGGGTGGCGTGCGTCTTCTTGATGCACACTCTTACTATCCATTCCATTAGACTCCATTCCGTCGCGAGGAGTCGTCGAATGCTCGACGATAACTCGACGAGTGCTCGACGAATTTTGACCATCAGGACGAGGGTATTTCTTGGTGGGTCGGTCTATCTTTTGGTGCCGATCCCAGCCTGTAACATGCCAATACCTCTCGTTTTCAGCCTCAAACTCAATGATCAGGCCGTTCCGCTTTAGTTCGTCGACCATGCCTTGGATCTCTTCATCGGCGATCGCATCACCTGGGAAAACCTCCATCTTCAATCGCTTAATGCTCGCGGGATGAACTCCGCCGTCGTCGCAGAAGCACCACAAGCCGACGAACAGCAGTCGAGCACTCGTCGAGCACTCGACGATTTGTTCCGACGTGAAGAATTCCGGCTTGATCGTGCGAATGCGTGCCATCAATACACCTCCCGATCGATGCCGTATTGACGCAAAACTTTCGGCAGGATCGCCCCCAGCAGGACAGGCCCGCAAGCTGGCGAATCGTCTGAGACGCGACAACCGGACGCATCAAGTCCATGTCGCCGCCGCAGTCTGATGGACGCATCTCGCAGGATCGCCCGCACTCCGGGTGTGAGCCCGATAGCCGAGTCAACGACAACACGAACCGGCGCCGTCGGAATTGTTCGACATGGGATCTTGCTAACTAGCCGTGTCGCTCGTACCATGATGTTTCCTTGGTTTTGCCCGGTGCGGATGGTTGGTCGCCTCGCATCGGGCTTTTTTGTTACCGTGCCTTCAAAAATGCGTCGTGCAGCACCCGCCGCTGCTGTGGTGTCAGCTCCGAGTGCTTCCACCCGTGAGCCATCAGCCAGCCGCTGAAGGTCGATTCATCGATCGCCCGCAGGCTGTTATTGCGATCGGTGTTCGGCTTGCTTTTGGGGATGTCGGCCACCCCGTAAATCTTGTTTGTCATCGTGAAACCCTTCGTTGTGCGTCAGCAGCCGTGCCCGGCCGAACATGTTGCTGTTCGCTGTTCCAGCCATTCTTCAATGTCAGACAGGCGATAGCGGACAGCCCGCCCGACCTTGACGAACTTCAGATTGTTCATTCCACGGCATCGCCAGACGGCTAGGGTCTGAGGCTTCACTGCAAGCAATTCGGCGGCCTCATCTTCATTAAGAAGTGACTTGAGA
Organism: Schlesneria sp. DSM 10557; assembly: GCF_041860085.1. Classification (NCBI taxonomy): domain Bacteria; kingdom Pseudomonadati; phylum Planctomycetota; class Planctomycetia; order Planctomycetales; family Planctomycetaceae; genus Schlesneria; species Schlesneria sp. DSM 10557. The sequence goes on from NZ_CP124747.1 coordinate 5,803,703, forward strand.
GACATAAGCGTGAACCTCCTGATCTGATGAACTAGGTGCCGCAATCGGAATCAACTTGCGACGGGGGGGATTAAAACGAAAAAAACCCGCCAAAAAAGGCGGGTTTCATGTGTTGTCACGAACTTGTCCGGTCTATGTCACGGCTTCCAATACCACGCAAAGCGGGCTGCCTCTCGACGCATGGTTTCGGGATCCTTCTGAATCTGATGCCGGTCGCAAAATTCTCTTATACATTGGATATCAGTTGCAAAAGACGCGCGATTCCTTTTGAGAAACTTGATTAACTCCAAAGTGTCTGGATTCTCCGGGAGTTTATTTTCCTCTTTTCTGGTCTTGTCACGGCCTCGGGATGTCTTTGTGATGGAATTTCGCTCGATGTCCATTGTTGCTGCCAGTCGGAGCCAGTCGGGAGAATTCATTTCATCGACGATGACTCGGAACTTCTTTGTTAGCGGAACCCGATTTGTGTCAATGAATCTGCTCACGTAATTGTGCCACGCCACGACGTCCTTGCTGGAGTGCGATGAATCGTCAAACCCCATTGCAGGGTCAAAAATTGTCTCCCAACATGACGCAATCAGCATGGCCGCGCAGCCGTGCGCAGTCGCCGCTGATAACTGTAGCGAAAGGTCAGTCTTCCACGGGGATATCGTAAAGACGCATGGCTCCTGTGAGTCCAACAGGATCCGGTCTTCCCAAGGGTGCAGCCAAATTGCTCCGACCGTCTCCCGTAAGATGTTGCTGGCTTGTACTGGCCCCCAAAGTAAGAGGCTGTGAATGTTATCATTCATCTGAGCTTCCACTGGGATTCGACGGATAAGCGTTGAGAGGCAAGTGGAAATGTAGTTGAATTCCTCGATCGCCGGTTCAACCATCAGTGTTTTCCGCCTTTCCGGTATCTGGCTTCCCTGCTGCAGAAATCGCCGCAGTGGCTTTGGTCATCGCATCCCGAACCCGCTCCAGCATCAAACGAGCGTAAACTTCCGTAGTTGCCGTGTTCTTGTGGCCGAGCGATTGCCCAATCGTCAGGAGGGACTCGCCCCCCAGCGCCTGCCATGAGCCGAGAGTCCTTCTCAAGTCGTGAATGTGCAGATCAGGCATCCCCGCTGCGGACGTGATCGCCCTCCATGACTTAGTTACGTCGGTGATATGCCCCGTCTTTGAGCCTGCCACCCGTGCCGGAAAGACGAAGTTCTGCTCCTCGTTGGATTCGCCTCTGAGTTTCTTGAGAACTTCGACCGCTTCCGGTGTCAATGGGACAACCTGGGGTTCGCCCTGCTTCGTATCTGGGATTCGCCACGTTTTCGCTATCAAGTCGACCGCATCCCATGTCATCGCCAGCACGTTTGATTTTCTGGCACCCGTCCAAAGCATCAGTTTGAACGCGGACGCGAGCAGTTGATTATCTGCGGTCTCAAGTGATGCCAAAAAGGGAGGGAGTTCATCTGGTTGCAGGAATCGATCCCTGCTCTTCTCTGCGAACCGTTTCACCCCCGCTGTGGGGTTCGCTCGGTTCTTGAATTCGCCGATATCTCTGGCGACTCCGTACATCTTCGAAAGCAATGACAGCATTCGATTTGCGGCTATCTTGCCGTTCGTCTTGCCGATCTTCGCGTGCAATGACTGGCAATCACTGAATTGAACAGAACCGAGTTTACGATGCTTCCACGGTTCTAAGTACCGTTTCCACAACCCTTTGTCCTCGGAAATGCTTCGTGCCTTCTTATGAGCTTCCGCGTGGTCCTCCAGGTATCTCTGCCACAAGTCGCCGAGTGTCAATTCCCCCCGGATCTTCCGCTTCGCCTCGGCGGGGTCATCACCGTCTGCGATTCGAGCCAACAGCTTGTTCGCCTTGTCGCGAGCAGCGTCGACTGTCACTTCCGGGAACTTCCCAAGATTGTGCCGTTCCGGCCTGCCGTTGACCTTTTTGTACAGATAGAACGACTTCGCCCCGGTCGGCATCGTGAGCAGTGCCAACCCGCTGACTTTCGTGTCATACGTCCATCGACGGCCCGCAATCAGAGGGGAGAGCTTCTCGATTGCCGCCATTGTGAAGTTGATTTTTTCCGTCACCGTCGCGCCTATTCGGACAAACAGAAATTTGACCACACAGAGTGGTGCTACCGGTAGAACCAAAACCCGGTGCTACCTCGGTGCTACTTTGCCAATCATCCACCGTCAAAATCAGTTTGTCTACGTCAATCCAGAAAACGCTACATTTACCGAGAAAATCAACTCCTATCGAGAATCGTCAATTTCCGTCAAAAACCCTGTTTCAAGATTTTGGTTCTGTTTGTCCAGGTTCGAATCCTGGTCGGGTAATCTCTTTAAGTTGCTTCTCTTACGCGGCTTACAATCTTCGATCCGCGGTCGCCGGTTGAGATCACCTGATCTTCTGGTGCTGCTGATTGGTTCGCTTGAGCAACCTGTCTCAGCTTTTGTCTTTACTTCTTCTGACCGTCAACGCTGGTCCGATTTTTTACTTCGTCTACCCCCCCTTCCGCGTGTGATTTAATCTCGTTCCGGAAGCGTTCACCGGTCGCTGATATTGAGACAGGAAAATGAAGTCCGGCGGTCTTTGCCGTTTCTTTTCTGTCTGGGGCGTTGGCGAAAGGGGACGGCCTCTCACGACGATGTCTGGCCACGGCAATGTCCCGCGTTCCTACGCCAGCCCGTCTCGCGCCTGACAGCCGAAGCGTCCCGGAATGGGGTGCGGGTCTCTGACGCGTGCCTGTAGAGAGGCGTAGCGCGCGGCTCTCGGGCAGCGGGAGGCCGTTCTCTCCCTTACGTCTGTCCTCGAAGTGCTGTCATCGGGCTGCGGGCTCAGCTCAACATTCGGTTGCCGGTTTCCAGCGAACCCAGCCCGATCATCGCAGCCGATTGTAACTCATTGTCGGTACGTACCCGTCCACGCCTGTTTTTCCTTATCGGAAATACCGACGGTTGTCGGAATCGGTTGTCGCAATCGCAGGAGGCCGGCAGAATACGATTGCAGTCGAGGGACGATGTTGTCGTTCTGCATCAACGCGGCAGGCGTCACCTTTCCGGCAGCGGGATCACCATCGCTCGTTACGGAATGAGTCAGGTCGATGTCGGTTTCTTTTCTGAAATTGGCGAAATACGGCTCGGCAATCCCTTGTCTTCACTGCACAATAGGAATGGGGCTAACCTTGTGTGAATGGATGCTGTCCACCAGTGACGAATGGAGTGAACGTCTGGTGTTGCGGGATTTGGGGGAGCGAATTCAATGAGTTATGTGAGCGGATACGCCATGCGGCTTGTTGGTTGCCTGGCCCTGGGAGCGGGCGGACTGTACGTCTTCGGATCGATTCTTCCTCTCCCATTGACGTCGCATCCCATCGTCGCAAGGAAGCCGCTTCTGCCTGCGATTGAGCAGGATCTGTCGTCCGCTGCACCGGCGGATGTGGCACAGGATGGTGGTGGCGACGGCACTGCATCGCCGATCCTAGCGGAGGAGTCGGCCGAGTCCTCCGCGACGTCAACGCTTCGCCGGAAGATTGAACTTCTGGATCGAGGTCTGGCCTGGCTGCAGCAACTGAAGGACTACACCGTGACGCTTCAAAAGCAGGAAGTCGTCAACGGAGTGTTGCTGGACGAACAGACGATCTCGATCAAATGCCGGCACAATCCCTTCAGTGTTTACCTGGCCTGGCATAGTGGATTCGCTGGCCGCGAAGTGATCTACGTTCAGGGGCAGAACAGCGGCAACATGGTGGTTCACGAGGGGGGCTGGAAATCACGTATTCCCGCGCTGTCGCTCCCCACCGACGGACTTCTGGCCATGCGCGACGCTCGTTATCCCGTCACCATGGCGGGACTCATGGGACTGATCGAGATCATGCGCGGCGTGCATGCGAATGATCTCGCCAGTGCAAACTATGTCTCCTGCGAAGTCGACGAACATCGGCAATTTGACGGGCGTCCCTGCTCGATGTTCACCACGCGCTACCAATCGCGTATCGGGTCCCCCGTCTATCGTAAATCAATTACGCTCATCGATCACGAATGGAGTGTACCGCTGCATTCGCGCCACTTCGAATGGTTGAACTCGGGTGCAGTATTGGATGAAGAGCAATTGGACGAAGCGACGTTGATCGAGTGCTACTCTTTCACCGGATTGAATATCGACTGCGGCCTGACTGATTTCGATTTCGACCGTACGAACCCCGAGTACCAGTTCCGCTGAACGGCGGCAGAAGCAAAACCAGCTATCGGTCAGACAAGCGCCCTTGCGGCGCTGTCTGAGCGGTGGAAATCATACCGAAACGGGCTTGCTCATCCCGCTCCCCACTCTGGTCGATCGCGGGTCGATCGCGCGAGAAGCGTCGGAATGATCCGATCGAGGATGCTACCGAACTATGCACGCGCCGCAGAGATGCCGCGTCGCAGCGTTTCCCGCAGTTCGTCCAGTGAAGCGGGCTGGCCTGTAAAAAGTTCGAACTGGGCCGCAGCCTGGCGAACGAACATTTCCACTCCTGTGACGACGGTGCAGCCGCGGGCCTTGGCCTGTTTCACGAGCAGGGTGTTTTCAGGAGTGTAGATCGTGTCGAACACGATCATGCCGTCACGCATCCAGTGATCAAAAAAGGGTGTTTCATCCAAATTGGGAAACATCCCGACGGGGGTGCAATTGATCAGAATGTCCGCGTATTCGGCCCCGCGATTTTCCCACGTGACATGACGGCAATTGAGTTCCCCGGCCAGGACCTTTGCTCGTGATGCAGTCCGGTTGCAAACCACAAGTGCGCCCCCAGCCTTGACGATCCCCATTCCGATGGCGCGTGCGGCACCGCCGGATCCGAGCATGAGGACGCGTTTTCCCTCGAGCGTTTCACCCGGTCGCAGAGCGAGCTTCACGCTCTCGAGTGCGGCTGTGTAGTCGGTGTTGGACGAGACCCATTGCTGGTCCTTACCGCGGTACAGCGTGTTGACGGCACCGATCTGCTGGACGAATTCTTCGCACTTGGGAAACTTGGCCAGCACTGCTTCTTTATGAGGAATCGTGACGCTGAGGCCGCGGAAGTCGAGGGCATCCAGGTCCGCCAGTCCTTGAGTGAGCTGGTCGCGGGCAATCCGGATGGGGACATAGACGCCGTTGAAGCCGATTTTCCGCATCATACGGTTATGCAGCAGGGGGCTCAGACTATGCCCGATCGGGTCGCCGATCACGCCGAACAACTGCGTCTGCGCGTTGATCGATTCGTAGAAGTAAGTCTCCTGCATGTCCTGGAAAGAGAGCTGACCCGGGGCAATTTCACGATCGGGGCTGAATGCCGCGTACGAGAAGGGGGCGCCCAGCTTTGCACAAACAACGCGACTCCAGACGCCGAACTCACCCATACAGAACGCGACCGTCGGAACCTTGGCGTTCTTCACCAGCTTCAGCACACGAGCACAATCACTGGGGGAACTGGCGAGAGTGACCAGCTTGATGATGTCGGGATTCATCTCGGCCATGTTGGCCCAGATTTCCTCCACATTTTCGGGAGTTCCCTTGAAATCGTGATGGCTGACGATTCGCTTGGTCTTGCCGTATCGCGGGATGGACTTGGCAATATCGTCTTCCAGATCGACATAGTCCGCGCCCGAGATGATGGCGGTTCGAAGCAGCAACTGCCGTTCTTCTTCGGTCCCTCGCCACTTTCCGCCGTCCTGGGCTCGCCGGCAGGTGAGGACCACCGGTGTCGGTCGATCTTTCAGCAGGCGAGGAATATCGGGTTGCCGCGAAAGCCAGTCGACACGCAGTTCGACGAGCTTAGCACCTCGTTCGGACAGGGCTTGATGTTCAGCCTGCATCATTCGATGTCGCGTGCGGGCGATGGACACACAAATCATTTCAGGTGCAATTCCAATTTCTTCGGGCGGTCGTCAGCGGGTGAACCCTGCGAGCCCGTCTCCGCATCAGCTTCCACGGGGGAACTGTTGGGTAACGGCGACGCCCTATCCAAGTCGTCCAAACTGGCGATCCAGTTCCATGCGGCTGAGCGACAGCGCCGTCGGTCGCCCATGCGGGCAATGGTGTGCGTCGTCAACCAGATGTCGCTGCATCAACAAACTATCAATCTCTTCCTGTGACAGTCGCTGTCCCGCCTTCACGGCTGCTTTACAGGACATCATGTGCAACAGTTCGTCGAGAATATCGCGTCGCGCCGAGGATTGCACCCCGGCTGATCCTCCGTCCTCCAGCTTCGCGATCATCTCACGAATCAATTCCTGCAAGTCGAGCTTTCTCAGCATTGCGGGATAACTGGTGACGATCAAGGTCCCATTTCCGAAATCTTCCAGTCCCAGTCCCGCCCGTTGCAGTGACTCATTCTGTTCCAGCAGAAGTGCCGCCTCACGCGGCGTCACTTCGACCGGCTGTGGGACGAGCAGTCGCTGAGATTCGACGGCACCGGCGAGAACTCGTGTCCGCAGGTGTTCGTACATGATTCGTTCGTGCAGAGCATGCTGATCGATCACCGTGACTCCTTCGGGAGTTTCCACGATGAGATAACAGTCGTGTACCTGCATCGCACGATGAGCCGAAGCGTAAGGAAGGGACTTGATCGTCTCCTTCACCGCCTCGATCGCCGCACTTTGTCCCATCGCGGCAGGTACCTCCTCAGAGATCGACCGAAACTCGGGTTCTGTTTCGTCCGATCCCGCAAGCGGCAACGTGTGCTGCGGGTCCACTGCATGGGCGACGGCGACGGTCTCAGCGGAGTCGAAAAGATTTCCCGTGCGAGATCCTTCGGATGTGCGTCCAATCATCCAGGGCTCGGCCAGCGCAGGTGCCCCCGGTGAAGCATACGTGGTCGACGCAAACCCGGTTGCTGCCGCTGCCGTGCTGCTGTCACCCGGGACGATTTTTTCTGCCAGCCAACTGGAAATCTGCTCGGTCAGCTCGCGCTGCTCCGTTCGAGCCCGCGGTTCCGGCTGTGTAAATCCGGAGAGTAATCCTCCGTTAGACCCCGTTGTGGCAGGAAGCCTTAGCTGGCTCTGCAGATCCATGCTCAAGAATTTGGACCGCACCATCGACAGGAGTTGTCGAAATAACTGCTGACTGTCCTGAAACCGAACTTCGACTTTCGTCGGGTGAACGTTGACATCGACCCGGTCGGGGGGAAGCTCGATATACAGAAACGCGACCGGTTGACGTCCCACCATCAACAGACCCCGGTAGGCCTCGGTCAGGGCATGCAGCAGTGAACGGTCAGTGATCCAGCGGCCGTTGAGAAAAATGTACTGGTGTTTGCGTGACGACTTCGACTGATTCGGGTGACCGACATAGCCCCACATCCGTACGCCAGACTGCGTCGACTCGACGGAAATCAGATCGTCAGTGATTTCTCCACCGAAAAAGAGCCGGAGACGATCGATCGGGCGGTCCGAGGCGGGAAGTTCCGCGACGAGCTTATCGTTGTGACGCAGCACCATGTGCAGGCGAGGGTTGGCCAGGGCGACACGCGTGAACTGTTCATGGATGTGACCGAACTCGGTCGACATCGTTTTGAGAAACTTGCGTCGAACGGGCGTGTTCTCGAACAGGTTTCGAATTTCGATTTGCGTTCCCAGGGGGCACCCGCACGGCTTGGGAGGAACGATATCACCCAGGTTAACGGTCAGTTCCATCCCATGTGTCTGGTCCGCCTGGCGCGACCGGATACGCAGCCGACTCACCTCGGCGACGGAGGCGAGCGCTTCTCCCCGGAACCCCATGGTCTGCACGCCGAACAGGTCGTCAGCCTGACGAATTTTGCTGGTCGCATGTGAGGCGACTGCCAGCAGCAGGTCATCGGGGTGGATTCCTTCTCCGTCATCCACAATCCGGATCAGTTCACTGCCGCCGGCCACGATATCGACTTCGATCCGGGTTGAGAGCGCATCAACACTGTTCTCCAGCAGTTCTTTGACCACGCTGGCCGGTCGTTCAATGACTTCTCCGGCGGCGATCTTATTGATTACGCTCGTCGAGAGTTGCTGAATCCGAGACATCAAAAACCGATCCGTGGAACAAAGCGGAAAAGCGGCCCGAGGGCTTTGGGGAATGCGGTTTAATCACCCTGCGTCACGATGCCAGGAAGAGACCCGTCAGGCAGCGAGGACCGTTCCTCGTTCCGTCACCCTTCCCGAGACGGGCGAAACCTGCGCTGAATGAAAGTCACACGCGGTCAGTCAGGATAACGCGACACAGAGGATTCTCGTAGGGTTCAGTCCGTTTCGGAAGGCTGGATCGGGCCCCTTTCCACTTCGGGTGGCGTGTAAAACGCATTATCCTTACTGATGTCAAAAAACTGATGTCAAAAATTTACGAACGATTCCGAGAATTCTGTTGGTGCTGCCGAATACCAGGTCGATCGATCAACCGGATTTGATTTGAGCAGGCCGTCAACCGTAAGTGCCTAATTCAAACAATCGTTTGTGCCGTTCAGCCCAGGTAATGCACGGACGATGCGAGGGGCAATCGAGGCCGCCGCTCTCAGACCAGCTTCCAGCGTTTTCGCAGCAGCCATTCGGCCGTCAGCAGCAGCGTGATCAGCGTAAAAAATTCCCAGCGGTTCCAGATCGGAATCGGTTCATCGGTCTCCAGGGGGACAGGCGTTCCCCGAGGAATCTCGGAGGTCAGTTTGTCGACATCCTCAAGAGTGTAAAGCCGACCGTGGCTGGTGGTGGCTGCCAGCTTCAGGTCCGCCTTGTCGAGGCCTCGTCGCAGCATTTCGCGCTGAGGAACTTCCACTCGGAAATCGACGGAAGGGGGGGCCTCGTTGAAGGCGGGTTGTGAGACCCAGCCATGATAGCTTCCTTCGCCCAGTCGTGTGAGCTGGCCTTCGAACGCTGTGGGGAGGTCACGCAGTCGCGTCAGATTTACCGTCTGACGGCCTTCTCCTTTTTGTTCGACGATCACACTGACTCCGTCCGGATTTGTCGGCAGGAATTTTTCGTCAACGAATTTCACCCGGAGAGTCACTGGCTGGCCGCGCTGGTAGACGAGTTGATCGACTGTCAGTTCTGCGGTGCGGTCCTTGCCGATGAGCTTACTGCGACTGAGATAGCGAATGGCCTGAATCCAGTAGCGGCCGAAGTAAACATCTCCTACACGGAACCTCCAGCGCCAGGTTTCGTCCGTCGCATGGAACAGTACTTTCCCTGCAGCCGCTTGCTGCATCAGGATGACGGGCAGCTTCACATTGGCGATGCTGCTGTTTCGGGTGGGGTGTTCCGCAAAAATCCGGGCACCCGGCTTCGGTTTTGTCAGGTCGACCAGCCAGGTGAAGTTGGGCAGGCTGTTCCAGATTTTCAGGCTGTCAACGTCACTGTTACCAAGCCGGAACAGGCTGTTCCCTTTCTGTCCTTCCAGCGTCAGGACGGGGTGGAAGGTGTCCGTTGCGTCCTCCGCAGGAAGTTTGACCGCAGAAACGAGGAAGGGGAGCAAGTTTTCGATGGGCGTTCCAGCAAACTGGACCGGGTTGTATTGGGGACCTGCGATCAGAATCAGTCCGCCCCCCTTTTCCCAGACGAATTCTCGCACGTTTTCGAGGGCTGCGTTGCCAAGTTGTTTGGGTGCGAGATCGCCCAGGATCAGGACGTCGAATCGAGCGAGGTCTTCCTTCTTCACGGGAAAGTGGGAAACGGCCGTGCGATCCTCGTCCGTATATTCGACGTCGGCTTCCTGCAGCAGTGTGCTCAGCTCGATCGATTTGTCCCGCTCCAGCAATTGTTTCAGGAAGCGGAATTCATACCGTGGACCGCTATCCGCCAGCAGCACACGAATCTTCTCTTCCCGTACGCTGACATGACGTGTTTCGGAGTTATTGGAACGATTCGACTCTTCTGGCTGCTGAGCAATTTCCAGCACATAATCGAACTCGCCTGCCACGCTCGACGCATACGACAGTTCGACCGCGGTGGTCTGTCCGTCCGGGGGAGCCGCCACGTCCTGCTGGGCCAGGACGGTATTGTCCCCCTCTTTGCGCAGTTGCAGGCTAAGCTTCTTTCCCGCGAATCCAAAGCTGCGCAGTTTGGCTCTGAAGATCATCGGATCGCCGACGAACGCGACGTCATCCACCAGCGTGTCGTAAAGATAAAGATCTTTCGCGGCGGCTTCACTTCCCAGTCCGACGATGTGAAGCTGAACACCCTTGCGTCGAGCGGACTCAGCGACGGTCGACAGTTTGTCGACGTCGGACACACTGGCGACACCGTCCGTAAACAGGACAATCGCAGCGGGGGGAACTCCGCGTAGATCGCCCAGTACCTTTTTCACTGCAGGAGCAGGGCGGGTCTGATCGCCGTCAGGTCGCAGGGTGGTCAGTTCGTGAAGTGCGGCAGAAAAGACTTCGGCTGCGGAAGGGGACTCAGTCGAATCGGGCGCGCCCCCCGTCTCAGGTCCGCTCAGGTCACTGGCGTCCAGAGGGTACGCGGTTTCTGCAAATCGGTAGAGCCGAACCTGGTGATCTTGTTGAAGCTCTTTCAGCATTCGCCCCTGGTCTCGCGTCAGCAGTTGCTGTGCGATTGCCAGTCGATGCATGTCGGTACCGGTGTTCTTCGCCAGTTCGTCCACGAGCCGCGTTGACTTTGAACCGGCGGGATACTGGTCCCGTAACGACATACTCGCGGACGAATCGACCATAACAGCGACAATGGGCAGGCCTGTTCGCTCGATCGTCAGGCTGAGTTCAGTCAGCAGAGCGAGGATCAGAGCGAAGACCGCCAGTCTGAGACCCGTCAGCAGGCTCCGGTTGACCCAGCCGACAGAGGTCGCTTCGCGGCGATAAATACTGACCACGAACACAACCACGATGACAGCACCGACCAGGACCGCCCATTGGGGTTCCGGCCAGTGCCAGTCGAATCTCCACGCTGTCCCTTCGCCCGGTCGAGGAGCACGCAGGCCAAGATACCACGCCAGAAATCGTTGAATTATGTCCATTAACACTGTTGTCGCGTAGGTGTTGGTCACACCGGAGCAGTGTCCGATGTGACCTGGCTGTCATTCAGAGATCCTTGAGCGTACAGAGAATCCCGCCGCGGTACGAGCGGCGGGATTGTGAAGGGGACACGACTACATGGAACCTTCTGCCCGGTTGGACCACCAGGGGAGACTGACACCCCCATCGATCGTGACCGTGCTGCCGGTCATATAGTCGGCGTCGTCACTCAGGATATAAGCCACGCCCTTGCCGATTTCGTCGGGGCGACCCAGTCGCTTCCAGGGAAGAGTCTGAGCGCCGGCGGCGATCTGTTCTTCGGTGAAGAACTTGCGCTCACCCGGTGTGTCGATCCAGCCTGGATGAACAATGTTGACTCGGATGCGGTGCGGTGCGAGTTCGATTGCGGCCGTGCGTGCCATGTGGTCGATCGCGGCCTTGGCCATGTTGTAGGCCATGGCGGTCGGGATGGGGATCACGGCATGAGGCGAACTGATCACCACAATCGAGCCACCCGAGTTTTGCTTGACCATCTGCAGTGCGGCGGCGCGAACACCGTAGAACGCGCCCCACATGCCGACGTCGATGGTTTTACGGAATCCTTCCAGATCCGCTTCGAGCATCAGTTGTCGGTCGGAGTAGACGGCGTTCGAAACGAACAGGTCAAGTTGTCCGAATGCTTTTGCCGTTTCGGCAACCATTTCTTCGACCCGTTCACGATTCGCGACATCCCCCTGAAGGGTGATGGCTTTGCCGCCAAATCCCCGAATCTCCTTGGCCACTTCTTCCGCTTCACCGGCGTGTGAGAAGTAGTTGATGGCGACATTCGCACCGGCCCGACCTAACTCAATCGCGCATCCGCGACCGATTCCTCGAGAAGCCCCGGTAACCAGAACATTCTTCCCCGACAGTTTCATCCCCACAACTCCCAATGCAACAACTAAGCGACGTGACCGGAGTACGTAATTTCTTCCGATCCGGATTGTCGCGGATTATTGCGCGGGATGCGAGAGATGCCACCTTCTTTCATCAAAGGGGCTGTTTTCAGAAACGCCTGACAGCGGGGCCTGTTGATCAGGCAAAGTCCATTGCGAACAGGTGGACCGAGCCCCGCCGAGAAGCCCCCGCGGGATCTCTTCATCGCTAGAGAAGGTTAGTGCCGCCGACATCGCTGCGTCAGCGTTCGAGCGTCGCGGAGCCGGCCTGCTGAATTTCGGAACGTTTATCCAGAACGGTCGCGACCGTCTGCTGAAACGCTTTGACGTTCGCGAAGCCTTCGGCCTTGTGGATGAAGTCCGCCTGCGGCGTCAGAAAAACTGTGCTGGGCAGTTTTTCAACGTGCAGCATTTTGACCACTTTCTTTTCCTTGTCGTAATCGAGGTAAACGGGGATAAATTGACTCTCAATCAGAGTCACGATCCGTTTATCGCTGAATGTTTCACGGTCGAGTTTGTGACAGAACGAGCACCAGGTCGCTCCGAAGACAATCATCAGCGGCTTGTTCTGCTCGATCGCGATCTTTTGAGCGGCCTGCAGATTTTTTTGCCACTTCACCTTTGGTGTTGCGACCTTCGACGGGGTTGCGACTTTCGAGGGGGCAGAGACCTTGGATGTCCCCGAGGTCTTGGGGGCGGCATCGGACAGACTTCCCGTGACTCCAACCAGCAGTCCGGCTCTAACGCAGTCCAAGCAGAATGTGCGACGATCCATGGGCCAACCTTCCAAAGTAGTCGGACATCTGTCACTGGCGATCACTACAGATCAATATCGGCGGTTCCGAACGGTTTACTGGCCTCCTTTTCATCGAATCCCGCGACAATTTGCGGTTTTTTCTCATGTTTCCTACGATTTCGGTGAGAGACTGCCTACTTGATTGAACAGATGGACTTGCGTAGTGACCTCGACACACCCCAATGATCCGTTGCATGGTGTAACGCTCGCCGTGATGCTCGAAAGGCTGGAGCGTGAATACGGCTGGGATGGGTTGGCTCAATTCATTCCGGTCCGCTGCTTCCTGTTCGATCCCAGTATGAACTCGAGCTTACGCTTCTTGCGGAAAACGCCCTGGGCTCGTGCCAAGGTCGAAGCGCTCTACCTGCGCACCGTGTCCGACGAAGCACCAAACGGGGAGAACAACCCGTCCTGATAAACTGGTGGATTTGTGCGTAACGATGCTGATTTGGGGTGTTTCGGGGTTTTCCGATGGTTGTGTCGATAGTACACTCTCGGCTATCCGCGCAGGGACCGCGTGCAGCGTCGTACTGAAGTTCGGTCATCGAAACAGGGGACGCACGGGAGGAATACGCAGGTCAGCGCGGATCAGTTCGACAAACGACAGGTCGAAGACGGTTGTATCGGAAGGGATGCCGTGAGGGTGACAAAACCACTTCGCTTAATTCATGCTGCGAATTTGCAGCTGGACTGCCCTTTGCGTGGACCGGGCACACTGAATGAGGATGTCCGCGAGATCGTGGAACTCGCCACGATCACCGCGTTCGATCGAATCATTGCCAAGTGTCTCGAAAAAGATGTCGAAGGATTGCTCATCACCGGCAACACGTTCGACGCCGGTTATCCCAGTCTCGCCGCAGAAGTCGCTCTTCGCGAAGGCTTCACGCGGCTGGCCGAACGTCAGATTCCCGTCTTCGTGACCCCGGGCCGCATGGACCCCGCTACGGCATGGCAAGAAATCCCCACACTGCCTGAGAATGTCAACCTTCTGCTGGAACCTCGCGAGGCCCCGGTGGAACTGATCGACAAAGGAAGGCTGCTGGCACTTCTCTTGCCCGTCACACCAGAGACATCCATCGAACCGGAAGAGCTGACACGCCTGCTGGGAGATCGGGGGGATCCGCAAAGTGGACGCCCGCTGGTGGTGGGGATGCTGATTTCCGATCGGTCGACCGACCGGCGCGATCGGCCGCGGCTGTCGACGACTCGCTTCGCTGCACTGGATTGCCTGCTGTGTCCTGCCGGAACGGACACCGAATCGCTCCCTCTGATTGACGGTCATGTCTTAGCACAGGCTGCACCGCAGGGAATGAGCGCGAGCGAAACCGGTATACGTGGCGTGACACTGCTGGAAGTCGACGGTCAGAAGAAGACGAAGCAGATCGCCATTCCCACGGCTCCTGTTCGCTGGGAATCCCTCGTGCAACTGGTGGATCATGTCAACAGCCGTGACGACTTGCTCGAACGGATGGTCGCACAACTGGAGCGACTGCCGCTGATCGAGGGCGAAAATGTCCGGATCATCGACTGGAAGCTCGATCGTGAATCGGGTGACGCACGAGGCTGGGAGACGGACGCGATGGCGGCCGATCTGGCATCGGCACTGACGGAACTGACCGACCAGTACGAAGGGCTGCGGTATGTCCATCGGGTGCGCCCGCTGGAACTGGACCTGACCATTATCGAACCGGCCCATCGTGAAGTGTTGACCGAGTATCTGCTGGCGTTGGAACGTCGGGCTCCTGCCAATCCCCAGGCTTTTTCACGGTGGATTACGGAAGCCCGAGTGGAAGAGGTCCTGAAGTCAACCCGGTGGGAAGAATGGGCCGAAGCGATTCCGACCGAGCAGGTGACTCAACTGGCACAGCAACTCGGCTGGAAATGGTGTTCGAATATCGGAAAGAAGTAGTCCGTGACCGACGCCGATATCCCGGCCCGGTGACAGACGGATTGAAGTGATGAAGAACGATGATTGGAACGAGAAAACCCAGGCGGCGGCAGCACTCACAGCGGGTGAGGTTCGTCTGAGCGGCCTGAATGAAAACGATGAAACAAGCTTAGATGAAACAAGTTTAGAGGTGTGACCCACCTGCGTTGGTTGAGCGAATTCCGTGTAACGCTGCGTCAACACACTGCCTCATTCATCGCCGTGAGAGAAAACACTGATGCGGATCACTGGGATTGAGATCGAACGATTCGGCGTCTGGCAAGATTACCAGCAGCCTTTGAATCGCGAAGGACTGACCGTCTTTTACGGCCCCAACGAAGCGGGTAAGACCACGCTGCTGCGATTCATTCGTGGTGTGCTTTACGGTTTTCCTCCGGACGAACAACTGACGGGCCTCAAGAAAAAAGCACGTCGCGAAGCACAGTCGGGGCTCTTGCGTGTCGAACACCGATCAAACCAGTACGAGATTCGACGAACGGGCTATGGTGAGGATTCCGGCATTCTGTCCGTCAATGGGATCCCCAATGGCGAATCCACCTCCGCCTTCATGGAAGAATTGCTCGCCTCAACGGATGAAAAGCTGTTCGAATCGGTTTTCGCTGTCGGACTTCCCGAACTTCAGCAGTTTGCCACGCTGACCGCTGATCAGGTTGGTGACCATCTTTACGGCATGACCCTGGGACCTCAGGGACGCGTGCTGATGGAACTTCCCAACCGCGCAAACCAGGAACTCAATCGGTTACTGACTGCCAACGGTGATTCCGTCATCGCACAACTGTTGAAACGTCGCGAAGAACTGTCACGGCAGACGGGAAGCACCGCCCGGCAGCGCGATCGATACCGAGAACTGCTGCGTAAAAAATCGGAACTCGACGAACGGGTGGTCAAGCAGCGGAGTCGGCAGACAGAGCTTCAGGCCAAGATCCGGGGTTACGGGCATCTGGAAAAGGTCCATCCACCCTGGTCGCGCTGCCGGGAATATCGGCATGAACTCAATCAGCTTCCTGACTTCAGCGCCTTTCCTGCGGACGGAGTGACACGCCTTGAGCGGCTTGAAATGGACATCAACTCGGCTGTCCGTTCCCGTGAGTCGCTTTTGGCAGAAGTCTCACAGATCAATCAGAAGCTCGCTTCGATTCGCATTGATCCTGAAATCCGACGGTTCTCGGGGGCCATCCAGATCCTCGTCGAACAGCGGGCCCTGACGAAGGACGTCGAGCCGCGGGTTCACGAACTCGAGGCAGAGGCCGCGAAGCAGCAGCAGGTCTTAAATGGTCTGCTCACGAATCTGGGTTCGCACTGGACGATGGAGCGGCTGGATGCGGTGCAGGATTCTCCGGAAGCCACGGCGCTGTTCATCAAAACGGCTCGTGATTACGAATCGATCGGGACGAAAACCCGTCGGATGCAGCGCCGATATCGCAAGGCAAATGGCCTGAATCGCGACAAGGAAATGGCACTGCGAACGGAACTTCAGGAGCATGGAGTTCCGGCTGAATCCTTGAATGAATCAATCGATGTTGCACAGAAGCGATTCGAGGGACTTGTCGATCTCGGTCGGTGGCATTCCAAAGAGACACAGCTCGAACACCAGACCTTCGGGATCGATGAACAACTCGAACGTCTGCACGATCGCCATGGCATCCCCAACTGGATTTATGGAATTCTGGCGTGGTTCACCATCGCCGGATTCGCCCTGTTTGTCGCGGGGGCCTATGCCGCCGTTTATACCGGCTGGCTGGTGGGTCTGATCTTCATCGTCCTGTCGGTTTTCGCCGGGGCCACCGCCTGGGCCTTCCGAACGCACTTTGAGCACCATCTGCAGGAACAGGTCTCTCAACTGCGCGATCAGCGCCGCGAAATTGAGACCAATCGCTGGACCATTCTCCGTCACATTCAGACCTTCATTGATCAGAATGGATTACGTCCCTGGGTCGGGGCGGAAGTGGCACCGCAGCAGTTCGCCAGTGGAGAGCTACTGGCGAAGGCATCACGCCGAACTGCCGATCTGGAACGGGTGCAGCGCGAGTACACCCAGGTGCTGCAGCTCCGGCGCAGGCTGAGTGCATTCCGCGGAAAGTTGCAGATTCAGCAGCGGGAACTCGCAAACGCCCGGAAAAACTGGTGTCAGGCTCTCTCGAACCTTGGTTTGGATGAGACCGTCAATGTCGATGCCGCCATCGAACACTGGAAACAAGTCATCGTCGCCCGCGACCGGCGGAAGAAACATCTCGCGGTTGTGGAGCAGTCTCGCGAAATTCGCCGGTCCTTCGATCGATTCCAGAAGCAGGTCGAAGAGCTGGGCCACCGCATGCAGCGACCGTCGCTGAACTACTCGAATCCGTCCGAAGTGGTCGATCTATGGGAAACGGAGCTGCGAACCGCTCGTGAACTTGTCCATGAACGGTCGCAGCTGCGAAAACTGCATGTTCAACGACGGCGGGAAGCGGTCGACTTTCAGCGCAAGATCGATGTGCTGACCAAGAATCACGATGCCTTGCTGGCGCTGGCTGGGGTCACGCATCGTTCTCAGTTAGAGCATCGGCTGGAACTGATGGAACGTCGTAAGAAGGTCGAATCCCTGCTGGAACAGTCGACGCGCGAGCTCGAGCATCTGGTGCAGTCCAACCCGGACCTGGCTGTCGTTGAAGAAGATCTCTTGAGGTACAACCCCAAGGACGCAGCCGCACTGATCAAGCAGTTCAATGACGAACATGATGAGCTGGACCGGCTTCTTCAGCAGACGTTCGAGCAAATCGGAACGATCAAGCAGGAATCGAAACAGCTCGAACAGGACCGACGCGGCACCCGCATTCGGCGAGAGCTGGCACAGGTGGAATCAGAACTGCATTCGGCATGGCATACCTGGTTCGCCGCGTCGTTGTCGGAAGAAGCGATCGAGGAAGTGGCGGCTCAGTTCGAGCAGGCCAACCAGCCCGAAATGCTGGCAGCCGCAATCCCATTCCTGCAGAAGCTGACACTTGGAAAGTATCACCACCTCTGGACGCCGCTCGGTCGAAAGCAGCTTTTCGTCGATGATGACAAGAACGAGTCACGGCCAGCGGAACGCTTGAGCGGCGGAACGCGCGAGCAATTGTTCCTGTCGATCCGCCTGGCGATGGTGAAAGCCTTTGCGAAGAATGGCATCGATCTGCCGATGGTGCTGGACGATGTGACTGTGAACTTCGACCAGGACCGGTCTGAAGCGGCGGTCGACACGTTACTGGACTTCACACGCGACGGTCAGCAACTGCTGGTCTTCACCAGTCACCTGCACTACGCTCAACTCTTCGAGAAGCGAGGCGTTAAGCCGATCTATCTTCCTTCGCGGCATCCCACGGGGGGAGTCGTTGAAGAGCGTCGAGCCGGGTGAGTGATTGCAGGATTCACGGGCCCGAGATTCGGGTCCTGTACAGGCTGATCTCGTTTGGAACGACCCCTAAAAACGAAAAACAGGAGCGAGGCAGTTATTGCCTTGCTCCTGTTTTTCGTTGTTTCAAGGGGTTTGTCAGCTTTGCGGCCGGTTCGCAGTCAGCACGTCCGCGGTACTCGCCGCAAAACGCACAAAAGTCCGACGCAGCCGAACACCCCGAGTATCAGCCAACCGGGCTTAACCCCCGGTGATGGCAGGCACTACCTCAGTGTGATCACACACCCAGCTTGCGTCGGCGGGCTTTGCGGGCCTTCGAGCTGGCAGGACGTGAACCGTGGTTGGCCTTGTTGACCTTGCGAGTATTCTTCGCCATTTTTGCTTCCTTTGTGTTGAGACGGCGAACAATGCCGCACGTTGTCATTTTGGTTCGAGAAACCGCACCAGAATTTCTGTTCGGTTCCGGCCGAAAGTGGCCAAATATTATACCAGAACAGCCTCGTACACAACGCGGCACCCGAAAGCAGCCTGCGTTCTGTGGAAGCTTGTCCGAGATCTCGTTTCAACGGAAGAAATCGAAGGCCTGACAAACTGGCGGAATGAGTGGCTCTCCCTGCCAGTTCGCGGCGTCACAATTACTTACCGTACTTCTGCTTACGGATCTTGCGTCGCTTGATCTTCCAGCGACGATCTCGTTTCTGCTTCGTCGTCAACTTCACTTGTTTCATGTCGAACCCCTTATGGGACTAATGCCAATGTGCCGGCAATGGCCGGATTATTCGAGCCCGAGAAGATAGCAGCACATCCTGATTTCGGAAAGTGTGGACGCACCCTCGGCGAGGGATTATCGGCTACAACGGGTAAACTCACTTGCAAAATCATGCTGCGTGACGTTCACCCCGGCATTTCGCCTTCGCGTTTTTCGGTGTCGCCTGCCTTCAGTACAACGCTGCCTCCGGTCGATGTGGTTCCGCCTGTAGCTATCTGGTGACAGGCAGGGATGCGGCGTGAGGTCACACGTACTTCGGGATTTTCGGTTCCGGAACTTCGTCCAGCAGCCGGGCGACCACCGATTCCGGCGTCATTCCTTCCGCCTGAGCCTGAAAATTCGTGGCCAGGCGATGACGGAGCACTGGAATCGCGACCCGGCGGATGTCGTCGATGGACACACTCGGGCGTCCGTCCATCGCGGCCAGCGCTTTGCCGCCGGAAATGAGGAACTGTCCGGCGCGGGGACCGGCTCCCCAGTCGACCAGCTCGCGAACGAACTTCGGAGCGCTTTCATCGAGCGGCCGTGTCGCCCGGACCAGGCGAGCCACATAGTTGACCGTCAGGGGGCCGATTTCGATCGCGTGGATCTGCTTCTGCAGGTACAGAATCGATTTCGCGGAAAGAACTTTGCGAACTTCCTGACGTTCGGTCGAGTTCGCGGCATGCAGAATCTGCTCTTCTTCCGCCAGATTCGGGTAGTCGACTTTCACGTTAAACATGAAACGGTCGAGCTGTGCTTCCGGGAGAGGATACGTTCCTTCCTGCTCGATCGGGTTTTGTGTCGCAATAACGAAGAACGGTTCGGGAAGGCGATACGTCATCTGGCCGACCGTGACTTCCTTTTCCTGCATCGCCTGCAAGAGGGCCGCCTGGGTCTTGGGGGGCGTACGGTTGATTTCGTCCGCCAGCAGCACGTTGGTGAAGACCGGGCCTTCGACAAAACGAAACTCGCGGCGTCCCGCATCGTTTTCGTCGAGCACATTGGTGCCGGTGATGTCGGAGGGCATCAGGTCGGGAGTGAACTGGATCCGCTTGAACTGGACATCCAGAATTTGAGCAATCGTCGAGACGGTCAGTGTCTTCGCCAGACCGGGGACACCCACCAGCAGGCAATGCCCCCCTGTGAAAATGGCCGCGAGAATCTGCTCGATCACGGCATCCTGGCCGACGATGACCTTGTGTAATTCTTCGATCATCAATTCGCGATGTTTCCGAAACCGCTCCAGAAATTCGTCGAAATCCGGTTTCTTTTCAGCCAAGGCAGGCCCTTTCCTACTCGCAAATCAGTCACGACACCGGTCAGCCGGCCCGAATCACGCATCAATTGATGCGGGTTGTTTCCCGAACAGGGAAATCTCAGCATCCTTTGTCTTTCACACACAGTCCACTGTACGGTACGTGAATGAAGATGAAAAGTTGTGGATCGGGATTGTCGAGACTTCCGGGCGGGACTTTCTCTGGTAGCATACAGGGGCTTGTCAGCCAGGAAGGCCGGGTCGCATCGCTTCGTGCTGCCGCAAACAGTTGACGCTGTTTCAACAGGCCGGAACGGATGCAGGTTACTTGAGGGAGGTCCAGGGATGGACATGCTTGTCGTGCGTGGAGGTCGCCCCCTGCGTGGTCGCGTTCGGGTGAGTGGAGCCAAAAACGCCGCTCTGCCGATCATGGCTGCGGCCCTGGTCGCCGAAGGGACTTCCGTTCTGCACGGTGTTCCCGATCTGGTTGACGTCACTACCCTCTCAAGTGTGCTCCGTTCGCTGGGGATGTCGGTCGATCGTCGCCCTGACGGGGCGTTAGCCCTGACTGTGTGTGACGAGCAGCGTTGTCTGGCGGACTATGAACTTGTCAGGCGAATGCGTGCCAGTGTCTGTGTCCTGGGACCGCTGCTCGGTCGGCGAGGTCGTGCCTGCGTCTCGCTGCCGGGAGGGTGCAACATCGGGCACCGGCCGATTGATCTTCATCTGAAGGGGCTGCGGGCGCTGGGGGCCCAGATCACGATCGACCGCGGATATGTCTTCGCTCGGGCTGACAAGCTGACTGGTGCCGATATCTATCTGGGGGGCTCGTTCGGCAGTACGGTCACTGGTACGTGCAACGTCATGTGTGCCGCTGTTTTCGCTCACGGAACGACGACCATTTCTGCCGCCGCATGTGAACCGGAAGTCGTCGATCTGGGACGGTACCTGAACGCCATGGGGGCGAAAATCGAAGGGCTGGGAACTCCGTTTTTACGCATCGAGGGGGTCTCTCATCTCTCGGCAGTGGAACACACGGTGATCCCGGATCGAATTGAAGCGGCCACGCTACTGATCGCAGGGGCCATTTCCGGGGGCCGATTGCAGATCGAAAACCTCGATCCGACCCATCTCGCGGCGGTCATTGATGCACTCCGCACAATCGGGATTATGGTCGAGACGCATGACAGAACGGCGATTGTCACCGCCCCCGAGAGACTGCGGCCGCTCGATATCACAGCGCTCCCCTATCCTGGCATCCCCACGGACGTCCAGGCTCAGTTCACGGCCCTGCTCTCGCTAGCAGAAGGAATCAGCATTGTTACGGACAAGGTCTTTCCCGACCGGTTCATGCACATTCCTGAACTGATGCGAATGGGGGCGAATGTGCGCCGTGAAGGGGCCAGCTCGATTGTCAGCGGAACTCCGAATCTCACCGGTGCCTGCGTGATGGCGTCTGACTTGCGGGCGAGCGCCGCTCTTTTGCTCGCGGCACTCGCAGCAGACGGAGAATCCGTGATTCGACGGGTTTATCATCTCGATCGGGGCTATGAACGTCTCGAGAACAAGCTGAATCAGGTGGGGGCCGATATCCGCCGGGTGAACGATCAGCCGGACAACATGCCCGCCAGCCTGCAGCTTTCCGAGGACGAACAGCAGCCGCTGGCCCTGGATTCCAGCGATTCACCCCCACCCCCCAAGTTCCTGTCTCGCAAGGATGCCACGGTTCCGCAACCGCAGTAAGCGAACGGGTCAGTCAGCGCCACACCGAACGGAATGCGGGTGATACCGCAAGTCGGGGCCGGGGCGGCGAACGCTTCCCAGCTGCGGGACTCGTCCGCAAGGGGTATCGACCGATGGCGTTCCGGAAACGACGAAGGGATGTCACCGGCATTGCCGATGACATCCCTTCGAGCATACGGACTCGTGTCGAGCGAAACCATCTGGTGAGCAGTTCTTCCAGACTATCCTTTGAGTCGTTCTCGCCAGGCGGCGACTTGCGTTTGCACTGCGACTCGACCGCCGCTGCCGTGGCTGGAAAGGCGCGCGACGACGTTCTGAACGCCAACGTAGTCTGACACACCTGCTTCGATCTTGTCACAGGCCTGCTGTAGTTCGGCGAGGGTCAGGTCGGCGAGCTTACACTTCTTCGACTCACACAGCCGGACCAGTTTCCCCACGACTTCGTGACCGGTTCGCATGGGAACGCCCCGTCCGATGAGGTATTCCATCAGCGTGGTGGCATCCAGGAATCCTTCCTCAAGCCGCGCGTTGATGGTTTCAACCTGCAGGCGGGCTCGCCGGACGATGTTCGGTGCCAGTTCCAGACAGGCCTGGACGGTGTCGAGTGCATCGAAGAAGGCGAGCTTGTCTTCCTGGAGATCGCGGTTGTAGGCCAGGGGGAGCCCCTTCAGAAGCGTCAGAATCTGGGTGACGTCGGCGATCACGCGAGCGGACTTACCGCGAATCAGCTCCAGCACATCGGGATTCCGCTTCTGCGGCATGATCGATGAACCGGTCGTATACGCGTCGGGCAGTTTGAGGAAGCCGAATTCCGTCGTGCACCACAGGATCCATTCCTCGGCCCAGCCACTCAGGTGAACGGCAATCAGTGACAGGTCGAAGATCGATTCGGCGAGATAATCCCGGTCGCTCGAGACGTCCAGGCTGTTTGCGGCAACGGCGATGGAACAGGTGTCCGTCGCTGCGGTACCAGTGAAGCCGAGCAGCTTTGCCGATTCGTCGCGATCGATGGGAAGGGATGTACCGGCAAGGGCGGCAGCGCCCAGTGGCAGGACGTTGACTCGTTTCAGGCAGTCAGCAATTCGCTCGCGATCGCGCTGAAACTTTTCGCAGTAGGCCAGCCAGTAGTGAGACGCCATGACGGGTTGAGCACGCTGCAGGTGCGTGAATCCCGGCAGGACGACGTCCGCATCGGCTTCACATCGCTCGACAAAGGCCTTTTGCAGTTCTTCGAGCAATCCGTCGAGGGTTGTCAGGGAATCGCGCACGTACAGCTTGAGATCCGTCGAGACCTGATCATTTCGACTGCGAGCGGTGTGCAGTTTGCGGCCCACATCGCCGATCCGCTGAATCAGGGCCGACTCGATGTGCATATGGATGTCTTCGAGTTCCGTCTTCCAGACCATCTCGCCCCGGGCGATTTCGCCCCCGATCTGGTCCAGGGTTTCGACAATCTGACGGCATTCGTCCGCAGTGAGCAGTCCGACTTTGGCCAGCATGCGAGCGTGCGCCTGCGAACCCCGAATATCGACGGCGGCAAGTCGATGATCAAAGGAAATGGATTCGGTGAATTTCTCGACGCGCGGGTCGGTCTGTTCGTCGAAGGCACCGCCCCAAGGTTTGACGGACAAGATTGGCTCCTGCAATAAAATCTCTGTATCGATCAGGCGTGATGCACGCTTTTATCAAAATCTCGTTGAAGCAGGTACGGTTCGCAACGCCCATAGGCAGAAAAACTCCGTGCCATGTTCTTGCCGGAAGGGCTGCTTCTGATCACCGGACGTGCCCCGTTCCCGACGCCGTTGGGCTGTCCCTCAAAGGGTTCAATGCACGACGCATTCGGTTCGCGCGGCGTCGGCCTAGGAACCGTGGACGGTCTCTCGAGGCCAGGTGTACCCTTTCTGCTGGCGAAAACCCTTCAGCCGAATCGTTCCGTCAGGATCCAGGTCCATGACGGAATAACCATTGTTTTCGGTACCGGCGCCCTCCACCATCGCAACCAGAGTGCAGTAGTGAATGCCGCCGATCTCGCGGAGATCGTTCTGATGGCTATGTCCCTGGAAGACTGCCAGCACCTTGCCGGACTGCTCCAGCACCTGACGAACTTCCGGGCCGTTTTTCACCCCGTGATCGTTACTCACATCCAGACGCTGATGGGCGAAGACGACCGTCTTTTTCTGAGTCCCCTTGAGGTCCGCTCGAAGCCATTCCACCTCGGCCGGAGGGATGTTGGCGTCCGTCCACTGGGAATTTTTTCGTCCATACGGTTGGCCGTCACTGCGGAAACACGCGTCGAGCACGACGAAATGAAAGTCCCCCCGGTCGAATGAGTAATAAGACTTTGATTGACCGACGGCCTCCAGAAACTCGTTCTTGGTCAGCGTATCGACGCAGTGATTTCCCAGGACATAGTGGCGATCCCGGGAAATTGCCGAGAACTCGCGATCGATCGTGTTGAGGTATCGCAGCTCTGTTTCCACGGTATCCGCGGCGTCGATGAAGTCACCCAGTTCGACGACAAAGTTCGCTGTCTGCTGCTCAAACTCGGTCGCTGCATCGGTCAGTTTCTTCAGGGTGTCGCGATAGTGACGAGTCCCCGCCGCAGGTTTATCTGCGTAGTGCAGGTCTGTAATCAGGCCCACTTTCAGCGATTTTTCATTGGGTTCCGCGAAGAGAGAGTGGGGATCGAGTACGGAGGCGGCGGCCAGGCAAAGCACACCGTGATGAAAAAAGGCTCGTCTACCGACACGTGTTGCGCTCTCGCGGTCGCTCATCATCATTTTTTCGCCTTGTGGTAAAGGAATCGAAAGGACACCCGGTGCGGAAACAAGGGCTGGTTCTCCCTTGATGAACACATCTTCGCCACGTGACCCGGGGCCGGCATGCAGGTGACGAAGATGAGTCGGGGAGTCACTTCCGGCCAGTATATCCCCCTTGGCCCGTTTTGAGGCCATGTTAGCAGGGGGGAACTGCATTCGAGCGATCTGACTGTTTTGCTGCGAATTCTCCTGAATTCCAATCTCTGATCAAAAAAGTCTTATATACGTCTCGACAAAGGTTGTTTGAACGAGTAATGTCGGTTTCGGGAAGCCGAAGTCCTGTCCGTCAGGCTCCCCGGATCCCCGCAGCGGGCCACTACTGCACCAAACCCTCGCACGGCTGAGCAAACAGGAGCGTTTAAATGACCGAGAATCAGGGTCCTCAAGTTGTCGTCATTGGTGGTGGTCCTGCCGGATCGACGGTGGCGACACTCCTGGCTCAACAGGGGATCAATGTCGAACTGTTCGAACGCGAAGTATTTCCCCGGTTTCACATTGGCGAATCATTGATTCCCGAGACGTACTGGGTGCTTGAGCGACTGAAGATGCTCGACAAGATGAAGCGGAGCCATTTCGTCAAGAAGCACAGTGTTCAGTTCGTAAACGCCAGCGGACGAAGTTCGACTCCGTTCTACTTTCACGACAACAAACCGCACGAATGTTCGGCAACCTGGCAGGTGCTTCGTAGCGAGTTTGATGAGATGATGCTCATGAACGCTCAAGAGCAGGGCGTAAAGGTTCATCAGGGGGCGCGTGTCCGGGACGTGCTGTTCGAGGGGGAACGGGCCGTTGGGATTGAAGTCACGACGCGAGAGCAGGGGACGCGAAAAATCCTGGCGGATGTCGTGGTCGATGCGAGCGGCCAGAGTTCGATGATTATCAACCGGTTCGGACTGCGGGTCTCGGACCCGCAGCTCAACAAGGGAGCAATCTGGACTTACTTTGAAGGAGCCTACCGGGACACCGGTCGTGACGAAGGGGCCACGCTGGTACTTCAGACGCACGACAAACAGGGGTGGTTCTGGTACATCCCGCAGCACGATAATCGTGTCAGCGTCGGTGTTGTGGGGGATTTCGATTACCTCTTCAAAAACCGGGGGGACCACGAGCAGACGTACCTTGAGGAACTGGACCGTTGCCCCAGTGTCAAAGAACGTGTTTCGGTCGGACGACGAGCGTCCCGTTACTATGCGACGAAGGACTATACGTACCGCTCCAGCCGTGCCTCGGGGGACGGCTGGGTGCTGGTGGGTGACGCCTTCGGCTTCCTCGATCCCCTGTATTCGTCCGGAGTCCTGCTGGCACTGAAGTCAGGGGAACTCGCGGCCGACAGCATTGTCGAAGGTCTGGCGAAGGGAGATACCTCCCGTGCCCAGCTCGGGAAATGGGAAGCCGATTATGTCCGCGGAATGAATCGCATGCGGCGACTGGTGTGCGAGTACTACGACGGATTCAGTTTCGGCCGGTTCGTTCGCCGGTTCCCTCATCTGCGAGGGGCGGTGACAGACCTGCTGATCGGTGATCTGTTCAAAGAGGAACTCGACACCGTCTTTGAGTCCATCGACCTGATGCGGAGTGAAGCTCTGAACGCCCAGCCGACCTGATCAACTTGACTTCTCTTCCTCTGATCCGGAATGCAAAATAAGGCTTCAAGCCGAAGAAGGATCGAGGAATCACTGACAACGTCGATCTGAACCAGGAAATTTCCGCTGAGCCGCACGGGCGGCTCAGCTCTTTCCCGCCGCATTGGCAAAATGCAAACCTCCCCGGGGCTTTCTGAGTTTGTCTCAGAGCAAAAGCCCCTCAATTCAGCCTGCCAGACACCTGTTTGCCCGTGTTTTCCAGTTCCCTCACAGATTACGATTTTCCCGACAATCTGCGATGTGAACCACGCCCACCTAACTTGATGCTGAGGAATCCAGGATGACCAGCCGAACGCTCGTATGTATCGTCGTGATTTGTGCGGCAGTCGTATTACTCAGTGGTGTGAAGTCACCAGCAGGGGACGATCCGCAGGGGAAGAAGGGGGGGGCCAAACGGAAACCCGAACCAACCGTTCGCTTTACCGTTGAAGCTGCGAAGGAGCGATCGGAGCTGATGCATCACATCTATGCCGCCACGCTGGACACGATGCACCATCACTATTTCCGCGTGAACAAATCGGTGCTTCCTGCGCGGGCGATGGAGGACGTTTTTGCCGATGTCGCACAGCAGACGCATTCCACTGCGCGGTGGATCTCCGTCAATACGAAGCCGATGAGTGTCGATCACGAGCCCAGCACTGACTTTGAACGAAACGCCGCTGCCGCCATCGCTTCGGGTAAAACGGAGTTCGGTGCTGTGGAAGATGGCTACTACCGTCGGGCGGGGATGATTCCTCTTTCCGCCGGATGTGTGGGATGTCATACAGGAATGGCGACGGACCCCGGGAAAACTCCCCGTTTCGCCGCACTCGTCATCAGTATTCCTGTCCAGGAATAATTCGTTCGGTACTCGTCTCCATAAAACCCTCGACGCATGCGCTGCCAGACGCTTGCGTTCGTCTTTGGCAATTGCGCGGCGTCGGCTGTGCGGATTTCGCGACCTTGGCCGGGCGGGATCGGCGACAGACCGGCAATTTCGGCTGCTGGGCGCCGATTCCTTCCGAATTGGAACCCCCTTTCTTGGCACGGGTTTCCGTCAGGTCGAATTGGTATTTGCAGAAAGAGGGGTTGCTGCGATTCTACGGCTCGTTTCGCGTGAGTCACGGAGTCAGATTACTACGCCGAGCGTGCATTGCCATGTCGCACAAAGCTATCCCGCAAAGTTCCCGCCGAAGACGCTCTTCGCGGCACAATAATCCGATTTCGGACTTTGGCATTTCTTCCACCAAAGCGAACCAGCCCTTTCTGGTGACAGCGACAGACATCTGTCTGTGGGGGACCCTCATCGCGGTCTCGATTGGAATGGCAGGGCGTCTCCCCAGCGGTCAACTGGCCCTGGTCATTGGCGCTTCCGTCACGACATTCTGCTGGATCATGCATCTGCTGACGACCTCAGAACCACGGTATTCGTGGAGCGGCAGTGAATGGCTGTGGATCGCCGGGATCCTGGTCGGGGTGGCCCAGATCGTGCCGCTGCCGACAGAATATCTGCTCGCCATTTCCCCGCAGATCAAAGAAGTCCTGCCGTTCTGGTTTGATCCCGAAACAGCCGGCATCTTCCCGAGTGCCTGGAATCAGTTGTCACTGGCACCTTGGGAAACGACATCGGGAATCGCCACGTTCGTGTCCTATGCGCTGCTGTTTCTCATCGCCTTCCAGCGAATTCGAACCGTGGATGACGTCGAACAGACGCTCTGCCGCTGTGCGCTGGCGGCGGTGGCGATGATGTGCTTCGCCCAGGTCCAGTTTCTGCTGAGCAACGGGAAGTTCTTCTGGGTCTATGAACATCCCTTCATGTCGACGATGACCTATCCGCTGGGTTGTTTCACGAATCGAAACCATCTTTCCCAGTTTCTGGCTCTCGGAACCGCTCCGCTGATCTGGTGGGTCCTTCGGCGCCTGCAACAGCAGAAAGAGGATCGGGCGAACAGCACCGGCATGCCAGACGGGATGCACGGTCTATGCGTGACGCTGCTGCTCTGTGCGCTGGGGGGGATTGTCCTCACCGTGCTGCTGACTTTGTCCCGTGGGGGACTGGCCGCTGTGGCGCTGACGACACTCGTCGCAATCATCGTGCTCTGTCGCACAGGGCTGGCCTCGGCGAAGTTTGGTTTTGCACTCATTCTGGTCGGAGTCGGCGCGAGCACCCTGTTCTCGATGAGTAAGTACGAGGCGGTTTTGGCAAATCGTCTTGAACAGGACAGCGGACGTACCGAGATCTGGCAGGCAAATATTCGTGTCGCGCAGGAATTTCCCGTCCTGGGAACCGGTGTGGGGACACATAGCGATGCCTATCAATTGCATATCCAGAACGAAGGGGAAGATGGCTATGAGTACTCGCATGCAGAGTGCGGTTATCTTCAGATTGCGTCTGAGTCGGGGATCGCCGGACTGGTCGTGACGGGACTGGTCATCGCGACCTGCTTCTGGTGGTGCCTGGGGGCACTTTGGAACAGGGATCAGAAAGCGAGTTCCGCCGCCGCCGCCATCCTGGCGAGTCTGATAGCCAACGTCGCGCATGCGGCCTGCGACTTCTTCTGGTACACCCCGTCGTGCATGATCATGCTGGCTGTGCAACTGGCTTGCGTTGCCCGGCTGTACCGTATCGCGCGGCAAAGCGCGGGGGCTCGGGCCTATACGTTCCGACTTCCACGCCTGGTTTCGGCGATGGGGATGTGTGTCGTCGGCGCTGTCGCCGTCTGGATGTTTGATCTCAAGTATCCTTCGCTGCAGGCCGCGATGTATCGCACGCACGGACCGCGATTGGAGACGTCTGAAGACAACGATCTGACAGAGGAAGAATTCGAGGCGGAAACACAGCAGCGTCTCAAAGAAATTGTGCTGGCCGCGCGCGTGAATCCGCACGATGCCAAACTGCAGGAAACGGCCTGCTTTGCCTACATGCAGCTCTTCGATCTGCGACAGCAGAAGGCCGAGAACACCATGTCGGTGGGGATGCTGCGTGACGCTGTGAAAGCATCGGAATTCCCTTCCGCGGAAGCCTCCAGCGAGTGGCTCAGTCGCTCCGTCGGGACCAATCTCAAGTTCCTTAGGCTGGCCAAACGCTCTCTCAACCGGTCACTGACCAACAGTCCTTTACGGTCGAAGTCGTACATCCTGCTGGCCGACCTCAATTTTCTGGATCGCCTGGATGATGCGGACTTTCTGGAACGCTGCCTCAGCCAGTCGCTGAAACTGCGGCCCCGGGACCCCGATACGATGTATCTGGTTGGTGCTTCGGAACTGCAGGAAGGGGACATGGACCGAGCTCTCGAGTACTGGCGTCCCGCGTTCGCTGGCAGCCGCCGCATGCAGGAACGGATCGCGAACATCCTGGCCGGTCAGATGGACGTGGAATTCTTTGAAACCGAATTTCAGCCTGACTGGAAAGCACTGGAGCTCATCGGACAAGCCTACAAGAAAGTGGGGCGCGACGAAGAGGCTGAACGGGTCCAGCGGAGATACATCGAAGAAGGACTCGTCCGGGCAGAATCCCTCACGTCCGATGAGGAACTGGAAACCACCATGATCTCGGTCAGAAACGCCTGCATTGAACTGGGGGATCGCGACGAGGCGGTGAATGTATTGAAGCTGGCCGTGGAACGGTTGCCTCATTCGTACTCGATTCACTACATGCTCGGCCTGGACCTGATGAATTCCGATCGCGTCGTCGAAGCGTCAGAGCATCTCGAATGGTGCACTAACCGGCAGCCGGGTGACTCGAACCTGCGAAAACTGACCTCCAAGGCGGTCATCGAACGGCTGAAGCTGACCCCTTCTTCGATGGATGAGATCGAAGACGAAATCGAACAGACCAGTTTTCAACCCTGATCTCTCGGCGAACGAGAACGACGCGGGGGCGTGTGAAGTACCGGGTGAATCCCTGAATGCGAGGCCACCTCTCTCATGGAGGTCATCTCGAAACGCCCCGCTCTACCAGACGCACGTGCATCGAAGAAGGCGCGTTAGGCGTTTTGTTTCACCGGGCTGTCGGCGTCAGGAAAGTTGATTCAAATTCCAGTTGGATGTTGCCGACTTCGCAGTCGTCGAATTCGGTGGTCCGCTTCTCCAGAGAATGCTGTTTCAACTGGAACGTATTCCGGCCGGGCTTTAGCAGGCTGTCGGGAATGGGGAGCCGGACTCGATCCGGATTTGCGGCACTTGCCTTGAAACGGACCTGCGAATTCAAATCCCCGATGCTGTCCCCATTGATCAGAACTTCCGTGATCAATTGACCGCGGCGAAGTTCGGGAAGAAACGGGCTGGCGGGCGGGGCTTTCGGACCTGACGCCTCGAGTTCGGCGACGTCGATTGTGAAGAACGCCTCCCCGGCGGGAACGTCATTGAGCACGACCTCACCCGAGACTTCGGTTCCGTCCGGTAATTGACGATGAAAATCGGAGCGAATGGAATTTCCCAGATGAAACCGTCGTGCGTCGACCAGAAGCGACTGGCCGAAGAAACGTGGGGTCACTCGAAGGACTTCAGACCATCGAAACGTCATGTCTCCCATCAGCGGATGCCTTACCTGGATTTGCCTGGCGTCGATATCACGGATCGTGCCGGTCAGACGCTCGGGCAGGCAGTCGGGACGGTCGACGAAGGGCTGCAGTTGAATGAGGGCCGAGACACCTGTTGCCGGATTGGTTCGCTGGTTGACTGCGCGATCGGGTTGATGCCAGTTCAAGGAAACCAGTTGCGAGAGCGGGATTGATCGGGACTGACCCAGCGCTATCAGTTGAACGCTGGGAGGCGAAAGGTGGGTGATCTGACCGAACAGTTCATCTCCCGTGATGGTGACGAGCTTGTCACGCAGACCGGCGTCGATTGATCCCGCCTGTGGCTGGCTTGTCTCGACGTATCTGCGAACGTGCAGTTCATCAATCCACAGACCGTTGCCGGAATCTGGATTTGCAGGTCGGAAGTCGATCGAAGCCAGCGGGGTCGCAGGTCCCCTGACAGTCGCGAGCGTGGATTCATCGATCAGAAACTCGACGCGGCCCCCTTGAGCACGCATCAGGAAGGTGTGCCAGCCAGGTTCCATCTTCAGCCGCGGGGGGGCAGGTGAAATCGCGATTCCCGCGATCGACACGGAATGGTCAGCTCCCACGCGGACAATCATCGATTCGGCGTCGGGGGCGTCACGGTTCCAGACGAGCCGCCACTCTCCCGCACTCTGACTCGGATCATGCACCTGGGCAAAGAATGAGAACTCCAAGCGGCCGGACATGATCGGTGGATCGAGCGGAATCGAGTATCCCGTTGCTGACGGGTCCAGACGCAGAGACGACTTCCCGTCGGCGGCACGGTGAGGATCCAGTATCCGTCCCTCACCAGTTTCCGTCGGGGCGGATGAGTCGTGTTCAAACCCGTCGTAAAGCAGATCCGCTTCGCCGGGCGGGTTGGCGATCTGTGTGATGGCAGAGGAGGGAACTTCAACGATTTGTCGAGTCTGCAGCCGCACCTTCGTAGCGTGCTCGCCCCGGGCAAGCAACTCGCCCAGGAATCGATCCCCGCTGATCAGTGTGAACTGGTACAGAAAGCGGTGTGACCGGCTGACGCGCGGCTGGCGGGGAAGATCAATTCGTGTGCCACGGATCGTTTGCGACAGACGAGTCAGCCCGCTGCCGAATTCGCCTGTCAACGGGGCGATCAGTTCGGCAGAGTGGCTGGGGCGAGTAACGACCTCAAGAGCTTCTTCGAGGGCAAGAACGGGCGCAGCGGGGGTGAGGATCAGTAGCAGGCAATACAGAGGCTCGGCGAATCGAATGCGACCAGACAAACAAGGATCCTCGAATCTTCAGTCTGACCATGTGAGTGGCGGTTCATTCCCCGCACTACCGGACGAGCTTTCTCACCTTATGATTACTGCTGTCCCCAACGTAGATCGCACCATCACGTGCGACGAAAACTCCATGGGGACGGTGAAGCTGGCATTTGAGCGGATCGCCGTCGGGGCCGTCCCCCGGTTTACCTGTTCCGATCAGCGTATCGATCTTCCCCGATTCCTTGTGGATGATTCGGACCGCGTGATTTTCTGTATCGCACAGTAATAGATTGCCGTCGTGATCGATGGCAATTCCTTTCGGGCCGGCAAGCTGAGCTTTTCGAGCGTCACCGCCGTCTCCTGAGAATCCCTGTTTGCCTGTCCCCGCGACATGGTGCATGATTCCCTCGGCGCGGTCGATGCGGTAAACGGAGTTGCCCTCCCGCAGGATCACATACAGATCACCATTGCTGGCGACGGCGATCGACCGGGGACCGTTTAAGGCTGATTCCGCCAGCAATCCCCCGTCCCTGGTGGCGGTACGCTCACCTGTCCCCGCGAATGTCGAGATGATCCCCGTGCTGAAATCGATTCGTCGGACCCGATGATTTTTGATGTCGCAGATGAACGCACCCGACTCACCATCGAGAACTACGGCGATCGGCAAGTTCAACTGAGCCTTCACAGCAGGACCGCCGTCACCGGCAAAGCCCGGGACTCCCGTCCCGGCGATGGTGCTGATCAGGCCCGACTTCGTGGCCACTTTGCGAATCGCCTGCGAGTTTGTGTCCGAGATGTAAAAGTTGCCTTCCGCATCAAACCGCAACTCATGAGGTTCGTGCAGCAAGGCCGACGTGGCTGCGGCGCCGTCCCCACCGTAGCCCGGCTTGCCTGCTGTTCCGGCAACCGTGGAGAGTGTCTTCTTCTCTAAATCGAGCCGCCGGACAATGTGATTGGAAAACTCGCAGAAATAGAGGGCTCCGTCCGGGCCGATCTCCAGTCCGAACGGCTGATTGAGATTGGCTTTCGTCGCCGGGCCACCATCACCGGAATAGCCCTCCTGACCACTGCCGGCCAGTGTGAAGATTTCGCCCGCGACGGCGGCGGACGCGGTGACACCGAAGACAACGAGAAGGCTGAGCCAGGTTGAAAGCTTCATACGTGGTTTCTCACATTCGTGACTCGGGTGCTGGTTCAGGTCGATGGTAGTCATCGTTGCGCAGGCATTTCAATGATACCAGAAACCGCTTCATCGCCGTCCCCAACGAACGGCCTGGAGTTCGAAATCACACAAATTCTTCCTGCCGGGTCAGACTCATCTAGGCGGCGCAGGGGCTTTGCCACAGGGGTTCGCCCAGACGTCTTGAGCGAGCGATTAATTGAGGCGTTCCGCTTGGATTATTTGGGGATCACGCCTACTCTTCTAGGATATATCAGTCACTCCCACGAACGCGTTTCCGTCTGGAAGCGGGGCTTCGGGGATCTTCAAGGAGACGCTGAATGAGATTCGCAACGTGTCTAGCCATCCTTCTCTCTTCCGTGCATGTCGCGACGGCACAGGAAAACACGTCCCCTAAAGTCCTGCTGGGATCACCCGATCTGACAGCAGGGATTCCGGGACAGGGAGAATTGACCATCGAACAGATCAAGCGATGGCTCGATAACCCTGCCAACCATGTCACGCTCGAAGTCGAACTGCCGGAAGGGCTGTCGCTGGGGGCGAACAATATTTCGATCCCCAAGAATAACCCGATGACGCGGGCCAAAATTGAGCTGGGACGACAGCTCTTCTTTGATACGCGACTCTCGGCCGACACCACGATCAGTTGCGCCAGTTGCCATCATCCTGAAGATGCCTACGGCCGTAATACGACCTTCGGCGAAGGGATCGGCGGACAGGTGGGCGGACGCAATTCCCCCATCGCTTATAACCGCATCCTGAGCACCCTTCAGTTCTGGGACGGCCGGGCCGATTCGCTGGAAGAGCAGGCCAAAGGGCCGATCGCCAACCCGATCGAAATGGGACATACGCACGAAGCCGCCACGACCGGTTTGAAGGGAATCGAAGGCTACCGGCTGCAGTTCGAAAAGATCTTCCCTGGGGAAGGAGTCACGATCGATGCCGCCGCCAAGGCGATCGCTGCATTTGAACGGGCACTGGTGACCGGTACCTCGCCCGCCGATTACTACGAGCCACTGCTCAACTTTGAAAAGACGTTCAAAGACGATCTGAAAGACATGAAGGCCTTCAAGGAAGACGACCGCGAATCCTATGACCTTTACTGGAAGCTCAAACGAGCCAGCAACGCTCATCCGGTCTCGCAGTCAGCCAAACGAGGTCGCGAACTGTTCTTCGGCAAGGCGAACTGCACCGCCTGCCATGCCGGGGCCAACTTCACCGACGAGAAGTTCCACAACATCGGCATCGGGATGGATAAGAAAGATCCCGATCTGGGCCGCTATGACGTCACGAAGGATGATAAAGACCGTGGTGCCTTCAAGACCCCAACGGTTCGAAACGTTGCTCAGACCGGCCCCTTCATGCACGATGGCAGCCTGAACACGCTCGAAGAGGTCGTCGAATGGTACGACAAAGGGGGCCATCCGAATCCTTACCTGAGCGACAAGATGAAAAAGCTGAACCTGACCGCTCAGGAAAAGGAAGACCTCGTCGCCTACATGATCGCCCTGCAGGGAGACCTGCCACCCGTCCGCATGGACCGCCTGCCCAAGTAACCACGTAAGTCTGTTCGGAACGCCGACGCGACAATCGCTCAAGGCCCGTGTGTACAACCGCACGGGCCTCATTTTTCGTACCTTGGGCACGAGGCCTCGCGTCGTCCTGCAAGAGCTTCAGCTTTACAAAGCCACCACTGGCACAATCGAACTTTTAAACCTGATTTCGACAATCTGATCGGCAATTAAGCCATTTTCTCCCCTGACTGGATGGGCCGCCCGTTCGCCGCTCCTGATTTACTTCGCTGGACGGACCAGAGGCGCTGCGACACAAATCCGCGACCGTGCCCACTCCCGAACAAACGGGAATCTGAAACCAATCTGAATTCAAAAATACTTTTGAGGGAGGAGTCGCTAAGTTCTGCAATACTTCGCAATGCTTGCGAAAATTTCATCGTGACTCATGGGGTCAAACTTGCACGCGTCACTGCCAAGAAGGTGTTGGAACGCTAACGCCACGCAGCAGCGTGTAATTCTACTTTGCTGATCCGAGTGGGAGATGGTCTGATCGCTCGGCGAGCCGTTTGCGGTTGCCCCCTCGAAATCAATCCCCAACGCCGTCATCGCCAGGGAAAAGTTTTGCTTGTTTCCAGTGACGTGGACACGGCGAAAATCCTCTCACGTTCTCATTTGCAAAGAGAGGATTGTTCTTTTATCGTCGGCGTCACGATGCCCCCTAACCCCGCCCCAGCCAGCCATGTTTCCAATCTCTCGCCTCACATCGAGCCAATCAACATGGGGGATCCCGGTTCGAATACCCGTAACTCGATTTCCCCCCTGCAATCGCCGCTGGAATTAATGAGGGCCAGAAAATCGGGCCAAACGTCCGCTGCGGGAGCGCACCGCAGGCGAAGTTGGATCTCGAAATCAATGCTCCATCTGATCCGCCGTGGACATCTTTACGCGGGGCTCTTACTGATCCCGTGGGTCATCCTGTTTGGCGTGACGGGCTTCCTGTTTAATCACTCGACGTTCTGGCCGGAACAGCCGGTGATTCATGTTCGTCAGAGTCATACACGAGGTACCTCTGTCGCTTCGTTACCCAAAGCCGTCGACATTGCAGAAGAGGTTGTCAGTGGGATCAATGCTAAAGTTGGGTCTCGTTACAAACTTGTGAATCCTGGTTCCGTGAATTTCACGCGGGGTGCTTTTGGCGCGGTTTTGAATGGAGCCGGAGGAGACCGCTACACCGTTCAGCTCTTTCCAAACGGCACTGGGGTGATTCGTGTCGCTCCGGCCGGGGCGGCAAATGCACAAGAGGCCGAAGGAGAGCGTACCACGCAGCGACGGCGAGAGACCCCAGTTGAAAAAGTGGGAGGAAGTGAATCGTCCCGGGGACCAGATGATGAAAAGGACGGGAAAAACCAAACCGTGCCCGCAGGAGAGACTGGTCCGGTTTCTCAACCCCAATTGCCGGAACGCAATCGACGACCTGAAGCAGAGAAAGGAGCGCCGTTCGCGACTTCTCAGGGAATGCTGCTTAAAACCTCGGTGCATGAGGCCATGGAGTCTGGGCTACCGGAGGTGCTCCGCCGGCTAAAGCTGGACCACACCAAGGCAAGTAATATTCGTGCCAGTACGGTGAAGTTCAAGATGTCAGACGATGAGAAAACCTGGGATGTGACCTACGATCCCAATTCCGGTGCCGTCTCGGGCATCGATACTTCGGAATCGCCGGGTATCTCGTTTCGCATGTTTCTACTGCGACTCCATATGACGCATGGCTATTTGCCAGGAGACGGGAGTGTTCGATGGCTGTGGGTGATCATGGCAGATGCGACAGCGCTGATCATGATCTTCTGGGCGGTCTCGGGACTTGTCATGTGGTGGCAGATCAAACGGACCCGGCTTCCGGGAAGTATTTGTCTGGGGATTAGTCTATTGGTAGCAATCTATATCGGACTT
Organism: Schlesneria sp. DSM 10557; assembly: GCF_041860085.1. Classification (NCBI taxonomy): domain Bacteria; kingdom Pseudomonadati; phylum Planctomycetota; class Planctomycetia; order Planctomycetales; family Planctomycetaceae; genus Schlesneria; species Schlesneria sp. DSM 10557. The sequence continues at coordinate 5,840,302 of NZ_CP124747.1, forward strand.
GGAATGCACGAAATGATTGCGTCGGCAATCAAGCCCTGAAAGCCTGTTGAAACCCGAGACCGTCACGCAAAGTCATTCAAGACCAGCGAGACTTCGCAAGTTCCGGAGCGACGGTCCCATTTCTCGGCAGGCAGCTCACGCCGATACGCCGGGTTGCGTTCGTCACAGTATGGATCCTGTCCCTGCTGTGAGCAGTCCACCTGATAAACTTGTGTTGCGTGGTCCTGTTTTGCGCGGTGAGGTTGACCCGATCTCCGTTTCCAGTACGAACGCCGTCAGATGGAATGGTGGCCCGTTGCGAATGTTCGCATGTGGTTCCTGCGAGACGACGTCAGGAGTAATCGATATGAGGGACTGACGAACGACCAGAAATCACTGATTGCTCCGGTGCGAAATGCACCTTCTGGATCTGAGGTGCGGCCTGGTGAAAATTTCCCCAATGTGCTGATGAAATCACCACCGTTCGCCACGCGCCTCAATCAGGAATTGCTAAAACGGAATTGCCTGATTTGGCGATGGGTTCTGGTGTCAGATTCACCGTCCCGTGTTGATGTGTCGGCTGGCGCTACTGCCCAACGGTCTGGCACACAGTTTGCTTTAGAAAATCGATTCGGCCAATGCCTCGATCGCTCTCCACAAATCCCCGTTGCAAGATTGAGATCAGAATTTCTCCGAAGAACGGGCGACTCGAATTGAACTTTGATGAAACGAAACAGGAAAGAGATTTTTACGACATGAAGAAGACGCGGGGATTCACGTTAATTGAACTTTTGGTCGTTATCGCAATTATTGCCGTCCTGATCGCCCTGCTTCTGCCAGCCGTACAACAAGCGCGCGAGGCGGCCCGTCGCACGCAATGTAAGAACAATCTGAAGCAGTTGGCGCTCGCTTTCCACAATTATGCGGACAACTTCGGCATGCTTCCGCTTCCTGATATCGGAATCACCTTTGCGGCCCGCACCCCGATCCACTGGGACATGAGCTGGAGCATCTCATTGTTGCCTCAATTGGATCAGGCACCTCTGTTCAATCTGTTCAATCAGAATGCGCCGAATGGCGTATCAGATGCGGCTAATCAGATGGTCATCTCTACGACCTTGCCCGCATTCGTTTGCCCCACGACGCCCCGTAGCGGAAAGATTCAAGGTATCATTGAAGTCCAGCTTCCGATTGCCTCTGCCGTGGTCAACCCGGACTTCACCGCGGCTCCGAGTGACTACCTGATTCCTCGGAGCTTTCAGGACTCAGCTTTCACGCCGACGGAAGTCTTCGGGGCGTTCTGCAATCCCAATAGCGCTGGCACGCTTGACCTGACCCGTGCCGGGGCTCGGTTTCAAGATATCACTGATGGACTTTCAAACACGATACTTTTAGTAGAGCGAGCGGGGTTTCCGACCATCCTGGTTTCACAAGGGGGCGTAACCAAGGCACCCACCAGTTCCACTTATCCTGCTGTCGTTCAAAAGCATTACAGCGGTTGGTGGGCTTCCACTCAAAACGATCGGGTCCGCGCCTGGAATGCCCAAGGGACGTCCTATGGATCGGGTCCCTGTGTCATCAATTGCTCGAACGACTGGGGTGGAGCTTATTCGTTTCATACCGGCGGGATGCAAGCTCCGCTCGCGGATGGCTCCGTTCGCTTCTTGAGCGCGAACCTGGATAAATCGACTTTTCGCGCATTAATTGGCAAAAGCGATGCCGTCGTCGTCGGCGAGTTCTAAGGTGGAGCCTCAGATCAAAGAGAGAGCTTCGCACATCGGTTTCGAAAGATCCCATGGATAAATTTTGTCCCGCATTCCTCATCGTCGCATCTATCGTTCTCCCTGGATGCAGCCATCAGAAACCTGGCAAGGATTGGCTACCAACCTATCGCGCCGAGGGTTATGTCACCGTTCAAGGAGAGCCTGCAGTGGGGGCGATTGTTCGCCTGTTCCCTACCGTCCCGCAGGAAGACACAAAAACTCCTGTGATTCCAACGGGAGTCGTCAATGAAGACGGTCTTTTCGAATTGACCTCTTACAGCACCGGCGACGGCGCTCCAGAAGGGGAGTATTTCATCACGGTCGAGTGGCCCGATCCGACCATCAGCACATCCCAAAGTGCCGTGCCGGAAGATCCGCCCGATCGACTGAAACACAGGTATTCGGACCCGAAACGGTCCAAGTTGAAGGCCTCTATCTCCGCGGAAGAGAATCTGTTGGACGAAATTTCACTCGATTGAGTTGACCATTCTTCGAAGGTGCCATGCCAACGATGCGGACCAGGCTGTTCACGAGTTCATTGATATCTCTGATCGGCATTGGCGTCGCAGTCTGGTGGCTGGTTCGGCTGTCTGCTCCACCATTCGCGTCTACCCCTTTGGTCTCCCCGACCCAGCCCATATCCATCACGGGGCGATCGAAGCGGGTGACTGACCTCGCAGGACGAGAAGTCGAAATTCCGTCGCAGGTAAGTCGCTTTGTCCTGATGCGGGGAATGGGATTGTATGATGTCGCCGTACTTTTGGGGGACGAAACGCCTGAGAAGCTCGCTGGGTGGGACTCGTCTCTCAAGACCAGCGACCGCGATGCCTATGATAAGTTCGTTGACCGATTCCCCGGTCTCGCGGAGATTCCGATGCTCGGTGACACGCTCAAGAAAAGTGTCAGCGCTGAAGGGATCCTGGCCCTCCAACCCGATCTTGTGATTGGTGGGACTTATATGATGGGCCAGACCGAGTGTCTTGATCAAGTCGAACAGGCGGGGGTTCCTGTTCTGTACCTGAGTTCCGACGATCCGTTCAGCGATCCTCAAAAGAGTTTAATGTTACTGGGCGAGGTCTTCGGTAAGCAGCAACGGGCGCGAGAGATCGTCGAATGGGTCGATCGTGAGATCCAAATGGTCCAGGATCGAATGTCGCGTCTGGAAGAGGCAATACCCTCAATCTATGTCGAGGCGGGGAATTTTGGCGCGGGGAAATACGGCAACACCTTTGGCTGCAGCCCTCAAAAGAAACGGATGAATTGGGGAAGCATTCTCGCTCAAATCCGGTGCCAGAATGTGGGTGAGGACGTTTCCGGACCTTACGGCATGGGAGTCATACAACCGGAGTATTTACTGAGTCGCAATCCCGACGTCGTTGTAATCACCGGTGCCTGCTGGGAAGCGTTCCCGGAAAGCCTGCATCTGGGCTATGCCGCCGATGCGGAGAAGGCTCGGATTAATCTTCGTGCCTATCAGTCACGTCCCGGATGGACTGAGTTGAACGCGGTGAAGAACGGCCGCGTCTATGGACTGAACACCCGACTGGGCAGCCATATCATGAGTTTTGTGGCGGTGCAGCAACTGGCCCAGTGGCTTTATCCATCGCAATTCCAGGATCTGAATCCACGTCAGCGGTTGCAGGAATTTCATGAAACGTACATGCCGATCGACTTCAGTGGAACATGGATGGTCGAATTGAAGGGGGATTGATGTCTTGTGATTCCTCAACCAGCCAGTTCAGCGGTGCGCGGCGCCGTCGAGGATTATGTCGGCTCGGGATTCTGGTCTTGGTGCTTCTGCTGATCACGGGCTCGCTTGTGGTGGATCTTGTGACAGGACCTGCCGCACTATCGCCAGGAGAAGTCGCAGGGACGATTTTTCAACCGAGTTCCGTGACCAGATCACAACGAATCATCGTGTGGTCATTTCGTCTTCCAACAGCCCTGATGGGAATTGCCGTCGGAGCTGCTTTGGGGCTGGCGGGTGGGCAGATGCAGTCGGTGCTCAACAACCGTTTGGCCAGCCCCTATACCCTTGGTGTTTCTGCGGCAGCCGCATTTGGGGCTGCCCTGGTCATTGTTTTCGGGTCTGGGCGAATCGGAATGACTTCTTCGGTTGCAATCCCTGGTGGAGCATTCGTTTCTGCCCTCGGATGCTCATTGGTGTTGTTTGCCATTGGGCGTACTCAGACTAGTGGGTCTGAAACGCTGATCCTGGTCGGAGTTGCGTTGCATTTTCTATTCAGCTCTGGACTGGCATTGGTTCAATACACCGCCACCAATGATGCGCTCAATGCCATCATTTTCTGGACATTCGGAAGCCTGCAGGGGGCGAACTGGCAAAAAGTGGGTGTCCTGGCAATCGTACTTTGCGGAACGTTTGCGGTAATACAATCAAAGGTCTGGCAGCTGACCGCTCTACAACTGGGTGATGAATACGCCCTAAGCCTGGGTGTCGACGTTGGAAAATTGAAGCTGCAAACGATCCTTGTCGTCTCGGTTTTGACAGCAACGGCCGTTTCCTTTACCGGTTCAATCGGGTTTGTCGGTCTGGTTGCCCCTCATCTCGCTCGGATGTTGATAGGTGAAGACCAGCGTTTTTTTATTTTTCTTTCGGCAGGATTAGGAGCACTCCTTGTTTCGATTGCTTCAGTGCTCTGCAAGACGCTCGTCCCGGGAACAGTGTTCCCGATTGGGATTGTGACTGCGGCCATCGGTTCTCCATTTTTTGCCGCAATGGCAATCTGGACGCGGAGAACTCGCCCATGACGTTGCGGACGGACAACGTCTCGTTTGGATACGGGGCTCGGCGCGTCCTTGATCAGGTAAGTCTCTCATTTGAACCGGGGATCACGGCGCTCGTCGGCCCCAATGCCGCCGGAAAATCGACACTTCTCAAATGTCTGTGCGATGTCCTCACTCCTGCAGGGCAGGTATCACTGAATGGCCGGCTCATTCGTGAGATGTCACGTCGAGAGATTTCCCAAGCCGTTGGCTATCTGCCACAGACAGGTTTCTCGCGCGGCGAACTCACTGTATTCGAAACTGTTCTTCTGGGGCTCTTACACAATCTTGGTTGGCGGGTTTCCTCGTCAGATGCCCAGTCCGTCTATTCACTCCTGGACGAAATGTCGCTGGCTCCTCTCGCCGATCGGTTCATCGGTGAATTGAGTGGTGGGCAGGCGCAACTGGTTGCCATCGCACAAGCCTTGATTCGTAAGCCCGCGATCCTGCTGCTCGATGAACCCACATCGAATCTCGATCTTCGTCGGCAATTCGAAGTCAGTTCCCTGATCCGACAGATCACGAAATCGCGAAGCCTGGTCACCGTCATTTCCATGCACGATCTGAATCTGGCGGCCCGCTATGCAGACTGGATCGCAGTATTAAAAGAGGGGGAGGTATATGCGATGGGAACTCCTGTCGAAGTTCTGACCGCTGAAATGATGGCCGAGGTCTATGATGTCGACGCAATCGTCAACCGGGATGGCTCAGGCGTTCCTTCGATTTATGTTTCAGGAGCCGGAACGAATCTCGTGAGAGACTCCGGGGCCCGATTCTGAAAACGACATGGGGTGGACTTGCTGACTTCGGAAATTCAGCCGTTTCGATCATGCTTTGACCCAACCGCGTACGGCGATCTTTTGCTCAAATCACGCAGGTACAAGAGACCAAAGATCAATAAGCTTTCGTTGCCGCATACGGCTGGTACGCCAGGACCTCTTGTGCCTGCTCGGGACGGTAGTAGTTATTCATCTGCATCCACAGGTTTTCGTCGACGGACTCTGGTTCTTCCGGACGGCGTACTGCTCGCAGCATCAAGCGCCAACCTTCAGCATGTGCGGGCGCGTCCCGATGAAACGAGCCGAATCCCATTTTGACGAGTTCGCCCGGCCGCAATTGGCTGCGAACAATCTCACCCTCCGCGATCATTCGTTCGATTGCCAAATTATAAAGCACCTGCTGCGGATGGCCTGACGGATAGTCCGGCAGGTCGACCTGGCCCGTCACGTATTCCGTCAGTGAGACATCGCCAAAGACGCAAATGATCGTTTCCAGTTTGCGAACACGTTGATCGCAATTCTGATAATCGGGGCCACTCCCATCGGGACGACCGGGAACCATATCGGAATGCCAGCCGAGCAATTGATGCAGGGGGTACCAGCCTTTGCGAAGCCAGGCGAGCTTGGATCGAATCGTCAAATGCGGATCGTCGCGCCACGATTGGGGCAACAGTTCGACGAAAGATTTCGTCGCAGGGCCGCCGAGCCGCAACGCGGTTTCACGAGAGGCCTGATAAAGATTGCGTTCTTCAGCGATGATTTGCTGTGGCACCTCCGGAGCCAACGCAATGGTTTCAAATCGAGACTGAAAAATCATAGCACCTCTCACAAGTTCGTCGCGTTGCGGATGCCATTGACAAGGGGACGATTATCGCCACGCGTGGCGCGGATCCAGAAATGAAAACCGCTCGTCTTTGCCACGGCGTGCCGATGAAATGAACCCCAGCGGTAGCGGTACATCGTGTTGGCCGGGACCTGATGGATTGTCAGCCGCTGATCACCGATCGCTGCTTCAAGTCGCGTATGCCGAAGTCGGATCTCATCCATTCCCAGCGGTCCACTGTCGCATTCTGCCGCTGCAACAGCTCCCTCCAGAAACTCAATGTCAGTTTTACCGAAGCAGCATGCAATATGCTCTGCATTGCGATTAAGGTTCGACTCTCCTGGTACGCCATCCGTTCTTCCAGGAAACGGTTCATGGCACCAGAGCATCTGCCCCTGTCGAAATCCGGAGGGGAGCCAGACGAGCGTCGAATCGATGACGAGGTGCCCGGCTTTCCACTCGTCGGGAAGCGAATCAAGAAACGCTCTTGCCACTTGGCCTGATGTCTTCCGGGCGAACTGAAGACCAGCAGCAAAGAGTGGTGTCTCTCCGCGCAGGTCGTTACCCGTACACGGGAATTCCTTCATGCGAACGACCACCTCGTTCTTGCGTTGCCCATCGACAGTAGCCATTCGTCAACTTCCTCGCGCTCTCTCAACGCTTGCATCGTGTGCCTGGTTCTGTTTCCGCCCGCACAGGGGTGATCATTTGCTGCTCGAAGTGATTCGAGGGGAGCGCAAGCGGTCCCGGTAAGGATCGGTCTCCATCGGGCCGGTGAAGCCAGTTCGTTTCGAATTCTACCACTCCTCTCGGTATCATTCGACGATCTGCCATTCGATGATAACCGTCGCTTCTCGCAGGACCACGATTTGAGTAAGCCATCTCTGAGAATGAGGGCCAATTCAGTGACACCCGGCATGACGCCTGACTTGCTTGCCCCGACTACAACCATTCGTCTCCCAAGTTCCGTCCGCCTGGAAGCGTGCAACTGTGTTTTCTTCCGATCGCCCGTCCGTGATGCTGTTTCGTTTTTCTCTGTACGGATTCCTCAAAAACCAGACCTATTTTGAGCCGTTCCTCATTCTGTTCTTTCTGGAACAGGAGCTGAACTTTTTCGAGATCGGAGTCGCGATGGGGGTGGGAGCGGCTGTCTCCAACCTGCTTGAGATTCCCACGGGGGCGGCTGCTGATTTGTACGGTCGCCGCCGCTGCATGGTTGCCTCGTTTGTGATCTACATCCTGTCGTTCCTGATTCTGGCGACAGGCACAGCCTATTGGCAGCTTCTGGTTGGAGTGGCCTTGGTGGGAAGCGCCGACGCTTTTCGGGGTGGCATCCATAAGGCGATGATTCTCGATTGGCTACGTGCACAAGGGCGTGAGAATGAGCGTACCAGGATCTACGGGTATACGCGCTCCTGGTCGAAGATGGGGTCTGCGGTATCGGTGCTGATCGGGGCCGCACTCGTTTTTATGACGTCCAACTATCGCCTGATTATCGGTTTTGCGATCATCCCGTATGTCTTGAACCTCATCAATCTGGCGACCTACCCGGCATATCTTGACGCGGTGCCCAGGCAAAAACTCTCTCTGACGGCAGTGCTACGGCATATGTATCAGGTGGCCCGCGAATCCCTGAACCATCCGATGTTGCGCCGACTGACTTGGGAAACGATCGGGTTTCAGGGAGTCTACGAAGCGGTGAAGGACTACCTGCAACCGGTGCTGAAAGTGGCTGCCCTGTCCTCGCCGTTATTTCTGGATCTTGGCGACAAGCAACGGTCCGCGCTGCTGGTCGGTCTGGTTTATTTTGTGCTGCATCTGTTGGCGAGCGCCTCTTCCCGACACGCACACAGCCTTTCCCAATGGTGTGGAAGTGACGAACGTGCCTCGTATCGCGTCTGGCAAATCGTCGCGCTGGGTTACGTCGCCCTCTTGCCGGCGCTCTATTTCAAGACCTCTTCAATCGTGATCCCGATTTTCATTCTGCTCGCCTGCGCACAAAATGTGTGGCGTCCGATCCTGATCAGTCGATTTGACGCTCATTCCGACCCAAGCGTCGGTGCAACGCTTCTGTCGATTGAATCGCAGGCCGCTTCGCTGGCGACTCTGATTCTGGCGCCTCTGCTCGGGTATGTCATCGACTTGGCAACGTCGTTGGAAGGTGGAACAACTGAACGCAGCTTCTGGCCAATCGCAGTCATTGGAGCTGTCCCCGCAATTCTCTTTTCGATCGACAGGACGCGACGTACTTCCACTTCACACTCGGGCGATCATTGACCCGGGTGTGAAGCAAAAGTTCGAGCTGCCTACATCCTCTGTTGGCCAAACCTTTCGAAACCGCCTCGTCGACTTTCCATTCGAGAGATGTCTGTTGTCGGGATTGCAGTCGTTCAATCCCGGAAGGAATCTCGGAGAGCAGTCATTTCTTCAGCGAGTTGACGACCTTCTTCAGGCCGGCAAAGACTCGTTCTTCGACATCTTCGGCCCAGCGATCGGTCGGCAGTCCATATACCATCATCGAGCTTTGACCTTCATAGCCCCCTTCGAGCAGAACCCGGCGCGAAGGAATGTACGCCATGACATCATTCGAGTAGGCCGTGACCCATGTCTGCTCACCAAACTCGGCCTTGATCCGCAGCGAGTAATCCACCACCACTTCGCCCCCCAGGGTGACCCAAAGCTGATCGTCACCGAGTTTCCATGCCTGGACGGGATAAGGATACTCCGTGAGCTGAATGGTGCCGGACTGAAGTCCCTTAAGGACACGAGCGGCCCAGCGCTGGGTATAGCTGACCGGTTCGGCAGCCATTTTTTCCAGTCGGTCGATTGCCGGGAGAGCATTCATCGCCAGGGGGACCATCGCATGCCGAGTCGCCAGAGATGATTTGACGGGTTCGAGGGAATTCTTCAGGACCGCGTCGACCGCGTTTGCGAGTCGGTTTCCGTATTCCTGACACAACTCCACGGTGCGGCGCGGAAGTGGGTTCTGATCTGCTCCACAACCCATCGTGAACAGGGCCGTTACTCCGGGGTGCTTTTCTTCGAGTGCGTACTGAGCGAAACCGGCGTAGTCACCGCACCACTGCTGGAATGAGAGCGTGGTGTTGTGGCAGGCATAGATAAACACCACCGCTTTCAGCGAGCCATCCGGCCGTTTGACGGCGAGCACCGGGACCGTATGGTCTACGGGGCCGAGCAGCAGGTTTTGTTCTCGCAGCGAGGGAACGTCGGGTTCGCGGTTGGTGCGACGATTAACGCCAATGTCGGCCGAACCGACACCGCGCGACAAGGTCGCCGGTTCCAGATCGGCAATCGCTTTGCCAATGGTGGAAACGATCTCGGTGACCAGCCAGTCGGAATATTCATTGATGTCGGCCATCTGCTGATCGCTGACCGGATAAATATCCAGTAACGCCCCTTTCAGCACCGGGCCACAATGCGTGTGCGAGGCGTTCAGCATGAATTGAGACTGGTCCAGTCCATACTGTGTCTTCAGCTGTTTACTGACTTCGTCGTAGATCGACTGAGGAATGCCGAGCGTATCGCTCGAAAGCACAATCCCCCGGTGGCCCTGAGCATCTTCCACGGCCAGGACCCGGATGTAGAGGTCGTGAAGTTTTCCTTCGGCGGGGGCCGTCCGCCCGCCATACCCTGCCATCCACAAGGGCTTGGAAGGGGTGATGACCGCTTTGGCGGTACCGGCCTTCCAGTTGTATTCGGAGGCCTGAAGAGGCAAGGCCATCAGGGCCACCCCCAGAACCAGCATGCGAATCGAACCTGCGATCATGGACATCAGCGGTGCTTTCGTTAGAGAAACCTGGTCGAAGTCGAGCCCCTTAAAGTGTTTCTTTGTACGCACTCGACAACATCGGGTTCAACGATACATCAATGTTTTTTCATGAATTGAAGCGCATTTGAGTCCGTGGGAGTGACAGCAGGTTGTGTTACGTAAGTGAGTGATTGATCCGCCGATGACGCAGAGCGACGCAGATTCCAAGGGCAAGAGAAACCTCTGCGAAAATCAGCGCAATCTGCGGATCAATCGTGCCTCGGAACGCCGTCGCAAAGTGGAACCGGCATCCTGCCGGTTTCAGGATTTTCTGACCCCGCTTTCAAACGGATGTGTCAGCCGCCATCAGGAAGGTCAAATTGGCGGAAGGTGTTGAAGTGGCTTTTCCTCCTCAACTCTCTGCGATTGTGGGTAAGTCGAATCCTTCGGCGGAACAGCTTTTGACACCTGCCCCGCTTTCTGTTCGTCTGAAATTTTCTTTCGTTTTGTCGATCGTCCGACTGTTCGTTCGACCATGGTGTGAGGAGATCGGCACGGTGACGTTCGGCCGAGTACGACCTTGAGTGTAAACGGGTGCCACAGGGGAATGCATCATGCGCGTCATGGTATTGGGGAAGGCGAGCAAAGATACCGAAGCGGGGGCGATGCCCTCTCCGCAGGCGTGGGAGGCGATGGAACGGTTTAACGAGGAATTGCTTAAGGCGGGGATCGTGCTGGCTGGCGAAGGCCTGATGCCGAGTGCAAAAGGGGTGCGAATTCGCTATTCCGGCAAGGATCGGCACGTGATGCAGGGGCCGTTCGCGGAAACAAAGGAAATCGTCGCGGGATACTCGATCTGGGATGTACAATCGATCGACGAGGCCATCGACTGGGCGAAACGCTGTCCCCTGGAGGATGGCGCCGAGGTCGAAATACGCCCGATTTTTTCGTATTCGGAAGAGGATGTCAGCGAGATTTTGACTTCGCCTCAGTGACCCCTGTGGAACCGGTATCCTGCCAGTTTCAGGATTTTCTGACCACTCCGCTGCAGGCGGGCACAAAAAAGGCACTACCGAAAAGCGGCGGGGCTCCGCGTCTCCTTTTGAACATCCCTGCCAACGGTCAAATTGGAATCTTCGTGTGGGGTCCGGGGAGAAAGTGATCGATCCGCCGATGACGCAGAGCGACGCAGATTTCAAGGACAAGAGAAACCTCTGCGAAAATCGGCGCAATCTGCGGATCAATCGTGTCTGGGAACGCCGTTTCAATGTGGAATCGGCATCCTGCCGGTTTCAGCTCTTCTCCGCTGACACCAAGGCGGTCGCGGAACCGGTGAGGAACTCGAAATTCTTGAGCTGACTGTCCCATTTTTTCCCGTCGTCCAGTATTGTGATTAACTTGCGACAAAAAAATATGTTGACACGATGTCGCAATGAGCGTAGTCTCTGAAGCCATCATGAGCGATTCACAAGGGAATCCGCGTTGAGCAGGTGGGGGGGGGCTGGGGCGATGCTGCTGGAAGTGATGAGTGGGGTTGAGTCGCGACCGCTGGAGTGGGTTTGGGAGGGCGTGGTCCCGCTTGGGAAACTGACGCTGCTGATTGGCGAGCCGGGAATCGGGAAAAGTCTGGTCGCGATGGATACCATTGCACGAGCGACACAGGGGCGACAAGGGCTGGCCGAAGATCCCCGCGGGCTGCCGGGCGATGTGATCCTGTTTGCGGGTGAGGATGATCTTTGCAGCACGATCCGTCCACGGCTGGATGCTGCGGGAGCTGTCATCGAGCGCGTCAGTGTCGTCCAGAATTTTGATGTCGACTCACTGGCACCTTCGTCTTACGAGCGACCGAGGCTGGATGAAGATCTCTCGATCGAGATGCTCGAGTGCTGTCTGCAAGGGAACCGGGAAGCGAACCAGCCTGTCCAACTGATCGTCATCGATCCGATCAATTGTTATCTGGATCACATCGACAGCCAGCATGAAGACCGGGTTCGGGTGATGGCGTCTAAACTGGCGGATCTGGCACAGCGGTGCAATGTCGCCATTCTGCTGATCGCTCAACCTGCCCGAGTGGGGATTGGCAAGCGAGGGGCCTGGATGCCGACAACCCGCGTGTTTGCGAAAGCGGCTCGCTCGGTCTGGCTCGTCACACAGGACCCTGATGACGGGCAGCGTCGATTACTGCTTCCCATCAAAACGAACCTCTGCGCGTTGCCCCCGGGGTTTGGGTTTCAAATTCACAATCAGGCCATCGTGTGGGAGACGGACTCCGTGTCGATGACGGCGGAGCAGTATCTGGAAGAGTCTCAAGAGCAGCAGCGAGTTCAGGTCCGCCAGAAATCGAGCGAGCTGACGCGCGTGGTCGACTGGTTGCGGGCCCGGCTCAGTCAGGGAGAGGTCCCTTCATCGCTGCTTCGGGAGGAAGCCGCGGAGTTTCAGATCACCGAAGCGACGTTGCGGCGTGCATTGCGGTTGTTGAATTGCCAGAAGTCCAAAGAAAAATGTGCCACAGGTCGCTGGTTCTGGCGACTCCCGGAGCCGTGGGACGAGGCAGCTGGGGCGAATGTCGAAGTTGCTCAACCTGCTCAAATTGAGCAACTTTAAAACCGCAGAATCGCCCTGAAAACAGGGAAGTTGCTCAACTCGTTCAACTTGCTCAACACATTTTTTTCCGCGTGACAACAGAGGAGCAAGAGCGGGTCATGTTAGGACGGTCGAGTCGCTGTTTCGAACGGTCAGTGACTGCGGAAACCAGATGGTCCCACCTGGTCGGTCTGACCACTGTTATGGCAGAAAGTGTCATGGCAACAAGCCAGAATTCGCGGGCTGGATCCGACGCTCGTAAAGTGAGCAACAGAGGTCCGGCACGACTTCGCACGGAGAGGGGAGGGGGCTGAGCCTGGCACCGATGTCAACATACAGCAGGAACAAAGCCTTACTGATGGACCCATTCGGGCGGCCAAACGGCCTGGCGCAATGGCTGGCCGATGGAAATCAAAAAGTGGCTGGGGCCGGGATCGAACCGGCGACACCAGGATTTTCAGTCCTGTGCTCTACCAACTGAGCTACCCAGCCGACCATAGGCTCGGTGACGAGCATGTCATGGGGGACGAGGATCATACCCATTTGATTCAGTTTCGCAACTGATCCGGGACGCTCAAGTTTCTGAAGTTCGTCAAAATTGGTTCCTGAGCCTGTTTCAGCGGAATAATTTGCCGGATCCGATTTTTGGTAACCCGAAATTCGCTCAAATGAGAGAACCTGCGCGGGATAGCGGACGCTGCGGCAGGAGGCTCGACTTGTCTGGATTGAAGTTCTGGCCGATACAAACGGTGCGGAATTGTCACATTTTCAGCGAGTTGTCTGGCATGAGTTTTCATCAGCGAATCATTACCCGTCGGACCATGATCGCCAGTTCTCTGGCCGTCTGGTGTTGCGGCTGTCGTCATGCACCGATCACCGGGCGTGGTCAACTGCTCGCGATCCCCGAAACGCAGGAAGTTTCCATGGGACTCTCGGCCTATGAAGAGGTCGTGAAGAAAGAGAGCCTGTCGACAAATCAGCAATACATTGACATGGTCAATCGAGTGGGACATCGGATTGCCCAGATTTCTGACCGGCCTGATTACGAATGGGAATTCAAAGTTCTCGCCACGCCCGAGCAGAATGCCTTCTGCCTGCCCGGGGGGAAGGTGGCGATTCACGAAGGAATCCTGCCGATCTGCGAGAACGAAGCCGGACTGGCGGTCGTGATGTCGCACGAGATTGGACATGCACTCGCTCGACATGGCGGCGAACGGATGACACAAAATTACGTCGTCCAGGGGGGGCAGATGCTGCTTTCCTACGCCACAAAGAATCAGGACGAAAAACGCCAGCAGATGATCCAGCAGGCCTACGGCGTCGGGACCCAATATGGCGCGGTGCTCCCCTTCAGCCGCAAGCAGGAACTGGAAGCAGACCACATCGGCGTGATGCTGATGTCGAAAGCGGGTTACGACCCCTCCGAAGCTCCTCAGTTCTGGTCCAGGTTCGCCGCCAGCCACAAAGGCCAGCAGCCATCAGAGTTTATGTCGACGCACCCGAGTGACGAACGACGTGAGCAGGCTTTGGTCAAGCTGCTTCCCGAGGCACGGGAGCTTTATGCGGGTGCTGGAGAAAAAATCGGGATCGGCGAGTCGATCTCCGTGACGCAGATGGCAGCGCATCAGGAAGATGCCGAACTGAAGTCATTACCCGTTTCCGGTGCGTCCGCATCCAAGTCGCTGACCCCTGCGAATGATGATTGGCGCTAGAAAGGGCTTCGAGGCACCTGTGAAGGGGCCGGAGCTGTTCCCTTGCGGAATCGGTAAAATCTTTGTGGATCGCCAAAACGGACGCCACGTGCGAGAATCCTTCCACGTTCACTCCCTGATATAATGGCCACGGGAGTGTCTTCCAGGGGGAGTCGTGGATCATGGAACCGCAGTGGATCTGGCCATTTGAGCTGCTCGATAAGCTTGGCGAAGGGGGCATGGGTGTTGTCTACCGTGCGCGCTACGTCGGCAACAATCGACAAGTTGCCGTGAAGCTCATTCCCAACGATATCACGGCAAACGCGACCGTTTTTGCCCGGTTCGAACGCGAACTGGATGTTTTGAAGCAGCTTTCGCACCCCAACATCGTGCATTGCTTCGGCGGGAGTTGTGAGAGCAAACAACGATTCTACGCAATGGAATACGTTCCCGGCGGGACGCTTTCCGACTATCTGCTCGAGAAGGGGGCTCTCGGCTGGGAAAACGCCGTCGATTATGCCATTCAGATGTGCGATGCGCTGCAGTATGCCCATGAAAAAGGGGTGACGCACCGCGACGTGAAGCCGGCGAACTTCCTGATGACGAAATCAGGGCAATTGAAGCTGAGTGACTTTGGACTGGCCTCGATTGTTTCTCAGGGACGGCTGACGGCGTCGGGGCGCACGGTGGGGACAATTCTCTATATGTCTCCTGAGCAGATTCGGGGGGGGCCGGTCACAAATCGGGTTGATCTGTATGGTCTGGGCTGCGTGATCTTTGAGATGCTTTCGGGCCGAACACCCTATAGCGGAGAGACCGCGGCCGAGGTGATGCAGCGGCATCTGAAGGACCCTGTCCCCCACGTGGCGGCGATCGTGCTGAACTGCCCGTTGGAACTCGATCAACTGGTGTGTGAACTGCTTGCGAAGGATCCGGCTCAGCGGCCTGCCACGGCGGCAGAAGTGAATCGTCGCCTGCACGAGATTCTGCTTCCCGGCCGTAAGATGGTTGCCGTCGAACCGAGCCTGTTTGGCTCTGGTAAGCAGCCCCCGGTCAAGATGATCAAGGCGAAGTCCTCACCCGCGTCATCGAAACGGGCGGTCGCTCCCGAAGCGACGGTCTCGAGTCGGATTCCCTGGGGAATTGCGGGTGTCGCTTCGCTGATGTGCCTGTTTCTGGCTTATGGCTGGATGCAATCCGCTCGGCAATTGCGACAGGCGGAACAAAACTGGGTGTCACTGCTGGATCACGGTGAACCGGGCGTGCGGGTGGTCGCCGCCAGTTCATTGGCCAAGTTTCCCTCGCTTAGTCCTGATACGATCTCCAGACTGAGTGACTGTGCGTCGTTACCTCATATCGATCTGCAGCTTGCGTCGCTGCGAACCCTGTCCGCTCACGCCTCGCAGTCACGCTCACTCGCCGCAGAACTGCTGCGGATTCAGAAATCGGACGAAAGTTCGGCCGTTCGGGCGGAAGCGGCAACCGTGCTGACGGCCATTCAGCAGTCAAGCCGGCCGTTCTCTTACTTCTTTTTTGCCCTTGAGGGGATCATCGTGCTGTCGCTCATCGGGGCCGGATTTGGGGGCTGGTGGATCTGGAACAAATTTAAAGCCTTCGCCAATTAGCTTGAGAAACTGGTCTCGTGACTGGCCCGTGTGAGGTAAACTGTTCTGAGTCCTTCACCGCGAAAAAACGTCATTTGGTCGCTTCAACTGCGGCAGTGACTGTAAGAGAAACGACGAGTTTGGGAAGTGGTACCTTCAGCCTGAAATCGGGATTCCTGTCTGGCACGTGAGAATTTTTACCGATAATTCTGTGACGTCCGTATTGAATTGTTGACCAACTCCCTGAGCGTCACAAGAATACTTTTTGTGGCATTTTCGAGGTATTCCTGCCAGAGCGCGCGGATCATGGCGACATCACAAGCTGTTGAATCCTTCTGGCTCCAACTCACCAAAAGCAGGCTGCTCACCGCTCAAGAAGTGAAGGCAGTCGCTGATGAACTTGCGGGCGAAGGTGTCGATACGGACGCTCTTGCCGCGAAGAAACTGGTCCAGCGTGGTCTGATTACCCGTTATCAGGCGGACCGACTTCTTGAGGGGCGTTCCCGGGGTTTCTTCTTTGATGACTATAAACTGCTGGATCTTCTCGGGATCGGCGGGATGGGCTGGGTTTATCGCGCCCAGAGCGTCAGTACCGGTCAGACGTTCGCACTGAAGGTCCTGCTGGACCAGTTGAAGCAGGATCGAGGGCTGCTGGCGCGTTTTGAACAGGAAGTCCGTGCGGGGCAGCGGTTCAAGCACGAGAACATCGTGCGGACATACGAATCAGGCAACGCGGGTGGCTTGCCCTACATGATCATGGAGTTTGTGGAAGGCCCCAGTCTGCTGGAACTGCTGCGAATGCGCGAACGGAGTCGGCTTCCCTGGCAGCAGGCCTGCGACATCGCACGACAAGCCGCCAACGGACTGCATCATGTCCACCGGGCCGGTTTCGTTCATCGGGACATCAAACCCCAGAATCTTCTGGTTGACCACAACGGACTGACCAAAATCCTCGACTTCGGTCTCTCAATGAAAAAGGATGGCGAAGACGGGGACGAGTTCTCGATGGCGATGATTTTCGGGCATGAATGCGTCGGGACGGCGGCTTATACCTCGCCAGAGCAGGCACTCGACAGTCTGACCGCGGATGCTCGATCCGATATCTATAGTCTGGGCTGCACATTGTTTGCGTCGCTGACGGGGGATACCCCCTTTCCTTACTCGCGGACATCGGAAGTCCTGAAAGGGCACCAGTCGGTGATCCCTCGCCACGTTAGCGACATGGTCCCCGCCATCCCACGGGAGGTGGGTGATCTCGTTGCGAAAATGCTGGCCAAGAATCCCGCGGACCGTTTCGCTTCGGCGGCCGAGGTCGCCCAGGCTTTGGCGCCGTTCTCCAAGACGTTACCGGTGGAATTCAATTTCAGCCGAATCCTGGCAGAGCGAAATCGGGGGGCGGAAGAAAAGCTGGCCGAACTCCAGAAGCGGCAGCGATCAGCCTCGGGGGCGGCAAGTTCCACAGCCAAGCTGACGGCGGGAAGTTCGGTTGCCAGTTCGACAACAGCCGCATTGCCGCAGGAGGCGAATCCCTCGGCCCCGGCGGGACCGTCCGTGATTCGTCGGGGTGGATTTCGGTTTGAAAAACCCCCTTCCATCACGATGAAGCAAAAGATCGAAAGCGTGGCTCATTCCGACGCAAGTTCGATGAAAGCCATCAATTCCGGCATGGTCCTCCAGCCGTTCACCGGGGGGGCAGCGATTCCACTCGTGAAGGACCCCTTCGTGATTGGGCGTCGCGGGGACTGTGATCTGCAAATTCAGGATAACGCGGTCTCCGGAAGACACTGCGAGTTGCGATTTGACGGAACCGCCTGGACCCTGATTGATCTGAACAGTCGCAACGGAACCCGCGTGAATGGGGCACTAATCCAGGAACACCGGCTGAAACTGGGTGACAAGATCATCGTAGGGCCGTCGCTGGCTCTGCGATATACTCATCCCGCGAAGGAATCGGCAGCACGCTGGGCAACCCGCGTCCGTGTCGGATTGCTGGTTGTGCTGGGGCTGGCGGGACTTGCGGGGCTTGTCGCTGCGGGTCTCTGGATGTGGGGTGGCCGGGGCTGACGAACCGGTGCCGCTGTCCCAACGGGCGGCTCGACGAATTTTGGCCGGCGGGGACGTTTTAAAAAACCTGCGGGAACTCCCGGCAATCGTGGCTCGTCGAAGGGGGGAGTTGGCACGCTCTCCTTTTGGAAACCAGACTTTGCCTGTGGAAACGCCCCGTTGTGGGGGCAGGCCGTCAGGTTAACGTCTCACCGGTCGACTTGTTTCCAAATGCGAGGTGAATTGTGGGCAATCGCCGAACAATCGGCTTGTCCGTCGTGTCACTTTGAGGCTATTCTGACCCGCCAAACGTCGGGTACCATGTGACGCCGGAAAGACCGCTGCGTCTGCGACATGGATTAACAGGGATCGATGGGTTGTGGGGACTTGAATGTCAGTCTCAGTGGATGGGTTCCTGCAGCACCTGAGCGACAGTGGGATTCTGTCGCCAGAAGAACTCCTGGAACTCGAAGCACAGATTCCCTCGACCAAGCGATCGCACGACGCGCTGGCTCTGGCACGCGAACTCGTTCGGCTGAAAAAGCTGACGCCGTTCCAGGCGAACCGTTTGTATGCCGAAAACCCCGCCCCGTTGATTCTCGGGAATTATGTCCTGCTCGAGAAAATCGGTTCCGGTGGCATGGGAAAAGTCTACAAGGCCCAGCATCGCCGGATGAAGCGAATTGTGGCGGTGAAAGTTCTGTCTCAAACAGCCCTTCAGAGTTCGAACGTCGTCAAGCGATTCCTGCGTGAGGCGGAAGCGGCCGCGAAACTGAGTCACCCGAATATCGTCGCTGCGTTCGACGCGGACGAGATTGACGGGATCCCGTTTCTGGCCATGGAATTTGTCGAAGGTGAAGATCTGGCCGTCTGCGTCAAGTCATCGGGGGCCATGACGATTGAACGGGCACTGGACTGCGTGCTGCAAGTGGCCCGGGGTCTGGAGCATGCACACCATCAGGGCATTGTCCATCGCGATATCAAGCCGGCCAACCTGTTACTCGACGCTCACGGAATTGTCAAAATTCTCGACATGGGCTTGGCCCGGTTTCACGATTCCAGCGATTCAGCGATGCCTGTCGCGGAGACTGCCGGCATTACTCAGGCTGGTAGTCTTGTCGGGACGGTGGATTTCATGTCGCCCGAACAGGCGATCGATTCCCGCAGCGCTGACCATACTTCTGATATTTATAGTCTGGGTGCGACACTGTACTACCTGCTGACTGGCAAGCCGATGTATGAAGCGGCCACGCTGATGGCCAGACTGCTGGAACATCGCGATGCCCCGATTCCGTCGATTCGCGCGGTCCGTGGCGACGTTCCTGCTCAGATTGATGTCATCTTCTGCCGTATGGTGGCCAAGAAGAAACAGGATCGATACCCGACAATGACGGACCTGATCACTGATCTGTTGAACTGGCAGAATGTCGCTTCGTCAGAGGGGAGTTCCTCCAGTGAGGATTTGACGGTCCCTTCCAATGTT
Organism: Schlesneria sp. DSM 10557; assembly: GCF_041860085.1. Classification (NCBI taxonomy): domain Bacteria; kingdom Pseudomonadati; phylum Planctomycetota; class Planctomycetia; order Planctomycetales; family Planctomycetaceae; genus Schlesneria; species Schlesneria sp. DSM 10557. The sequence continues at coordinate 5,859,603 of NZ_CP124747.1, forward strand.
CTCAACCTGATTTTCGGCGACGATTGAGAGGCGAATACCGACCGGTGAATAAAGTAAGCCACCTCCCGCAGCAAGCGGGTGGAAGCGGTTCGGTGCATGAGTTCGCCCCCGACGGGGGGACTTGGCTCTTGATGTCGGGCAGTTCGATGAGTCTACATGTCGGATTCGGCGGCCGACGAAAACTCGCAGGCACGCAGTAGAACAACCGAGCCGGCAACCAGCAGGGTGGTAAAAAGGATCAGGATACCGACGTGCTGCCACGGGGGCTCACTGCCGATTAATGTCTGCATCGCGGGGGAATCCCGTCGGGCGAGCGAGACCTGACACCATTCGGCGGCGAGGGAGCGCAGACGATACTGGACGGTGAATTTATTAATCACCGCGGGAACGAAGCTGATAATCAATTCAAATATCAAGGTGTAGGCCACGGCAAGGACCATCGCGCGACGGGGCATCACAACGCCGAGAAGGAGATAGATGGCAGCGTAGGCCGGGGCGGAAAGCAGGATCAGTCGGACCATCGTCCACCAGACTTGAAGCGTCTGCTCCGGCCGGGCGAACTGACACAGCAGGACTGAGACAGTGAGGCCGAGAATGGCGGGGGGAATGACCCACGTCACAGAAGCGAGGTATTTCCCCAAGAGAACAGCCGTTCCGCCGTGAGGACGTACCGCCAGATAGACCCAGCTCCGTCGTTCCAGTTCCGCCGAAACGGCAGGAGTCGCCCAGAGGAGTGTTCCCAGCATCGCCACGAGCATGGGAACAAGAGCAAACAGCAGCCAGACGCAAAGTTCCACCCACATGTCGTCTGAAACGCCTGGAACGTCTGCGTCTCTTTCCACGGTGAAGACGACCAGTCCGACGATGAACACCGGAAACAGGGCCAGTACCCACCACCAGAGCATTCGCTGCCAGGTGAAGGCCCGCTTCCATTCGAACAGAAACACCGCACCGACGTTGCCCATTAGAGTTCACCCCGGTGCATCTTCATGAGAGAGTTAAACAAAGACTGCAGGGAATCATCCGCCGACCGCATTTCCAACACCTGCAGGCCCCATGCATCAAGCCAGCGCGGCAGGTTCTGATAGATTGGGTCCGGAGTTTTGGTCGAAATGACGAGGGTATCACCCGTGATGCGGACGGAATCGGCAACGCGTTCTTCAATGAATCGCGATGCCAGACGATGCGGTTCAGGACACTGAAACGAGATCTGGTTGGGCAGGCCGACCATCATGGCATGGACCTCTTCGGCCGTGCCGGATGCGAGCAGGCGACCGCCGCAGATCAATAGAAAGGAATCGGTGATGGATTCAATTTCATGAAGCAGGTGGCTGGCAAACAGCAGGCTTTTCCCCTGGCCAATCCAGTCCTTTAAAACCAGCGTCAGCTCGTGCCGGCCGATCGGGTCCAGGCCGTTGAACGGTTCATCCAGAATCAGGAACTCGGGATCATGCGCGATGGCCTGTGCCAGCTTGGTCCGCTGCCGCATGCCTCGTGAGTAGCTGGAAATGGGGCGGTGCATGGCGTAGGTCATACCGACCAGTTCCAACGCGGTTTCCGCCGCCGACTTAGCCGCATGAGCGGACATACCCTGCAACTGCTGCAGATAACGGACCCATTCATAGCCCGAGACGTCTGAGTACATTCCTTCGCCGCCGGGACAGTAACCGAGCTGACGGAACAATTGAACGTTGTTGCGGGGAGAACGACCCATCACCCGGACAGTTCCCAGTGTGGGACGGAGTTGGCCCGTAATCAGGTTCAGCAGGGTGGACTTCCCCGAACCATTCGGGCCCAGCAGGCCATAGGCTCCAGGCTCCAGCGTCAACGTGAAATCATTGACTCCGATGACCTTGCCATACAGTTTTGTGACGTTGTGAAGTTCGATCATACACGGGTTGTCGTCAACAGGAACAAGTGGGAAAGGTCATGACGGCTGGTGATAGACGATGCCTCGACAATCAGCTGCTTACACACGCATCGGTGCCGAAATTCGATAGTACGTGACGCCGAGCGAGATGCTCGTTAACAGGACCAGGATTGCAATCGAGGCCACGACATCCTCGAACTGATCAAAGCCGAACACCCAGCTCTGGACGCGACCCAAGGTGTGATAGAGCGACAGGTGAGTCCAGGCGGATTCACTCGGGACAGCGACTTCGGCCTCGGGAAAGGGGAACTGCTGATGCCTCGCTGCCTGTTGAGCGTTGAATCCTTCTGCAGACGTCACGGCCCCATAGGTAAACCAGCCGAGGATCCAGACGGCGAACCAGGCGAATCCCGCGTACCGGCTTTCTTTCGTCAGGGAGGAAATACAAAGTGCCAGCGCCGATGTCGGAAGAATAAGGACGAGTGTAGCACCGATGATGCGGAGAGGCAGATCCCAGGTCGTCAAGACGACACTGATACTGGGAGACAGCATGACTCCGATGAAGTAGAGAACGAGCGCGGGGACGCCTGAAATCAGGCAGAGGAATGTCCAGAGGCTGCCCATTTTTCCCAGCACGTACTCGCTGCGGGTGAGGGGGCGTGAGAAGTACAGCAGGAACGCGCGCGAGCGGATGTCCTGCGAGATCAGCGGTGGAGAGATCAGGCCCACGACAAGGACCATCAGGACTGCCTGTGGATAACGAAAGAACATCTGAAGTAACCCGGCCCAGAACAGATGACGACTTTCCGTCAGGTCATCGCTCCGTACGGCTTCCTGGATCACGTCAATGGGCGGGGAGGGGGGGAAGTTGCGCAGCAACTGCCGCAGAAGCTGCTGCCATTCGGGATATTGCGTCGCCTGCTCCCAGAGAAAGAAACCAAACCCAAACCAGACCGCAGGCAGCCATGCGAAGAACAGCATCCGCTTCAGCCATTGACTCTGCCAGGCCCGTTGGACGCCGACTTGCGAAATCACCATCCAGCGACTCCACCCCGATGTCCGGACGCCCGACCACCCCCGGTAACCAAGATGGTGGACTCCCCGTCCGGCACCCACCCCCGATCGATGCGCGGGGGCGGCACCAACCTCTGGTGAAGGTGACGTCGGGGCTTCACTGCCGGTACTTGCGGACATCCTACGACTCTCCTCGTATGGCATTCAGGAAGATTTCTTCCAAAGTGTTGCGCGCGGGGGTCATGGATCGAACTCCCACGCCGCATTCCGTCGCCACCTGCCAGGCCGTCTGCGTGAGTTCGTCCGGATTCCCTTTCAGTACGAGATGCCCATGTGCGGGTTGTGTAACCTCGATGCCCCGTTCGCGAAATCGTTCCACCATCACCTCAGCGGGACCGGCGAGTCGCAGTTCCAGTGCGGGAATGGTTGCGCGACTCAGCTCCGTCAATGTCTGGGAAACTTGTACCCGTCCCCCCGCGAGGATCACGACCGAATCGCTGATCGACTGGACGTCAGGAAGAATATGAGTACAGAGCAGAACCCCTTTTCCTTTGTCTTTCGCAAGCAGTCGGATGCGGTTCAGCATCACCAGTCGTTCTTCCGGATCGAGTCCCGAAGTCGGCTCATCCAGGATGAGGATCGGCGGGTCATGAACGATCGCCTGGGCGAATCGAAGTTTCTGCCGCATCCCCGTGGAATACGTCTCGACGGTTCGGTAACGCTCCTGCGCCAGACCGCAGAAATCGAGCGTTTCGTGGGCCCGTCGCAAGGCTTCGATGGCGGGGATCTGCGAAAGCTGGGCGACAAACTGCACACTCTCGATCCCCGTCATGCCGTAGAGGAAGCAATCATCTTCCGGCATGTAACCGACCAGACCACGAATCTGGCGCGACTGTCGTCCAAGTTCGAAGTCGAGAAATCGTCCGTGGCCGCTGGTCGTGCGAACCAGTCCCAGCAGCACTTTGATCAGTGTGGTCTTGCCAGCACCGTTCGGACCCAGCAGGCCGGTGATCCCCGCCTGAATCTGCAGCGAAACACGATCCAATGCCCGAAATCGGCCATAGTACTTCGTGATTTCTACGAGGTCGATCAGCACCGTCATAAGTTGAGCGATCGTCTTATTAGGGGGACATCTGTGTCGCCATTCGATCACACATCGTGTCAGCCCAATCGTCCAAATGCAATCGTCAGCATCCTGATGGAGACGCGACTAACAGGAAACATATCGCCCTGAGTCAGGTTTCACGCGAACCCAACATGGTTAGTCCAAGAATGGCTTTTCCCGGCAGTCCGCCATTACGCCACTTGGCTGTCGCAATCTGCGGAAATACCACAACACAAATTCCAGTCTAAATCCTTAGCGAAATTAGATTATGCCGAAGACGGAATGTCTATTGACGGTGTCAGCATCGAGTCGGAAGATATCTGAAGCCTCTTCGATCAATCGTGTATCCAGAGACAGTCGAACCAGACCCGCACCAGGAAATTATCATGAAGCGGCTCAAGATCGTCGGAGTGGTTTTGCTGGTCTTAGCCGTACTGGCTGCCATGCTGATCCCAGCTGTTCAAGCCGCACGACAGGCCGCTCGTCAAAGCCAAAGTCACTGTCGCCTGAAACAACTTGGATTGGCCCTGCACAATTACCAGGGGACTTACGGCGTCTTTCCACCGGCGTACACAGTGGATGCCGAGGGGAAGCCGCTACACAGTTGGCGGACACTGATTCTGCCCTATCTTGACGAGCAGAAACTTTACGACTCGATCGATCTCGCAAAACCGTGGAACGACCGCGCGAACGAACCAGCCCGCAAAACCGCCGTCGGTGTGTATCAAAGCCCGTGGGGGGCTGAAGATTCAACGATGACGCCATTCCTGGCAATGGTGACCCCTGAGAGCGTGCTACGGCCGATGCAGTCGTGCAAACTTGAAGATGTCACCGATGGGGCTTCGATGACTCTGATGCTCATTGAAGTCCCGACTGACCAAATGGGGGACTGGATCTCTCCAGGCGACGCCGACGATGAAACATTACGCAAGCTGGCAAGCACCACAACGTCACCTTCTGCTAAGGGGGTAGGTATCTTGCTCGTGGACGGCTCGGTTCGGAACCTCGATTACAAGATTCCCTTAGATCAGCTTCGCGCGTTGGTGACGGTGAGTGGTCACGATGAGGCCGGCGGTTTCTGATGCGTTTAACGCTGAAAAAACGGAGCTGATTGAACAATTGGTGAGATCAGGAGAAAAGACCTCATGAGCAGGGTTCTTGAATACGTTGTGGCGACTCTTGTTATTGCTCTTGTCGTAGTGATGCTGTGGCCGGCAACTCGCCGAGGTAGGGAACCTGCGCGCCGAACACAATGTAAGAACAATCTGAAGGCAATCGGCCTGGCTCTGCACAACTACCACGACAAGTACAACTCCTTTCCTCCCGCGTATACGGTGGATAAGGATGGGAATCCGCTGCACAGCTGGCGGACGCTGCTGCTGCCCTACCTTGATCGGCAGGCGCTCTACGACAAGATCGATCTCTCCAAGCCATGGAACGACCCGGTCAACGCAGAAGCGTACAAGACCGCCGCCGGGTGCTATGTATGCCCTTCGGCCACCGTAGAAAAGGCGACAAGTGCAACCTATCTGGCCCTCGTGGCTCCCGACAGCGTCATGCGGCCCGTGCAGTCCCGTTCATTCAAGGATGTCACGGATGGGATAGCGACGACGTTGATCGTGATTGAAGTTTCTTCCGACCAAGCCGTTCACTGGATGTCACCCGAAGATGCCAGTGAAGAGGTCTTGCGTGAGTTAGTCAGCACCAGAAAACCGACCCATTCTTATGGAGGACACATTGCATTCGTAGATGGCTCCGTCCGTCTGCTGGATAAGAATGTGACGTACGATCAAGTTCGCGCGCTGGTGACGGTGAATGGGAAAGAAATCGTCAAGGATTTTTAACTGATCCACTGCACGACTTAGGTCGTTGAGGTTACGGGATAGCGATGATCGAAGTCCGCCGACAGCCCGGCTAGCGCATCGTCAGCAGAGAATGGCTTCTCAATGGGAATTCCAAATGCTCAAACATTGGCCAATGCTGCTCATCCTGGCCGTCGTGGGCCTTGTCGCAATTTCGATGTTTCAGGACGTCTCACGTGGACGCGAAGCCGGACGTCGAACTATATGCAGGAATAATCTCAAACAGATTGCGCTTGCCCTCCACAAATACCACGACACCTACTTCACCTTCCCTCCCGCGTACACCGTGGATGGCGATGGGCGACCTCTGCATAGTTGGCGAACGCTGATTTTACCCTACCTCGATCAGCAGGAACTCTACGAGTCGATCGACCTCTCCAAGCCATGGAACGACCCTGTCAACGCAGCGGCGCGTCAAACGGTTGTCAGCGCCTACAAGTGCCCATTCGCATCATCAAAAGAGGCTTCGACAACTTATCTGGCGGTGGTCACACCGACGAGCGCCTTACGGCCCATCGATTCGTGCAGGATTGAAGACATCAAAGACGGCACCTCGAATACAGTTCTGGTTGTTGAGGTACCCCTTAGTGAATCCGTGAATTGGATGGCGCCATCTGATTCCGATGAAGGGTTACTGCAGTCTGTCTGGAACACGGCGAAGGTTTCACACGTGGGAGGTGGCCATGTCCTTTTTGCGGATGGCTCTGTGAGGCTGGTCAGTATCAATATGCCGTTCGAAACTCTACAAGGCCTCATCACGGTCAGCGGGGAGAACGCATCGGTGAGTTCTAAGCTGGGTTGGGTTCTCGCCCCGACGGTCCACCTGTTGCGCTGTCCTGTTCGCATCACCCCTTCATCGATTGTTTCCATTGGAAGAGTTCGTACAGGGCGAGTGGGATCAACCAGCTTGTCCATGCCGACGAAACATAGATCCACTCCTGTTCGTAACGAATGAGCGAAGCGAAACCGGCGACGAGTCTCAGCACGATCGCTGAGCAGAGGAGCACAAAACAACGCGACATCCACCATCGATGCGATACAAATCTGCGCTGGACGGCGGATCGCCAACCCATCGCGGCGGATAGGCCGGTCAGCAGTGCCAGAACGGAAAAGCCCGCTGCGGGGACCGGGCCCAAGTCAACGTACTGCGCCATCCATAATCCACTTGGGGTGAGAACGAGCAGGATGAACAGACACTGGATTCTTCCGAGCATGCGATGCCATTTCGGCCAGCGTTCGCGGAACCGGTTGCTGATGAGGATCAATCCGAGGATCAGTGTCACCGGCCCGGAAATCAGATGCGCATAGAAGGCCCAATGATAGCTGCCGAAGAAGTAGGGCTGACGACCCAGCAGAAAATCAGAATCGAAGTTGGGGGGAAAGTAATCGGGATAATTGAGCAGGATGCCGACCGTGATGCGGAGGAAAAGCACCAACGCCACGAAGGGCAGAAGTCGTCGCAGATGGAACGGGGGGCGTGGTGCCGCGGTCGGCAGCGGGGTCCTCGCCGTCGATGGCAGTCCGCAGGGATCAGTTTGGAAGTCATTCATCGCGGTCTCGCCTGAGGACGTTCCATCCGCGTCAATGCTGCACCAAGTTACTTTGCGGGGTCGAGCAGCAGTTTCAGTGTGGGGCGGGTGCGTGCTCGTTCAAAAGCGGCGAGCGACTCGCTCAGTGGATAGGTGGCATCGATGAGCGATTCAACATCGATCCGCTGTTCGGCGAGTGCTCGGATTGCGGGCGGAAACGGACCACATCGTGATCCAACAACCGTGATTTCATCAATGACTAACGGAGCAAGCGAGAGTTGCTGGGTTCCTGCCACTGTCGTTTTCAGCACCAGTGTGCCACGAGGTTTCAACAGCTTGAGTGCGGTCTCGAACCCCGTTGCCGAACCGGTGCAATCGACGACGATGTCGGCCTGCCGGGCCATTTCGATTTCACTTATGAGCGCCGTGGGGATCCCATGATCGGACAGAAGCTTCAGCTTTTGCGGATGCTTTCCGACGGTGGTCAATCGGCAGCCCGTCTGAGCAAGCACCTGCGAGCAGAGATTTCCTAATCGTCCATCGCCGAGAACGATGACGGTATGGCTTTGGTTCACGGAAATCTGATCGAGAATCTGAAAGGCGGCGGCGAGAGGTTCAACAAAGACCGCGTGTTCGGTGGAAACATGCTCTGGGACGAGGTGCAGATTATGCTCGGGGACGGCGACATATTCGGCGAAGGCACCATCATGGTTCAAGATTCCCAGCACGCTCCGGTGCGGGCAATGTGTGGGGATCCCCTGTCGGCAGGTTTCACACTCGCCGCAGGCACAATTGATTTCACCCACGACCCGCTGTCCCTGAAACCGTCCCGATTCGGCAATCCCGACAAACTCGTGGCCGAGGATCCCCTGATAGCCCATGTAGCCTTGGACCAGTTGCAGGTCGGTCTCACACAGGCCGGCTTTGATGACCCGGACGAGAACCTCACCCTTTTGCGGCGATGGGATCGGACGATCCACGACTTCCAAACCCCGTTCGCTCAGAACTACAGCGCGCATCATGAAATCTCACTGGTGATCAAATCCGGCTCGCCGCCGATGGTCGCATCTTACGAATTGCAAAGGTTCGTCACTACTGCTCGTTCATTCCTGCCACGAGACGATGACGGGACAGAGCGCGTAAGTTCTCGATAGGGAGCACGAGATGCGCGATCTCCCGGCAAAGTGATGAAGTCGTTTCCACAAGTCTGGAAATCGTCCCTACCACTCGAACTGGACAGTCCATATCATGCGAACGCCCAAAGTCAAATCGCATTGAAGTATTGCCTGGTTGACTGGCCAAATCGGATCGCTGAATTCGCGAATCGGCCGCGGCCGGATTCCTGCTTCAAGTAAACCATCACCCTGTCGAGTGTGTGCTGCATTTCCTTGTTTCCGTCTCCGGAGGTGAGATCTCAGCGATTGCGCTCATGATGAAGTTCATTCCAACAAGGACATAAGGATTGGAGGACTGCCAATGATGGGAGCCAAGTCGCCAGAAGAATTCACCCCCACTGACCTTCCCGAGTCGGCTCGTCCTGCAGAATCGGCAGGCCCCGCTGCGGTAATGAAAGGTGACATAACGTCGGTGAGTCCCGCTTCTGTGGACGAAACAAACTCTGCAAATGTCGCGGGTATCCATCCGCAGCCGACACCCGCCGTCGAAGACCACGCAACGTCGGTTTGCTCGACTGAGAACGGAAACTCGACTGAGAACGGAAAACAGTTCAGCCACGTCAAAGACGTGCTGAATGATCCCGTCACTTTGCATATGCGTCCCGCCTCGACGCTGTTGCGAATGGATCAGACGATTGCGGCATCGCTGGAGTTGATTCGATCCCGGCAGGACGTGGGACGCATCATCTATTTCTACGTCGTCGACGACCAGCATCGTCTGCAGGGAGTGGTCACGACACGGAAGCTGCTGTTGAGCTCACCCGAGACCACAATCGGTGCGGTCATGTCGCCTCATACAGTGGCCATTCCTTCAACCGCCAGTGTGCTTGAGGCGTGCGAGTTCTTTACTCAACATAAACTGCTTGCCTTTCCTGTCGTCGACGCTGAGCAGAAGGTGGTCGGGATTGTTGACGTTGACCTGTATACGGAAGAAATCCGTGAGATCGAACGGCGGCAGGATAGCGACGATCTGTTCCAGCTCATCGGGGTTCATCTTTCGGAAGCCGCTCAAGGAAACGCACGGCTGGCCTTCATGGGGCGGTTCCCCTGGTTACTGTGTAACGTCCTTGGCGGAATGCTGTCGGCGCTGATCGCCGATGCGTATGACGATGTTTCCACACTGGTTGTCGTGGCCCCATTTATTGCACTCGTGACCGCTCTGGCAGAGAGCGTCAGTATTCAGTCGGTCAGTCTGGCTCTGCAGGCGCTGCATGCACACCCCCCGAAGTGGACGACGTTTATTCGACTGGTCGGTCTGGAACTGCTGGTAGGGCTTCTGCTGGGGGTGGCCTGCGGCCTGACGGTTGGGGCCGTGGCGCTGATATGGAAGGGAAATCTGGTCGTCGCCGTCAGTCTCTTTCTGGGGATTGTCGGTGGAGTGGTGACCTCCGCAGGTGTGGGACTCGCAATCCCCTACGTCCTGCGCCTGTTCCGCCGGGATCCGCAACTGGCCTCGGGACCCATCGCTCTCGCGCTGAGCGACGTGGTCACGCTGCTCTGCTATTTCAACCTGGGACGGTGGCTGTTGACGTGACATTGTGAGAGATCTGATTCGTCGGGCACGGTGGCGCGTCAGATCAATATTCTCTTTTGCACTCGCCGTGAACTTGCGCTAGACTTCTCGCTTCCCGCCCTCAGCGACGGACGTCGAATGCAGGTCTGCGACGACGAGTCTGCGTTGGAGCGGCCGGGGAAGCAGCCTGATTCCGAGGTGTCAGTCCTTGGTCGGGCGATCGGTTTAACACGAAGTTAAGTCGCCTTTACGCACGGAAAATTGAATGCATTCTCAACGCCTCGACGAACTATTGACGCAGTTTCCTCGACATCGAATTGCTGTGCTGGGTGACTTCTTTCTGGACAAGTACCTCGAAGTCTCACCCGAGCTGGCAGAACCGAGTCTGGAAACGGGTCGGGTCGCTCATCAGGTTTTGGCAATTCGACGATCGCCTGGTGCTGCGGGAACCGTTGTCAACAATCTGGCGGCACTCGGTGCGACTCAACTGCATGCGATCGGTGCCGTTGGCGACGATGGAGAAGCGTTTGATCTGTGCAAAGGATTAAATCAGATTGGCTGTTCGACCGACGGACTGTTGCGCTGTCCCGAGCTGATGACGCCGACCTACCTTAAGCCTCATGATCAGAATGTCGCGGGACTCGAGGGAGAGCATTCGAGATACGACACCAAAAACCGCGTTCCGACTCCGCAGGCCATCGTCGATCGTATCGCCGCCGAACTGGAACGCGTCCTACCGCAGGTGGACGCTCTGCTGATTATGGACCAGGTCGAAATCGCAGATTGCGGTGTCGTGACAACGCGATTGCGGGACCGCGTCGCCGAATTGGCTCGACGATTCAGCAATGTCATCTTCTGGGCTGACAGCCGTCGGTTCATTCGATCCTTCCGCAATACGATGATCAAAGCGAATCAGTTCGAGGCGGTGCATCGGCTGAATCCGGCTGTGGGAGAAGAAGTTTCGGCTGAGGAACTCCGCCGGCTCGTTCCCCAGTTGCGAACGGAAAACCAGGCTACTGTGTTTGTCACCTACGGTGAGCGGGGGATCTGGGTGAGTGATCCGGAAGTCACGCTGGTACCGGGTGTGAAAGTGCGGGGGCCGATCGATCCAACCGGGGCGGGGGATAGTGCTTCGGCCGGTGCGGTGATGTCCTTGTGTAGCGGTGCGACGGCCGCCGAAGCGGCGCTGGTCGCCAACCTGGTTGCCTCCATCACGGTCCAGCAATTGGGCACCACCGGCACGGCCTCACCCGATCAGGTTCGGGCAGCCCTGCAGGAGTGGCATTCCCAGCAGGGACAGTCATAGACGGGTCGCTCGCGTCTCGGCTCTATAGTGAATGTCAGTGCCGGGGACAAGAACCCAGGCGCACTGCCGTGTTGATGTGGGTGTCTCCTCAAGTACGTGGAGTGTTCTACGGGTGTTGTAACCCCGGATGAGGGACAGGGATCAGGACCGGCCGACAAGAGGGTGAATGAACTCCAGGGCCGCTTCGGATTCGGGACGCAGGAAGTCGAAGTCACATCCTTCATCCGCCTGGAGAACGTGGTCAATATACAGTTTGGGGTAGCCTCGCAGATGCCTGGACGTGGGGGCTTTCCAGGCGGCTCGTCGCCGTTCGAGCTCCGTGGCATCGACAAGCAGTTCCAGGCTCCGTCCGGCGACATCGAGCTGGATCAGATCACCATCTTGGACGAGTGCCAGATTTCCTCCCACAGCCGCTTCGGGCGTGACATGCAGCACGACGGTTCCAAACGCAGTGCCACTCATGCGAGAATCGCTGATCCGGACGAGATCGGCGATGCCCGCCTGCAGCAGCTTGCTGGGGACAGGAATCGAACCCCACTCCGGGAATCCGGGGACTCCTTTCGGACCTGCGTTCTGGAGTACCAGCACACTGTCACCCGTCACCGGCAGGTCAGGACCATCGATCCGGTTGAGCATGTCTTCGTAATCACGGAAGACGAGTGCAGGGCCGACATGTTTCAGAAGATGCGGCGAGGCGGCAGAGGCCTTGATGATGGCTCCGTTGGGGGCGAGGTTGCCCTTCAACACCGCGAGAGATCCGCCGGAAAGGAGGGGCTGCTCTGCGGAAACAATCACCTTGCGATCGAAACTGCGGGAACGGGCAATGTTTTCTCCCAGCGTTCGGCCGCAGACGGTCATTTCATCGAGATGCAACAGGGAACGGATTTCCGCAAGCACGGCCGAGACCCCACCCGCCGAATCGAAGGCGTCCATCAGGTGGCTTCCCGATGGCATCAGGTTGACCAGGAACGGGGTCGACTTCGAGAGTTCGTCGAATCGTTCCAGCGGCAGTCGAATTCCGCGACGTCCTGCCATCGCGATCAGGTGGACGATCGCATTTGTCGATCCACCCAGAGCGAGCAGTGTCCGGATCGCATTGTCAAAGGCCTTTGGTGTCAGAATGCGCGATGGACGCAGGTCTTCGCGGACGAGTTGCACGATCCGGCGCCCTGTTGCCGTCGCTGCCTGAAGTCGTCGCGCGTCGGTCGCGGGGATCGAGGCCGTGCCGGGCAACATCATTCCCAGGGCTTCGGACAGGGATGTCATCGTGGACGCCGTCCCCATCGTATTGCAGGCCCCGACACCGCAGCCGTAGCTGGCTTCGATCTCGTGCCATTCCTCCAGAGACAGCCGTCCCGCTCGCCGGTCGTCCGAATACTTCCACAGGTCCGTCCCCGAACCAACGGAGTTGCCTCGCCAATGACCAATCGCTCGCGGCCCACCATTGATCTGAATTGCGGGGAGGTCGGCACTGGCGGCGGCCATCAACTGGGCGGGAGTGGTCTTGTCACAATTGCAGAGCAGCACGACACCGTCAATGGGGTTGGCGCGCAAGGTTTCTTCGACGTCCATGGCCATCAGGTTGCGATAGAGCATCGCCGATGGCTTCATGAATTCCTCACCCAGAGAAATCGTGGGAAACTCCAGCGGCAATCCCCCTTCCAGCAGCACGCCCCTTTTTACCGCATCGGCCACGTCACGCAGGTTGCCGTTGCAGTTGTTCAGCTCACTCCAGCTGTTGGCGAGACCGATCACCGGTTTGCCGAGATAATCGTCCGGGTTGAGACCCATGGCTCGCAGAGCAGATCGGTTTTGAAATGCCAGTTCCTCGCGTCCACCAAACCACTGAGCGCTTCTATATTTCATCTGTGTGGACACGTAATGGCCGCTTTGCCTGCTAGGGAGTCGGGATGGGTCACTGCTGAGAGGAACGAATTTAATAGATCGTCTTTGGTCGCGAAACAGAGTCACTGTTCCTTTGCTCAAGTGAAGCCTGCATCCCAATCCGTCAGCTGGAACGGATTAGGCGGTCGCGGATCGACGGCGGAAGCATCATTTTTCAGGAAAAATCGATATATTCGGGACTCTCGACGAACTTCCCGCATCCCTCCAGGCCGCCGATCGAACGCAGTCCATTTTGTTCAGGTATAACGATACCGTAGAGTAGGCAAACTCTCACCACGTGTTCGGTGGCCGGTTTAGGTTTCGACATCAGAGATTCAGCGATGAAGCAAGACTGGACGGAAAAGCTGTTGAGTTGGTGGCAAGGCCGGACAGGTCCTCGAGCGGCGCGTCGGTCTCATTCCCGCGGGCCCTCATACGGAGCCGCCTCCGGGGCACTCATCTCTCACCTCGAAGTGCTGGAATCACGTCGTCTGCTGACAAACCTGATTCATGTCACGGTCGAAGACGGAGCAATCAGGCTGGTGGATCAGGCGGGACGGTCTGCCCAGGATGGGGATGCCTTCCAGATCACCTTCACCGCAACTCAGGTGACGCTGACCGGGACGAACGGGACGCAGTTTGAGGTGGCTGGTCAGAAGGTCTCCACCTACACGGCGGCCATTACCCAGCCGGTTTCGATTTCGATGCACCTGCATTCCCGTGGCAATACGGTCTCTGTGACAGGGGACGGAACGGCCAGTCTGAAGTCGCTGTCGGTGAATTTTGGTCACGCACGAGGGGACAATTCCCTGAATCTGACGAAGGTCATCGCCGATTCGATCTCGATTCGTGGCGGCCGGGGCAACGACTCGGTGAACATCGTCCAATCGACAGTCCGGAACAACCTTTCGGCGGAATTGGGCTTCCGCAGCGGTGACCTGCTGGATCTGGACCGGAGTACGGTTGAGGGGAATGTTCGGGATACGGTCAGCCAGCTCGTGATCGACCACTCGACAATCTCCGGGTCCCTGAATTCCCGTCAGTTTGGACGAAACAGTTCCTTCAAGACGATTGCCAGCACCTACGACGGTGCCGTGACGTTGCGAATGGGAGGTGACAGCGTCATCGGAATGTATGGGTCTCCCGAAGGGCCGAATCGATTTAACAGTTCACAAACAGTGATCGGTCTTCGGCGATATCAGACGACGATTTATCAGGCCACGAATTCGGTTGTGAACGCGGAATCACCACGATTGAGGAACGTGAACGTGACTCAATTGTCGGCAACGTTCACACCGCCGACGGTGACACCGCTGGCGGCCGCCACGAACACTCCCATCATCACCGGGACGTATGATTCCGTGAAGTCGCCCGTACTGACTGTGGCGGTCAACGGAAAGACGTACAAACTGGGGACCGATTCACAATTGACGTCTCCCTCCGCTGGCAAATGGTCATTGAATCTGTCGGGGGCTCCCCTGACGGCCAGAACGACGACCGTCACCGCAACCAGTTATGACGTGAATGGGAATAAGCTGTCGGGGACGGGGACGGTCACGAATGAACAGTTCATCATCGACAGCTATCTGACCGCGAACAACCTGACCGCCACAAGAACCGCTACTGGCCTGACCTATGTGATTACGACAGCCGGGGGGGGCGAAGTTCCGTCGAACGGTCAGACGGTGAAGGCTACTTACACCGGGTATGTGCTGAATTCGGATGGAACGCAGGGAACCCAGTTTGACTCCAACACGACGACCGGGTTCTCGTTTGTCCTCGGAGCGGGCACGGTGGTCAAAGGGTGGGACGAAGCGTTCAAGCGTTTGCCGGTGGGGACCTCCGCTCGACTGCTGATTCCGTCTTCCCTGGCCTATGGAACGGGCTCACGCACGAACATCCCGGCGAACAGTATTTTGATTTTCGACGTGACGCTGGTGTCAGCGGTGTAGTTTGAGGAACCGACGTCCCGTCCCGGATTTCTGGCTTTCACACAGCGGTGAGGGAAGACTTGAGCTCTCTTTTCTTCCCCAATCTCCTGTTCACATTGATTCGTCAGGATGCGTGACTGGACGCTGGCTGAGGCTCACGTGGTTCCAGAAAAACTGTCCGAAGGAACCCTACGACGAAACGGGAGGCGAAATGGAGGGGCATTGGGGTTCGTGGGCTTGCGCCACCCGGGGATGTGCTCTTAATGAGCAGAGAAAATCCACCTTGGAAAACAGACAGCTACGGGTAGCGCCATCCATCGTGCCGAACGTCAGTGTCTGTCTTGAACAGAACTGGGGGCGTGGAATCAGACGTGGACTCGCAGTCGTTCACTGAGACTGCAAGTCCTGACTGATCAATCGAGAGTTAGAACTTGTGGCCGACCTGGGGGCCGTTCTTGGTCTGAGTCAGGATTTCCGGACCGGATTCGGTAATCAGCAGCGTGTGTTCGAACTGAGCGGACAAAGAGAGATCCATGGTTCGGACGGTCCATTTGTCGCGCGTGTCGAGCATGGTTCGCCACGTGCCGAGGTTCAGCATCGGCTCGACGGTGAAGCACATGCCAGGCTCGATGACAACCTGGGGTGCACCCGATCGCGGAACGTAATGAGGAACTCCGGGTTCCTGGTGGAATTCTCGTCCGAGCCCGTGGCCCTGGTATTCCTGTACGACTGCCAGACCATTAGCGCGAGCGAATCGTTCAATCGCATGACCGATGTCGCTGATCTTGCCAAAAGGCTGGATCGCCTGAATTCCCAGGTACATGGAATCAAAAGTGACCTGCACCAGACGTCGGGCTTCCTGCGAGACGTTTCCAATCAGGAACGTTTCGGAGGAATCCCCGTGCCAGCCATCGACGATGGTGGTGAGATCGATGTTCACGATATCACCGTCGCGCAGCGGCATTTTGTTGGGGATGCCGTGGCAGACGACTTCGTTCACGCTGGCGCACAGGCTGTTCGGGTAATTCTTGTAGCCGAGACAGGCGGGAATGTGGCCATGATCCATCGTGTACTCATACACGATCTTGTCGAGTTCCAGAGTCGTGACGCCTGCCTTGACGAGAGGACGAACATGGTCCATCAACTCGGCGTTAAATCGACCCGCTGCACGCAGGCCTTCCTGCTCTTCCTCTTTCAAGTAGAGCGGACACTTCGATTGTGGCTTGCGGCGCAACACGTTCATGGTTCTCAAACATACACTCCCGACCGGTCGCGGACGACGGTCAACGGCTTCCCGTGGCAACACTCATCTGAATCATTACCGCAACAGTGTCATACGGCAAGTAGCATTTCGCAAGCCAAGTTTCGCCACGTCCTGCTGCTTTTTTACAAACAAACGGAGACCAAACAACGTGAAATCCAGCTCCAGATGGTTACGGTCGGAACGGTAAACGACTGAAATCTCACGTTCTGAATCGTTTACGATGGGAGGCCGAAGCCCGAGGTGTTATTGGGACCGGATAGGGAACCTCATGGCAAGATGTCGCAGATCGACGAAGAGCACAGGCTGCTTCGGTGTGTGCAACCTGTGCTCTCGAAAAATCTCAGACTGTCCCGGATGAGTTTCCGCTTAGCGCAGAAATATCCACAACATTGACTGCTTCAGGGTTGTGGAACGCCGATGCAGGCTAACCATGGCAAGTCGTGTGCTGATGCACTTCGGATTCGGGCGCTGACTGACAGCCGTTCTGCGATGCCTTCCAAGCCTGGTAAGCGTCGTGGTCTCCGATCACGATCTCGAATCCCAGGTCCGCGACCATCTTGAAATCGTCTTCCGCCGGCTGACCTTTAGTGGTCAGGTAGTCGCTCACGAACATCGAGTTAGCTGCGTAAAGGCTCATCGCCTGCATCGATCGCAGATTCACTTCCCGCCCGCCGGACACGCGGAGTTCGACAGCGGGGTTCGCCATCCGGAACATACAGAGTGTTTTCAGGCAGTAGCGAGGGTTCAGGTCCCACTTCCGTTCGAGCGGAGTCCCGTCGATGGAGTGCAGGAAGTTGACCGGTGTCGAATGAACTCCCAGTCCCCGCAGTTCAAACGCGACATCCACCAGATCCTGTTCGCTCTCACCCATCCCCACGATCAGTCCACTGCACAGTTCCATCCCGGCGTTTCGGACGGCCTTTAAGGTCTTGAGGCGATCCTCGTACGTGTGGGTTGAGCAGATGGTGTCGTGGAACGTACGGCTGGTATTCAGGTTATGATTGATGCGATCAACGCCCGCTTTTTGCAGGGTTTCGGCTTGTTCGGGCTGCAAAAGTCCCAGGCAGCAGCAGATGTGCAGCCCGTATTTTTCCTTGATCTTGGTGACAGTTTGAGCAATGTGATCGACTTCGCGATTGCTGGGGCCACGGCCCGAGGCAACGATGCAGTAGGTGCGGGCCTGCGAAGCCACAGCACGCTCGGCACCTTCCATCAGCTTGGCTTCGTTCAGCAGGGCGTAGCGAGGAATGTCGGCTTCAGACAGGATCGACTGCGAGCAGTATCCGCAGTCTTCGGGGCAGAGGCCGCTTTTGGCATTTTTCAGGAAATAGAGGTGAACGCGTTTGCCGAAATGCTTCCGCCGAACGCGATAAGTCGCCGCGAGCAGGTCGAGAATCTCATCATCGTCTGACTGCAGGATGGCGAGTCCTTCGTCGACGGTCAGTTCGTGTCCGTCCAGAATTCGGGTAGCAAGGTCATTCCAGCGGTCTGCAGCCAGCGAGCAATCCATCAACAAACTTCCTTCGAGCAACACGTTCTCATCAAGAGGCGGAATTCTAATCGTCAAACCACCCTTCAGAACAGGCAACCGTCGCCGGACGGGGGATTTTTGCTGGCGGTCCGTTGAAATCCGAGGCCCCATCGGGCAGGCAGCGCATTGCCAATCTGACGCAGAGATGGAAGTGATGAGTGAACTTTCCAGAAGTCGTGGCAAACGATTGAAGAAATCTTTGCGACAAAATGTCTTGACGTCTTGTTGTGCGGCTTGTATGCTCGTGCTTTTGAATCGCTGGGATGGCGGAGCGACTTTCAGGACTTCTCGAGTTTCCCATGTTGTCTAGTCGTCTACGGGAGAAGTCGGAGATTTCAGGATCCCGGGCGATCGATCGAATAACAGACGGCTCGATGTCCCAAGTCCAGATTCTTTACAGCGCGAGTTCTTGGCAGGGACCGGTATCGGTCAGCACTAAGGGGCTGCCGTGGTTCTCTCCGAAAGATCAACGCCTTGAGCGACATTTGAATCAGATTTTTGAACCAGATTGAAGTTGCTCAACCTGCTCAAATTGAGCAACTTCAGATGCTGGTTTTGCACATGAAAACAGGGAAGTTGCTCAACTTGTTCAACTTGCTCAATCATTTTTTTGTCAGCGGTGTCGAATCCTCATTGGACCATTTCGACGGCCGGACGACGCAGTATCGCCGCTTCCGTGCTGTGTGAACTGTTCGCCCTGATGAAGAGGAAGTAGCGACGGCGAGCGAGCCCAGCCGCGGTCAGCCCTGGAAGGGGGGGGACCCCACTGCTGGAGGCTTCGGCGTGGGACTTTTGTCGCCGGCAGACTGACGTCAGGGACGGCAGGCGATTTCGAGGTCGGGGCTGTCAGGTGACGTTTGAAAGAGGGGCAATCGGGAGAGGCATGGCATAATGGTTGCTCTTTTCCGCCTGGTCCGACGGATCTGGTGTCGGTGGAGCGGGATTGACCCGTTTGTTATTGACAAATAAACTGCGCTGCGCAAGGAAGTTACGTCGCAATTTATGGGTCGATCCGGCGGCTTTCGCCTTTTCAGGGGCGATCGTCTGCTGCGGACACGGAGAATCTCCCTGTCACGTTGGCAGTCGCTGGATGGAGTTCGTCATCGACGTAGCGCGTCAGGAACACCTGCTGAAACTCGTGTACCAGCGTATGACATTGGTCCAAGTTTGACTTGGGGATATTGCCTGGGGCCACGCAGCTCGTAACTCAACGGATGAATTATGCAAATCCTGGATAAAGTCGGCGATACCTTCAATCTGGTCCTGGGCGGAACCGAACGGTTCATCACCAATCTCTTTGGTTCGTCCAACGAACGCCGCGTCCGAAACATCGGATTTTCGCGAGATAAAAGCGGAAATACGGTGATTCTGCCAGGATCCTTTCTCGACCGCATTAATCAGCTAGAGCCGGAACTGGAAAAACTCAGTGACGGTGAATTGCGGGAAACCGCCAGCAAAATGCGGAAGCGACTCGCCGCCGGCGAAACGCTCGACATGCTGCTGCCCGAAGCCTTTGCGTCCGTTCGAGAAGCGGGCAAACGCTATCTGAAGATGCGTCATTACGACGTGCAGATGGTCGGGGGATACATCCTGCATAAAGGGATGATCGCCGAAATGGCCACCGGGGAAGGTAAAACGCTGGTCGCGTCACTTCCCGCCTTTCTGAATGCACTTGCCGGTTCGGTTCACGTCATCACCGTCAACGATTACCTGGCACAGCGCGATATGGAGTGGATGGGGCCGCTGCACATGGGGCTGGGCCTTACCATCGGTGCCATTCAGTCGAATATGGATCCGTACGAGCGAAAACAGGCGTATGCTTGTGACATCACGTACGGCACCAACAACGAATTCGGTTTCGATTACCTTCGCGACAACATGAAAATGTTTGCCGAAGAGCAGGTGCAGGGGAAGCTGACCTACGCCATCATCGACGAAATCGACAACATCCTGATCGACGAAGCCCGTACCCCGTTGATCATCTCGGGGAAGGCTCATGGTGATATCACCCGCTTTCCAAAAGCGGACAAGATCGCCCGACAACTGCAGCGCGACCTCCACTTTGAAGTCAAAGAGAAAGAGCATACCTGTCACCTGACGGAAGCAGGGGTTCGATATGCAGAAGAACTGGCGGGCGTCGAGAGTTTCTACACCGCCGGGAACATGGAGTGGCCACACCTGCTCGACAACGCACTGCGGGCTCACCACCTCTACAAACGGGATGTGAACTACATCGTACGAGCAGATGAAATCATCATCGTCGATGAGCACACCGGGCGTATGATGGAAGGCCGTCAATGGAGCGATGGACTTCATCAGGCCGTCGAGGCCAAGGAAGGGGTCCGGATCAAGGAAGAGACGCAGACGCTGGCGACCATCACGCTGCAGAATTTCTTCAAGCTCTACAAAAAGCTCTCGGGGATGACCGGTACCGCCATGACCGAGGCGGCCGAGTTCGTCAAGATTTACAATCTGGACGTGATCACCGTTCCAACAAATCGACCGCTCAAACGAATCACGTTCCCCGATGCCGTTTACCGAACGGAACGGGAAAAGTGGGATGCGGTGGTCGAAGAGATCAAGGAAGTGCATCAGACCGGACGTCCCGTGCTGCTGGGAACCGTGTCGATTGAGAACTCCGAGAAACTCAGTCATAAACTGACGAAGAACGGCGTCAAACACAAACTGCTGAACGCCAAACCTGAATATGCCGAACGTGAAGCGGAAACGATTGCTCAGGCAGGCCGCCTGAATGCGGTCACGATCGCGACCAATATGGCAGGCCGCGGTACCGACATTATTCTCGGGGGAAACCCTGAGTATCTCGCTTGGGATGAACTCAAGCAGATGAAAAACGAAGATGGCCGTCCCCTGTATCCCTCACGTCTTGACGTTCCCAAATCAGTCTGGAACGAACTGACGAAAAAGATCGCTCAGCGCGAAGGGATGGAAGACGAAGGGCACACTGTCGCGGAACTTGGCGGTCTGCACGTCATCGGCACGGAACGGCATGACTCGCGTCGTATCGATCTTCAGTTGCGCGGGCGAGCGGGACGTCAGGGAGACAATGGCTCAAGCCGTTTCTTCGTCTCACTCGAAGACGATCTGATGCGGAAGTTCGGTGGCGAGTGGGTCAAAGACTGGCTGTCACGCCTGGGAATGCAGGAAGGTGAGCGGATCGAGAGCAAGCTTGTCACGCGCCAGATCGAAAGCTCGCAGAAGAAAGTCGAAGAGCGATTCTTCGAACAGCGAAAGCATCTGCTCGAATATGACGAAGTGATGGACGAGCAGCGAAAGCGAGTCTATTCCTACCGCCAATCCGTCTTGGAAGGTGCAGACTGCCGTTCGTTGATTCTGTCGATGATCGACAAGCAGGTCGATCAGAAGACCGAGTATTTCCTGAAACCGTCCTACCGATGGGAAACCGTCGTTGCCTGGGTCAAACAGCAATGCGGTCTCGACCTGAAGCTCCGTGAAATTCGGGACATGCACGCGGACCAGTTGATTGGTTATCTGAAAGATCGGTCTGAACGTCAGGCCTATGAAACGATTCGGGAACAGGTCGAAGACAGTATTCCGGAAGGTGTCGATGCCCGTGAACAGAACTGGCAGGCACTGTCACGCTGGGTGAACACGACCTACGGCTTGAATACCAACGAGCGTGAATTGCGGAAGGTGGCCTTCCTGATCGACGGGGATGCCGATTCGCTGGATACCGGCAAGCTGCACCAGCACCTCTACGATCGGGCCCTCGAATCGATTAACCGGTTTGACTTTTCGCCAGTCGAAGTCTTCCTCAATGAGAAATGGGGCGCGCAGTCGCTGGCAGAATGGTTGCATCAGCAGTATGGGATCCAACTTGAGCCCTCAAAATTCGAAGGCGGCTCGCCCGAATCGGCTGCCGAACTGATTTCCAACGCGATCCGTGACCTGTACCACCGCAAAGAAGTCGAATTCCCCGTTTCCGTCGGTCTGTCTCACTATATGCAGGAGCATAACGGAGTCACCCGCTACAACCGGGAAGAATTGGCACGCTGGGCCAGTAACCGCTTTGACATCTCGATGTCGAAGGAAGACATCGAATCAAAGTCGAAAGCCGATATTACTCAGCAGTTGCTGAAGACCAGTGACCAGTTCGACGCTCAGGGCAAGCAGGCTGCCGCACGACTGGAAGAACTGCTGACGGCGGCCTTCGGACCACGACATCAGAAGTCGCAAGGGAAGAAGGGGGCGGAATCGACGACGCAGCGTGACGTTGTCAGCGCGACCGCGGTGAAGCCACTGGTCGACTGGGCAAATGCCGAATTCGGAACGGAACTGGTTGCCGAAGACGTTGCTCACCAGGGGCGTGCCCTTGTGGAAATGGATCTGCGCAGCAAGTTTGAGCGGAAATATCGGTATGAAATTCATCATGCCGAACGTTCCGTCGTGCTGGATACACTGGATACCGCCTGGAAAGATCACCTGTATTACATGGACCAGTTGAAGTCCGGTATCGGACTGGTCGGATATGCACAGAAGGATCCAAAGGTTGAGTATCGACGGGAAGGGATGCGGGCATTTGAACAGATGTGGGACCGCATTGCCTCGCAGGTGACCGGAACCATATTCCGGATCGCTGTCGAGATCCCAGAACCGACCGCCGATCGCTGGCAAATTACCTCGCAGGTGCATCAATCGCCTGTGGATGACATTCCAGACGACCACCCTGCACTCGAACAGAATGCAGGCGATCGTTCCTCGGCGAGCGGCGCGAATCGCGGGGCTCCTGCGGTCGAACCGATTCGAAACTATGGAAACAAAGTCGGACGCAACGATCCCTGCCCCTGCGGCAGTGGAAAGAAGTTCAAGAAATGTCACGGTGCGTCGTAAACGGCGGATCGTCTGATTGAGAAAATTATGTCGGGATCGCAATCCGGGGAGACTCTCTCCGGATTGTTCCCGTTTTCATTGCTCTGAGATCGCGATACCTGGCCAGTGGCAAACAGCGACTGCAACCGGGTGTTGCCCCTGCGAACTGCCTGTAGCCAAAAAAGGGAGAGGATGCCCTTCGTCTTCAGTTGGCTTTTGAACGGCCTCTACCTGCTGCTCATCACGGCAGTCGCTCCGATCTTGCTATATCGTCGCGTCACTGCCGGAAAATACCGGCGCGGCTGGAATGAAAAGCTGACAGGACGGCTCACGCGGCAAAACCCCGAGAGGCTGTGTGTCTGGTTTCACGCGGTCAGCGTGGGCGAGGTCCTTCAATTACAGAAAGTTCTCGACGAGACTTTACTGCGATTTCCTGACGCCGAACTGTTCATCACTGTGACCACCGAGACTGGGTATGATGTCGCTCGCGAAAAGTACGCACGACACACCGTTTCCTTTTTTCCACTTGATTTCAGTTGGGCCGTCGGACGGGCTCTGACCGAGATTAAACCTGCCGCGATCGTCCTCGTCGAACTTGAGCTGTGGCCGAATCTGGTGCTGACGGCGAAACGCCGCGGTATTCCCTTGATTCTGATCAATGGCCGCATGGGGGCGAAAAGCTTCAAAGGCTATTCACGGATCAGGCCCGTGATGGCCCGATTGCTCTCTTGCTTCGACGTGCTGGCTGTCCAGGCGGAGACGTATGCCGAGCGACTGCGGACACTCGGTGCACCAGCGGACCGCGTCACGGTCACCGGCAACATCAAGTTTGATCGGGCAGAATCGAATCGAGCCAATCCTAAAACAGAAGAACTGCGTCGCGCATTCCACCTGGATCCGGCTGCACCGACTTTCATCGCCGGAAGCACCCAGGATCCGGAAGAAGCCTGCGCCATCGATGCCTGGCAGGGATTGCGTCCGCAGTTTCCACAGCTGCAACTGATTCTTGTTCCTCGTCATAAAGAGCGGTTTGAAGAGGTTGCGGAACTGGTCCGTCAACGACAATTTCGACTGGTCCGCCGCAGTGAAGTGATGGCTGCAGACGTGCCGCAGGACGACGACGCGGCGGGGACGGATGAGCCTGTGATCCGTTTACTCGACACGATCGGCGAACTGGGGGCCTGTTGGGGGCTGGCGGATATCGCTTTCGTCGGCGGCAGTCTGACCAATCGGGGCGGTCAGAACATGATCGAGCCCGCCGGATACGGAGCTGCCGTTCTTTTCGGCCCGAACACCTGGAACTTCAAAGATGTGACAGAGGCCTTGTTGTCGCATCAGGGGGCCCGTGTGATCAGGGGCCCCGAAGAACTCAGGGAAACCGTTGAGGAACTGTTAAAGAATCCCGACGAGATGCGTCGGATGGGCGAGGCGGCCCGTCAATTTGTGGCGACGCAGCGCGGAGCGACTGAGAGGACGGTGAACCTGATCGCCGAGGTGATCTCGTCACGCGGTGATGACCGATTGCTGCCGGTTGATGAAGCGACCAAAAAGAAAACGTTCTGGCTGGTCCTGAAGACGGCTCTACTGGCACTGGTGCTGATCTTCATTGGACGTCGTGCGTACCAATTGTGGGAGGCGGCTCCTCCGCAGCAGATTCGGATCCACTTCGGGTGGCTCATCGCAGCTGCCGGTTGTTATCTCGTGAGCTGGCTTCCTTCCGTCTGGCTCTGGCGAGCGATGCTCGTCGGGATGGGACAGCCTCTCGACTGGTGGACCGCTCTGCGCGCTTACTACGTCGGTCACCTGGGAAAATATGTTCCTGGAAAAGCACTTGTTCTCGTGATTCGAGGCTCTCTCGCAAAAGAGGCTCAGGTGAATCCTTTGCTGGGCGGGGTGACCGCGGCCTACGAGACATTGATCTTCATGGCCACGGGGGCTGCCGTCAGTCTGGCACTCGCCCCGATTGTCTTTCCTGCGACGATGGAGGGGTGGTGGCCCGGGCAACAGGAAGGAATCGGGAAGTCTCCATTCCTGTTCCCGGGGTTAGTTGCCGCGGCAACTCTGGCGACAACCCCACTCAGCAGTTGGTTATTCACTCGCCTTGGTCGCAAGGCCCTGGCAGCCCAAATGCCGTCCACCGAAAAGGCTCCGGCGATTACGGCAGGATTGATTTCCCAAGGGGTGATGCTGACCTGTTTCGGTTGGGGACTGCAGGGGCTGAGTCTGGGATGTGTTCTGCAGTCGATGTCAGAAGTCCCGCTGCAGGTCGCTCAATTCCCCGTCTGGCTGGCCGCTTGCGCTCTCTCCACAGTGGGAGGATTTGTCGTTCTGCTCGCACCGGGAGGAATCGGCGTTCGGGAAGGTCTGTTGATCGAAGTCTTGAAGGATCAGCCGCAGATTGGTCCGACGGTAGCACTTGTGGCCGCGGGATTGTTGCGCGTCGTCTGGTTTGTCACTGAATTGCTGGGGGCGGCGGTGTTCTGGTTTGCTGGCCGAGGGCCACAATCGAAAGAGTAAAAGAGTAGCTGTCCCGAGTGTCCGGCAGCATGGTTGTGCTCGACCTCATGCAGGCAGTTGACGCGTCCCAAAATAGGACCAGGGGCAGAACCCGATGAGACAGCGTCGGTTCCTATGGACCGAGCTGGGCTTCGTTTCGCAACTGCATCGCGCGCGAACGAAGTTCTTCGTCCGGAACCATTTGTTTGGGCTGCAGGTCAAAGTTGAAGACCCGGCGATCGGTGACGCGGTGCGGGAGAAAGTTGTCAGAGAAAAATTCGATGACGGGCCACTGGTACCACGGAGCCGGAACGGTGACGAGGTCCGTTTTGGTCTCGTACCCATCCTTGATCAGGGTCACCTGACGGGTTCCATACCAGATGAAGTCCGCGGAGGCGGGGGTGTAACCGATTTCTTTGCCATCCAGGAGAGCCATCGCTCCGGGAGGATTCGAAACGACTGTCAGTCGGCGGCTGACACAACCTGTCTCCAGCAGAGCAAGGCTCATGAAAGCGCATGTCAGTCCACCTCGGAAGCACCACTTCCAGGTCGCTTTGATTTGCTGTGAAGTTTTATTGGGTGGAATCATGGCGACGCCGCGAAGTGAACCTCAGCTTACGAGCGATTCGGGGCACCCCGAAACACATTGTCGATGAACGCGCGAAGTATAGAACGTGATGAAAAACCGTCCTATAGCAGTTGTAAGTGATTCTGCAGTGACTCTTTATGGATACGAACGCCGTTGAGAGGAACGCCGGTGTCCGAAATGGGACTGAGCTGCTGGCTTACTGACGATCTCGGCGATCACGTTCCAGGGGGATGGCTGGAGCGGAAGAGATTCGGGATTCGGGAGATCGCTGCTTTCAACAGCTCCCTCCGAATTTTGCATGACGTAGTTGCACTGCGAGTCGAACGGTTCCGGCACCACTGACAGTGGTTACGGACTTTATTGTGAGTGATTCACTGGTCCGATAGGATACGCGGATGAACCGAAAGCCTCCCTATCAATCGTCTGGTCGGCGTTACGAATCGTCTCGGCAGCCCGTCCGTATTCGTCGCGAGTTACTTGAGCAGCGGCCGCTGTGTCCTCCGGAAAATGTCACGTTACCCGCGGTCGAAGTCCGGCTGGGGGGGGCCTTGTGGCATCCTTTTGTCTTCCGAAAGCAGCTCGGACAAGTTTCACGCGATGCGCAGCCGGGCGATATGGTCGAGCTGTTTTCGCCAAGCGGCGAAGTCGTCGGCTATGGCCTCTTCAATCCCGAGGCCGAGATTGCTGTCCGAGTCCTCCGAACGGGGATGCGTCGGCCCGACGACGCCTGGTGGAGCGAAAAACTGGCTCAGGCTGTTTCACTGAGACGTGACACCTTAAAGCTGGACAAGGAGTCCGAGGCCTATCGTCTCATCCACGCCGAGGCGGACGGCTTTCCGGGGCTCGTGGTGGATCGGTTCGGAGATGTGCTCGTCGCCGAATGTTACTCTCTGGGGATGTATCAGCGAGCCGAAGCGATTCTGGCACAGCTCGACATCCTCGCAGGAACCAAACATGGGGTCCTTCGCGCGGCACCCATGTCACAGGATCACGAAGGTTTCACTGCGGACCCCTATGGCTCCGCCGACGTTCCCGCGAAGATGACGATCGTCGAGCACGGGACCAAATTTCGCGTAAACTTTGCAGGTGGCCACAAGACCGGTTTTTATTGTGACCAGCGGGAAAACCGTAAACGTCTAGCAGACCTGGTCGCGGGCAAGTCTGTACTGGATCTCTGCTGCTACACGGGCGGATTCGCACTGCAGGCCAAGAAGCTGGGCAATGCTGGCGAAGTGACAGGAGTAGAACTTGACGAAGAGACCGTTCTGCTGGCCCGGGAAAACGCCAAAATTAATCAGGTGAAAATCAACTTCACCCAGGCGGAAGTTTTCGGCTACATGCGCGACATGCTGCGGAACAATCGCAAGTTCGATGTCGTCATTCTGGATCCTCCCAAGCTGATCCGCAGCCGGTCGGAAGCGGAAGAAGGCCGCCACAAGTATTTCGATTTGAATCGCCTCGCGATGCAGTTGGTGAATCCCGGGGGAATCCTGCTGACTTGCAGCTGCTCGGGACTGCTGGATATGCAGGAATTTACCCGGATTGTGAACGCGGCTCCGGAAGTCGGTCGTCGAGGGCAGATCTTTGCCAAGGGTGGTGCGGCACCCGACCACCCCATCTCAACGAACTGCCCTGAGACAGAGTACCTGAAAACAATCTGGTTGCGTCTGGACTGACCGGGGCAGTGTTGAAGCGTAGAGTGCCGGTGACTCTTGAAACGTCCAGAGTGTGAATGAAGAATGGGCATTCGATGCCACGTTTTGCTGTTAAATGACTCTTCGTCGGTTCGCGCGAAACGAATCGATCCGCGATGCTACTGGGAAAAATGCCAATGAATCGTCCGGTCTTTGCAGTCTTGTTAACCGTGTTCGTCGCAACCCAGTCTTATCAGGTCATGGCTGCCGATCCCGCCAGCCCCCTGGGTTTGCCTCCGGTCGTCCATCCGAAAGACAATCCTCCCACGCCAGAGAAAATCTCGCTGGGAAAGCAGCTCTATTTTGATGCTCGCCTTTCGGCGGATAACAAAGTCTCCTGTGCGACCTGCCATGATCCGGCCAAGGGATACAGCAACGGTGACCAGTTCGCGACCGGGGTCGAAGGAAAAAAAGGGGGACGTAATTCCCCGACGGTCATCAATGCGGCGCTTCAGGCATTTCAGTTCTGGGATGGCCGAGCCCGCACCCTGGAAGAACAGGCGCTCGGACCCGTGCAGAATCCTGTCGAGATGAACATGCAGATCGACCAGGTGGTTCAGAAGCTCAACGGCATCGAAGGCTATCGCACCCAGTTCCAGAAGGTGTTCGGCACCGATGTCACAGCGGACGGGATCGCCAAGGCGATTGCGACATACGAACGAACCATCCTTTCGGGTGACGCGCCGTATGATCGATTCAAAGCAGGTGACAAAAACGCTCTGTCGGAATCCGCTCAGCGTGGCATGAAACTCTTCTTCGGGAAAGCCAACTGTTCCTCATGCCATTCAGGTCCAAACTTCACGGACAATGGTTTCCATAACATTGCCCTGCCAGGGACAGACGAAGGCCGGTTTGCCATCAGCAAGTCCCTCGGTGACACGGGTTCTTTCAAGACCCCGACGCTGCGTGAGATTGCCCGGACCGCCCCCTATATGCACGACGGAAGTCTGAAGACCTTGGAGGAAGTGGTCGATCACTACGCTAAAGGTGGGACGCCGGGACCCTACAGCGACGAGGAAGTCTATCCGCTGAAGCTGACCGCCGAAGAAACAGCGGACCTGGTCAACTTCCTCAAAGAGGGACTGAGCAGCGCCAGTTACCCCGAGCATACCGCTCCGGAACTGCCGCAGTAGAGCCGCAAAGACGTCGTTATGACGTGCTTGGTGTCGGACTCATAAATGTCCGTTCTGTTCCCGCCTGCAATTAACGAGTATTGACCGTGAGTGAACCTGAAAAAGAGATTGTTTCGCTGAAAGAGATGCCTCGCAAGCAGCGCCGTGTTCTCGGTGTCCTGCTGGAAAAGGCATTTACTGTCCCGGACCAGTATCCACTGACGCTGAAAGCGACGACGACGGGATGCAACCAGAAGAATAATCGCGATCCCATTTCCAACTATGTCGAAGACGACGTCATGGAAACGCTGGCGGCGCTGCAGCTTCGGGGACTGGTCGCATGCTTGCACACGGAAAGTGGTCGAACCGAACGCTATCGCCACTACATGCGGCACAAGACCAATCTGAACGAGCAACAGCTTGCCATCATGACAGAGCTGATGCTGAGGGGAAAGCAGCAACTCGGTGAACTGCGGACGCGGGCCAGTCGGATGGTGCCGATTGAGACCCAGGAAGATCTTCGCCGCGAGCTTCAGTCGCTGATGGCCCAGGGGCTGGTCCGATCGAATGGACCGCTGGAGCGACGGGGGATCGAAGTGGATCACGACCTTTATCCACTCAACGAAAATCATGAGCCGCTGGCGGAGTATCGGGCGGAAGAGGCCGATGGGCCGGTCGTCAGCTCAGCCAACGCACCGGCTGCAGTTCGTCCGACAGTCAGACCCGTTGAAGAAGTCGGGACGGCGCAGCTCGAAAAGATGAGCAGTCTGGAAAACACCATCCGCGAACTCCGCGATGAAGTGGCCTCCGTCCGTTCGGACTTCCGTGCCCTGGAAGACCGATTCGAGGATCTGCGCCGCCAGTTAGGCGGCTAGAGAACGCTATGCCCAGTATCATTCTCGCCACATTGAATGCTCGCTACATCCATTGTGCGTTTGGACTGCGTTACCTCTGGGCAAACCTGGGTGAACTAAAAGATGACGCCTCGCTGCTTGAGTTCACGACTCAGCAGCCGACGCTGGAAATCCTGGATGCCATCCTTGAGCAGCAGCCAAGGATCGTGGGGTTTGGCGTCTATATTTGGAATATCGAAGAAACCACGCGACTGATCGCCGATTTGAAACGCGTCCGGCCAGACATCGTCGTCGTGCTCGGGGGCCCCGAAGTCAGCTACGAGTCAGAAGGCCAGCCCATCGTCGGACTGGCAGACCACGTCATCGGCGGCGAGGCCGATCTGGCGTTCGCCTCGTTCTGCCGAGAGTATCTTGCGGCTTCTGAGACCTGTGATGGTTCGTTGAAAATCAGCAGGCCTCATACGGCAACTGCACCGCTCCCTGCACTCAACGAACTGACGTTGCCTTACGACCTTTATTCTGACGAGGACATTGCTCATCGGGTGATCTACGTTGAAGCGTCGCGGGGATGTCCCTTCACTTGTGAATTCTGCCTGTCCGCACTGGAGATCCCGGTCAGGCAATTCCCGCTGGAGGACTTTCTGGCCGCGATCGACAAACTGCTGCGCAGGGGGGCTCGCCAATTCAAGTTTGTCGACCGGACTTTCAATCTGAATTTGCGGGTGAGTCGAACAATTCTCGAGTTCTTTCTGGAGCGTTACCAGCCAGGGCTGTTCCTGCATTTTGAGATGATTCCTGACCGGCTGCCCGAAGCTCTCAAGCAACTGATCACACGGTTTCCGGCGGGGGCCTTGCAGTTTGAAGTGGGCATTCAGACCTTCAACCCTGATGTCTGCAAGCTCATCAGCCGCCAACAGGACAACGAGCAGGCTGAACAGAATTTGAACTGGCTGAGAAATGAGACCGGGGTCCACATTCATGCAGACCTGATCGTGGGATTGCCGGGTGAGACTCTCGAGAGCTTCGGAGAGGGATTCGATCGTCTGGTCGCCCTGCGACCTCATGAGATCCAGGTCGGCATCCTCAAGCGACTTCGCGGTACTCCCATCGTCCGACATGATGAAGAGTGGAGAATGGTTTACAGCCCTCATCCCCCCTACGAAATCCTGTCGAACAAGCTGCTGGGCTATGCTGCCGTGCAGGAACTGCGCCGGTTTGCGAAGTATTGGGACGCCATTGCCAACAGCGGCAACTTTGTCGAAACGCTGCCACTTGTCTGGATGGAGCCCGCCGAGACGGCTCCTCTTGAAAGTGCAGGGCGACCGGAAGCTGGGACCACCATGACAGGTTCCCCGTTCCACGAGTTTCGTCAACTGGTGGCCTGGTTGTTCGCGGAAGAGCGGAAAACACACGGAATTGCGCTGGGCCGCTTACTCGAACTGCTGATGCAGTATCTGACAGAACGACGGGGTTGGTCTGCGGATGTGGTTGCTGCGTCCCTTTGGCGAGACTACCAGCGGGGTGGCCGTAGCGATAAGCCAAAGTGCCTGCGGCCCTATCTGGATGCCAACTTGCAAAGCCCCTCGCCCTCGTTGGTCCGACGGGATGGCAGCCCCAAACGGCAGTCACGCCATCATACGGCGTGAGAGCGAACTACGGAGACTTCCCTTCTGCCGTACTGATTCGGTCGATGACTTCAGAAAAAGGAGTATCACTGAGACTAAGTGCCTTCAGAATATTCGCAAGGACGATCAGCGCATCGCACGCGACGTACTCGTGACGAAACCAGACACGCCCATCGCCCGAGAAAGCTGCGGCAGCCTGGCGGTCGACCAATGACCGCAACAGAGAACTGTTGGACTCACCTCCATCGACAGCGGTGGCATCGCGGCCTGTGAGCCAGACCCGCGCGTCAGAGATGAGCGACGTCGCCATGATGAACTGGGCGGAAGGGTGATCCCGTTGCGTAATTTCGACCAGCAGGCGAGCGATTTCTTTCACCGTGACGAGCCGTCCCTGATCGGTGAAAAAGGCGCAGTGTTGACCATCTTCGTCGACGACGACCCCCAGGTGATGTCGTCCGTCCACGACCCCTTTTGCGATTCGCTGAAGGTCGGGATCGAGCGGATTAAGCAGATCGCGTTTGCGGGTCGGAAGCGGGATGGGTGTGAGTTCACAAGGCAGTCGCGCGAAGATCTGTTTGACGGTTCGTTGGGTTTGTCGGGATGATGTTCCGAAAGCGACCCGTAAGGGGCGGAGTGCGTGGAAATGCTCGGTTAGACTCGCTTCATACAGGGAGTGAGGGTGTACAGGAGTGTGTCCACCGATCTGCCGCGTCTGCCTTCCGACCCCTGTATTGACGATCGACTCCATCCTGACCAGATCCGACTGTGAAAAGGGCATTCCTCCCTGATCGAGTAACTCAAATCCTGTCATTGCGATATCACAGCCTGCACCGGTGACGAACAATCCTGCTCGGGCCCCCGATTGCTGGAGATGAAACGAAAGGACCGTCAGTCCCGTCTGTCCGAGGTCAATGACGGGGCATCCCATCCTTCGCAGCCCCAGGACAACACCGGTCACGATATCAGGCGAGGAGGGGCGTTCGTCAAAGCCCACCACGACTTGCGGCCCGCGAGTCGCCGGTTTCCCGACGGGGATGTGGGGGTCGCTGGCAACCGAAGAGCGGCCGTCGCCGGGGGGGAGGGCAATGAGTGGTTTGTCGTCCCACAGCATTGCGGCAAGGGCCTCGCCCCATGCGATGGCTCGATTCCGGGTGAGTTCGTTGAGGTAGACTCCCCGCACCGATTCGTCAGTCAGCAATGAAGTGCGGACCACCGGACGACGGACTTCGGCCGCCGGGGATGAGAAATTCTGACTGGGGGGTGGAACCGTGCTCCCCTGGTCGAACCGATGAGGACAGTCGCGGCATTTGGAATAGAAGGCCGCAATTCGTGCCAGATGAATACTGCGCGGGATCGAATACAGTTCGCCAGGACAGGTGTAGGAAATCGGGCCCACGGGTGCGGGAAGTTTCGTTGATGAAGTCCCCGGTTCAGTCATTGCGGTCGATTCCTGACTCGTTCGAAGCTCCCTGAGACGGGGTGATGTCTGCCGTCCGTGACGCTTCCGGCGCGGGTGCGGAAGTGACTTCATTGATCGCAGGATCTGCTTGCGTTTCGTGGCCTGCGGTTTCGACTTGAGTTTCGACAGGGGGGAGCAAAGGGGAGGACACGACGACTGGTGGACTTTGATCTGTGTATCCCTCGAGGGCGTCAATCATCCGTCCCAACTGGGCAATCATCAAGGGGACGTTGAAATCGAGAGTTCGCTGAAGCGTGCTGGTCCGCGCGCGGTACTCATTGGCCTCTCTAGAGGCTTCGACCATCCACTTCCGCGTGACCTCTTGCTTTTCCCGGACGTATTCCATCCGCATTTTTGCTCTCTCGAAGGCCTTCTTCTCTTCAATGCAGTCTGACCGATGTCCGGCAACGGTCCGCAGGCGGCATGTTTCGAATGCAGTCCGGGTTGTTGCGACACGGTCGTAGGCCCGGCGTTCCTGCTCCTTCCAGTAGTTTGGACGATCGAGCTCCAACCAGGCGACCGTTCGCTCTATCTTCTGTCTGAGATCACTCAGGGCGGTGGTGGAACGTTCCTGGAAAAGGATTAACGCAGCGCGAACATCTCTTAACGCGTCAACGGAATGAATGTTTGCACTTTGCTGGCCGGACATGGATGGGCAGGCCTCGACTTCGAAACTTGGATAAGCATCGCTCGGCGGAAAAAAGGGAGCGAATCGAGCATCACGTTCTAAGGATAGGGCCTACTTCTGAGAAAGATACTCCTCAATCCTTTCTGCTTTACGCAGCAGGTAAGGGACATGAGTCTCATTGGCTTCAATGAAGCGGGCCAGCAGTTTGAGGTGCTGTGAGAACTCGTCAGCAAATTTCAGGTGCTCTTGATCTCGCCAGGTCTGGCTGAGGGAGTTCAGTTGGGTGTTCACTGTGACGAGTCGGCCTTGCAGTTCGTTGGTAAACTCGCGCAGTAGCGAGGCAAACCTCCTCAATTCGGCTGGATCAACGATTGCTTGCGACATTGAAAGACTCCTGTTTGAGAGCTGAACGACCGCGATCATTTTCGTGTATGCTGCAATTTCGACTCACCGAAATCGGCTTCCAGTGATCAAAATCTCATTAAAGACTATTCAGACCGCCGATGAACGGGTACAGAAATACCTGCACCGACTCTTTCTGCTTTAATTGCGCCTTTCTTTGACGGCGTAAGAGTATTTCTCTTGAACGATTCGATGCCGGAAGGTAGGGTAAAACGCTCTCCATTATCTCAATAACCTTAATTCGCCCAAAATCCCATCGAGGCCGCGGCATGACGTTTGCGCGATTTCTCAGTCGTTTATGTGTTCTCTTTGTCGTGGTATCTGTCGCTGCTGGCTGTGGGTCTAACAAACCGAGAGCATACCCGGTAACAGGCAAGGTGACGGGGTCTGAGAAGCCATTGAAGGGGATCATCATTCGGTTTCAGCCGGTCGATGGCGAGAAAGGTGTTTTCTCGTCAGGGACGATCAAGGATGATGGGGGATATGACCTGACGACGACAGATGGTCGGCGCGGAGCATTGCCCGGTAAGTACAAAGTAGTCTTCGCTTTGGGTTCAGGTGCCATGCAGGAAGCCATGGCAAAAATGTCGAAATCTCCGAAGAAAAAATCAGGCCCTCAGATGATGCGTCCAGGAATGAAGGCCCCTCCAGGTGGCTTCAGTTCGGTCGGCGGCGGAGGGGCTCCAGAATTTGACACGCCATATCCTGCCAGTTATGGGTCCGCTGAGACGACTCCGCAAGAAGTCGAAGTCAAAGCGGGGACCAATAACATCGATATCGCGATTCAGAAATAGTTGGAATTATTTGATTGCGCTCTTTTTGGCGGTAGTGTTTGTAACTTTTTCTTTTTTCGGGGTAGGTGCTCTATGATGAAACGATTGCGCGTTCAGCAGCAATCATGGGCGAGAGCGTTCACATTGATAGAACTTCTTGTCGTGATTGCCATTATCGCAGTGTTGATTGCCTTGCTGCTGCCAGCAGTACAGCAGGCACGCGAAGCCGCACGGCGGACCCAGTGCAAAAACAATCTGAAGCAACTCGGATTGGCCATGCACAACTATCACGACACGCATCTGATTTTCCCCAACAACCGGATGGCAAGCATCCAGAACGGGAATAACTTTAACAACAACTGCTATTCCTCTCTGGGATGGACCTTTCAGCTTCTCCCATACTTCGACCAAGCGCCTCTGTTTAACTCCGTCAATACAGCTTTCTGTGCGACTGCAAACCGAGGTGGCGACAGTCTCTACGGAAACAACGCCCAACCTGTTGCTGTGACCGCACGAAACACAGTCCTGACCGGACTGCTCTGCCCCAGCAATCCACAGCCCAATATCGTTTCCGGTGGTTCCTATAACGATAGCAGCTGGGACGATGGGATTACCGGTGCCCGTACTGACTACGTGGGGAACCTGGGATTCATGAACTCGGGTCACCGTGACTGTCCGATCGCCGATTATCCCGGTGTGGAATGGGCACAGGCATGGGACATCAGCATCCTGCCCCTGCAGGGACACAACGGAGTTTTTGGCTTCCAGGGCTCGATCAATCTCAGCAAGATCACCGATGGTACGACGAATACCATCATGATCATGGAATCAATGCACTGGCGAGACAAGAACGTCAAAGATCAACTGTTCGGCGATTCGCACTGGATGGGTCCCTGGGCAATCCACAGTCTTGAAATGCCCATCAATACGCAGCCTGCGGGAGACTATCGCTGCGATCAGATGAGCAGCAATCATACGGGTGGGGCACAGGCCCTGCTGTGTGATGGTTCGGTCCGATTCATCTCGGAAAACATCGGTAACTCGGTGCGACTGGCTCTCGCAACACGCGGTAAGAGCGACCCCTTGGGTGAATTCTAAGCCGGGCCGCTGTTCCGTCGAGTTTCCGTAGTCGATTGATCCCACGAGGTGAATGGCACCTCGTGGGAACTCTCATTCTACGGCTGCGCTCGACCACCGTGTTTTTTGAGTCCAGAAGTCGAATATGTCGAAGCCCAGACGACAGGCCCACGTGCCAGATGCGGGTTTAATTTCCTGCCCGGCTCGTGTGATCCTGATGATCATCACTGCGCTCGTCAGTGGTTGTGAGAAGTCTCCGAAGTCGGCTGCTCCCGTTGAAGTGACGTCGACGCCAGCGCTCCCGGTTCGGGTACGCGTTTCGCAGAATCTTCCTTTGGATCGCCTTCGCAGGATCGAGTCCGTCAGTAGTGACCTCGGCCGGATCCGCTTTGCTTCGGTGGCAGCGTCCACAGGACTCGAGTTTACCTATTCAAACGGAAACGAAGGCCGCCGCCTGATGTCCGAGGGGACAGGCGGTGGCTGCGGGTGGCTTGATTTTGATCGTGACGGCAACTGGGATCTGTATCTGGGACAAGGGGGTGTCGCAGATGCTGACACAACCGACGACCAACCCTCTGACGTGCTTTATCGGAACGTCGACGGACGTTTTGTTGATGTCTCGCTGACAGCGGGGATCCTGGAGAAGCGGTACGGGCAGG
This sequence comes from Schlesneria sp. DSM 10557, assembly GCF_041860085.1. Taxonomy (NCBI): domain Bacteria; kingdom Pseudomonadati; phylum Planctomycetota; class Planctomycetia; order Planctomycetales; family Planctomycetaceae; genus Schlesneria; species Schlesneria sp. DSM 10557. The sequence goes on from NZ_CP124747.1 coordinate 5,895,806, forward strand.
GGGTTGCAATCGGAGACCTGGACAACGACGGCTTCGATGACGTTTTCGTGACGAACATCGGAGGAAACGTCATGTGGCATAACCAGGGTGACGGTTCTTTCCGTGTCCTGTCTGACTGGAGCGAGGTGGAGTGGCAGGGATGGAGTACGACCGCCGCCTGGGCTGATCTGGACCTGGATGGGGATCTGGATTTGTACGTGTGCAACTACTGCGACTTTTCCCCTCGAAATCCGGTCATCTGTCGAAACGCTGGAGGGAAGCCGGTTCAGTGTCAGCCAAATCAGGTTGACCCTGTCGCGGACCACTATTTCGAGAACCTCGGTGATGGGCGGTTCCGGGAATGTGCTCAGGACCGGGGACTGGCAGGACCGGGAAACCGTGCACTCGGCGTTGTCGTCGCCGATTTCACTGGGGATGAGCGTCCAGAGTTGATCGTCGCAAATGATGCCACAGCAAACTTTCTGTTTGTAGAGCAGCAACCGGGAAAGTATGTCGATCTCGCCTCTCGCTTCGGCTGTGCGCTCGATGCAAATGGGCGTGCTCAGGCGAATATGGGAATCGCCATCGGTGACTACGATCGTAACGGGCTGCTGGATATCTACATCACGCACTTTGAAGGGGAGTGGAATACGCTGTATGCCAACGACGGAGAGAGCGGATTTCATGATGCCAGCGCGGAAACGAATGGAATTGAAGTGACACTGCCGTGGGTCGGGTTCGGAGTTGTCTGGCAGGACTTCGACCTCGACGGGGATGACGAGCTTTTCATCGCGAATGGTCACATCGATGACTTGGGGCGGGCGAGAGTCGTGGCCATGCCACCTCAACTGTTGACATTCGATGGTCAACACTGGAATGACGTCAGTGCCGACTCGGGTGAATACTTCGGACAGCTTCAAGTGGGACGGGCAGCAGCCGAAGCCGACTTTGACGGGGATGGAGACATGGATATCGCTGTCATTCATCAGAATACCCCCATGGAACTGCTGGAAAATCAGTCCCGATCTGGCCATTGGCTCGCTGTGGAGTTTACGGGGCGCAAAGTCAATCGCCGTGGGATTGGGGCCCGAGTCACCTTGAAGCAGAATGGGAAGACGCTGGTTCAGGAACTTGCAGGGGGTGTCGGCTACTGTTCCAGTCGGCAACCTCGCCTCGTCTTCGGGCTGGGAGAGTCAACTTCCCCCTGCGACTTATTGATTCGCTGGCCGGGAGGAATGCTGCAGGAACTTCGCGTGGACAACGTCGACCAGCTTGTCACCATCATTGAACCCCAAGCGGGCGGAAGCACCTTGACTGCGGGGAGCACGTCCGAGTGAGCCTTCCTGAATCTCTCAAACAACGGATTCTTACCCTGGTTTGCACCGGGGCCGCTTTCCTTGCCGGATGTCGCGCTGACGTCGCGGAACTGGTCCAGGGTAAGGGGCCTTCTGAATCGAAAGATGACGTACCACCGGCCCTGGCGACATCGGAACGAAAGTCGGTTTTCGCCGAGTTTGCCAGTACGAAATCAGTGTCAGAGAGTTCTGCACATCTGGCGGACTCGTCACGGCCGGCGATTCGATTCATCGACCGGGCTGAGTCGTTAGGAGTCAACTTCGTCTACCAGAACGGTGCTCGCGGCGAACAATTGATGATGGAGGCAACTGGGGGAGGTGTGGGCTGGCTCGACTATGATCGCGATGGCTGGCCGGACTTGTTTTTCGGGCAGGGGGGCGAGCCATGGCGACCCGCTGGACCTGATCAACCCCGAGACGAACTGTTTCGCAATCGAGATGGCACTGACTTTGAGAATGTCACCACGAACGCCGGGATCGATGATCGAGCCTACGGTCAAGGTGTCTGCGTGGGTGACTATGACAACGATGGCTTCGCCGATTTGTTTATTACAAATTTTGGCGAGAGTCGGTTATTCCATAACAGGGGCGACGGAACGTTTCACGAGGTGACACGTGAATCTCAAATCCATGAAACACTCTGGAGTACTTCTGCCGCGTGGAGCGACATTGATCGGGATGGCGACCTCGACTTATATGTCTGCCGGTACTGTCAATACGATGTCAACAATCCTCGTCCGTGTATGGACAAGGAAGGCCGTCCCTCGATCTGTCATCCTCAGCAAGTCGATCCAGAGCCCGATGAATTCTACCTGAACCTGGGCGACGGAACGTTCCGTGCTGCCGCTCAGGAACTGGGGCTTTACGGAGAAAATAATCGTGCGTTGGGAGTCCTGATCGCCGATTTAAACAATGACCGCTGGCCCGAAATTTTCGTCGCCAATGATACGAGTTCCAATTTTCAGTTTGTGGGTACGGAAGGCAATGACTTCGTCAATCTGGCGACGGTGCTTGGCTGTGCCTTGAGTTCAGAAGGAGTTCCCCAGGCGAATATGGGAATCGCCTGTGCGGATTATGATCGAAATGGCTACCTCGATCTTTACGTGACCCACTTTTCCGCAGAATGGAATACGCTGTACGCGAACGACGGTCCAGCGGGTTTCTCAGACCGTACAGCACTCGTCGGCCTGGTGGCCCCCACGATGCCCATGCTCGGCTTTGGAACGACGATGCACGATTTCAATGGTGACGGTTGGCTGGAAGTCTTCGTCGCCAATGGCCATATCAATGACCGCCGAACGGAAGGTTCGGGATATGCTCAGCCTCTTCAGTTGTTTTCCTTTAACGGTCGCTCGTGGGACGACGTGGGGAAGACGGCCGGGCCCATATTCCAGAAGTCGCTCGTCGGACGTGGCGTTGCAGTCGGTGACTATGACCGTGACGGGAAGATTGATGTTGTTTGTGTCACTCATAACACCCCTTCGCTGATCCTGCACAATGAATCCGAGGGGGCGCGAGTTCTTCAGATCGACTGCATCGGCCGAATCAGTAATCGCCAGGCGTTCGGCACGCGCGCGACGATCCATGCGGGTGGCCAGCAGTATATCGCCGAAATATTCGGGGGCGGAAGCTACTGTTCGTCGCAGGAGTTGACGATCACATTCGGCCTCGATCCCTCCATAGCGAGTGTTGATGTTGAATTGGTGTGGCCCAGCGGGATCACTCAGGCATTACACAACGTCGCTACGCCACAGCGAATCACGGTACTCGAACCACTCGACAGCGATTCCGGTTCATCCATCAGGACTTTCGAAAATCGTGCCCCCTGACGCAACACCCATTCGGGACTCTCGACCGCGTTTCGCGCAGCATGCGAAGAAATTTGCGGGCGCTGTGCTATTGCTGGCGGGGATGGGTGCATTACTTTGGGGGGGCGTGACCTGGATGTATTTTTCTCAGGTCGAAGCTGCGCGAAGTGCCTGCCAGAAATGGGAGTCGGAGCGGAACTGGTCCAAGTTGCTTGTGGCGGCGCAGGAGTGGCGGCGGCTGGAACCAAATCGTCGAGATGCCATGCAAGCGGGGGCCACTGCCAGTCGCGAATTGCGTCAACCCAATTCGGTTTTCGAGTTTTTGAAGGATCACCCTGCTGAGACGAAGGGAGATGTCCCCTGGTTAAGTATGCTCGCCAGTGCACAAATGGGACCGCTGAAAGATCCTCTCACCGGTTTGAGCACCCTGCAGAAAGTGTTGACGCTGGACCCAAAAGAAACAGAAGTTCGGCGTCGGATCATTTTCTTCTATGCAGTCATGGTGCAACCCGTTGAACTGCTCGCGGTGGTCCGTGATTCAGCGGAAAACGAGGCGGATCTACCGGAATTTTATGCTTATGCCTTTCTGGCGGATGGGCTGAAACTCAGCAATGCCTTGGAGCGGATCAAGGGTTGGATGCGAGGAGATCGGGACGAGCCGATGATGGTTGCGTACGCACTGAATTCGGCACGAAACCTGGATGGTGGTGTTCCTCCGATGGATGAAGCAGAAGCAACGAAGCTGCGGCACTCGCAGGCACTTCGGGCAAGCTACCTGCAACAGCTTCGGGAGATGTTTCCAGAGAATCACCATGTGCTGGCGTACGATCTTGGGCAGGCCGTGAGTAACGGCCAGACAGTCATGTGTGCCGAACTGTTGTCGCGCGCAACTGCGGTGGCGGATGGTGACTACCGCTTCTGGCGAGCTCGAGGCTGGCTTTTCCTGAAAGCGGGTGACTTCGTCGAAGCACAGCGGGCGTTTGACGAGGCCTTGAAGTTGCATCCGATTGACTGGCGAACACGCTATTATCTGGCTGACCTGAACAGGCGAAATCGTCGGCTCGATGTCGCTGACCAGGAGTATCAACTTGCTGCGGAAGGGAAGGAGTTGGAATCAGAATTCCTGGCTGCTTCCGACGTACAACATATACCGCACGAACTGTTTGACCGGCTGCGGGTGTTTGCGGGGAAATGCGGGGACGAACTTGTGGCACAGCGATTGGAGGTTTTGTTGAGCACATCGAAGACAGGTCGTGCGTCCCCAAGCGTCGTTCCCAATCGTCGTCGTCAGGCCGCGTCGCAACAACTTCAGACACTCAAGCGGGAATTTCCCTGAAACCAATGTGTGTTTGCACCAGAGGGACAGAACATTTTCCCACTCTTGCCGTAAATGAATCTCATGTCCTCGCAGCAATCAACCGCCAATTCACCTCGAAAAAGCCAACGACATCGCTGGCTGTGGCTTGCTGGTATCCTGCCTCTTATTGCACTGGGGGTCTGGGGTGTCTGGGAGTGGTCGATTCACCGCTTTGCCGAGTCCTGTCGTGTGGCACAGGAGGAACATCGCTGGAATGACCTGGAAGGAATCTCGCGTCGCTGGAGCTGGTATGATCCATCGTCGGCGGAACCGTGGATCTACCTGGCAGATGCCGTCCAGCATCAGGAACGATACGTTGAAGCGGCCGAGTATCTGGCGCGTGTGCCGCAGCACAGCCCGGAGTACCTGCCGGCTCAACTGGGACGAGCAAAGATTCTGTTCGGACCCGCCAATCGCCCGTTCGATGGTGAGGATGCTTGTCGCGAGATCCTGTCTCACGAACCGTTGGTGGGTGGTGCCCACGAACTGCTGATCCAGTTCTACGCGGTCACGCTACAGCGTACGAAGTTACGGGAGCAAGTGAAATCGGCGATTCAGGTGGAGCGTGAACCCCGGGATGCATTCGTTTATTACTTTCTCATTGACACACTCAGGCTGGGTGAAGGGGTGTCGCTGAACGGACTTTGGTTGAACTCATATCCCGACGACGAGATCCTTTCGGTCGCGCAAATGCTGCACGGGGACGACGCCGCGCACAGTTATGTGGCGTCGCCAGAAAGCGTTGCCGACGACATGCTGAGCTCTGTCGGGACACCGGTTCAGCGGACAACGGAATCGAATGCGGTCGCGGATGCTGGTACTTCGACGCTGACAATTAAGGAACATGCCGCCCGCCAGTTGCTGGACCGCTTTCCCCACAATGCGAACCTGCTGGCTTATCTGGCTGACCAGGAACTTGCCAAGGGGAATGTCGATCAGGTGATTAAGCTCCTGGCGCAGACTCAACCCGATACAGAAGCGGACCCGCGATTCTGGCGATTCAAAGGATGGGTCCACTTTACGCGGAAAGAGTATCCAGAGGCTGAAAGTGCATATCGGAAAGCCCTTTCGATTCATCCACTCGATTGGCTGACGATGCACCGTCTCGCTGAAATTCTGCGAATTCGAGGACTGACGGACGAGGTCACGCGACTCGAAAAGCTGGTCGACCGTGCTCATGAACTTCGCCCCCGCATTCGCGAGTTGCGAAACGTCCGCGATTCGCCGGTGCCTCTTCTTAAGGAAATCGGTCGTTTTGCTCGTGACGCAGGGGACTCGCTAATTGCCGACGCACTGACAAAACGACTCGGGTCTCTTGAGTAGTCTGCTGCGACCCACTTGTACGAGTCTCATCGGATCATCTGCATTACTTCAGAAATCGGGAGATGGCCGTCAAGATTTTGCGGTGCCTTTCCGCTTTGTCTTGGTTCCCGAGTTGCTCGTACGCGACCGAGAGGCGGCGACGCAACTCCATCTGGGTGGGCTCACATTGCAGCGATTCTTCCGCCAGTTCCAAGCCCCGTTCCAGGTCCCCTTGATGCCATGCGGCTTCGGCCCGCAGTTTGTAATAAAGGCCCTTCCTTTTATCTTTTTGCAGGAGGATCTCAACTTCGCGGTCGACCTCGTTCCATGCGGAGCGAGCGGAAAGAGCCCCCGTGTGAAGTTCCCGCGCGTCGACTCGACCGGGTGCGAGTTCTAAAGCCCGCGTAGCGAATTTCTCGACATCGGACCACTTCCCTAGACGACTCTGAAACCAGGCCAGGCTTTCCCAGATCTCTGGATCTTCGGGCAGCATGTCTGTCAGCTCTTGCAGTGTCGCAATCGCTCGTTCAAGTTCTGCCGGTTTTCGCACCTGTTTTCGATCTGTCCGCACTGACATGGCCTCGGCCCGACGAATCTCCCATTCCGGGACGCCGGACATCAGAACTTCAGCGAGACGATCAGGCGACTCTTGATCGGGCTTTTCCTGGGGGCGTCTCAAGATGCGATGATCTGTAAATGCGGTATGGGGGATGTCTGATGCATCAAACTGAGGCATATGACAGCCGACGCAGCTTTTGCCAATTCGCTCGGCGACCGCTTCTGAACATTGCGGCTGGTTCTCGGAGTGACACGCGGCACATTTCTGGTCGAACGCAGTCGAAGGATTGCCACTGGGAAGTGCATGTGGATTATGACAGGAGATGCACCCCATCTTGCCATGACTTTTTTGATAGCAGGTGCTCGTCAGCATCTGTTCGGATTGTGAGACAGCAGTACGTTCTCCGGGAGGACTCGATAATATGACGTAAATATCACTCAATCGATCACCGGGACGGAAGTCGGAAGCACGTCGTCCGTAGCGCAGAGAAGTTCTTGCTGCGTGAAAGTGACATTGGTGGCAGACCGCATCACGTCGCTCGGGGTCGAGATCGCCGGGATTGACGATTCGATCCTCTCCCTTGAAGTTGTCAGGTTGCTGATGGTGTGCGACATGAGATGCGCCGGGGCCATGGCACCGTTCACAACTGATGGCATGCTCCACAATCGGCGCCTCTCGGTTCCATGAGTCAGGCGACGCCTCGATGTTCATCTGTCCGATGTGACAGGCGAGACACCGTTCTGTCAGCAGCCGATCAAATCGCTGGTGCATTCCGGGTAAGTAACCCGGTGACAGATCCCAGCGACTTTTGGCTGTGTACCAACTGATGGGCGACATAAAGTAACGGTCACCTCGGCGATAGGCATACGAGCGGCCATGCCGACCAGATCCGATTGCGAGTTCCATCGCCACTGCGAAATCATAGAGGGTTTCTTCGTCACGATCGATCAGTTCTTCATGATGGACGATGCCTGTCGCGTCCTTTTCAACACGATACTGTTTGTCATCGGCCGTGATAAACTTCGCGGTTTCACCATAGGCCTCGATTTCGGGAACGGTCGAAAGACTTCCGCTGGACCTTCCCATCGGATGTTGCGCGAACTGATCCGCGATCTCGCGGTGACACGTCGCGCAGGTCGCAGACCCGGCATAGTCCAATTCACGCGGAGAGGGCTTGGGGATGGACGGGGGTGAGGTCGTCCGTTCAGGGACCTGTGCAGGACCACGGGAACTGGGCGAACCACAGCCAGCGAAAAGAGTCACGGCAACCGCAATCCAAGGCCAGTCGAAGAGGCAGACACTAATTCCTGCCCGGCTCCACCCGCAGGCAGTCGGGAAAACGCTTGAGTTCCCCTTTGTCAGGTGGGTGAAAACCAATCGCCAAAGACCGACTGTTCTCACGTGGTCAAACCGTGGTCCATTGTGCATGAAGATCGGTCTCAAAGCGAATTGCAAGAAGAGAGTCAAAATGGACACATGCGATGTATTACGTGAAAAGCCTCAATCGACGGAGATCCCATCTGACCAAAGTGACTGACGCGTTTCAAAAGTTAGGGTTGGTTGACGTCGATGTTTACATTTGCGATCTGTAATCCACGTTACGTCAGAGAGATTGCGGTTGGGAAGAAATACTCCGTCGTTATCCGGACGCCGAAATCTGATTCCCCGCCAGATGCAGCATCTCAAGGATTTCTGCCCGGAGATTCATAAACTCTGGGTCCGTTCGTCTGCGAGGACGGGGGAACGGGACCGGGATGACTGATTCCAGACGACCGGGGCGGGGCGTCATGATCGCGATGCGATCGCAGAGGTAGATTGCTTCATCAATGTCATGGGTGACTAAAACCATCGTCGTGCCGCTCTTCTCCCACACGCGCAGGATTTCGTCCTGCATCCGAATGCGAGTGAATTGATCCAGAGCGCCGAGAGGTTCATCAAGTAATAGGAAATCCGGATGACTGATGAGTGCGCGGGCCAGAGCAACGCGTTGGGCCATTCCGCCCGAGATCTGTGATGGATAACAGTCCGCAAACTCAGTCAGGCCCATGAGCTCCATGTAGTCTGCAGCAGCCGTCGGATGTTTCTTGCGTCCACCGCAGGCGATGAGGCCAGCTTCAATATTTCGGCGAACTGTCAGCCAGGGAAACAAACAGTGACTTTGAAAAATCAGACCTCGTTGGGCACTCGGACCAGTGACTCGCTCGGAACCCACCCAGACCCCACCGGACGTCGCGTGGTCGAGACCGGCGATCAGGCGAAGCACGGTTGACTTGCCACAGCCGCTGGGGCCAAGAAGCGCGACAATCTCGCCCGGATTCACCGTAAGGTTCATGTCGCTGATGGCCTGGACGGAGCCGAATGTCCGACGGAGTTGCCGGATCTCAAGTGTCTCACCTGCACTTACCGACGCGAGTCGAGACGGAATCGTTACCATTTGACAACCCCCTTTTGCCATCGCAGGAAGTGGTCGCGGGCCATGAACAGAAGTGTCATGAGGCTTGAGAAAAAGATCGCCATAATCAGCAGTGAAGCGTAGACCTTACCGTATTCCGCGTATCCTTTTTGCCACTGGATATACCAGCCGAGCCCGGCTTTGACACCTACTGTTTCCGCCACGATCAGGGTAAGGAATGAGGCACCCAGGCCCTGAAACAATCCGAGAAAAATGTTCGGCAACGCAGCCGGAATCGCCACGTTGAAAATCAAATAAAGGCGGCTCGCACCCATCGTTCGAGCGACATCCAGGTATGAAAGCGGAACATGAGAAATTCCTGCGGCAGTCAGCATGGTCATTGGAAACCAGACTGCAAATGCGATCAAAGCCGCGCCGCTGAAGAATGACAACGAGGCCGGGAAGAGTGTCATCACGAGAGGGACCAGTGCCGTCGCGGGTACCGGTCCGATGGTCTTCAGAACGGGCGTGAGCCAGTACCTCGCAATCGAGAACCACCCGATCAGAACGCCTGTTACTAAGCCGGCAGTGACGCCGGCCAGATAGCCGCACGCGAGCAGTCGCAGCGAGTGCCAGGTGCTCTCTAGCAGGATCTTGCGATCTTCGATGAGCGACCCGAGTACTTCATCCGGGCTGGGAAAAAAAGGGTGTGGCAGAGAACGCCATTTGGCCGTCAGCAAATCACAGCCGCCCAGGATGGCTACCGCCCCTGCGACAAGAGGAGCGTAGTAACGCACACGCGGTTGAAGGGGGGGGAAGCCGAACTGAAGAAGCCACGCGCTCGAAGACCCGAAAAGGATGACTATCAGCAGGAGGGGGTAAGGGTGCTGCCACTGTGGGAGGTTTGCCATCCATGCAATCGATGGCGATGTTTGATTGGGGAGTACAAGATGCAATATCAACGCAACAACTGACGCCACGACCGGTGATGCGCCAGGCAGGTTCAATCCGTTACGATTGATACGGGTATCTTGAGACCATTTGCCGGTCGCTGTCTCATCACCCTCTCGTGACGTGGCCGGCAAGGGGCTTACTTCGGGAGCTTCTGTGGTCATTGTCTCACTATTCGATGCAGCAGCGGCAGCAACACAGGCAGTCTTTGTTCAATTCAAAGAGTGCCACAAAACCTTCCGGAGACAATTTCGGAGCCCTTCCGCCATCGGCGATCTTCTCGACCTCCAATTGATTAATCCACTCGTCAGTAACTCCCTCCAGGTCCAGCCATGCCCGCTTCGTCAGCTCATCAACGTTGGTTGACTCTTTCAGCAGGCCCGCCCGTTTCATCTCGCTGGCGGCGTTCTCGATACTCTGCCGGCAACTTGAGACGCCGGGCATGTACTTCAGTTGGGAAATGGCCTGGGCATTGATCTCTGTTGATGCGGCGATGTAATTCTTTTCGACTGCGAGCGTGGCGGCCGCGATGGTGTTTTCTTCAACCCAGCGCGACGCTTTCAGAAACGCTCGGGTCACCTTTGCTGCTGCGGCAGGGTTCGCGCGGGCCAGTTTACCGCTGACGACGGCAGCACAGCAGTACTCCTCGCTATACGGTGCATCGGTCGCCTGGTCGGCAATCGTTCGCACGATCCCTTTGCCGACCAGAATCGTCCCGATCGGGTCGGAAGTACAGACGGCATCGACAAGTCCTTTTTCGACGGCCAGTCCTAATTCTGCCGGGGGATAAGGGATCCACTGGACGTCGTCACTTTCGGGACGGGGATCGATTCCGTGAGCAGCCAGAACCCGACATGAGAACAGGTATGGGGGACTACCAATGTGGGTCGCGACGCCAATTTTCTTGCCCTTGAGCTCGGCAGGTGACTTGATGTCCGAGTTCGCGGCCACTTGCAGCCGCAGGCAGCCCGTATGGATGCCACCCGTGATCTTCATATCAACACCCTGCTCGATCGGCTTCAGCAGATACATGATCAGTGTGTGATTTGCATCGAAACTTCCCGTCCCCAAACCTTCGCGCAGGCCGTCCCAGTCGGTCTTCACCAGTTCTACATCCAGACCTTCTTCGGTGTAGAATCCTTTTTCCTGAGCTACGAACATAGGTGCTTCGCAGGTCAGCCCCAGATAGGCAACTTTCAGTTTTGTCCGTCCATCGGCCGTCGTGGGGGAAGATTCACCACTGCATCCAATCGCGCCGGCCAACAGGCCGACCGCTCCAAGCAATGGTAAAACGCGGCACGAGAACGAACGCTTCATGAATCACCTCTGTATACGGTTCGCTTCAGGGGGAATTTCAGGCACGAAATTGTCTGTCAGCAACGTCGCAGGCAACAAGGAGGAGTCAGCCCGAGACAAGATCGGTTTTGATTTCCGGCGCCGTCAGGTCGAGTTTCGCTTCTGATTTGTTCGGGATTGGTTGGTTTTGAGTCTTACGTGAATCCAGATAGATCTCAACAAGATTGGTTACCGGTCCGACAATGAATAACGCGTGGTAGAGAGAATGAACATCTCGGAACGCGATTCTCAGGAATGTTTCCATGACCGCCACGAGGATGGCAACAGCTGTCTGACTTTTCCAGCCCCGTGTCGTGGTTTTTGGGTCTGTGATCATGAAGAAGATATACAACTGGAACATGGGGCTGGTGATCGGGGCGATCTCTGCCTGCCATGGATGACCCGTGATGTAACTTCTCAGGAACGCCAGCGGAACAAAGGCTGCGATGAAAGCCGCCGGGATATGGAAGCGGCCCAGCCGATACATGATCAGGCCACCCAGAATCCAGATCGTCAGGACGGCGATACCATTGTTTCCCGCCTGGACCGTCAGACTTGCAACATGTGCGGGGGCCAGAAAGAGCATCATCGTGACGCCGAAGTTCGTCGGATTCCATAGGTGTCTGTTACCAATCCGCAGTACATATTTTGATGTGATTGAGATCAAGCTGCACAGCACGAACGGCCACAGCAAAGAGGACTTAATCAGAATTCCCGCACTGATCCCCGAGATATACGCACTTGCCAAGTGAGGCCATTTGCCCCAGAAAAAACGTCCCAGTACAAGCTCGCACACAATCGTCGTGGCGATGGCCAGGAACGTGGGCGAATACTCCATAATCGCGCCCCCACTGGCTGCGACCAGCCATGGCGGGGCGGGATGATTCTCGAGAATACTGAATACGGCATCTCCGACTGCAAGAATGCAAGTGATCAGCAGAGGGGCCTGGAACCGCATGTCACGCGAAATCAATCGCCACCAGACCGCCAGCAGCACGGCCAGCAGCATGATCACGGCAATGACACGAGGTGCAATCGGATCAAGGGGGTAGCCGGTCAGTTGAGCGAAGACCTCGCCCACCCGGGTCCCGATAATTCCCACATTCCAGTAGTAGCCCGCCACGAGCACAATCGTGGCCAGGACCCGTGCGGCGAATGCAGGCCAACCTGGGGCTTCACATGTTTGAGGTTTAGGCTGCGTGATGGGGCGGGTTTCGCTGCTCATTTTGCAGCCTCCTTCGAATCAATCTCACGGACGAGGTGCACCACACCCGTTTCCGGAGCATCGATTTGTGTTGTGCGGCCTGATGGCCATTTAATTCGAACCTCTTTCAACTTTGCCTGTTCGCCGAGACCGAAATGAACGCGCGACATGCTCTGAGAAGCATAGGCGTCGCCAGCGGTGGTGACTTGTGACTGCTGACGCGTCGTTCCTTCCTGCCCTTGAACCCAATGCAGGGTGACTGTCGCACCGACGCCGCCGCGATTGCTCCATCCCTGCTCATTGCCTGGTCGAGCACCTCCCTCAAGGTGGAACTGCACCCAGTCTCGACCCGGCGAAATCGTATTGCGGTAGAAGAGCACCGGACCTTGTTGATTGGCGATGGCAACGTCGAGGATCCCTCGGTTGGAGAAGTCACTGAAAACGACGGCTCGACCGTCGTAGACGTCAGTGACTCCCACTGCGGCAGCGATATCCGTGAAGTCCCCCCCTTTGTTGAGCCACACACACTTCGGCTGGTAGCCGGACAGACTTTGCTCGCCGATGGGGGGCCAGTAAGTCGCTTCGCCGATCAGGCCTTTCAGCCCGCCTGCAATCTTTCCGTAGTCATACCAGTAGCTTTTCCCTTTGCTGGCCGAGATATAGCCATTGGTCAGGTACAGGTCGAGCCAGCCGTCGTTGTTCAGGTCTCCAAACTTAGCGCCCCAACTCCAGCCTCCCCGCTCGACGTTAACGGCACTGGCTTGATTGAGGAAGCGGGGGGCACCGCGGGTGCTTTCACCTGTGGGAACCCAGAGATTGTTTCCTTGAACCAGATTTCCAGGCTCGGTGATGTTCGTGATGTACAGGGCCTGTTGCCCGTCATTGAAGATGTCACCCAGCCCGACACTCATCCCACTTTTGGGAGTCACGCCGATACCCGTTTCGTAGCCGATTTCCTCGAATCGCTTACCCTCACGGTTGGCATAAAATTCTGAGACCCCGTAATCATTTGCCAGGATGAGGTCCGGATAACCGGTGCCGCAGATGTCTGCTGCCACGACACCTAACGTCCAGCGAGTACTCTGGATTCCCATTTCACTAGTGACATCCTGGAATTTCCCGTCACCGAGGTTGCGCAGCAGATATTTTCGTCCTCCATTGCGGGCGTATTCGAATGATTCGGGCATAATTTGCGTGGTCTTGAGGTTCCATAGATCCACCTCTTCAGACCAGTAACCGGCCAGGAACAGGTCGAGCCGACCGTCGCGATCGTAGTCGAACCAGCACGCGGCGTTTGCGTTGACCCAAGCGGGCATACCAGATCCCTCGGTCGCTCGGACGAAGCCTTTGCCCTCGTTATTTCGAAATAGTTCCGGGCGACCCCACTTGTAGACGAACAGGTCGACATAGCCATCGTTGTCATAGTCGGCAGCGAGTGAGCCCATGGAGGCACCCGTTCCCGGCTGGTTCAAGTCAGCGACACCCAGACTGGATGCAACGTCTTCAAATGTGCCGTCTCCGCGGTTTCGAAAGAGTGCGTTTTGGCTGCCCGCTTTACTCGATACGACGTAGAGGTCATCGTAACGATCGTTATCAAAATCAAAGACCGTCGCTGCAGCCCCCATTGCGTTCACAATGGGCATGATGTGAGACAGCTTGGGATCAAGTTCGGCCGCGTCGTGCCGGAATGAGATACCGACTTGCTCCGCAGCCTCAGTCAGGCAGAAGCCATAACGGCGGAGTGCCTCGGCTTCTTCCAGCGTGGCCGCTGACGAAGATGTGTTCCCTGTGAGTCGGGCCCAGGGTTGAGACCGGTTTCCATCAGACCCACGGAACGCCACCCATCCCAGCATTCCCAGGAAGAGCACGGTGATCACAATTTGCTTAAAGGATTGACTCACTGCTTCCCTCCTTTCTTGCTTTGCCGAGGATGTTTGAAGTGACGCAGCCCTTGTTCGAAGACTTGAGGTGTCACATATCGAGTGTGGTACTGCTGCCAGTCCTCAGGGTGTCGCTGATAAACGGGATCATTTTCGAGCTGCCCGGGTGGAGTGTCATAGCCAGGCATATCGTGCGCAGGTAACGGAAGTACGGTTTTTCCAAAGCGTGTGTTGAAGTCACCGTCTTTGACCCACCCGTCAGCGATCCATACGTAATTTCGCTTCCAACCCGCAGGTGGATCTGGGGGGGCGTCGAAAAATAGTGTCATTTCATCGCCCGCGTTCATAATAACATATCGGTCGTCGATCACCTTCAGCAATTCGTCAATCTCGCCATATCGAGTGTGATATCCGATCAGGTCCCGCCACGATTGGCCTCGAGAGACGATCTGATCGTAATGAGGAAGTTCAGGCGAGCTGGGATTTGCCTGAGTCATTGCCAGGATTCCTCGATAATTGAGTGAAGCGCTCGTGGGGGTGAGAGTCTGACGACGTTCGGGAGACGATTCGTACCCTTGAGCGACCCGCAAAGAATCCCAATAGATCTCCAGATTGGTCCGCAGGCGGAACCGGCGCGGTGGCACGCTCGCCTCGCCGACGAGGCCATCCAGCCGAAGCAGAATCGTCTTGTTCTTTCCTGTTGGAAATCCGATCTGATCACGAACAACGCGCCACTCCCCGTTGTCGTCAGGCACTTCGATCGCCAGACCTTGTGGTTTGGCATGCTGTCCCTGTTCGATGGCATAGTTGACCGAACTGTCCGTCGGGTGCATCCAACCACGAGCCACCAGCCAGACAGGTCCTTCCGTCGGGGTGTCGTCGCCAAGTTCAATCTCAACCCAGTGATCGGCAGCGACTCCCTGATACTGGCCACGCTGAAGATGATCGAAATAGACGCCGTCGTTGGCTTGCAGGTCCGCGGTTGCATCACGGCCCTGATCATCCGTCACGCGCGCCACATTGACCGGGGGGGATGTCAGAATGAGATTCGGCTCGGTCGGCTGCATGAAGAAACGTTCGTCGACGAACATTTCCGAGTTCTCCGGATGGTCGACCACCATCAGGGCCAGGTAATCGAAAAAGTGGGTCTCCCACAGGTTGGCATTCACTCGCAATTCATACTGACCATTCTGAACGCCCAGCAGGTTGCCGGGGACTTTCACCCAATCCGTCGTTTGCAGGAATCCCCCCTTGTCCGAGGCATTGATATACATCCCCAGCGGGGTACTCCACATGAAGTCTGTGACAAATTCAATTTGATCGCCATTTCGAGCGAACAGAAATGGACAGGATCCCTTCAGCCGCTGCTGAGCAACAACCGTCTGGTTAATCGCGGAATTGAACTCAAACTGGATCGTGCCGTTGGGCCATTGAATCTTGACCACCTCGGCCTGAGGTCGATCGCCCAGTCCAACGTGTACCGCAGGGGATTGAATCGGAACTTTGACGACGTGCGTCCCGGCTCGAACTTCAACGTCACCGCCGATCGCGAAGGAATTGATGCGGTTGTCTCCCTTCCCTTCCGGGCTGGCATGAGGCCGAACGGTCAGCCAGTGATACTGGTATCGACCGCTACTGCGCAATCGAACTGGATGCCCATTCTCGTCCAGTCCGAGCAAGGCGAGTCGGCCAGTTCCATCGAGATCCGCGGCAGCCATTATTCGCGGAGGAAGGTCATTTGTCAGTAAGTGTACATTTCCATTGCCCGTTCCCAGCCACAACGTACTCGTCTGACTGTCACTGACGACGAAATCGAGGACACCGTTATTATCGAGGTCGGCCAAAAGCAGTTGCGGGAATTGATCGGGAATAGAGGTCGGTTTCCCGTCCAAGCGAGTGATTTCTCTGATCTGCCATTCGGCCTGCTTATGGCGATCTGAGAAGGCCAGCAGCGTTCCGTCATCCCGAAGAGCGATGATGTCGAAAATGCCGTCGTCCGTCACATCACCGACCGAGATTGTCAGGTACTTGCCTGCCGGCGGTGGCGTCAACCAGGCCTTGAATTGACCGGACCGATCGTTCGAAAAGACTCGCAAGGTGCCGTTAGAGTCGACCAGTCCCGCATCCGGGGCTCCGTCGTGGTCGAAGTCGGCCCAAGTGAAGATCATGGGACCCGAGAGTTCATTAAAGATTGTCTGAGATGTCCAGGTTCCGTCGAAATTATTGCGCAGGAACAGGGGTGGGCCGGTATTGCTGGAGATGAGTAAGTCGACATCACCATCAAGGTCGACGTCAGCGGCCAGTGCTGAAAAGTTTGCGGCGTTCAGTTCGATTTCTGGCAGGCCCGTCTTGCTCGTGACGTCGACCCAGGTGGTCGCGTTCTCCTGCTGGAAAAATCTCATTCCCCCTGAACCAGTCACAAGCAGATCCGTTTTCTGGTCATTGTTCCAGTCGATTGGCACCAGTCCTGTACTCGAAACGGGAATCGAGGGGAGTACCCCATCGTCTCCAATCCGTCGGACTTCCTTTTCGTTTGCCACAAAGATGACCGGTAATCCTTCAGTGGACAGCCAGACGGGTTGCAGAGCAGACCACCGTCCCTCTGGAGTACCGGAGGTGTCGGAAGCCGTAAACTTCAAGTCGGGATCGTAGGGAGCGGGCGAGTGCTGAAGTGCCGGAATTGTGCGAAAGCTTTGAAGTGAAGTTCCCGCCAATTCGTCTTTTGGCTGGACCTCAGCAACGTCAGTCACGTACCTCGGCTCGGCCTTCAGCACGTTATCAAATCGGAGCAGTCGTGGGACAAGCGTTGGCCCGAGAGTGCCAGCCAAAAGGGGCTGAATGTCGTTCCATTCTCGCCGGGTCCGGTCCAGCCATTTGGGACACAGGTCGTTGAATCGGACGACCGTGTCGTCCACGACCTTTCGGTCAGCGGCTCGCACAGCTTTGCGAAGCCGGTCAATCAGCACTCGTAAATTTTGAGGGTTTTCCGCGAGAATCCCATCCAGGAGTTTTCGATATTCCTCGTCGCTATCAAGTTCCTGTTCCTGCTCAACAATCTGGGCGAGAAGATACAGGGCCTTCACATCCGTTGGATCCTGGCTCAATGCCTGGCGAAGATGTTTCTTCGCCTCGGTGAACTGACCTTGCCGCTGTCGGAGCAGACCGAGCAGTTTCTGAATTTCAGGGTCATTCGGTTGAAGTTTGTCAGCACGCTCAAGATCGCTTGCCGCTTCTTCCATTCGTCCCGTTCGTAGATATAACAAGCCACGGTTGGCCCAGGCTGCGGGTTCACTGGGAATGAGGGTCACTGCACGGGTCAAATTGGGTTCAGCGGTCTGTGGCAGGTCAGCATCCAGTGCTGCGACGCCGAGTTGAAACGCGCGAACATATTCTTCGTACTCGGGGGGGCGTGCGGGTGCTGGTTTCGTCTTGTTCCAGAACAGGAATCCGACGCCAGCAATGAGCAGCGTCAAAATGCCAAGTAAAACGAATCGCGGACGAGGGTCATGCGAAGTCGGGGGCGGACTCAAATCCATGGTTGTCGTCGGGGACCTCTCGTATGAAGTTGCCGAAAGGCAGCAAAACCCCAGGCCAGATGGGCTGGCGAGTGATTGTCGTGCGGGTTGTCAGTAAAACGGATTCCTTAGATCCTACCCCGCAACGACGTGCCTCGAAAGAGTCACGAAGGGCATCGTAGTGCGATGGTGAATGCCGTTCAGATGAGTTGGCCTTGACCTGAGCAGGACAGGGGGGCCCGCAGCAGCTTCAGTCGACGAATGTGCATTGTCTGCCATGCGAGTTTGGTGGATCAGTGCCGCGAGAATCAGGATCTTCGTTTGAGTTGGGCGGGGATTCCGTACTTTGGTGCAAGCGTGATTTGCGGATTCACGTCAATCCTGGCATTTGGAAGCAAGGTAAAGTGATACTTTTGCCCCACCGTGGCCAGCAGAATTGCCGCTTCCATCATCGCGAAAGTGTTGCCGATACAAATTCGGGGGCCGCCGCCAAACGGAAAATAAGCATACTTTGGGATACGTTTGGCGAGTCCGTCTTCCCAGCGCTCGGGCTGGAACTGGTCTGGGTTTGAGAACCATCTGGCGTCGCGGTGATTAACCCACTGGCTGATGAAGACCGTGTAACCCTTTCTCACGCGGTATCCCCCGAGTTCCATATCACGAGTCGCCTCTCGACCGATGAGATAGACCGGCGGATACACGCGCATCGCTTCCGTGATGACTGCATCGGTGTAGGGCATCCTGGACAGATCCTCGGATGTCGGTGGTCTGCCTCCGAGCACGCGTTGCCACTCTTCGACGAGCTTGCGTTCGACTTCGGGGTGTTGTGAGATCAGGTACCAGCTCCACGACAGCGTTAACGAGGTTGTCTCGTGTCCTGCCAAATAGAGCGTCATCAATTCGTCGCGCAATTGCTTGTGCGACATCCGCGTCCCATCTTCATCCTGGGCTGAGACAAGTCTCGAAAGCAGATCGTCACCAGAGTGTCCTCGTAAACGACCTGCCTCAATGTAGCCGTCCACAACTGAGAATAGCTCTTTGACGGCATGATTCAGTTTGCGATTCGATCCGACCGGAAGCCAGCGAGGGGGTTTGAGCAGGGTTCGGATTCGGATACTCATCAGGTCGAAGGCGATTCGCAATGGTTCCGTGAACCGGGCGCGATCACCCGGATCGTCCAGTCCAAAGAGAGTTTTCAGCGCGATTGCGC
Source organism: Schlesneria sp. DSM 10557 (assembly GCF_041860085.1). Taxonomy (NCBI): domain Bacteria; kingdom Pseudomonadati; phylum Planctomycetota; class Planctomycetia; order Planctomycetales; family Planctomycetaceae; genus Schlesneria; species Schlesneria sp. DSM 10557. Next base: position 5,914,653 of record NZ_CP124747.1, read on the forward strand.
TGGTCAGTGAAGTGAATTCTGCGTGGATGTCCACTTCAGCCCCTGGCTTCCATTTCGCCAGCATGGCCTCCGTCAAGTCAGACATGATCGGGGCATAGGACTGAACACGCTGCTTCAGAAACGCGGGTTGACTGAGTCTGCGCTGCCGCAACCAGAGTTCCCCTTCACTGGTCACCAGACCATTTCCGAGCACCGGCTTGTACGAACGGGCTCCGAAATGCTTGATGTAGTGCTTCGCCTGCGCCACCAGGACTTCTTCTATCAGATCCGGGTTGCTGATGAGAAAGATTCGCCGGGTGCCAAATCGAATACTGGCGACATCACCATAGTCATGGGCAAGCTGGCGGAAGAAATCAAGACGTCCCTGAGTGAACTGGCGCAAGTTCCCACCAATCCACGTCCCTTTGGGGCCCGGTGGTAATGCGGTACTGGACATCTTTCAAATTCCTCCTTGTCACTTCGAATGCCTGTCCCGTGCGGAGTTGTTCGCCCCTCTCGCGTTCCCGCCCTTGCGTCCGAATGATTGACTCACGGCAGTCGGCATGGTGATGGCGACTGCGCTAAGACAATTGCACAGAAACCTGACGGTCGTTTCCGATCGGCAAGCAGATTTCTATAAGCATGGGAAGCGTAGTGGAACGATGAGGCACCGTGAAGGGCGTCGCTGACGACAGCGGTTTACGGGTGCCGTTCTGGAAGATGGGAAAGAGAGAAGGAGGGCGAAGTGATTCGGAGGCGAGGGTGAAAACGAACAAGCGGAGGCTTTCGCCCCCGCTTGTCGGAATTCAGTTCCAGTACACTCATGTCTGGATGAGACTTTTCGTCACCGCAGCTCTTGAGGCTGCATGCGGCAGATCAGGGCGATCTTAGAACTCGCCAACAACTTCACCGCAGTTGCGAGTAGACAGAGCACCCAGCGTCACGGCAGAGATGTTCTCGCTCAGGAATCGGACCGAACCGTCGCACATGAGTACTTGGCTGCCACCGATGTGGAACGAGTAGATTTCGCTGTCGTTGGTTCGATTCATCGCATAGGGGGTAGCGGCTGTGGTGAGGTTGCATGGGCCGCTTGGCACAGTACAGCTAGCCTTTCCAGTGATCGTTCCGTCGATGGTGGCACCGTCCAGGCTGTAACCACCCTGAATGTCCGCCCAGCCCCATCCGTCCTTGACGGTAGGGATGCCACCGTTCGTGGTGGCTCGACCTGCACGATAAAGTTGGGGACGGCCAGCGTCTTCCACCGCCATCAGCGTGTTTGACATTCCGTCGGTGATGTCAGAAATGCGGGTTGAAGCAAACTTTTTCAGTCCACCGTCCCACTCGTACTTGGTGGGTGAGGGAGGATTGCTGGAATTGATTGTCGCCGTGTTGGTAGCCATTCCCACTGGTGGAGTTGGCAAGCCATGGCTCAGAAAGAATGCTGGGCGGACCGAGTTCATTGAGCCGTAGTCACAAGCACCGTATCCGGCAGCGGGCCAAGGATAGTTGACGTTCATGATGTCAGGTGTGGGAATTGATCGTCCCGACGGGGCAGATGGGCAGACGAAAACGCTTAACTTGGCGCTCGTCGCGGGGATGTTAGCTGGATTGTCCCAGCTCACATTGAAATTGTAAATGTTATACAGAGGGGTCTGATCGAAGAATGGAAGACACATTGTCGTCCAGCTTGTCTGAAAGATGACGGGGCCAGGAGGGCCTGCAAGGTCAATTCGTGCTGGAGGGAATACACCGTGAGTGCTTTCATAGTTAAACAGTGCTAGTCCCATTTGCTTCATATTGTTCTTGCACTGAGTGCGGCGAGCTGCTTCGCGAGCTTGCTGGACGGCGGGCAAAAGCAATGCAATCAAGACTGCGATAATGGCAATCACTACGAGAAGTTCGATCAGCGTGAAACCTCGCGAACGAATCTTAGTTACTGGACGGGACATTCAATTTCCTCAATAACGATTAACGGTGAATTGTGTAAATTCGGAAGATAATACGGGGACTAGTGCAGTTCATCCAAACTCGACGAACTGGGGCAAGTACTTTAGGGGCCTCGTGATCTGTTGGGCCGCAGACTTACCGCCTGAATTCTCTTGTTCGGAAAGATTTGGTGTCGGAGCGTCAGTTATCGCCCGGAAACCATTCGGGGGGGAGTAGCGGTGATTTCGAACGGTTCAAGCACATTCTTGGTTGGCTCGACTTCCACGACCAGGTCGGATTTTTTCGGATCCTGGTACTTCTTCGGCAGCAGCTCTGGTCCGTAGTCGGGCTCGCGAAGATTTGGATTGAGCGGCTTGGCCCAAGAGATCGTCACCGTGTACTCACCTGGCTCTGCTCCGTCGAACTGTCGTTGTGTCGTCAGGCGGAAAGCTCCATCTGGGCCAACGACCGCGGAAGCGGGTTGTGCGTCACTATCCTTGGGAACGAACAGGACGTTTGCGAACTCGGCGGGTTCGCCGTTCACGAAGACACTTCCCTCAACGGGGTAAATGCCTTCGCTGACGCCTGTCGAGCTGAAACATCCGAGATTCGCGACGCAGATTCCAGCCACGATGCTGGCGGAAATCAGTCTTTGCAAGCGTGGAAACATCGTCTCTGAACAAGCTCCTCAAATAAACCTTGATCGATCTGGAGGTCCGGCGAATCATCACACTCGCCGGGGGCTGCCATTGAGCCGGGAATACTAGGATCGGTTTGTTAAGAAGTTGTTAAGAAACTGTGAAATTGCGGATAAGCCGCGAAGAGAGCCATCGAACTCCGTGTTGGCGAGAGCCGATCGGGCGAGCCTGCGACGGTGATCAAGCCTTCATTGCTTGAGGGCTGGCGCAACGCTTGGGTCTCGCGGGCATGGGAAGGAAGTTTGACGAAACTGACACGGGGCGGAGGTCGTCAATGAATGAGCCCCCTTCCGGTCACTTCCGGCAGGGGGCTCAGGTTAAAGATTTCGGTGCTTGCGAGTGAGATTGCTTTGCGCGTCATCAGGATATTGGGATTGATGGTCGCGCAAATTCGTCAGAATAGCAGGGATTCAGTCCAGTTTCGTCGCAAACACGTAGAATTCGGTTGGTTCGTCTTTCTTGAAATCATTGTCGCTGGCAATGACGACAACGCGTCTGCCATCAGGCAGCACTGGTCCCAGTGCAATTCCTTCGATTTTTTCGGGGAATTGGTCTCCAGCCAGTCCCAGTTCGGGTGCCAGCAGGTCGAGGAACAGTCGTTTGGCAACCGGTTGTACGCCCGCTGGAATTCCGGTTGAGGGGAGTTTTTCGAGTGAGCTGATGTCGGTCGCGTGAGTCAGGTCAATGTCATAAACACGCTTTGCTTTCGCCTCGGATCCAGGCTTTCCATCTCGTTCGATGACCAGCAGGCGGTTTGGCGACACCCACTCAATTTCACTGCAACCGTGTGATTTGTCTTCGAGTTGGTACAGGAACTCGCGGGATTTGCTGGTGACAAGGTCGTGTTCCCAAATCCGGACGTTCGTTCCCACACGCTTGTTCTGTGCATTGAGCCCACCGTCCTGAATGAGCGGGCTTTGGAGAATGGCGAACAACTTTCGATCGTCACCGCTGAGGGCAAGGCCTTCCCACCCTCGGTTGGCCTGGCGGCCTGACAAATTTCGAGGAGGGAGTTCTTGTTCGGGCGAACCGCTGGGGAATTGGATCTCGTATTTTTTCGGTGTCGGCAGCACCTGGATCAGTTTGCCCGAGCCGTCGAAGTGGCGAACTGACGGACCGTACTCGTCCGCAATGAAGTAGCTCCCTGACTTTGTGGCCCGGATTCCTTCGGGGTCCATGCGCAGGCTGTTTGAGGGTTGAGACGGGTTGAATTGAGTTGATCGGCCGACGTAGTTCACACCCTTGTCGTTGGTGAGGAAATGTGTTCCCACCAGCCGAACTTTCACCGGTTCACTGGCAGCAGGGTCTACGGGAATTTCGACAACCTGGAAGCGGCAGCGGTAAGACGTGGCGCCGTCACCAGGTCCCCGGTCAGGGATCATCACATAGCGATCGCCAGTTCCCAGCCAGGCAATTCCCGAACCGAGTCCACCGAGTTGATTCTGGGGTGTTCCGTCCTCCTGCAAGGCCGTTTCCCCTGAGAGATCCGTCGCGGTGGGGGAGAGGCTGGCCCGACCAACAAGAGAAATCGATTGGGCCTGGCAATGCGTGCCAGCAATGAGGTTCGCCATCAGACTGGCGATCAGTCCCCAGCAGTAGCGTTGATTCAACATCGTAAATTTCCATCAAGAAAGCAGAAGGCAAGGCTCCTGTCAGACAAGTCCGTCTGACCGAGTCGAAAACGGGGCAGATGATTGTCACAGACTAACTGATTGACAAGTGTCAGGAAGCGACCGCAGTCAAGAAACCGATGGTCACAGGAAGAAGCGGTCGCCCAAAGTAAGACATCTAAACGATTTACTCCGATTCGCTGTCATTGATTATTCCCGAATTAAAGAAACCACCAATGCGCAAGGAGAGGCCGCGGTAGGTCGCGATTGACTCATCGAATTGCCCAGACGGATTGACTCAAGTACGTCATTGAATGCGTCATCTCCATCGTGAGGAATTTAGCGGCGTGTACATAATGGTAAGAAACAACCGTTTACATGTGAGCGTGGTAAGATGACTCATCCATACTATCGGTTTGTCTCTTTTAATGATCTGGACAGATGGTGACTGTAGAGGACTTCATGAGCTCAGATTCATGTTACCAACCCAGGCTTCAGAAGTGATTGATAAGATTAGTGTGCGCTGGCGTAATACGCGTTTGGTAGTCCAGCGTAAGTGATCGTTCCGCCTTCGGGTCCCGCCAGCGGGCCGACATCAATTTGCCAGTCGGAATGGGAGATGACTTCGAGGTTGTGCTCGATCACCAGGACGGAATGTCCTTCGGACACGAGCCTTCTGAGAACGTGGAGCAGTTGCTGGATATCGGCGGCGTGGAGTCCCGACGTGGGCTCATCCAGGACGAAAAGAGTGTGGCCGCTCATCGCATTGGATTTCGCCAGTTCCGTTCCGAGTTTGACCCGCTGTGCTTCTCCGCCCGACAGTGTTGCCGCTGACTGTCCAAGTTTGAGATACCCGAGGCCAAGTTCATTGAACACCGTCAGGGACTGTGCCAGTCGGGGAAAGTTTTCGAAGAATTTCGCGGCTTCATCGAGGCTCATTTCCAGCACGTCAGCGACAGATCGTCCTCGGTAATGGATCGATAACGATGCTGGTGAAAATCGTCGACCATGACATTCGGGGCAGCGAACCCTCCAGTCCGAGAACTGCTTTTCATCAATGGGAGTCTCGCCTCGTCCATGGCAGACGCGACAGCGGGCTGCCGGCACTGTCAGACTGAAGTTTCGCGAAGTGAATCCCAGTCGCCTCGATTCTTTCGTCCTCGCGAAGACCCAGCGAACTTCGTCCCACAATCCGGAATAGGTGGCGGGTGTTGATCGGGAGGATCGACCAAGAGGCGACTGATCGATGCGAACCAGCCGCGTGAGTTGATCGACACCCTCCAGCTTGCGATAGGGGCCAGCCGTGATGTTACGCTCACCGAGTGATTGGCGGATTGCAGGAACCAGGGTCTGCATTATGAGAGACGACTTGCCTGAACCACTGACGCCTGTAACGCTGACGATTTTTGTTAAAGGAATTTCGACGGTGACGTCTTTCAGGTTATGCAGCGATGCCCCTTCGAGCCGGATGAGTGGCGTGAATGCATCCTTTGCCTCATTCTCTGGGCCGGACTTGGACTTCTGACGTGTTGATTTTGCGGAAATTTCTGTTCGTGCACGCAGAAATTGGCCGGTGATTGATCCAGGGATCCGGAGTATGTCGTCGGGACTTCCTGCGGCGAGAAGTTGTCCTCCCAGTGATCCCGCACCCGGTCCCAGATCGATTACATAGTCCGCGGTGCGAACGACTTCCAGGTCGTGTTCAACCAGCACGACTGTGTTGCCAGCATCGCGCAGCGTCAGTAGTGATTTCATTAACCGCTTTGTGTCGCTGCTGTGCAGGCCGGCCGTCGGTTCGTCCAGGATATAGCAGACGCCGTTCAACTCACTTCCAAGGCATGCTGCCAATCGGGTCCGTTGCAACTCACCTGCCGAAAGGGTTTCGCAACCTCGGTCGAGCGTCAGATATCCGAGCCCCACTTCGAGCAAAAATGTCAGTCTCGATTCGATTTCCGGAAGAATATGTCGGGCCGCCAGTCGCTCCGCTTCCGTGACGGTTTCAGCAGATGAGCTTTGTGTATCACTGGGAGTCTGGGCGAAACGGTGATGCCAGCTCTGGATTTGTTCCAGGGCCCGTTCTGGCACCATCGAACAGAATTGTGCGATGTTGATCCCGTCGATATGGACTGCTCGAGGAAGGGCCCCCAGACGAGTCCCCAGGCAGGCATCGCATGTGCGTCTGGCTTCGGTTTCACGTTTGGAACGGAAAGGGTGGAGTTTCCGCTTCTGTTTTGACTCGGCTCGATCGCACGATGCCGGAACGTTCTGGAGTGGAAGTTGGTTCCCCTCCGGAATTGTCGATACGTCTGAAGTCTCTGAAAGGTGGGTGAGTTCGCCAAGTCCGTGGCAGGTCGAGCAGGCGCCGGCGTGACTGTTGAAACTGAATGAGCGTGATTCAACAGGAGGAAAACTGAGATCGCATCCGGGGCAGGCAAGGTAGTTGCTATAAAGCCGGTCATGCCATTGGCCGTCGATCTCTTCCGAGATGACACATTGTCCGTGGCCCAGTTGAAGGGCAAGATCGACGGATTCTTCCAGTCGAGACTCGACACCCCGTTTCAGGATCAGACGGTCAATCACAATGTCAATATCGTGTGGTCCCGCTTTTTCCAGAGCTGGTGGAGTCGCAGCGTCGACGAGTACACCATCGACCCTGGCCCGGACGTACCCATCCTTTACGATACGCGAGAAAACGTCGGCGTGTGCTCCGGACTGATCCCGCACGATCGGAGACAGAACCATAACTTTCTGACGCTCAAGGCTCTGTGTAATTCGATTGACGATTTCGGTCCTTGATTGCGCCACGACACGTTGACCACATTGCGGACAGTGGAGCTTGCCGACGCGGGCGTAAAGAATGCGGAGATAGTCAAAAATGTCAGAGGCCGTTGCGACTGTCGAGCGTCGTCTGGCCCCCGACATCTGCTGCGATACCGATAAGACCGGAGGCAGTCCGTCGATGAGGTCGACGTCAGGTCGCTCGGTCTCCTGCAGGAGGGTGCGTGAATTTGACGAAACCGACGACAGATATCGTCGACGTCCTTCGGCGAAAATCGTGTCGAATGCAAGCGAGCTCTTTCCACTGCCGCTAACCCCGGTGATCACCGTTAATTTTCCGGTGGGAATCTCCACATTGAGGTTACGCAAATTGTGCGTCCGGGCGCCCACGATCTGGATCGTGGAATGAGGCGGGAAGGGGGAACTCTCAAGTGGGTGTAGCATGCGGGCTTCTGCAGTTCGAGGGATTCAACTCGGTAAACAGCGGCTCGGCCGTTTACTGAGAGTGCGACAGTATATCGCATCGATCGGGGGAACTTCAGTACGGTGCAGGCAATCGCTGACGGGATGCATGTTCAGTGGATCTTTCGAAACATCGACATCCTGTGGGACGATCGTCCCTGTTTGAATGTCATATCAGTGGTTGGTAATGTGAGTGGGGTCGTTCGAGTCTTGATTCACGAAAACCGACCGGCACTTCTCAAAACCGCGGCACTCGTTTGGTCGCAGGCTCCGCGATTGTTATTCTTCCTCCATCGTAGCGTGCGATGGAGCTCGGCTTTCACATCGACGGTAGAACATCTGTTTGGATGATTCTTCGCGTGTGTATTCAGGTGAGCTTCCGACGGCGGAGCCGACTGAATTTGCGAGCCGCGAGCGCAAGCGATCGGTTCTTGGTTTACGGGCAGCGGCACACAGTGGTGCTTCTCGATCCGGGGCAGTGCTTCGGATTTCCAAGAGGATTGCCATCGGGAGGCGCTCCCTGCTGCCAACGATTCACGAGCAAGGTCACGCAGGGTGATTGAGCCGTATTGCATAGCCGTTAACAGGAGCCACACAGACCGATGGCCGCAGAACAATCCGAAGAGCTTTCTAACAAAAAACAACAGATTCGCGAACAGGCCCATGCCAATCGAAACGCTCAGGAAAACAAAGATGAACTGAGCCGTGAGATTGTCGCACGGTGCATGAGTTTGCCTGAATACAAGAACGCGAAGACGGTGTTGTTTTATATCGATGTTCGCAGTGAAGTTCGCACGCGTAACGACCTCGTCAATGCACTCTCCAGCGGAAAAAAAATCGTTGTTCCCTACTGCGTTGATGGTGAACTCGAATTATTCCATCTGGAAAATTATGACGAGCTGGCGATCGGCATGTACAAGATTCTAGAGCCGAAGGAAGAGCTTCGTTCTGTTTCGTCAAAGAAAGTTGATGTCAAAGACATCGACCTGATCATCGTGCCGGGAGTGGCTTTCGATCGTCGTGGCGGGAGAACCGGTCACGGGAAAGGTTATTATGACAAGTTGCTCGAACACGCTCGTCCTGACACGCCACTGGTCGCGCTGGCATTCGAATGCCAGATGTTCGATGAAATTCCGATGCAGGAGCACGACGTGTTCATGGATAAAGTCGTGACCGAGAAGGCAAGCTACGACGGTCTTGGACGTAAGTAGAACTTTCCATCCCCTTTTCCCCAAAGAGCACCTGACGTGACCACATTGTCTGACGCGATTGTTGAAGATACCTACGCCGAGGGGTTTCGCAGCATCTATGCGGAGGTGCTCATCACCGCGCGAGACCGTACGTGGCTGGATCACGCCTGTAACGCCGCGACCGGCCATGCCTCCAGCAGTATATTCTGTGAGTGCGAAGCGGGCATTGATCGCTACGTTGGTCCTGGGGGGGACGAATCGTTTCCTACGCCGGATGGACGTCCTGGTGCGATCGTGCAGTTTCACGTGCCTCGGTTTAAGAAAGACCGCGAGAAGTTGCTGGAAAAAGTACTTTTGCATCGGCTGAGTCAAAATGTACTGACATGCCCGACGGCTTCCTGTTTCAACCTGATTGACTCGGACCCCTACTTTAAGCTCGGGCGTAAAATTGCCTTGTTTGGTGACGGGCATCAGTTCCGTGACCACCGCTATGGTCGCAAGGTTTGGGTGCTGCCAATTATGGGGGGGGAGTTTATCATTGACCGTCGGTTCGGATTTTCCGACGGAGTGATGGGGGGAAACCTGTGGTTCTTCGCGGAATCGCTGGATGCGTCACTGGCCGCTGCAGAACTGGGGGTCGCGGCACTGGCAAAAGTTCCCGGGACAATTGCTCCGTTTCCAGGGGGGATCGCGGCGAGCGGCTCGAAGGCGGGCAGTGCTTACTCTTTTCTGTTTGCCAGTACCAATCACCCGTTCTGTCCAACGCTCCGTAAGAAACTCGGGGACCAGTCACAGGTGCCTGAAGGGGTGAACTCCATCATGGAGATCATCATCAACGGTCGCGATCTGGCCACTGTCTCCGCGGGCACGCAGGCCATCATTGCCGCAACCCGAAATAGCCCTGGACTGAAGAAAATCTCGGCAGGCAATTATGGTGGACGATTGGGGAAGAGCTTCATCTACCTTCGTCCAGAACTGCATACCTGAGTTGCAGACGTTTCTCGCATAAAGCGTAAACGCCACAGGCACTCGAATAGGATTCGAGTGCCTGTGGCGTTCAAGTGCTACTTTATGGTCTTCAAGACCAGAATCATTTCATCTCGTATTCCGTTTCTTTCGCGGCATCGCCATCGAACGACTTCCGGAATGATTCGGCAGCGGCTGTGACCGTCTTCTCCGGTCCCGTCAGACGCAGGAAGTAAACGCCCTTATCGGGGATTGCGAGGACGACGCTGACAGAGCGATAGCCTGGCATGGGAGTCTTTTTGCCAGCAAAGGGGCCGCCAGAGGATTGCAGGTAGGTCCCGGTAATATCATTGACATAATACTTACCCTGCTCGCATTCTCCCCGGCTGAGCTTGATTTTACGCCCTTCTGCTGTGAACTGATCAATCCATCGCTTGAAGTTCGCGTCGATTCCCCCGCCGTCACCTTCGAACGAAGAAATGACCAGTTCCGTGGCTGGTTTGTCACCTTCAGCGGGTGGGAGCTTGAATTGGCCGAGGCGAAGATTGTTAGAAGGCTTTTCCTGTTTCCAGTCTGCCGGGACTTTCAGCTTGATGGCTTTAATGGTCACGGATTTGGTCTCGCCCGACTCGCTCTCCTGAGCAAATGCGGGAGCAAGCCGGTGGGAAGTCGGGAGGCCCGACACAACGCAGACAAAGAGCGCAAAAGTGAGAGAAGCGTGCTTCCAGTTGGTCATTGAATATCCTTTCGCAAGAGGCCGAAGGTGTCCTGAGGTTTACCAGAGCGACAGGGGTCGCAGCTGCACCAGTATGTCGTTCTGATTCTCAGCTTGCCATCCCGTGGCGGGATATCGTGGGACATCTCCACTTGCCACTGAAGTGGGGCGGGAATGTCGCGAGTGACTCACTGGCCGAACAGGAAACCTCCGTTCAGCGGTCAGCCAGCATTCTCATTCCGGGGACCTGTTGCCATCAGGCGGTGTCATTCAGCGGAGAGAGGTAACAGGTGTAAACGGAGGAGTCGCCGTGTGGCCCTCTTCATCAATTTGTGAGAGTTCCACCTGGGGTTCGAAAGGTCGGGAAAGATTCCAGGCCGTCTCATGGCCATCTGCGTAACCCGACTGATAACCGAAGTACCAGCAACTATAAAAAGCCCACAGCGAAAGTGGGGCAGCCCAAAAGATCCAGCCGTGACTCGCCATCGCCAAGTCTCCCGCGTCAGTTGATCAAGTTGGTGACTTCATTTCCCTTCAAGGTCAATTCAATCTTCCGCGTTGTCCACGTCTACCCCAACGAATGTGTGGCGTCAATACGATACTGAGCTGGCCGCGTGGTATTGTCTGAAGCGACACCAAAGAAAAGGGCTCGGTAACCTTTTCGGTTAGCGAGCCCGCTCTTTCATCCGTGGGATGTGAGGACTCAGTCGAGTCGCTTCACTCGGATGTTCTTGAAATGGACGGTGCTGCCCGGATCATGAGCCTGCAGTGCGAACGTTCCTTTGTCGATCTTGCGGGTGAAGTCTGCACCAGCGACCTTGTCATCGGGTTCGGTGTAGTCAACAACAACTTTGTCGTTGATCTTGACGATGATTCGCTTCCCTTTCACGATCACTGTCTCGGTGTACCATTCGTGATCGGGGACGTGTTTCTCAAGCACGTCGACCACGCCGTACAGACTTCCGGTACGCTTGGGGTCACCCTGAGTGTTGTTAACCTGAGCTTCGAACCCGTATTTCGGCCATCCCTCAGGCTGGAACTTGGTGTGGAAGTAGATCCCACCATTGCTGTTGGGCTCTGTCTTGACGTCGGCCCGGAATTCAAAGTTCGTGAAGGGCTTGTCATCACCCACATAGAACAGGTGGCTGCGGGGGCCGTTGGCGACGATGGCGCCGTCCTTGATTTTCCAGCTTTCGGGGCTTTCGTTGATCTTCCAGCCATCGAATGATTTGCCGTCGAACAGTTGGATGAAACCATCCTTGTCCGGTTCAGCAGCCCACCCCAGAGTGCTCAGTGAGACGATCGCTAATGCCACCAATCCAAGAAAACTTTTCATAACATTCCTGTCTGCTCAGAAGTCAAATCCAAGTCAATGTCAGTGGGTCGGCACATGCTTCCCCCGAACAGAGTCTAGTTTGGCGGAAGAATCCACGCGTGTAAACGCATTCGCGCGAGGAAGCGCCCCTCAGAGATGAAAAGTGATTCCTGGTCCGCCGGGAATCAGCCCGGGCGGGGGAACAATCACCCTCGAAGCGGATTGGCAATGAAACCGCAGGCGGAACGATAAGGCTCGCTGCAAGCCGACACGGGATTGCACGTTGTTAACGCTGGCGGGCGTGGCGGACTATCCGTGACGTACGCTGACTCGAAACTGGAACGGAGAGGTCATTCCTCCCAGCACAATAATGTTGTCGCCGAAGTCCAGAACTTTTTCCTGTTCGTCCGAAGGGCCGCCAATCACGGTGTCGTTCACCAGGATTCCCAGTGACGATCCCATATCTCTCACGACGATCTTGCCGTTTTCCATGTCGATCATCGCGTGATTGCGTGAGACATTGTAGGGCTGACGGTCTTCCAGAAAGAGGTCATTGCCATCCGATTGCCGCCGATCACGCTGCGACGATGATCGGCCGATTCGGAATGGGAAATTCGTAATGGGTAGTGACGCGTGAGGCAACGATGACGCGGCAGTCCGGGTTAACGGATAGAGGGTGGCCGTCAGTGCCTCGACCGGTCGAATGGCCGTTGTGAGACACTGCTCACGCGAGGTCAAATCCTTCAGTCGTTCCAGGATCGAATGGATATAAGCGTTCACTTCGGTCGGAACGGAACTCAGCGCCTGTTCAAACTCATCCCGGGTGATGGCAGAAAGACGGGCGGGCTTAATCACCCGCGCAGAAACTGTGTGCGGCGTTTCGGTGAGAAGGCTCAATTCACCAAAGACTTCGCCAGGACCGAGTTGCGCCTCCCGGTCATTAGAATCAAACGTGCCACGTCGAAGCTCTACGGCACCCGAATGAATAAGGTAGGCTTTCTTGGAAAGATCCCCGGGCATGAATACGACCGCCCCTGCGGGGTACTCGTAATGTTCCATAAAAACCACCTCCGAAGAACAGAACGTAACCTTCATTCAAGTGACTAACAAGAATGAAAGCTGACGACCTGAGTACGGGTCAAATCAGATACGGAAACTTCGAATCCTGCAACCGCAAAATTGCATTTTCCTGGCAGTGGCAACGTATCATCATTGAATCTGTTTTGCCACTCTTTGGTTGTCGAAAAATGCGTTATTGGACGTTTCCCGACTCGGTTTCGAGCGAATAGATACAGTTGCCTCTTTACTGTTCGCGTGTTTATTAACTTTGTTTGAAAACAGTCTGAAGTTGGCAGGTGCCGTAGTGGGCTCAGTCTGAGGAAAGGGGGAGATGACTTTCCACTCTGCTGAAGTTAGACTCGACTTATTGGTCCCCACGCGCCGGTCCCCTGGTTTTCGACAGTGAGGTGATTTTGGATGAATGGAGTTGGGGCATGTGTCACGTGGGTAACTTCTTCGACGAAATCGACGTCTTGGAAGCGTTTCCCGTAAAGACTCGCGTGATCGAGAAACAGACGGCCAGCCGATTCTCACGAGGGGCCGATCTGTTTGTAGCGGTCGTAATTGGCGCTGACTTAGGATATTCTGCAAAGCTCACGGGCTCGTTTAAGAAGTCTTCAGGACTCACAAACTTTTGCAGTAATTCAGGAGCCGATGCCTGATGTCAGCTTGGCTCGCCAATCACTTTTTCAATCCCGGGTTTGTCGCGGGGGGCGCACTCCTTGTCGCCCTTCCGATCGCCATTCACCTCATCAATCGAGTGCAGTATCGGCGAGTTCGATTTGCAGCCATGGAGTTTCTGCTGCAAAGTCAGAAACGGAATCAGCGGCGCCTGCTGCTGGAGCAACTTTTGTTGTTGCTGCTTCGCATCTTGATTGTGATCGGGTTGGTCCTGCTTATCTCCCGGTTGATCCTCAATCCTGCGCAGATGTCGATTTTTCGCGGCGCTCAAACTCATCATCTCGTCCTGATTGATGACAGCTTGTCGATGAAAGAGCGATGGGAAGATACGAGTGGCTTTGAGCAGGCGATCAAGGTCGTCAACCAGATTGCAGCAGGGGGAGCGCAACAGCCCAATACTCAGAAGCTGACCTTGCTGAGGCTTTCACAGCCTGAGCAGCCGTTCTTCGTTGAGAGGAATGTCAACGAAGACTTTGTTGCGGAACTGCTTGCCAAACTCGATCCGCAGACATTTAAGTGCACGAACCAGTCACTCGATTTAACGACGGGCCTGCTGGAGGCGAAGAAGTTCTTCGCGGAAGACAATGGCAACATCCATCATCTTCACGTGATCTCTGATTTTCGTGAGCGTGACTGGCGGGATCAGAAGGCCATTACTTCGGCCATTGAAGGGCTCGCCGAGAACGGGGTTTCGGTCAATCTTGTCCGTGCAGTTCCTGAAGCTCATGCCAACCTGACAGTTGTTGAACTGACCGGTGACATCCAGGTCGCTGCCGTTGATGTTCCGCTGCGAATGCGTGTCACGGTCAAGAACAATGGCTCGCAGGTCGCGTCGAATGTGCGCCTTTCCGTTTCTGATAACAACAACAAACTTCCCACGAGTGTTCTGCTGGAGAAAATCGAACCGCAGACGGAGGTCACTCAGGAGTTCGAAATTCGACTGGCCACTCCGTCGACGCACAAGATTCGAGTCAGTCTGGATTCAGATGCACTGTCGGAAGATAACGACCGGTCCATCGCGGTCGACGTACCGCAGGCTGTCTCGGTGCTGCTGGTCGACGGTGAGTCGTCGGGAGATGCGGCTTCGTACATCGCAGACGCAATTGCAGCGGATCCCAAGGCCACGGGTTACCTGGCCACGATTGAGAGTGTCGAAGCCCTTCGTCGCCGTCCACTGGATGGCTTCGCCTGTATCTACCTCATAAACGTGCCGGAATTGCCCGCCGATTCCATCGATGCGCTCGAACGTTACGTCGCTGACGGGGGGGGATTGGCGTGGTTCGTAGGAGAGTCGATCCGGCCCGCACATTACAACTCAGAGCTTTACCGGAACGGGACGGGGTTATTCCCGATTCCGCTGGAGAGTGCTCCGAAGGAATTGATTCTTGATCCGACCAGTCCTGGCGCAGACATCCTGACATCGAAACACCCGTTGTTCCGAATCTTTGCGGGTGAGGATAACGCGCTGGTGAAACTCGTTCGAATCTTTCAGTTTATGCCCGCGGCAAAAGACTGGGTTCGCGACGATCAGGTCCGAATGGACCGTGTGCAAACAATGGCCTCGCTGCGAAGCAAGGATCCGCTTTTCCTGGAACACCGTTTCGGAAAAGGGCGGGTAATCACGTGTCTCACGACGGCTCAACCTGACTGGAACAACTGGGCGACCGATAACAGTTTTGTTGTCGTCCAACTGGAACTCGTCAAATCTCTCGCACGAACGGATCGCATCCCGGAACAACGACAAGTCGGTGAGCCCATCGTCCTGGCCCTCGATCCCGCTGAGTACTCAGATTCTGTTGAAATTGAAACGCCCGGCGAAGAGGGCGATCGAATGACAAGACTGCAGGCATCACCCGAAAGTGCCGGTGAAACCGGTGGGCAGGGGCATTCCGGGGACGGAACTCTTACCCAGGGAATTGAAGCTCCGGTGGCAAACGAGGGATCGCTGAATTTGAGAGCTGTCTTTCGAAACACCGACCAGCCCGGAGTCTATACCGTTCGATTGTTGAAGCAGAGCCAGGCAAGCGAAGAGAGACTCATTGCCTTCAACACGGCTCCGGGCGAAGGGGAGCTGGCTTTGGCGACTTCGGCGGATCTGCGAAAGCGAATGGGGAACGCCTCTGGCGCCACTATTCAGGAATTCGGGCGTTTGGACTGGGTCGAAGGACGCGAGGCCGGATCAGAAATTCGGCAGTGGCTCTTGTGGTTGCTGGGAACTCTTTTCGTGCTTGAGCAAGCTCTGGCCTACAAACTGAGTTATCATCCACCGCAAGCAGTCAAGACGCTGAAATTCTCAGAATGAATGGAATCGTAAAATGGACGACGCAAGTATCCATCCCGGGCAGCCTGATCGCGATCGGCTGATTTGTCCTCACTCAAGTGGCCATTGAGGAACAACGTTTTGATAAGGTTGAGGGATTGGCTTTCTTGTTTCACAGATCTCCTGAATGAGACCCGTTGATGTTTGATCTCAACCCAGGATCGATGCTTTCCGTTGTTGCCGCGGTCGACACGGCCACGCTGACGGTGCGTGAGTTCGACTGGCCAACAACGTCCCTGGGCTGGCTGCTCTTAATTGGCGGTTCGGTGCTGTTTGTGGCATGGTCGATCTGGCTCTATCTTCGCGACACAGCGGACCTTCGCTGGTATTGGCGAGTCTGGTTAATCCTGCTGCGCGTCGGCATCCTCGCATCGCTGCTCGTGATTGCCCTGAATCCCTCAGACCGGACCCAGAAAGAATCCTACCGACCGTCTCGTGTTGGCATCCTGGTGGACACTTCTCTTTCCATGCGGCATCCCGCGGGAAATCCATCCGAGCGTGAGTCTCCCGGCACCGCCACCGGTCCTTCAAGGGCGGACGAAGTCAAACGGCTGCTTGTGACATCGAATCTTGTCGAGACACTGCGAAAGCAGCATGAGGTGAGCATCTTCACTTACGATTCGGGACTGGTCGGTCCCCATCGGGTCTTCCCCCGCACGGGAGGTGAATCGACCAGCAACGGTGATGTCGTACCGGAATCGGAATCACCACTGGACTGGGAGGAACTGCTGCGGCCTCGCGGTCTCGAGTCACGATTGGGGGAAAGCCTCGATGAACTGATTCGTCTCTCTGCAGGTAAGACCCTGTCGGGACTTGTCGTCATGACGGACGGTGCGTCCAATGCCGGGATCGATCCCGCGACGACACACGACCGAGCCATCGCCACCAAGTCCCGTTTGATTGCTGTCGGCACGGGAACAACCGAGCAACCTGTGAATCTGGCGGTCTCTGAAATCGCCTCACCTACGGATGTCCAGATGGGCGATCCTTTCGAAATCACTGCCTTCATTCAGGGGAATGGTTTGGCAGGACGAGAGGTCGACGTGGAACTGTTGATGAAGTCTGGGGCGGACGTTGAGCCTGTTGCAGTCGAACGGAAAAAGGCCACGCTGCTGGAGGATTCACTCCCGGTGGAGGTCAAGTTCTCGCGAAATCCCACCGAAGCGGGGCGAGTGACCTACGTCGTTCGAGCATCTACGCCCAACCGAATCGCGGAGTTCAATTCACAGGACAACGAATTGTCCTTCACCGTCAACACGTTCGATCGACCTACTCGCGTTTTGCTGGTCGCCGGGGGGCCAATGCGAGATTACCAGTTCGTCCGTAACCTTCTGTTCCGGCACAAGTCATTCGATGTCGATGTCTATCTGCAGTCCGGAGGGCCCGGGACGAGTCAGGAATCGAACAGGTTGCTCACCGCATTTCCCGCAGCCAAAGAAGAACTGTACGAGTACGACGTCGTGATGGCGTTTGACCCGGATTGGAAGAGTATCCCGGCCGAGTCTTTCAAAACTCTGTCAGACTGGGTCAGTCTCGAAGGGGGAGGATTGATCCTCGTTGCCGGCGACGTGAATACACCCACCCTGGCGGGGATGAGTGATGCTGCTGCTTCCGGAGCGGCGGGGGACGAGGCATACCGGCCATTACTCGAACTCTATCCTGTTTTCCTCAGCTCCTACTTCACCTCGTCTCGTTTTGACCAGGACTCCACACAGCCATGGCCCGTTAAGTTTAGCAAAGAGGGGCAAAGTCTGGGGTTCCTCCAATTGACCGACGACCCCGTCACTTCTGCCGCTCGCTGGAAAGCATTCCCCGGAATTTATCGCTGCTACCCCACGAATGGGCATAAGGCCGGTGCGAAGGTCTACGCGAACTTTTCGGACCCCCGTGCCGCAGGTGAGCCCCCCGTCTTGATGGCGGGGCAACCACTGAGCAAAGGCTTTGTTTTCTACCTTGGCAGTGCAGAGATGTGGCGGCTGCGGTCGGTGAGCGAAGACGACTATGACCGGTTCTGGATTAAGACCATTCGCGAAGTGGGACAAGGTCGCTCCAAACGCGGCACCAAGCGAGGCCTGCTGATGCCAGACAGTCGAAAACTGCTGATCGGTCAGACGCTGCGCGTACGAGCACGTGTCCTCGACGCGAAATATGATCCCCTCGAAGCGGAAACAGTGACCCTGGATATCCACGACCCTGCTGGAAAACCACTCACTCCGCCCCGCCAATTGCGTCGTGATCCTTCCAGTCCCGGTGTTTTCACGGGTGATTTTCGTGTCAGTCTGCCCGGTACCTACAAGCTCGATTTGCTGCTTCCGGATTCGCGTGAGCGTGTCACCGACGAAATCGTGGTTGCGCTGCCGAAGCTGGAAGATGAGAATATCCGGCAGAACGTCAGGTTGCTGACCGACCTCGTTCGCGATACCGGGGGGAAGTACCTGACTGTGGACGAAGCGATTGTGGAACTACCAGGCCTGTTGCCTGACCGGGGGGAACAGTTCTATGTCCCCGAACGTTTGAGAACGCTGTGGGATCGTCAGTGGGTGATGTACCTGCTGGTCTCGATTCTTTCGATTGAGTGGCTGACGAGAAAGATCCTGAAGCTGGCCTGACCGCTGGCTCAGGCCAGCGATTCCGCATCCCCAGAAGTTAAAAGCTCAAGAGCGGTACATGACTACGCCTAACCAACTTCCCGCTGAAGCTCTTTCTATCCTTGATCAGCTCAAGTCACGAATCCGTTCCTATGTCTTCTGGGAAGGGCTGGCTCTCGTCGTTGTCGTGCTGGGCCTACTCTTCTGGTCCAGTTTCGCCTTTGACTGGGCCTATTTTCAGCTCAGTCACCTGGAGCTTCCTCGCTGGTTTCGCGCAGCCGTCTTGATCGCCGGAATTTCACTCGTCACTTTGGGGGCCTGTTCGTGGATCGGGCTGCGGTTGTTTCGCGGGTTCCGCACCAGGGCACTCGCGCTGGTCCTCGAACGGCGATTTCCCGAACTGGACGATCGACTGATAACGGCCGTTGAAGCGTCCGAAGGTCTCCTTGAGACGGATTCGCCCGTCACTGCGGCCATGTTGCAGCGGACACTGAAGGATGTCACCAGTACGGCATCCCGGCTGGATCTGGGTTCAGTTTTTGACAGTCGCCCTCTTCGCCGAGCGATTGTCGGCGCCGTTGTTCTGGTTGCATCGATCTTCGGAATGATGGTGGTGGACTCCGCGGCGATGGAACGCTGGGCCGCAGGCTATTTGGGACTGAAGGATGGCTACTGGACCCGGGAAACCGAACTGGTGATGAAAGTCGTGGTTCAACCTGGGGACCGGATTCGGGATTTTGTGGAAGGCCACTATCGACATCCGAAAGGGGGGGACCTCACGGTCGTTGTTGAAGTGCCGGAAGGAAAAAAGCCCCCCCGCCGAATTCGACTCGACAGTCAGATGGGGCGCCGTACAGCTCAGATTTGGCTGACCCCTTCTGCCGATCAGGTCTTCAGGCATACGTTTATTGGATTGATTGAGGGGGCTCAACTTTGGGTCTCTGGAGGGGACTACCGCCATTCAGATCCTTACGTTGTCGACGTTGTTCCGCCCCCGGAGGTCACTCGGGTGACGCTGCACAGTCTGTTCCCGGAATATACGGGTCTTAACACCGTTAGCAGTGCTGGTGTGGAACGGACATCGAACGAGCTGAATGGCTCTCAGATTTCGCTTCCATTGCAGACCGACTTCATCCTGGAGATCACTGCCAACAAACCGCTGACTCAGGCCAGAATCGAAGGGGATGTTGGACCTAATCGGTGGGAGATCACGCTCACTCACGGTGCGGCTGGTGCTTCGGAAGCGTCGATTTCGATGAAATCTCAAGATGGCAAGACTCAACTTCAACTTCCGATTGTCGTCGGAGCTGGACAACCGCAGTTCTGGTCGAACGACCGCCTCACGTTCTCGATGCCGTTCATCTTGAGAGCGGATGCCGCCGCCATACTCCCCGGTTTATTGAGTGCCGCATCGGCCGCCGGAACGTCTCCCGTCTTGCCACTGCCGATGCCTCCGGACAGCCTTGTGCGAATCACGCTCGAGGATGTCGATCAGATCACCAGTTCCACACCAGCCCGCTTCACAATCAACGGGATCGTAGATCAACCCCCTGTGATCGAGTCACGACTGAAGGGGATCGGCACCTCAATTACACGTAAGGCCAGAATTCCGATCGCTGGAACCATCACAGACGACTATGGGATCGCGAATGCAGAGTTTGAGTTCCGGGTAGACGACGCTCAGGAATGGCAGAAGCGTTCATTTGCGGCACCACCTCTGCCGGATTCGAGAGAGTTCACGCTACAGCGCGCTGAAAATGAGGAATTTGAGCGGTTCGATGTACTTCCGCTGGATCTGTCGACGAAGCAGCGACTGACGCTCACGGTCTCTGCCCTTGATGGCTGCACGGTGTCGGACGGTGGGCCGCTCCAGCCAGGGGATCCTAGCGCGATGGGGGATGCAGCTCCTGCCCCGAGTGCCGCTCACCGCTCGCAGGGTATCAAGTTCACATTCACGATTATTCCTGAAGAAGAACTTCTTTCGATGCTGTACGGCCGGGAACTGAATCTGCGTAAACGTGTCGAACAGATCATTTCCGAATGTAAGGGAACACTTCAGGAGCTGCGTACTCAGCACGAAAAACTGCTCCATTCAGGACTCAATGGGTCGCAGAGTTCCGAGCAGATCAGTCAGATGATCAAGGCAAATTCACAAGGTTTGAATGCCGCAGCAGATCGGTCGCTCCATGGCGTTCGCAAGAACGCAATCGAGACAGTTGGTGTCGAATCCGCATTTGCTGATATCCGCGAAGAGCTGATCAACAATGCGGCAGACACGCCAGCCATGCTGGAACGGCTTGATCGACGAATCCTGTCACCACTCAATGCCATCAACGTGACCAACTTTCCCAGCCTCGACAGTTCTTTAGGGCTCTTCAGATTTGCGCTCGATAAGAGCACGAATCCCGCATCCTCCTTGGAGACGTCAATCAATCAGTTATCCACGTTGATCGCCCGGTTAGAAGAGGTGCTTGGTGAAATGGCCGAAATGGCTCGATTCGACGCGGTTCTGGAAGAACTCAAGAAAACGATCAACGACGAACTCAAGTTGCTCGAGGAAACCAAGCGGAAGCGTAAGGAAAGAGCGATCCGGGCACTGGAGTGACCGACGGGTGGGCCCGGTGCCGGGAGGTCCGCGAGAGAGGCATAGAATAGCACTGGCCCGAGCGTTCCGGAAACGGAAAACTCGGGCCGCCTGCTTCAACGGAACTTCACTCGGGAAGCTGGTGAGTTCGGCCTTTCCCCGCATTGAGCCGTTCGAACTGCCCGGAGAGAAGAACCAGCTTTTCAGATGTGACCTTCACCGCGGCTTCTGCGTCTGCAACTTGCTTTTGAAGTTCTGGAGTGATCACCGCTTCGGCCGCTGCTTTATCCAATGCGGTCTTGGCCACAGCGGCTGCTTCCGTTGCCAGCTTGAGTTTGTCTGTGCTTTCGGTCACTGACAGCTCCGCCTTTTTAGTCTCTTCTGCAGCTTTCTCTCGAGAAGCTTTCGCCTTATTCAATGCAGCGACCGCTGCGCTCAGGGCCTCTTCCCCGGCTTTGAGCTGCTGATTCGCCTTAGCAGCAGCATCCATCTCTTCCTTCAACCGGTCTGCTAGTGTGTCGAGGTTCTTCCTGGCTGAGGCGGCGGCCTCTTTCAGACTGGCATCGTCGGGACTGGCAGCCAGGGCCGCGTCTGCCTTTTCAGCATCCTTCTTCGCAACTTCAGCCGCTTCGGTTGCGGTTTTCACTTTTGCTTTGTGTTCGCTTGCTGCCTGAAGTGCGGCATCCTTCGCTTTTGCTGCATTCGAGTGCGCCACCTGGGCGGCAGTCAATTCTCCCTCTGATGTCTCAAACGCTTTCCGTCTGGCGTTGAGTTCCGCCTCTGCCTGGGTCTTTGATTTCGTCAGGCGCTCGACTTGGGCGGAGGTGTCTGCCAAGACTTGGGCGGCGGATTCTTCCGCTTTCTTCCGTTCGGCAATTTGCCGGTTCAGCGATTCGAGGTTCGTCGCAGCCTGCTTGGCTGCGGCTTCTGCGGAGGCTTTCGACTGAGCGGCAATTGCGATCTGTTGTTCGAGTGGAGGTGGGTTAGTCAAAAGCTGGCTGACAATGGCTCCATCTTTGGCGTTCCAGACGCGGACGATCCCCGACAGATCGCCTGCCAGCAGAAAATCGTTCTCGGAATCGAATGTCACTTCCATTCCGATATCCGTCAGTCCTCCAAAAGCGCGAATCGCTGTCCCGTTGAAGTCCCAGAGCTTCGCCGTATTGTCGCGACCGGTGGAAGCGATGCGGTTGTCACGAGAGATCTCGATCCCCGTGACGCCTCCTCCGTGTGCACCCCAGTTTTTAATCAGGGTTCCATTCTGCATTTCCCACAACCGAATGGTCGTATCTTCACTGCACGAGGCCAGAATATTGCTATCGGGTGACCAACTGACATCGCTCAGTGCTGCGGTATGTCCGGTCAGTACGTAGAACTCTCGGCCGGTGAATGCTTCCCACACGATCAGGCCATTGCTGCGATCGGCAGTTGCCAGCAAGACGCCATCGGGGCTGAACTCCAGCGCCGTGATCCAGTCGGTGTGTTTGTTTTTCTCGTAGAGTAATTCTCCGGTCGATGTATCGTAAACGCGTACGATTTTCTTGGGGCCACCCAGAGCCACCTGCGTATGGTCTGGGCTGATATCGGCGGCCAGAACAACGTCATACTCAGAACCAACCTCGGCGACTCGCTTGCCCGATTTGACATCCCACAAGACCACCTTGCCCGAGTGGGCTCCGCGTCCACCCCCCGCGAGCAGCCACTGTCCATTGCGACTGAACTTCAGGACGTGTGCCACTCCTTCTGGGAAGGGGAGAATCCCCGCGACTTCGCTTGTCCTCGTGTCATACAGAATGACTTGCTTGTGTCCCGCCACTGCGACGAGTGGCGACCATGGGTTTGCGGCGAGGGCCGTGATGCCATTACCGCGCTGGGAAATGACTACAGGCTCGAGCGGGAGGTTCTCGGGCATCGGAGCTGGGCCGGCAGGACGCTGATTGGAGACCGTCACCATTGCAACGGCCACGTTCTTTTTCGCCTTGGCTTTACTGCCACTGTTTTCGAGAGCCCCCCCCTCGATCCATTTCCGAATTAATTCGAGTTGCTCGTCAGGCAGCTTGGGCTGCTGCGGAGGCATCTTGGGTTCAGATAAGTGCGCTACGACGAGGTAAAGCTGACTTTGCGAAGCGTCACCATCGGTGCGAATCACTTCACCGGAAGCGCCCCCTTGCATGGCCAGGCCATAGTTGTCGAGAACCAGATCCCCTTTTTTGTCATTCGTGTTGTGGCAGGAACCACATTTTTCACGAAAGATGGGCAGAATATGCTGATCGAACGTGATCTTTTCTTCTTTGGGTGCCGCCTTCTCTTCCGCCTGGGTAGATCCCGAAAACAGACTGAGTGCGACCAGACAGATGGCGAAGGAACGCATAACCAATCACTCCACGAATTCATCGGGTCACGAGGACCGCAAAACTGGATTGCGAGAGTCGCATTAAGTGAGCTTCTCGCAGATCAGGTGTTTTCAATTACCGGCCACTCTCGTATGTCGATTGGACAGGATGAGAGGGGGGGGAGTGCCGGGGCGGGGGGGCAACCCCATCAACCCCGGCACCCAGGTTTGCTCGCCCTGGTCGGCTAATGGTTGAACAGGAACTCGCGGCTGTTGAGAAGTGCCCAGAAGATATCTTCGAGCGAACGCTTAATGTCGTTCACTTCGGCAAACAGTGGCCGCAAAGCGCTAATCTCGTCAGGGGTTGGCTTCCGGCTGAGACAGCGAATATAGAGCCGTTCAACGATCTGTTCCGGGGTGAGGTTTTCGCCCTGCAAGCTTGCGACCAAGCCTCCCTGAACAATCTTCTGGTTCGATGTTTCGCCATTGAGGAGATGAAGCGCTTGTGAAAGCGTCGGTTCCATTTTGACTTCACACGAACAGGCCGTCTCGCGCGTGGCGCGCCCGAACGTCGTCAGAAAGTAGGTGCTGGTTGCGCCGTCGGCGATCTGGACCGCTCGTGCTCCCACAGGCAGTAATGGAAACTTATCCTGGGTGGACGTGACCTGGCTGATGATATCCAGCATCGACTCGGCCTTGATGCGTCGTAGCGTTTGCGAGGCGAAGTTGCGTTCGTCCGTGGCGTTGCTGGCGTTCTTTTCGGTCGAACGCTGATAGGCCTCTGACCGGCAAATGTCCCGTACCAATGACTTGAAGTTGTAATTTGATTCTGTGAACCGTCGCGCAAGTTCGACAAGGAGTGGTTCGTTCGATGCGGGGTTACTGACGCGGACATCGTCGACAGGCTCCACAATCCCGATACCGAAGAAGTGGTGCCAGATCCGGTTCACGAAGTTCTGAGCAAAGTAGGGATTTTTGGGAGAAGCAAGCCATTCGGCCAGGACTTCACGTCGATCCTTTCCGGCGACATCGGCAGGGCCACCTCCGAGGAACTCGGGAAGCATGACGCGACCGCCGACGGGATGATTGACTTCGCCACCTCCCGCGTTGAAGACAATTGTCTCACGATAATCTTCACCTTGTTTACGCCCCACTTGCCTGAAAAATGCGGCGAACGAGTAGTAGTCATCCATCGTCCAGCGATCAAACGGGTGGTTGTGACACTGGGTGCACTGGATGCGCATTCCCATGAAGATCTGAGCGACGTTCTCACTGACTTTCAGCACGTCAGGTTCGATCTGATAGAAGTTGGTCGCAGGATTCTTGAACGTACCACCGCTGGCCCCCAGAATGTCTCGAACCATTTTGTCGAGCGGCACGTTGTCGGCGATCTGTTCGCTGAGCCAGGTGTAATAAAGCGTGATCGATTTCGGACTCGTCTGAATCGAGGACCGCATCATCAGCCATTCGGCCCATTTGCTGACCCACAGCTCCGTGAATTCCTTGCGGTTTAGCAGCTCATCGATCAGCTTGTCACGCTTGTCGGGCTCGGCACTGGTAATAAATCGCGTGTATTCCGCTTCCGAGGGGACTTGTCCTACCAGGTCGACATAGACGCGACGCAGGAAGGCTTCGTCGGCTGCCTTCACGGATGGATCGATTCGCAGCTTCTTCAGTTTCTGATTGACCAACTCGTCAATGTAGTTGACCTGCGGTTTCGGAACGTCTTCGTAGACCAACCCTTTCGGCAATACCACGAAGTGTGAGCCCACGGTGAATGTGGCGAAGCGAGCCATGACAAAGGCTTCACCACGTGCTCCAGCGGTGATAATTCCATCCTGTGAAATGGAGGCCGAGGTGTCATTATTGGAAAGATACAGAGCCAGTGAGGTGACGTCCCGATCCGTTCCGTCGGAGTATTTGGCTCGTGCAGTGACCGCCTGCTGAGCCCCTTCACCGTCGAGGACTCCATCGCGTGGATAAATCTCCAGGCCAATGCATGTGGCGACGTTTGCGGGATCGCTGGGACAGCCGGCCGCGATCCAGTCGATGACTGTATTACAGATTTCAGAGTCTCTCTCGAATCGCTTTCCCCCCGTATGAGGGACGACGCCAACCGATTTTTCGATGATCAGACTGGCTTCGGGAACGCTCAGGTCAATGCGGCGACCGGGAAGTTCACGCGTAATCCGCTGGTAATCTCCATCGGGATCGTACCCGAACAGGGACAGGCGAAAGCCATCCTTCCCACGTGCTGCTCCGTGACAGCTTCCTGTGTTGCAACCGGTCTTCATCCAGACAGGCATGACGTCGAGTTTAAAACTGATGGGCCGCGATTCCGCTGCTCGTTCGACTTTCACCGGGATCGTTTGGGACTTACCGCCATATTCGACTTTCAGTTCGGACTGCCCGTCGGCGACGGGATGGAACGTCGTCCCTTCACGGCGACAGAGGGCGGGGTTTGCCAGGGTGAATTTGGCTTCTTTGCCAATATCACGCGTGATTCCATCCGCTTGAACTGCCTGGACCACGACGCGTTGCCGGTCGCTGTGCGTCGTGAGGTTCACTTCGGGAGGGTAGACATTAATTTGTACCAGCGGCGAATCTGCTGCCATCAAGTTTTGACAGAGAGTCAGCATCGCGCAAGTCAGCAGCGGTACAAGAGGTGAGAACCGAGGCATTTCATTGTCCCTAAAATTTCGTCGACAAGCTCATTGACCGCCAGTGGGCTTTGAGTCAGGGCTGGCGGCAGATCCATTCAGAGCTTTAACGCGTTGTTCCTGTTCAAGTCGCAGTTGCTCCAGCCGCGTTAATCGCTTGACCGGGGCGGCCGTGGGTTCTGGCGTCGCTGCGGGTGCGGCCTGCGCTACGGGTACAGGTGCGGCCTTTGGAGGTAACGGTTTGTCGACCCGAATTTGACCTGTCCCGATGTTATGAATGACTGGCTCGCCGTTTTCTGTTACGACCGCCTGGCAGAAGAGACTTTTGTTGACCCCTTCAGGGGCGTCGGCTTCGGCTTTCACCTTGAAAATCAGCTCTTTGGCGTCCTTGTTAAATGTCATTGCGGTCGTCGTGATTTTGTTGGGCAGGCCCAGCAACTGCACGGTCGCATCCCCTTCGAATTCTTTGGCCGTTTCCAGTTTGACGACGAGATCTGTCTCGGCACCAAGTTCAACTGCGGCCGCCTCATAGGTGAATCGGAAATAGGGCTCGGCGACACGAAGCGTGACGAAGGGTGAGCAGACCATGACTGGACCATTACCGACCGTGGCTTCTCCCCGCACAGTGATCTTGTGGTCCTTGACCTGTGCATTCCCCGCTGCGTTGATCGAAATCAGTGCCTCGGACTGTCCTTCGGGGATCGAAACCTCACGGCTGGAGTTAACGCCATTAGGGTTCAGCACAAGCTCAATTTTGATCGGAGCAGTGAAGTCGGGGGCGCGCGTTGCGACCACCTTCAGCGACATCTGACCGCCTTGGACTAACGGGACTTTCGGTTCGACAATCTGAAGCGTGAACGGAATTTTCTGTGTCACGACCGTGGCGAGCGAGTATGTCGGTTCTGTCCAGAAGGGAATATTGTTCAGTCCCCGGACCAGAACGGTTGGAAGGCGAACTTCACCTCGTGGGGGATTGGGGTTGGCAGGATCTGTCAGCGATCCCACGATTTGAGAGAACCGCCCGGACATCGGGGCATCCGAGGAAGCGGCAAGGATGACTTGGGCCAGGCCCTGGTCGGCTGCCATTCCGAAGGACTCGACAGTGACTCCGTCAGGCAGATTCAGCCCTGTGAAATCGAGGTGGCCGCCAAAGGCGACTCGGTTGGCGTTGATCAGCAGCGGGAAGCGATTTCCCTGGGGAATCGCGAGTTTCGGCTCGACGTACTGCACAAATTCGTTGACACCCAGCAAGGCTTCCGGCACGAGCGGACTGACTTCAATGCGATAGTGGAACGCACTGCCTCCCCTTCGCAAGTGGTCTCTGACCTCGAGAAAATACTGGCCGTCTTCGGGGACCGCGAAACGGATGAAGCTATCCGGTCCATTACTGTCGTCGTTGCTGGCGATCGCTCCGCCCTGCGCGTTGTAGAGGATGAGAATCGGATCCAGTTCCGATCGCAATCGTCGAGCCCAGACATGGATTTCCAGCGTCTGCCCCTTGGTCGCAGTAAAACCAAAAAAATCCACATCCGTTTTTGATGAGAGTGCTCCGTTAAACGCGACGGGTGCGGCTGCTTTCGTCGCCTGAGCAATCGTCTCGTTCGGTTCCTGCTCGATGGAGTTTTCCAGGTCAACAACTCGGAAGCGGTTGCCCGAGGGAGAAATCCCCTTGTCGTCCGTCGCAAAGACGGCATATTCGGGATCGACATTCGCGGGAAGTTCGACTTCCCGTTCGAACTCGCCGCTGACGTCGCCCAGAAATCGGACTGCGATCTTCTGTCCTGGCTTGCCTCCGGCTGGGACAATCGCCAGGGGACGAGGATAGTTTCCGATGTGGCATCGGTAATAGCAGGCACCGTTTCCGCCGTAGCTGCTTTCACGGATTTGAATCACGTATTTTCCGTCAGCAGGAGCGATGATCGAGGCCACTCCGTCCTGCCAGATCAGAGCCGCATCGTCGCTGGTCGCCAATTCGAAACGCGATTCGTTCAGAATGGCGACATACGGATCGAAGAAAGTATCGCCCAATCGGATCCCTTCGACCTCGGCCGTAATGCGATCCCCTTTTTTTGCCTCGATCAGGAAATAATCCACATCCTCATTCTGGATGATTCCCTCGACCGTCACGTTGCCGGCGACAGTCTGTGGTTGCTTGAAATCACTGTTCGGTTCGACCTCGGCAACCGTTGGCAAGGCGCTGACCCGGAATGTTCGCAAATCAGATAGACCGCTCGCCGTCCGGATCCGACAGTGCTTGGTTCCCAGCACGCAATCCGGTGCAATCTTGAGTTTCGCCTTGACCTGGCTGCCATTTACGACGGTGAACTGGGTGACTTCGATCCCCGGTTCGTAAATCATCAGTTCCAGAGCGTCTTCGAGGCGCTGACCATTGAAGGAGAGTTCAGTCTCGATTCCTCGCTGGGCACCACGAGGGAGGATACTCGAAAGAACCGGACTTGCGGCATAGGTAGGGGACGCAACCAGTACAAGCACCAGCGTCAGGACTGCACGCATATCATCGATCTCGCAAATTCGGGCGAAGCGCAATGACGTTGCTCAATTGGCGCGCGCCAGTGGCAGCAACAGTCGGCGGGGGCGGGTAACGGGGAACAAAGAGCCTGAGTCCACTGAGGTCTTTGCAATGTGGTCTGGAGGCGGACATCCTGTCACACCCGGTCATTCTCTATCAGGATGCAATGATCGCCTGCTCTGCGGGGCGACGTGGCAAACCGTTTTCGATTTCCCGCGTCAGCCATTCCGCACGAGCGATTTGTGTTCATTCGCATACTCGCGTGAATCCTCGCCGAAGGTCTGCGAGAATCGTTCGATCAGGCGAGGAGTTCTTTGATGACTTTTCCGCCGTCGACGATCTCGATCGGACGATCACCGGGTGCCATGAGTTCCTTATCCGCGACGATTCCCATGCAATGGTAGACCGTCGTAAAGAGATCTTCTGGGCCAACCGGATTGTCTTCGGGTTCGGAGGCGGTGGAGTTGGATGATCCGTAGATGTAACCACCTTTGATCCCTCCTCCGGCCAGCGCGACGCTGAAGACCTTCGGATAGTGATCACGGCCTGCCTGTGCGTTGATCTTCGGGGTTCTGCCGAACTCTGAAGAGACCATCACGAGCGTTTCTTTCAGGAGTCCCGTGCGATCCAGATCATTGATCAGAGTGGAAAACGCCTGGTCAAATGCTGGCATCTGGTTGCGGAATCCGGCGACGATACCAGTGTGCATGTCCCATCCGCCGTACGTCAGGTTGACCAGACGAACTCCTGCCTGGACAAGTCGTCTGGCCAGCAGCATTCGCGCACCCGCCGTGTTTCGACCATATTCGTCGCGGATCTGAGCGGGTTCTTTTTCGATGTCAAACGCCTCGCGCGCGGCAGGAGAACTGATCAGGCTGTAGGCCCGGTCGTAGAAGGTGTCCATCGCGGTCAGGTCGTCGGATTTTTCCTTTTTCTGGAAATGGGCATTCACCGCTTCGAGGGCCGAACGACGGGTCGCAAAGCGACTTTCATCCACGCCACCCGGCAGGTCGAGGTCGCGGACTTTGAAGCCGCCGTCCGCGGGATCACTACCGAGACTGAACGGGGCAAATGCGGAACTCAAATAACCGCTGCCAGCGAACTCAGTCGGCATGTTTGGAATGCAGACATATGGGGGAAGGTTGTTGCGGGGCCCGTATTCATGGCTCACGACCGAACCGATACAGGGGTAGATCAGTGCAGGACTGGGGCGATAACCCGTAAACATGTTGTGAGTGCCTCGCTCGTGCGCGGCTTCACCATGAGTCATTGAGCGGATAATGGTGAGCTTGTCGGCGACTTGGGCGGTCTTGGCGAGGGTATCACCGAAGACTTCGCCGCTAATCTTCGTGGCGATCTGTCCCATCTCGCCTCGGTATTCGATCGGGGCGTATGGCTTTGGATCGAAAGATTCCTGATGCGCGATTCCGCCCGGCAGAAAAATATGGATGATGGACTTTGCGGTGCTTTCAAAACTTTTGTAGTCTTTGAGGTCACCGTATGCCGTACTTCGCAGCAGTTGTGGCAGCGTGAGCCCTGCACCTGCCAGAACGCCCAGGGAGAGAAATCCACGACGATTCAGACGGTCGAAATGACCAGGATTACAGCTCGGCATTCGAAATTCTCCGCGAAAACCGGTGAAAGCAATGTTCAGCAAAGTCTGGGAACGGACCGGGCGACTGTCACAGTCGCAATGCCGGATACATCTACCTTGTCAGTGAACATCAGCGGGTTACAAAACATTCGGCGAGGAATTCGTGTTTTTCAGGAATTCTCAGTAATTTGGCAGGCAGCAATGGCGGGAGTACATGGTTAGCGCTGGTGGACAGATATACTCAACCAGTTACTTAGGCTAACCAACACACATCGGAATCGTCAAGTGTGTGCTGAGCCGGAATATTCCGCCAGGACTTCCTTTCGGCAGGGTTTTACAGCACGGGCTGTCGCGATCGCTCGTTCGCTCGCCACCTGGGTATTGCCACCCGCGCGATGGGCTCGTCTGAATATTCGGGCGTTTCGTGGGGGGACATCGGATTGGGGGCTGGTGTGCGCCCGGGACGGGAGAATTTTCCGTCGCACAACAATAATAAAAGGAGTGGAGTCCTTCCCGTTAAAGTCTACAGTTCTATCATTGATATCTGCTTGCTAAGATGTCGTAACGGGGCAGATGACTTTTCATCGTCAGGGCATTGGACCACTGCCTGTATCCAACCGACATGAATTGAGTGTGGCTGGACTTGTGCCGACGCGGCTGATGGTGAGAGAAAGTGGTTGGTTCCTGTAGAACGAAGAAGTAGAAAGAGCTGAGAAGTCAGCAAGTGACCATTCGGCCCATGGATGCTGTACGGGGTAGAATCCCCCGTCTCCCGTGAACGAAGGTCTCAATTCAAGAGAGTCGGCTCACCCGACGTGATTCTGATGCAGTTGCCCTCCAGATGCGGTGCGACTGCAACGGGTTTGAGTGACAGAACAAAGTGGCATTAAGACGCCCAACCACTGAGCGGCATCAAGACCGCTCTAGAACGAAGGATTTCCCATGACAGATCACGTGAATCAAGTGACAGACGCTTCTGAAGCGGATGATTCCACTCTGAATGTTTCCGTGCCCAAAGCGGCCGCGCACGTCGAAATTCAATCTGGCGACCAGGCTTATTACGAAGAAGACTTTGATGGCGACTCCGAAGAACAGGGATCGATTCAGGGGGATTTGACTCCAAACGATATCTTCGGACTCGATCCACTCGACGTTCTGACTCTCGAAGAATTGGCAGACTATCTCAAGGTTTCCACTTCCGCCGTCCATCGCATGATGAAAGAGCAGAAGCTCCCCGGGCGGAATTTCGGTGGCGATTGGCGATTTCTGCGGGACGCCGTTGCGAACTGGCTCCGCTGTCAGGAAGCTCCCGCACAGGAGCAGAAGAAAGCTCGCGAGGATTACTCGAAAAGTCAGTCGAGTCAGTCCAGCGATTCAGAAACGAGTCGCTTCAGTCGTCCGCCGCAACGAAGTTATCAGGATGACCAGTCCGGTGGCGAGTACCGCTCCCGC
Organism: Schlesneria sp. DSM 10557; assembly: GCF_041860085.1. Classification (NCBI taxonomy): domain Bacteria; kingdom Pseudomonadati; phylum Planctomycetota; class Planctomycetia; order Planctomycetales; family Planctomycetaceae; genus Schlesneria; species Schlesneria sp. DSM 10557. The sequence continues at coordinate 5,946,092 of NZ_CP124747.1, forward strand.
CAGCGGTTTTCTGAAGGGGGCGAGCAGTACGGCAAACGGAGTGGTGGGCAGTACGGGTCAAACCAGTACGGTTCCGGTCAATACGGCTCCGGAGGATACAGCGGCGGTCAGTACAGCGGCGGTCAGTACGGCGGCGGTCAGTACGGTGGCGGTCAAGGTGGTTCAGGAAACTACGGTTCGGGGGGGTACTCTCCCCCACCTCGACGCCAGTTCCGTAGCGGACAGGAAGGTGGAGGTAGTTACGGGTCAGGAGGCGAAGGAGGTTACGGAGGTGGTCGCCGCTTCGGAGGAGGTGAGGGCTATTCGGGTGGCGACCAGCAATTCGGTGGACCCAAACGAAAGAATAAGCGTCAGGTCTTCGACAACGAACGGGGCAAGCGACTGGACCGACGCCGTGACGGGGACTCGGGCGAAGGACTTCCGGGCGCCAAGGAGTGATCTGACTCGATTAAGCAGTAGGAGCGAGGCTGGGGTACCCTCTCGGCCTTCGGTCCTCAACGCATGAGAGGTGTGTGGAGTCGACGATCGGGAGGAAAACTTACCCCGGTCAGATTCCTGGAGTTCTATGAGAACGCATGGCAGTCGTCATGCGTTTTTTTTCGCGCCGACCTGCTGGCTTAGGCGCCTCGGGTTAAGCTGCAGGTTTGCAGTGACCACAGTTTTCACACGATACTGCCGCCAGGATTCAACGCCCCCACGATTTAACTTAACAATGGCCTCAAGGTCAGCAAAAGAACCACCGACCGGACTTCACCCCAAAATCCGCCCGTCGAAATGAACGAGGGCGTTCCGGTCAGGACTCTCACTGTCACCAACGCTCTGGAAGTACGATGCATCATCAACTGATCCCGACTTGCTATCATCGTTCTCTTGGACCTTACAGCCCAGTGCTGAATGTGCGGAGTGGTGACACCGTTTCTACAACCACAGTCGATGCTGCTGGAGCGGATCAGACGGGTGAAGCTGTGACTCCCCGCGGCAATCCGCAGACGGGACCGATTCATGTCGCAGAAGCAGAACCCGGCGATACGCTGAGGGTGACACTTGATCGAATTCGTCCCAATCGCAGCAAAGGATGGGCGCGATCCGTTGTCGCTCCGAATGTTGTCGACCCGACATACGTGGGACAATTACCTGAGGCGCCACTGTCCGAATGGACGATTGATGAAGAGGAAGGGACGGCCACACTGACGTCTCCGCCGAATCAACTCGGCAAGTTGACGATTCCCCTTGAGCCCATGCTCGGCTGCTTCGGTGTGGCTCCTTTTCGGCAGCAGGCGATCTCAACCGCGACTTCCGGAGAACACGGTGGGAACATGGACTACCGCGGCTTTGTTGCCGGGACCACTGTTTATTTTCCTGTGTTTGAACCGGGAGGACTGTTCTTCCTGGGGGACGGGCATGCTGCGCAGGGAGACGGAGAAATTGCGGGAACGGGTATCGAAATTTCCATGGACGTGACAGTCACGCTCACCGTTCTGAAAGGTAAGTCGATCGGGTGGCCGCGAGGTGAAAACTCTGACTTCATTTTTACTGTTGGCAACGCCCGTCCGCTGGACCAATGCCTGCAACACGCGACAACAGAGATGCTTCGCTGGCTCCAGCAGGACTACGGCCTCGACCCGATCTCTGCCAACCTGCTGCTCAGTCAGTGCGTCCGGTATGACCTGGGAAATATGTTTGATCCTGCGTACACGATGGTCTGCAAAGTTCCCCGCAAGTACCTTCCGAACCGAAATCTCAGCCCGACGACCTGACGAATCGTGCTGTCGAAGTGGATTGAGTGACGCATCTGGATGGCGAATTGGGAAGCATCCAGATGCGGCGCTCTACAGGTTCCGATTGTGTTCCCGGCGACTAGGCCTCGTCTGATTTCAACGCTTCGATTTTGGCAAGCACCTTGGGGATGTGTTCATCGACTTTAACTCGGGCCCAGACGGCGACGATCGTCCCGGTCTTGTCGATCAGAAATGTTGAACGCTGGATCCCCATCGATTTTTTGCCGTACATGTTCTTTTCAACCCAGGCACCATACTTTTCCGCGACTGCGTGGTCTTCATCGGAGAGCAATGGAAATGGGAGTGAAAACTTGTCAGCAAATTTTTGATGAGAATCGACAGGATCAGTACTGACCCCGAGGATCACGGTATCGGCAGATTGAAACGCTGCGAATTCATCGCGAAATCCGCACGCCTGCCGCGTACAACCGGGGGTGTCGTCGCGAGGATAAAAGTAGAGCACCACATTCTGCTTTCCCTTGAACTGACTCAGTTTTGTCCGCCCTTTCGGGAATGTGGGCAGATCAAAGGGGGGGGCTTTATCTCCTACTGCAGGCCTGGTGGTCTCAGCCATGTTGAGTTTTCCTTATATGAGATAAGTGACGTATCAGTACCGGGTCTGACTTCAGCAACGCCTGGCTATGTGCACTGGACGTGGGATGAGCGGCGGATGACTCGGCGAGACGCTGTTTTAGCCAGCCCGTTGGGAAAAGGATATCTTGATGCAAGTACTTCCGGTATTGGACATCCTCGGCGGGGAAGTCGTTCGTGGCGTTGCTGGTCGGAGGGCGGAGTATCGCAGGATTGAAAGCCGACTCAGCAGCAGTTCTGATCCAGTGTCGATTGCGCGAAGGTTGCGAGAATCGTTCGGTTTCGACCGCTTTTATGTTGCCGATCTCGATGGGATCATGCAGCAGAAACCGCATTATGACGTATATCGCCATCTTTGTGACGAGCGGTTCAAGCTGCTGATCGACGCAGGTGTCTGCGACTTCGCAGGGGCCCAGGCCCTGGCGCGAGCAGGCGATGTGGAGATTGTTCTGGGGCTTGAGACGACACCCTCGCCCCAATCCGTGCGGCAACTCGCGAAGAGCGTGCCGAACATCACTTTCAGTCTCGACCTGCTCAATGGCGTCCCCCGTTTTGCGGGAAATGTTGGTGGCTGGAGTCAACGTCCTCAGGAGATCGCTGCCCAAGTGGTCGAAGCGGGGGGTCGATCCCTGATTGTGCTCGATCTGGCAGACGTAGGTATGTCAACCGGGGGATCGACGGACCTGCTTTGCCGGTTCATTCGTCGTGAGTTTCCCGACGTGGAACTGATCAGCGGTGGTGGGGTGCGCAGCCGATCAGACCTGTTGCGGTTTCGCGAACTGGGCGTCGATTCCGTCCTTGTCGCATCTGCACTGCATGACGGGCGGTTAGATTCGACGGACCTCTGTGGACTCTAGGTCCCAACGCACGCCAGCCAGGGCAGCTGTCGTCAGCAGTCGAGGGTGTTGTCCAGCTCCCATTGAGTCACGTAGCTGGAGAAATCCCTCCACTCTGCATGCTTGAGTTTGAGGAATCCGGTCACGAATTCCGGGCCCAGTCCCGCGGTCAGGATCGTATCTCGTTCCAGGGCTCGCAACGAATCGAGCAGATTGTCGGGAAGGATCCGCAGTCCTTCGGGAATGCGATCGAGGTAGGCGTTTGATTCCGATGGAGGCCCCGGGTGACGGCGGTGGTCGATTCCATCCATCCCCGCTTCGAGCAGAGCCGCAGCCATGATGTAGGGGTTGGCTGCCCCGTCCGCCAACCGCAATTCGAATCGACCGCCGTCGGGAATACGGATCATGTGGGTACGGTTATTCCCTGCGTAGCTGATCGTATTCGGGGACCAGGTGGCTCCGGAACTGGTTCCCCGTGCATGGATGCGGCGATACGAATTCACGGTGGGGTTCACGATGGCCGAAATCGCCTCGGCGGAGTTGAGAACCCCACCCAGGAATTCATAGGCCAGGGGGGACAGTCCCAGATCGTTACGGGCGTCGTGGAAAAGGTTGACTTTCCGCTCTTTGTCCCAGACGGAAACGTGAATATGGCAGCCGTTTCCGGTCAGGCGAGAGAAGGGCTTGGGCATGAACGTCGCCCGCAGCCCATGCTGTTCGGCAATCGACCGGACGAGAAACTTAAAGAAGGTCTGTTGATCCGCCGTGCGGAGTGCTTCGCTGTATTTCCAATTGATTTCGAACTGTCCGTTGGCATCTTCATGATCGTTCTGGTACGGCTCCCAGCCGAGCTTCTCAATCGCATCACAGATTTCGGAGATGACGTCATAGCGACGAAGCAAGGCCTGCTGGTCGTAGCAGGGCTTCCTCTGATCATCCAATTTGTCACCGATCTGCTTTCCGTCGGGACTGAGCAGGAAGAATTCGCATTCGACCCCGGTTCGCATTTCAAACCCTCGGGCAGCAGCCCGGCCGATCGACTTTTTGAGGACATTGCGGGGGCCTTGTGCAAGTGGCTTCCCTTCCATCATCAAGTCAGCCGCCAGCCATCCGACTTCGGGTTTCCAGGGAAGCTGAATCAGACTTGCCGGGTCAGGCAGGGCATAAATATCTGGGTCGGCTGGAGTCAGGTCGAGCCAGGTGGCGAAGCCGGCGAAAGGCGCTCCCTTCTCGGAGACTTCTGAGATGGCGCTGGCCGGGATCAGCTTCGACCGGGATGTCCCGACGAGGTCGGAGAATGACACCAGGAAATAACGTATCCCCAGCTCGTTTGCGGTTTGCTGCAGGTTCATGATCGCGTCTTTCGATTCATGTACGTCGTCGATCGCCGCGAGCAGCAGTCGAGGACGTTCTCAGTTCGTATCGCCCACGAGTGGCGGGCGCCAGGTCTTCAGTTTCAGGTGCGGTTCAAAGCGAGGAGCGCGCTCCGACGAACCTTGACGAACACCAATCGCGATTCAGGAATCGTTTAATAAGTCCGCGACTGCGGCTTTCAGGAACAACTGATCTTGCAGATGCTTCGATGGATTTCCGGCGCGATGGCCCCAGATCGAAGGGATCGGGCGGAATTCCGCGTTGGGCATCTTTCTGGCCTCAATCAGGCTGTCTTCGGGAGTGAAGTAAAGATCCGTCTGGCCCGGGATGATGAACGTTTTCGCGGTGATCGATGCCAGGGCCTTGTCCAGGTCGTCCTGGAAGACGTCATTATCACTGATGTCAGAATGCAACCATGTCTGCAGCATGGACAGCAGATTATTGGCGTCGCGACGCAGGAAGCTCGCTTCCCAATCCCGGACCAGAAAGTCTTCCAGCGAGGTGTAGCCGAGACTCAGGTAGACGTGTTCGCGGTAAAAAGCCTGTGAGAGAGCCCAGCCAGCATAGACGCGGCCAAAGGCTCGCAAGCCCTTTTCGGGATGTGTTCGGAAGTATCCCTCCACAAAGTTGGGATCGGTGGTCAATGTCGCCCGCAGGCCTTCCAGAAAGACCTGATTGTGGGGCGAGGTTCTGGCTGACGTGCAGACGGCCGCGATCCGCTCGACCGAGTCAGGAAAGAGTGCGCCCCAGTGAAGTGCCTGCTGGGCTCCCATTGACCAGCCGTATGCCATTGCCAGTCGGTTGATGCCGAACACCTCTGCCAGCATTCGCCGCTGTGCGATGACATTGTCAACATGGGAAATGAACGGAAATGGATGTCCAGGGGGAAAAGGGCTGTTGGAAGGGGAGGTGGACAAGCCATTTCCGAGCATGTTCGGGATGACGATGAAGTAGCGTGTGGAATCAAGGATGCTGTCAGGCCCCCCGATCAGCCACTCGATGTCCATATGCTGTGCCCCGTACGAAGTGGGGTAGAGCACGACATTGGAGCGATCTCGGTTGAGGTTCCCGTAGGTCTTGTAGGCCAGCTGAAGCTCTGGAACGACAACTCCACATTTGAGCGTAAAGTCGGGAAGCCGGAAGATCTGATAGTTCGAAGCGGCCAGGGGAGGGGAGGCCGGGGCACTCAAGAGGCTTCCTCCCGCTTTTCAGTGCCGAGGGAGCGGACGACCGAACGATTGGCGGCGACGTAATTCGGGGCCAGGTGTGCCAGCTTCTGTTTGAGTTCTCCGTGGGCCTTAGGCAACTGAAAAAAGGGGATCGAAGGATAGAGGTGATGTTCTGTGTGGTAGGGCATATTCCACATCAGCAGCCGTACCGGAAAGCTCGCCAGTGTCGTGCGGGTATTCGTCAGTCCATTTTCGTCATCACTACAGCCAGTGTGCTCTGCAATCAGAATGGCTCGCAGCAATGGCTGAGCGAGGAACGTGGGCAGGAAGAAACAGTACAGCGCGTAAGGGTAACCCAATACGACGGAGATGATTCCCGCCACGTACACCGCCGATTGCAGCCCGGCGGAAAGGGAGATTTTGCGACGGGCATTCTCGGGGACGAAGGGGTAGCTGCTGGTTTGACCGGTCACAAGTCGGGCGAACATCAGAGGGCGGTAGAGCCAGAAGGGGATGCCGCTGATTTCCAGCAGGTATTGGATTACCGTTTGTGGTTTAGGAGACATCAGCTCGGGATCGCGATTCGCATCCTGTGTGTAGCGATGATGCCAAGTGTGATAGTAGCGGTAGTAGGTGAAGTTATAGTAACTGAGTAAGCCGGCGATCCAGCCGAAGATTTCGTTGTAGATCGGGGTCGCAAAAGCAGTCTTGTGAACACACTCATGCATGGGAGCGAACATCGTGACCAATGCAAATCCCTGCAGCAGCATCGCGGGAATCATCAGATACCAGTGGGGCATAGCCCGCCAGACCAGCAAGCCCGCACCAATGATGATGGCGAGATGGGTTCCGAATCGCAGAAACCCCTGCAGATCAGATCTTTGGCTGAGGGCTCGCACGGTGGCAATTTCGAGGGCTCCGCGGCCAGGTAGTGCCGAGGTACCCATGTCGATTGAGTCAAGGCTTGAAGCCGCATCAGAAGCCATCAGCTACTCCCACGAACACTCACCTGAACGGAATCAATCGCGGATTCGCACTAGTATCTGCATGTTTACTAACGTGATAAGACGGGAGTCTCTACCACCATATTTAGCTTTGTATAATTTCAGATTCAGCGTAATCAGGTGCTTATGAGGCGACAAGCGATTTCCTGCACGATTGTTGGGTGACTTCGGCTTCCCGCACTGGCGCTGATTGCCTCGGTTCGTGCGACGTCTTTCCCGCGCAGCGACGGAGATTTTCATCACTGAACAAGGACTGGTGGACGTCGGGTTGCGATCTTTCTGGATGCCACAGATGCCCCCCCACTTTGGGTGGCACTGATGGCACTGACTTGATCGGTGTTGAAGGAGATTGTCGATGACCCGGTGCGGGTGCCTCGTCGTGCAGTCCTTCGCCTGACGCAGGCCTGCGTCAGGCGAAGGACTGCATCTGCAGGAAACCTTTTTTGAGATTTTTCCCAGATTCGCAATCGCCATTGAAACCGTTTAAAGTGATGGCGGGTATTGATTTCGGAGGGGTGATCAGCTCGTGGACGATCGGGAACTCGCCGAACGCTGTTTGACCGGTGACCAATCGGCCATCCGTGAGTTCGTTGCGCGCTTCGAGGGTCCTGTGCTGGCCATTTGTCTTCGGCAACTCAGGCATCGCGAGGACGCGGAAGACGTCGCGCAGCAGACAATGGTGCGTGCGATCAGGCATCTTCATCACTGGGATCAACTACGGTCTCTGGATCCCTGGGTGCTGACGATCGCCGTCAATCGCTGTCGAACGCATCTTTCACAGCGAAAAGTACGTCCCCGCAGTTTCGATCCTGCGATTGACTCTCCTTCGCGCGAACAGCGTCTGGGGACGGCGGATTTGTCCGAAGAACTGCACCTGGCACTCAGAAAATTACGTGACGAATATCGAACGTGCTTCATTCTGTTCTATCAGCAGGAACTGAGTATCGCTGAAGTTGCGGAAGCCATGAATTGTCCCGAAGGGACAGTCAAAACGTGGCTGCACCGGGCTCGTCGAGAACTCGGACAACTGCTGATCGAACGCGGCGTCGTGACAAAGGACGGATATGAACTGCACCGAATTTAATAAAGAATTTGAGCAGTCTCTCGAGACTTCCCAACCGCTGGACTCGACGGCGCGAGAGCATCTTTCCGTCTGTCCTTCGTGTCGGGCATTTTGCGAATATCAGCAGCAACTCGACGATGCGATCGATGCGTGGAGATCGGGGTCCGGTTTAGAAGCATTGTACGAGCTTCCGCCACAACACATGGAGGGACTGGTGGATATGCTGCGGCGAGCGGCACCTCCCACGCGTCTGGCTGATTTCGTTCTGCATCAACTTGGGGAACTTGAGCCGGCTGAAGCAGGGGCATCGGAATTGCCGAGGCCCCTCCGTCGAGTCGCCGCAGTCCATACTCATCGCCGGGAGTCACGTTCGGCACCAGGATTTTTCGCGTCGCGAGCCATCCTTTTCGCATCGACGGTCGCGGCGGTCTGTCTGGTGGTTACCGTTCTCGTTTCCATCGGCAGGAAGGAACAAATCCAACAGGTCGCGAGTCAGTCTCCCGCAGTTCCCGTTGAATTCACTTCCCCATCTCCGGTGATCGTGGCTGCTCCGCAAGACGGACTTGTCACTGCGGATGTTTCAGAAACACTGACGGCGGTCTTGTCGGATATTCGGTCCGAGTACCAAGTGCTGGCGACCGAGACAACGTTGGCCGCTCGTGAGTTTGCCAGCGTCATGCCAGTCAGACCCATTTCCCTGAACCTGAGAAAACCAGAACCGGAGACTTTGGAATCGGTCGATTCGAAATCCTCTGCGGTCGATGCTACCCGGATACTGAGTCCCATCAGCACCCGGGTCGAATCAGCACTCGGTTTCCTTTGGAACACGGTTCCGAGTTCGGTTCCTGCCGGCTGAAGGACGTCTCGCGCAGCTGACGTTATTGAATTTGAACCGATTGTGGCGGTGTGAGGGGCAGAAATGCGATTGGAAGTTTCTAGACCAGATCGCAAAGTCCAAGGTAGACGCTCATGTTAAATCATTGGTCGATGACGTGTTGCTGGTTGCTGCTGGTCAGCTTGAACTTCAGCTTATCCCTGTGGGCCTCGGAACCGCGATCCGCAATGGATCTCGTCTCTGCGGATACCGCACTTTG